>JACAEF010000070.1 GCA_013388985.1 Rhodocyclaceae bacterium
CGGGCTTCGAGGACGTGGAGATCATCGTCAGCCCCGCCGATCTGCTCGCCAACGACACCCTGGGCGGCATCCCGGGGCGCGAGCTCAGCATCACGGGACTGACCAATTTCCGGCATGGGTCGGGCTTCATCGACGCCAATGGCTTCATCCACTTCCTGCCCGAGGCGAACTACGCGGGCAATGAGGCTGGGTTCGACTATGTGGCGCAGGCGGCCAACGGCCAGACCGGCACCGCGACGGTGGACATCACCCTGCAGAACGTCAACGACGCGCCGACGCTGGATCGCGTGGATCACACCACCCGGCCCGTGTATGGGTACACGCCAATCCAATACTCTTCGGACGAATGGGGCGGCGGCGGTTACATGAGCGGCGGCAATCCCATTTATACGCCCTATGCCATCCAGCGCGACTGGGAGGGTAACGAGACCATCGTCTACAACCCGCCCGCCGGACTTTGGAACGCCGAGTACCACACCACACCCATCGCTTTCGAGGACAGTGGCGCCGGGCGGGTGACCGGCGCCGACGTGGACGACCCGGCATCGAGCCTCACCTACGAGATCGTCAATCAGCCCCAGTATGGCGCGGTCAGCCTGAACGCGGACGGCAGCTTCCAGTACACGAGCTGGAAAGAGCCGGGCATTCCCAGCGACCGTATCGTCTACAACGGCCAGTATGCGGGCATCAAGGACGGCACGCTGTACTACCCCGGCAACCTGCCCGGCCAGGCGGTGTACCCGACCACCGACGTCTTCCAGGTCAGGATCACCGACCCGCACGGGGCCAGCACCATCCAGTCGATCACGGTGCCGCATTACGGTCCGTATCTCCCGCCGACGCCGCCCGGCGGCGGTGGCGGCAAGAAGCCGATCGCCGTCGATCTGAACGGCAACGGCTTCGAGTTCGTGAACGTCGACGACTCCAACGTCTTCTTCGACGTCAATGGCGACGGCTGGAAGCGGCGCACCGCCTGGATCGGCAAGGACGACGGCCTCTTGGCCTACGACATCGACGGCGACGGCAAGATCGACAAGCCGGGCGAAATCAGCTTCGCCCGTTATAAGGACGGGGCGCAGAGCGATCTCGAAGGCTTGCGCGCCTTCGACAGCAACGGCGATGGGCGCTTCTCGGCCCTCGACGACAAATGGGCGAAATTCGGCGTCTGGCAGGACGCCAACCAGAACGGCGTCACCGATCCGGGCGAATTCCGCACCCTGTCGGAAATGGGCATCACCGCCGTCAACCTGACGAGCGATGGCCGGTTCCAGATCATCAACGGCCAGACGGTGCACGGTGTCGGAAGCATGACGAAGGCCGATGGCAGCGAGATCGCCATCGCCGACGTGACCTTCGCCTACAGCAACGAAACGCAGGTGCTGCAAGGCGATGGCACGACGCAGACAGTCAACACGTCGCCGTTCTCCCCGAGCGGCGAGGAAATCGTCGGCACCGAGGGCAAGGATCTCATCCTAGGCAAGAACGGCAACAACATCGTCAAGGGCCTCTCGGGCGACGACGTGATTTTCGAGGATGGCGGCAACGACCTCATCGACGGCGGCGATGGCAATGACCTGATCTACTCGGGCGCCGACAATGATCTGGTGATAGGCGGCGCAGGTGATGACGTGGTCTACGCGGGCCTGGGCAACGATGTCGTCTTCGGCGGCGACGGGCACGACGCGATCTTTGCCGAAGGCGGCAACGACGTGGTCTTCGGTGGGGCGGGCAACGACCTCATCGCCGGCGGCTGGGGCAACGACCTGCTCTCCGGCGACGCCGGCGACGACCAGCTCTTCGGCGAGGCGGGCGCGGATGCGCTCTTCGGCCGCGACGGCGACGACGAGCTCTACGGCATGGACGGCGACGACCGCCTGGATGGCGGCGCGGGCAACGACCTGCTGGACGGCGGCACAGGGGCCGACGAAATGCTCGGCGGGACGGGGGACGACATCTATGTCGTGGACGATCCGTCCGACACGGTGACCGAGCTGGAAAACGAAGGCAACGACACCGTTCGGGCCGCCATCGCCTACACCCTGGGCGCCCACATCGAGAGCCTGACGCTGACCGGCTCGGCCGATCTGGCGGGCCACGGCAACGAAATGGACAACATCCTCGTCGGCAATCGCGGCGACAACACGCTCACCGGCGGCGCCGGCAACGACCGGCTCGATGGCGGACTGGGCGCGGACACGCTGATCGGCGGCGCGGGGGATGACACGTATCTCGTCGACAACGCCGGGGATACGGTGGTCGAACGGGCCGGCGAAGGTATCGATACGGTCAAGGCGAGCGTCAGCCACGCCCTGGCGGCCCACGTGGAGAACCTGATCCTGACCGGCACGGGCCATATCGACGCCACCGGCAACGAGCTCGACAACCGTCTGACCGGCAATGCCGGCGACAACCGCCTCGACGGCGGCGCCGGCGCCGACGTCATGGTGGGCGGGCGCGGCAACGACACCTACGTGGTCGATCAGGCCGGCGACGTGGTGATGGAGAACGCCGCCGAAGGCACGGACACCGTGATCAGCAGCATCGATTACACCCTGGGCGCGAACGTCGAGAACCTGACCCTGAGCGGCACCGGCGACCTCTTTGGCAGCGGCAATGAACTGGATAACGTGATCGTCGGCAATGCCGGCCACAACGTGCTCGACGGCGGTGCGGGTGCCGACGCGATGATCGGCGGTGCCGGCGACGACATCTACATCGTCGACAACGCGGGCGACCTGGTGCGCGAGTTCTTCGGCGAAGGCACGGATTCGGTGCTGGCCTCCGTCAGCTTCGTGCTGCCCGAGCATGTCGAGAACCTGACGCTGACCGGCTCGGCCGACATCGATGCCACCGGCAACGAATTGGCCAACACCCTGGTCGGCAACAGCGGCCGCAACCGCCTCGATGGCGGCGCCGGGGCCGACGTGATGGCCGGCGGCGGCGGTGACGACACCTACGTCGTCGACAACGCGGGCGAGCTGGTGCGCGAGTTCTTCGGCGAAGGCACGGATTCGGTGCTGGCCTCCGTCAGCTTCGTCCTGCCCGAGCATGTCGAGAACCTGACGCTGACTGGCAACGCTTCCATCGACGGCACCGGCAATGTCCTCGACAACCTTCTCATCGGCAACGACGCCGCCAATGTGCTCGACGGCGGCGCGGGGGCCGACACCATGACCGGCGGCGCCGGGAACGATATCTACTATGTGGATAGTCTCGACGACCGGGTGATCGAGGCGGTCAATGGCGGCTACGACACCGTGCGCACCATGGTCAGCCTGACCACGCCGGACAATGTCGAGCGCATCGAGCTCCTGGGCAGCGCCAATATCGATGCCACCGGCAACACCCTGGACAACGTCCTGGTCGGCAACGGCGGCAACAACGTGCTCGACGGCGGCGCGGGCGCTGACGCGATGATCGGCGGGGCCGGCGACGACATCTACCTCGTCGACAACGCCGGGGATACGGTCACCGAGGCCGCCCTGGAAGGCACCGACTCGGTGTTCGCCAGCGTGAGCCACTGGCTTTCGGCCCACGTCGAGAATCTGACGCTGACCGGCTCGGCCGACATCGATGCCACCGGGAACGAACTCGCCAACGTGCTGGTCGGCAACAGCGGCCGCAACCGCCTCGATGGCGGGGCCGGAGCCGACGCCATGGCGGGCGGGACGGGCGACGATGACTACATCGTCGATGACGTCGGCGACACGGTCGTCGAAGCCTTCAATGCCGGTATCGACACGATCTACACCAGCGTCAGCTACGTCCTCCCGGAAAACGTCGAGAACCTGATCCTGACCGGCAGCGGCCACATCGGCGCGGGCGGCAACGGTGCCGACAACACGCTCATCGGCAACGCCGGAGATAACTACATCTCGGGCGGCGCCGGCAATGACCGGCTCGATGGGCAGGCCGGCAACGACCGGCTCTCCGGCGGCCGGGGGAACGATGTCCTGATCGGCGGGACCGGGAACGATACCTACTTGATCAACCTCGGCGACGGGCTGGACCGGATCGACGACATATCGGGCACGGATACGGTGCGCTTCGGCGCAGGACTCTCCCTCGACAACGTGGCCCTGCGCATCACCGAGACCAACGGCGTCTTTACGGCCCAGGTGCGGGTGCTCAATGCCGGCGGCTGCGAACAGGCGGATCAGGGCTTCGATTTCGCGGTGAGCGTGGATCGTTGCGGTCGGGTCACCTCGCCCATCGAGCGCTTCGAGTTCGCCGACGGAAGCGTCAAGACCCTCGACGATCTGCTGATCAAGACGCGCATCACCTTTGGTACGCCCTGGACCGCCGCCATCACGACCGGCCGCGACGACGACATCATCGTGGGCGGCCCGCGCAACAACGTCATCCGCTCCGGCAGCGGCCATGACATCGTCTATGCGGGGTCGGGCGGCGACACCGTATACGGGGAGGGCGGCGACGACTACCTGCAGGGCGGCACCGGCGACGATACGCTCGACGGCGGCTGCGGCGTCGACGTGCTGGCCGGATCGAACGGCCGGGACGGCTTGTTCGGACAGGGCGGCAGCGATGCCTTGTTTGGCGGCGGGCAGGACGACCGTCTGGATGGCGGGGATGGCAATGACTTTCTGGCCGGCGGCCAGCAGGACGACATCATCCAGGCGGGCGGCGGCGCCAATGTCATCGCCTTCAACCGGGGCGATGGCCGGGACGTGGTGCTGCCGAGCGTTGGTGCCTCGAACACCCTGTCCCTGGGCGGCGGCATCGACGAGCGCGACCTGGTCTTCAAGAAGACCGGCGCGGATCTGGTCCTCTCGACCGGCGGCGGCAGTCAGATCACCCTCAAGGACTGGTACGCGGCCGCCGGCAACCAGACGGTGGACACGCTCCAGGTGGTCGAGGCGGTAGCCTATCGGGGTTGGGGGGTGACCAGCCCCACCGGCTGGGCGATCGACACCTTTGACTTCAAGGCGCTGGTGCAGCGGTTCGATGCGGCCCGCGTCGCCAACCCGAAGCTGTCGCAGTGGCGCCTGATGAACGGCCTGCTCGATGCGCATCTGGCCAGCAGCGACTCGGCGGCGCTGGGCGGCGAGCTGGCGACCCGCTACGCCGCCGGGGGCGAACCCGCCATTTCGCTCGCCGTCGCCCAGGGTACGCTGAAGGATGCCCACTTCGGCAGCCAGGAGCAGGCCGTGGGCAGCCGTTTCGATGCGACCGTGTGCGGCTACCGCCTTGGCTGAAACGAATGACAAAGGACACTCATGACCGACAAGACCACTGAAACCGCCGCCCTGGCGGCACTGGAACAGGCCAGGGATGCCCTGGCCAAGCTACCCATCCTCGGCCCGGCCCTGTGGCTCTACGCCCGCGACCCGGTGAAGAAATTCATGTTCCTGGGCGACACGGACTGGGCGGTGCTGCCACCCATCGTGCTCGATCAATGCCGCCTCTACACCAGGAGCGGCCTGCCTTACGCCTTCGTGACCTGGGCCTTCGTCAACGACCAGGTCGACTCTAGGCTACGTTCCAGCCAGCCCAAGATCGCGCCGCACGAATGGAAATCCGGCGAGCACGTCTGGATCATCGATGCGGTGGCGCCCTTCGGCCAGCTGGAGGAGACCCTCAAGGAACTGCGCGAAACGATGTTCCCGGGCAAGAAGGTTTCAGCGCTATTGCCGGACCCGGCGCGGCCGGGGGCGGTGATGGTGCGGGAATGGCCGCCGGCGCCGATGCCGACCACCCATTGAAGGGCGACGCATGAAACCCGCGGTCATGCCCCTGTCGGCCGACGCGCTCGACTTCGCGCCCGGGCTGCTCTCCCTCCAGGAGAGCCCGCCGGCCAAATTGCCCCGGACGGTGCTCTATTGCGTCGTGGCCTTGTTCGCCGTCCTGCTCGCATGGGCGAGCTTCGGCAAGCTCGACATCGTCGCCTCGGCCGAAGGGCGGCTAGTGCCGCAGACCTACGTGAAGATCGTGCAGCCGGCGGAGGCTGGCATCGTGCAGGACATCCTGGTGCGCGAAGGGCAATCGGTCGAGGCCGGCCAGATTCTGATGCGCATGGATGCCAAGCTGACCGAAGCCGACGCCCGCACCCTGCGCAACGAGTACGAGCTCAAGCGCCTGCAGTTGCGGCGCATCGATGCCGAACTGGCCGGACTGCCGATGCACGCGGAGGCATCTGACGCGCCGGAGATCTACGCGCAGGTCGCCAGTCAGTATGCCGCCCACCGCCAGGCTTACCTGGATGCGGTGGCGCAGGAACAGGCCACCCTCGCCAAAACCCGCCACGACCTGCAGGCCGCGGAAGAGCTGGCGCGCAAGTTGAGGGAGACGGTGCCGACCTACCGCAAGAGCGCGGCCGCTTTCGAGAAGCTGGGCAGGGAGGGCTTCTTGAGCCCATTGGCGGTTGAAGAGAAACAGCGCGACCGCATCGAGAAGGAACAGGACTTGCGCGCCCAGGAGGCCACGGTGGCGAGCCTCAAGGCGACCCTTGCCGCCAGCGAGAAGAAGCTGGCGCAGATCACCTCCAACTATCGGGCCGAGTTGCAGAACGAGCGGGTCGAGACCGAGTCGCAGTTCCGCAAGTTGCGGGACGAACTGGAAAAGATCGAGTACAAGGCAGCCCTGCTGTCCCTGCGCGCGCCGCAGCGCGGCGTGATCAAGGACTTGGCCACGCACACGGTCGGGACGGTCGTATCACCGGGAAGCGTGCTGATGACGCTAGTCCCGCATGGCGAACCGCTGCAGGCCGAGGTGTACGTGAAGAACGAGGACGTGGGTTTCGTGCACCGGGATCAGCGCGTGAAACTGAAACTCTCGGCGTATCCGTTCCAGAAGTACGGCATGATCGACGGCACCGTCATCCATGTCGGCCCCGATGCGGCCGATCAGCCGATTTCATCCTCGAAGGCAGGGGGTGACGCGCCCGATGCCGCCGTCGGCCTGCGCTACAAGGCCCTCGTCAGGCTGGATGCCCAGCATCTCGAAACCGATGGCAACCGCTTGCGGCTCTCATCCGGCATGCAGGTCATCGCCGAGATCCATCAGGGGCAACGCACCGTGATGGAGTACCTGCTGTCTCCGGTGCAGAAGGCTTGGCAGGAGGCGGGGCGGGAGCGGTGAAACCCTGTGCCTGCCAAACCCCGCATTGCCTCAGGTATTTGAAATCGTGCGGGATATCGTAGCCGGGCTACGACTGCGCAGACAAGGCGAAAGATGGATTCCTTCTCGCCTGTGCCTCACCGCCGACATCGCTTTGCGTCTGGGCCTGTATTTCGGCATGGGGCCCTGTTTCTGGATCAATCTCAAGATTGCTTTCATCCCGGCTCCCTCATTTATACTTGTTCATGTATAATCCTGACATGACTGGCCAGGAAAAACCGCTCGAATGGATCGGGAGCAGCTACAGAGACTTGATGGCGTTACCGCCTGGTGTCCGCCGGCGTTTTGGTTATGCGCTGTCGTTGGCGCAGATGGGCGACCGGGATGATGCAGCGAAGGTGCTCAAGGGCTTCGGCGGCGCCGGTGTGCTGGAAGTGGTCGAGGACGATGCCGGCGGCACATATCGAGCGGTCTACACGGTGAAGTTCGCCGAGGCGGTGTTCGTTCTGCACTGCTTCCAGAAGAAAAGCAAGAGCGGGATCGCCACACCGAAGGCGGACATGGACATCATCCGCGCCCGGCTGAAGATCGCCGAGGCATTGGTAGAGGAGTTGCGAAATGCAAAAACGGATCATTGAAGGTATCGAGGTTCAGCGTGGCTCGGGCAATGTTTTTGCCGACCTTGGCTTGCCTGATGCGGAGAAACTGAAGATCAAGACCGGCCTGGTGGTTGAGATCAGGAAGGCGATGCGCGCCCTGGGTCTGACGCAACAAGCGGCGGCAAAACGCATGGGCATCTCGCAACCCAAGGTGTCGGCCATGATGCGCGGGGATTTCTCGAACCTGTCCGAGCGCAAGCTGATGGACTGCCTGAATCGCCTCGGCTATGACATCGAGATCAAGGTGAGGCCGGCGAAGGAACCGATGGGGCACCTGACGCTTGCGATCGCATGACCGGCGACGAAACCCTGTACGTCTGGCAAAGACTGGCAACGACAGGCAACAACTGGCAACGTCTGGCAAATACCAGAAGTTCATATAGCCATATGATTGCAAATAACTTATCCCGTTAGTCGAAACTGGCGCAGGGCGCCTTGAAAGCGTTTGGCGCAGGGTAGGGGCGAACTTTGCCGAGTATTTTCCAAAATATCGCGTCTCTGTTCCATCAGGAAGCTCGGCGATACCCTGCGGCGCGGGTCGTGTTGTGTCGTAACAATATGAATTCGTGTAACAATCCGTGGAATCTGATACCCTGCGCATTGTCGATGCGGACACACGCGAGGCAAGCCGTTATCGAGCTTGCCAATAATCGTCGAATCGGCAGCACATAGACGGATCATGACATCCGGGAGGGGTAAAGGGCATGTCGCAAAGAAAAAGAATTCCGTTGCTCAAGGTGCCTCAATGGCTGCAAAGTTGGGGGGCTGGAGGCTGGCATCCTGATGACGATCTTGGAGAACCACCGCATCATTTTTATGTGGGGGCAATGCCGCTGCGTATCCTCCATGCGCTCTCGGGTGTCAGAAGACGAGACGTGCAAGCTCGAAGGCAGGCGCACCCACAGCCGGGCTATCAACGGGCGCACGACGATAGACGCTCCAGGGATATCGCCCGCTATATCCAATATGGTTATCCGCTCTCTAGTCAAAGCACGCTTGATCCGGATGAGCATCGCCATCTCATCCATCCAGGCTGGCTGCCGGGCGCCATCTTGGTCAATCTGATTCCGGAAGGCGTCACACGCGCTCGCGGAGGAAAAGACCTGGCACTTCTTCCTAAGAATGCTGCCCATATCGATGAAGTCGATGGCAATGCTTTTTTGATGCTGCCTGATGAATCTGATGGCAAGAACCCCGTTCCTGAAGACGAGTTGGCACCCTTCGAGGTGATCGACGGGCAACACAGGTTGTATGCGATCGCGGAAGGTTTCGATCCCGGTGACGACTACTGCGTGCCAGTGGTGTTTTTCGACAATCTGAGTCCGGCTTGGCAGGCGTATCTGTTTTGGGTAATCAACGTAGAACCGAAGAAAATCAATCCGAGCCTAGCCTTTGATCTGTATCCTGAATTGCGTAGCCAGCAGTGGCTGGAAAGTGGCGAGGCGATCAGGGTCTATCGCGAGCACCGTGCGCAAGAGCTCACGGAAATTCTGTGGCGCCATCCTAAGAGTCCCTGGCGGGAACGGATTGAATTGTTTGGTAAGCGCGTACCTGGTCATGTATCCAATGCGGCGTTTATCAGAACGCTGACTGTAAGTTTCGTCCGCCCGTGGGGTAGAGAAGCGGAAATTGGCGGCCTCTTCGGCGCCATTGATCGACACGGAAAAGCCTATGTGCTGCCATGGAAGCGGGCACAACAGGCGGCTTTTCTGATTCGAATCTGGGAAAAGGTAAAAGAAGCCGTCGATTGCTCGGAGGCGGAATGGGTGAGAGCCTGCGCGAGCGCAAAAACCCAGTCCGCGCTTCAGATTGAGGTGGAACATCACCCGGCCTTTGCCGGAGAGTATTCATTGTTGGCTACCGATCAGGGAGTGCGCGCCATCAGCGTCGTGTTCAACGCAATCTGTCAGTCCAATTACGAGGCGTTGGAACTGGATGCATGGCAGAGCGACGAGATTTCGGAAACGACCGATGACGCAACCGTTACGAACTCGCTCGGTGAGCTAGACAAATTGGTAGCTATCAACACATTCCTTGCCAAGGTATCCAAGGCATTGATCGATGACTTCGATTGGCGAACCAGTAGTTTCCCTGGTCTTGCTCCCGAGAAAAGAGACGCGCAGTCCGTCTACCGTGGAAGCAGCGGTTATTCCGCCTTGCAGCGGAAATTGATGAGAGTTTTGTGTGATGCAGAGGATGTGGAAGTGGCGCATGCCGCCAAGGAAGCTGTTAGCTTGCTCCGTTGGCCGATGGAAGAAGGTGGTAGCCGATGACAGGCGGCAAACCGGACTGCGCCAGCGTCTGTCGGACTGCCTCCGGACAGCCGGTTCGGATGGCTTTCGAGCGCCTCGGTCCGATTCGGCAATTCGGCGACTTGCTTGCGGTGGATGATTCCGAGGACCCCGCCAGGACGCTTGCAGCGGAGCAGATCGCGCATCTCGTCGAGGGGTGGCGTTATTGCGCAAGCGCCTTCCATGCCTGTCTGGTTCATGCCAGCGACAATGCCCAGCATTTCGCATATTACGCGGAGCTGCGGGCGGCACTATCGCTTTTTTCGGGCAGTGGCATCCGTATCAAGCAAGGTGATGGTTTTTGTCTGGATGAGCGTGGATCACGCTGTGAAATCCAAAAAGGGAAAACCCATGATCTCGTCTGGGCGTTTTGGCCCGAATGGGTCAAGCGTGATGACGCCGCCGCTCTGCTCAGGCAAATCACCCTATTGCCCGGCGTGAGTCTAGCGGACTTCGAAGAGAGTCTAAGCGTTCTGGGCATTGATCGCAGCCTGTATGGCTGGGGCTATGATCTCGTTCAGGTCGGAAAAGACGACAGTTTGGCGCGCAATGTCGCGAGCTATGATGCGTTTTGGGTAAGCCGACCCTTGGCGCATATGACGGAAGCCGACTTCGAACTGCTGCGCGAATTGTGGGAATTGCTGCTGCCGGATAATGACCGTTGGCGCTTCGACATCGAGCTGATCCGTTTCCTGGTGCGCCGCGCTTTGCTGACGCTCAAACGCGTGCGCAGCAAGGAAGAAACAGAGGATTGGGCGGAAGATGGTTTCACCGATCTTGTGGCCGATGATGATGACTTGAACGGTGTCGTGCACGAAGTCACCAGCCGCTGCGGCGCCGATGCCGAAACTCTCCGGAAGACGCTGACGGCGAGACCTCTCGATCGCCCCTTCCGGTTGGCCGAAGAGGGAAATACCGGTCTCGCGAATATGCTGTGCCGCGCCGTTTTCCTGCTGCGCCTGGCGACCCTGTCGGTGCGCGAGAGTATGCAGGAAACGCACGGTCCGGCACAGATATGGCTTGCTCATTGGTTGGAACATGCCGGTTTGCGGAGCCTGGAAGCAGAGGTGGAGCTTGTTGATCTCTCTGATGACTATCGGCTGGCGCTGGACGAGATCGAGATCCGGTCACCATTGCCCCAGTCACTTTGGAAGGAGAGCAATGCCCATCGCGCTGCCCGGCTTTCCCGGCCCGAGATTTGTCTTGCCTGGGGTGTGTTGGCGTGAAATACATGGGCCATAAAGGCAGGTTATTGCCTATCTTGAGCGATGTGCTGCTGGAGCATGCGCGTGACGCCGGCCAGGCCGCGGATCCCTTCTGCGGCTCGGGCATCGTTTCCTGGTTCCTCGCCGAAAACACCGACCTCATTGTTCATGCCGGAGACCTGCAGCGCTTTGCCAGCGCGCGCGCTGCCGCGGTCGTGGAACGCACTAAGCCGCTCGATGTGGAATCGCTGCTTGCCTCCTGGTTCGTGGTGGCGCAAGAGCGGATTGATCGTGTTATTGCTCATTTTCCCAATGCCATGCGCTCGGTCGCCCCCGAGCTTGACGATCCTGCCGAGATTCGCATTGCTGTCGAGCGCTCGCGCCGCTTTTCCAGCGTGGTTCTGCCGCCGCTGCTCGACCGCGTCGGCGGATGCTGGCCCATGTCCAAGGCATATGGCGGGTACTATTTTTCTCCCGCCCAGGCACTCGTCCTCGACGCTTTGCGGCAAACGCTGCCGCGTTCCGCGCCCAGGCGCGATGTCGCGCTTGCAGCCTTGGTCGAGGCCGCCAGCCGGTGTGTTGCCGCGCCGGGGCATACCGCGCAGCCATTCCAACCTACGGCTGGCGCCGCGCGCTATATCGTGGAATCGTGGAGTCGCGACGTCTGGGGGAAGGTCGCCGAGGCAGCGCATGCCATTGCCAGACGTGCCGCACGTCGGCCGGGCAAAGCTACCACCCGTGACTTTCGCGCCACTTTGCGGATGTTGCGCCCTGGCGATCTCGTATTTGCCGACCCGCCTTATTCGGGTGTTCATTACAGCCGTTTCTACCACGTGCTCGAGACTCTGGCGGGTGGGCGCGAGGTTAATGTTTCCGGGCAAGGGCGCTATCCACCAGCAAAAGAACGCCCGGCGTCCGAATTCAGCCGCAAGACGGAAGCGAAACGGGCGGCAGCAGAACTCATCGATATCTGCGCGACTTCGCGCTTGAAACTCGTGCTCACCTTTCCCGTCGGCAGATCCAGCAACGGCCTGTCCGCCAAGGACTTCATCGAGTTCGGAGGCGACCGTTTTTCGAAAGTTGAGTATTTGGAAGAAAACTCGCAGTTCAGCACCTTGGGCGGGAATGCCGTTCGACGCAACGCGCGGGTCCAATGTGTGGAGGCGGTCGTGACTTTTCTGCCCTGAGAATGCATGAATGACAAAAAGATGCATTGAATGCATCGAAGTCGAGACCGGCAGGGTAACGTCTTTACCGATCTGGGCCTGCGCGACGCGCAGAAGCTCAAGATCGACTCTGGCCTGGTGATCGAAATCACGCGAGCGATTCGCAAGCTTAACCTCGCGCAGAAAGAAGGGAGGCGGCGCATGGGTATTCCGCAACCCAAGGTGTCAGCCATGCTCTGCGGTGATTTTTCCAATCAGTCCGATCGCAAGCAGAAGGAGTGCCTGAATCGCCTCGTCTATGACATCGAGATCAAGGTGAGGCCGACGAAGGAACCAATGGGGCACCTGACCCTTGGCGATCGCCGTGGGCCAGTTTCAGATGAAAACCCCGGGTCAATTCGACGTAGAAATCAACAGCACTTGATTGCCTCAAGGCTCGGAAACGGATGCGCCCTCCGGCACATAGACCATCGTGCCATCTCTCATCCTGTATGCGGTGCCCGCCTTCTCGCCCTCGCCCTCTCCGATCTCGCCGCTCGCTTTGTATTTCTCCAGTTTTTCGCCCTTCTTGACGATCATCTCCATCGAGGGCTTGCCGGCATCGACGATTACCGTCACGTCCTGTATCGAGAACGGGTTGATGAGCGGGTTCTGCGCCACGGCGATCAGGAGCGCGGCGATAACGACGAGAAAGATATCGATGAGATTGACGACCGACAGGATCGGATCGTCGCTTTCGGTCTCGTGCAGGAACTTCATGCCGCCGCTCCCGCTTCCACTTCGTCAGCATAGGGCAGCTCCGTCACGGAGGCTTGCGCCCCACTCTGTTGCTTCGCTAGCCACGCCAGTTCCTCGGCCAGCCAGCGCCTCCTCACGGAGACAATCCAATAGGTGAGCGAGGCGGCAAGGAGCGCCAGGATCACCGCCGAGAAGGCAATCACCAGGTTGTCCGAGACCTGGGCCAGATTGCCATCGGATAGCCCCTTCAAGGCTGGCCCCATCGGAATCATGGTAGCCACGAGCCCCAACATCGGCACCACGCGCGTGGCGATGCGCGGGAACTCCAACATCCGGTGCGCGGCGACGTCGAGATCTTCAGCGCTCGCCTGCGGGTTGGCGCGCACCCAGGCAATGAGCGGGTAGCCGTGCACGTCGTCAAATGACATCACCGCCTGCCTTCGTTGCCAGGCCTGCACGCCGAAGGCGCCCAGCGCGTAAAAGGCGTAGAGGAACAAGAGCGCGATAGCAAGCAGGGTGGGGATCAGGAAGACCTGGCCGGTCTGGTACATCAGGGTTTCGAGGGTCTGACTCATCAGCTTCTCCAAGAAGGGATCGTTTTGAGGAAAAGGGTTACCACTTGCCTTCCAGCGACAACAACCAGCTCGTCTTGCCCGGCTCGCGCGCCGCCAGCCGCCAAGTATCGGCCCCCCATACGGCTGCGCCGTCGTTCTCCCGCGCCGCGGCGAAGAGATTTTGCAGTTGAAGACGCAGGGACAGCTGCGCATCGAGCCGGCGCGTGACGGACAGATCGACGAGATCACGCCGTTTGAGGCGCTGGTTCTCGAAACCGGGGATGTCGGTGCGACTCTCGCCAAGACGCTGCCATTGCAGGCTCCAGCTGGACTGCCAAGCCGGCAGCGAACCCTCGTAGGCAAACGTGAGGACATAGCGCGGTAGCTCGCGCGGGCGGCGCGATACCCCCCGCCGGGCATCCTCGACTGCGCCGCGCGGCAGGGTGAGCTGCGCGCGCAGGCCGTCGCCGTGGGGCAGGAACGCGGCGCGGTTGAGCTTGGCCGACAGCTCCAGCCCCCAGTGCCGCGCCTCGCCGACGTTCTCCGGGCGCGCGAGCCAACGCGCGCCATCGAAGGCAACCTCGCGCTCGATGAAATCGCGCGTGCGCCGCGCGTAAAGATTGGCGCCGAGCTGGCCGGCGTTGCCCGCCAGCTGCCGATCCAGACCGATTTCGAAATTGACGATGCGCTCAGGCATAAGCCCCGGATTGCCGGAAAGATCGGGCTCGAGCGGCGTGTTGGCGGCCAGCGAACGGTCGCGCTTGCTCGTCAGCTCCTCGAGCTTGGGAAAGCGCATCGCGCCGCCAGCTGAGGCGCGCGCAATCCAGCCGGCCGCCGGTTCCCAGCGTAGCGCAAGCGAAGGCGAAAGATGGCCATGCCGGCGGGCGTCGCCTGCGGCCGCAAGCCTCACCGCCTCGCCGCGCAGGCCCAGCGTGAGTGCAAGCGCCTCCTCGGGGCGCCACTCGTCCTGCAGCCAAAGGCCGACCTGGCGGGCGCGGCCGGAAAAATCGTCGCCGAAGCCGACCGTGCCGACCGCCTGCAAACGGTCTTGGCGGCGGTGGTCGGAAAACTCGGCGCCCATCGAGAAGAAGTGTTGCGTGCCCAGCGGCCGGTCCAGGCGCAGGCCGACGGAGAACTCGTCGTCCTCGCGCCGCTCGTCTTCGCGCCATTGCCCGCTGGTCACGCCACTCGCGGCGAAGGTGGCGCGCCGGCGCTGGGCCGTGCGTTCGCCGTGCATCCACGCCGCACGCGCCGCGAGTTTGTTTTCGCCCAGGCGGGTTTCGCCCTCGCCGCGCAGGCGCAGGATGCGGATGGCGCTGTCCTCGTCGTCGCGCCGTCCGCCGGCGGCGACCGACGCGCCGCCGGGCAGCGTCTGCTGCTGCCGCGTCAGCGTCTGCCGTCGTTCGCCGTCGTTGAGATAAAGGCTCGGCCACAGGCCAAACTGACCGCTTTGCCCTTTCCAGGATAATCGCGGCGAGACGACCAGCTCGTTCATCGCATATTCGCCGCGCTCAAGATCGTGCTGCCAGGCGCCGGCGCCGCCGGCGAGCTGCGTGCGCTCGCGCGCGAGGTCGATTGGCATCGCATAGCGATTGACCGAAACGGGCAGCTGCCAGGAAAAACCGCCCGCCCCGTCGCCATGCGAGAAATGCAGCTGGCCATTGGGTTCGCCGCCGCGTTCGCCGAGCGTTGCACGCAGCGAAGTCTGGCGATTTGTCGGCGGGCGGCGCATGACGAAATTGACCGTGACGGCCGCCGCACCGCCATATTCGCTCGACGCGCCGCGCAGGATCTCGATGCGCTCGAGCTCGGCGGCGGACAGGCGGCCGATCTGGGTCAGGGCAAAACGCGGATTGGCAGTCGGCCGCTCGCCGTTGAGCAGGAACTGCACGGAACCCATTGGCAGGCCGCGCACACGCGCGGCGAGTCCGCCGTCGGCGCCATGCTCGCCGATCTCGATGCCCGGCAATTTGCGCGCTATTTCGCCGATGGTCAGCCCGCCGAGCGCCTCGATCTCCTTGCGTTCGAGGATGGTTTTTTGCGAGATCGCTTCGCGCGCTTCGCTGGCGGCGTCCGTTCCGGCGGTCACGGTGACCTCCCGTAGCTGGGTCGGCTCGTTCGCGCATACCGCACCGGCAAGCACCCAGCCCGCCAGCAACGTTGAAAAATGTTTCACTCGATCGCTCCTGTCAAGCCCGCGGCAAGCGTCGCCAATTCCGCGAGAAACCATGCGAAACCACCCAGGAAGACAAGCAACACAAGCATGAGCAGCAGAATCAGCCAAACGATGTCGCCATGGTCGCGACGTTCGCGGGTGTCACGGACGTCTGGAGTCATCCGGTGGCCCTCCTGCCCTGCCGCCAGGCGCCAATGGCTGTCACCAGCATGAGCCCCAGCACAACGGCGAGTGCGAGAGAAGCCACCGTCGCCGGTTCGATTTTGGCTAGTTGCATGCCGGTGATTACAGGTGGCGGGGCCGGTTCGCTTGAGGGCGGCGCGCTGGTCGCGGCCTCGGATGGCTGCGGCAAAGTCGGCGCCGGCGGGACGGCACCGGCAAGTCCGTAGCCAGTCAAACCGACGAATTTCTCGAAAGTCGCGTTGTCGCTTTTCACGTCGTGGCGGCGCGCCAGCTCCCGGTAACGCGCCTTGAGTTCGGCCACGACCTTCGGGTCGGCGGCCCAGTATTCCTGTCGTGCCGCTTCGAGCATGCGTTCGATCATCTGCGCCAGCGCATGCGGATTGTGGCGCTCGAACCATTGTTTCAAGCCGAGCTTGTGTTTGTCGCGCACATAGACGTCGACGAATTCCTGCCACTGGTCGTCACGCACGATCTCGCGCGCCACGGCCGTCCAGCCCCAGAAGTTGTTCAGGCCGTCCAATGCCTGCAGCGTGCCAGCATAGCCTTCTTTCACGAGACCTTGGATGAAGCCCGGATGGAAGTTGCGCGTGGCCAGTTCCTTGGCCATGAACTGCGCCGCGGCCTCGGTGCGGCCTTGGCGGGCGCGCAGGTTGGAGATGTAGAGCGCCGGCGGCTTGCCGTCGAGATGGCGCACGGCGAGCCCGATGCCGCCGAGGTACTGGAAGGGATCGTCGGTGGTGAGCATGCCGTAGGTGTGCGAGCTGCGCGAGAGCACCGCGCCCTGCGTGCCCTTGAGGTGCGCCGCATAAAGATTGACCGCCTTGCCGGCGAAGATCTCGTCGCCCTTCTTGCCCCAGTCGGCCTCGTCCGGCCCGTAGGCGAACTGCATGCGGGAAAGGTAAAGCTGGGCGAGCTTCTTATCGCCCTCGGTTTTGCCCTTCCAGGTGTCGGAGGCAAGCACGGCATCGTCAAGCCCCGTGCCGTAGCGCCCGCTCTCTGACGAGAAAATGCGCGTCAGGCCGGCGCGTTTCGCGGCGGCCGCCGGCACGCCCTGCCGCTCGATCTCGGCGGCGATCCTGCGGCTGTTCTCCGTCACCGCGTTATCGGTCTCGTCGGCTTGCGCCGCAAGCTCCACGGCGCGCGCGAGCTGTTTCATCGCGTTCGGAAAGTGGTCGCGGTAGAGTCCTGTGGCCGAGAGCACGACATCGACGCGCGGCCGGCCCAGCCGCTCGCGTGGCACGAGCTTGACATCGGCAACCCGCCCGCCGGCATCCCACACAGGCTCGACACCCATCAACCACAAGGCCTGCGCCTCGAGAATGCCCTGGTGGCGCATCGTCTCGACCGACCACAGGGAGAGCGCGAGCTTCGTCGGCGGCGCGCCCGTCTGCTTTTTGTGCTCGGCGAGCAAGTTTTCCGCAGCAGCCTTGCCGGCCTCCCAGGCTTGCGGAGTGGGAATGCGCGAAGGATCGAAGCCGTAGAGGTTGCGGCCGGTCGGATACGCGTCGGGGTTTTTGAGCGGATCGCCGCCATAGGACGTCGGAATGTAGCGGCCGGACAGTGCCCTGATCAGCGCCGGCAGCTCGTTGCCGGCGCCGATGTCGGCATGCCACTTCTTCGCCTTGGCGAGCATTTCGCGCAGCTCGTCGGTCGGGCCCTCAACAGGGCGGTTCTCGACCAGGTGGGCGCGCAGCAGGCGATAGGGCGCCGATTCGGTCAATCGCTCGTAATCGGCGATCAGCGCCTCGTCGGGCGCTTCCTCGCCGGCCAGCCGCGCCGCGGCTTCCCAGAATGGCCGGCCGAGCATCAGCATCACTGTGGCGAGGCGGTGTTTGTCATCTGGCGCACGGCCAAAGGTATGCAGGCCGAGCGGCTGCGCGGTTTCGGCCAGCTCGTGCAGGTGAGCGTGCAATGTCTCGACGAAAGCGGGAAACTCGGCCAGCGCGCGCGCTTCCGTCCAGCCGAGGTCGGCGAGGAGGCGTTCCTGCTTTGCCGCGGCGAGGATGTCGGCCCGGTAACGCTCCTTGACCGCACCTTCGTCCTGGTTCGTCCAGCCGTGCAAAAGGTCATGCAGGCGCGAGAGCGCCTTGTGCAGACCGGCGGGACGAAAAGGCGGCGTCTGGTGCGAGAGGATCACCGCCCGGCCGCGCCTTTTCGCTTGCAGCGCCTCGCCGATGTTGTCGGCGATGTAGGGGTAGATCACCGGCACATCGCCCACGGCGAGCATCGGGTAATCGAAGACGGAGAGCCCGCGTTCCTTGCCCGGCAGCCACTCCTGCGTCCCATGGGTGCCGAAATGGACGATCGCATCAGCGGCGAATCGCTCGCGCGCCCAGAGATAGGTCGCGAAATAGAAATGCGAAGGCGGCGACTTGGTCGAGTGGTAAATCGATTTTTCGCGCGCCGTCCAGCGTTCCTCGCGCGGCGGCTGCGGCAGGATCGCCAGATTGCCGATCTTGTAGCGCGGAATGACGAAGAAGGCTTCGTCATCGTGCCGGATCGCCATCGCCGACTTTTCCGGTTCGCCCCATTTCTCGAGCATCTCGGCACGCACGGCGGCTGGAAGGCCGTCGAGCCAGCGGCGGTAAGCGGCAACAGGGAACATTTCGGCCAGACCGTAATGGATGAGCGAGTCGAGCCGGTCCCCGCGGTAGAAGGGCGACAAAAGTTGCTGTAGGTTGCCGAGGAGTTCGAGCTCTTGTGGCGTCTCGGTCGTGTAACCGGCCGCCTTCAGAGCTGCCAGCGTTGCTTCGAGACTCCTTGGCACATTGAGGAAGGAGGCCGAAAGATTCTTCTCGCCCGGCGGATAGTTCCAAAAGAAAAAAGCGACGCGCTTGTCGGCATTGGGCTTCCTTTGCAGACGCGCGAGATTGAGCGCCTTGCCGACGACCGCCTCGACCTGCGGCATGATCGGCGCGATCTGCTCGTCGCCTTTACGCGTCGCGGCGGGACCTGGATGTCGGCGACGCCGGCATATTCGGCCTGGGCGAGGTAGAACGGTACGTCCATCAACGAAACGCCCTGGGGGTCGGCCGCCCATGCCGCCTCGTCCCCTTTGCGATACGGCATGGCCTGGACGACCGGAATCCCCAGGGTTTCGAACTCCTTCTTGCGGCCGTCGGGATTGATCATGATCTGCGCATTGATCACGACATCGGCCAAGGGTTTGCCGGAAGGCGCGAGCAGCCGCTCGACGACGTTTTCCAGCATCGAGCCATAGATCGGCATCGCCACGCCGCCCTTTCTCTCGATCGCGGCAATGAGCGTCTCCAGATACGCCGTCTGCATCGCGGCGAGATGCTGTTGATGAAAGACGATGGCGACGATCGGCTGTTCCGGTCGCGGCTTTTTCCAGGCGAGGAATGCGGCGGCATCGGCGAAAACGCCTTGCGGCGCGGCCGGATGCCAGATCGCGGCCTTCGGGAAGACCACGGGATCGTCAGCGGCCCGCCGCCAGTCGCCGCCGGCGCGCCAGGCGGCGAGTGTGGCGAAAAAGCCCTCGAAGTTATGTCGCCCGCCGCTCGCGTAATAGTCGACGAGACGACGCGCCAACTCGTCGGGCATACCCTGCCATTGCGGCCGCACTTCGGGCAGCCATAAGTGCGGCTGTCCGAGTTCCGGCAAGGCGCGTGCCAGGCGCGGCAGCACGTCGTCCATCTGGTAGGTGACATCGAAGAAGACCAGATCGGCGCCGCGCCAGAGTCCGCCATCGACGTCGGCCGGCAGTCGATGCACATAGCGTGCTTCGACGTGTATTCCATTGGGGCGGGCGATGTCGGCCAGCTGCCGGAACTTGCCCGGCGGCACATTGCTGGTGGCGATAAAGAGCACGCTGGCTGCCTGTGCAAGCGTGCTGAGCAGAAGCATCGACAGCATCGACAAGAGCTTCGCCATGATCGCTGCTCAATGCACGGAAGTTTGCGTTTGGCTGATCCGAGCGTCTTGCGCAGGATCGTCTTTGCGCGGCATTTCGAAGAGCACGCGCTGCCATTCACCCCGCAATCGTCTCGCCACCGCTTTCAGTACCGGGGACGCGAGATGATCCGGGTAATGTTCCAGATAATTCAGCTGTCTTTCGATCAGGACCGCCTGACGCGGACAGCGGATTCTGGCGAAACCTGTCATCAGCCTCAGCAATGACCCCAGCAATGCGTGAACATCCGGCCACTCGTCATCTTCGACACGCATGGTCGGCACCCTCAGAAATCCGCCCGCAGGCTGGCAAAAAGCGTCCGGCCGCGCTCGGCATAGCCGAAAGCGGCGGACTTTTCGGCGAGGCGCACGTCCGTCAGGTTCTCGATACCGGCGCGCAGCGTCATTGCCTGGCCGAGCCGCTTTGCCACGCTCGCGCTCCAGAGGGTGTAGCGCGGCAGGTGCTGGCCGCCGGAATCCAGCTGCCGGCCGATATGCTCGAAACCGAGCCGGGCAATCCAGGCATCGCCCGGCCTCCATTCGAGACGTGAGGTAAGGCTTTCCCTCGGCCGCCCTGTCAGTTCCTTCCCGGTATCTCTGTCCTTGGTCTTGAGCAGCGTCAGGTCGGCATTCAGCGCCAGGTTGTCGACGATCTGCCAGGTCACGCCGGCTTCGATACCATTGACTTCGGCGCGATTGACATTGTCGTACTGGTAAAAGCGCCGCGGCCCTACGGTTCTCAGCAGCTTATAGGTGATGAGGTCATCGATCTTCGTATGAAACAGGACACCGCGCAGGTTGAGGGAGTGTCTCAGCCAGTCGGCGCCGATTTCGAACGAGTCTGAGCTTTCTGGTTTGAGGTTGGCATTGCCGTAAAAGGTATGCGGCCCCTCGGCGCCGACGTAATTCGGAGAAATCTGCTTCAGCGTCGGTGCCTTGAAGGCATGACCGTAGCCGCCCTTGACGATCAGATCGGGCGATGCCTGCCAGACGAGATAGGCACGCGGACTGGTTTCGGTGCCGAAGTATTCGTGGTCGTCGGCGCGCAGTCCTGCGGTCAGCACGACATCGGTGGCGACCGGTACTTCATCTTGGACGAACAGCGCCCGGTGGGTTGCATCGTCCTTGCCACCGACGAGGCCGGCGTTGCGCAGCGTTTCGACGCGGTGTTCGCCGCCTATGGTCAGCAGATGGTTGCCGAGCTTGATCGCCGCGTAGGCGTCGAAGACGGCATCGCGCAGATTCTGCGGCCGGGTCGGTGTGACGCCGTTGCTACGGGTATTGCTGACATCGAGCTCGGAGCGGTAGTAATTCGCCTGGGCGCGCCAGCCGTCGAACTGTCCCTGCCACGAAACATGGCCGTGGCTACGCTCCAGATCGTAAGCGTCCCGGTAGGCGACCGTGCCGGAGACATTACCCCGCCAGCGATCTTCCTGTCCGTCGATCATGCCGACTTCAAGCCGCTGACCGGGCAGAAAGTTCCAGCCGGCGGCAACGCTTGCCAGCTTGGCATCGCGACCCTCGAGCTCCGAATAACGGGGGTCCTCCTTGAGGGGCACGGCGGAGACACGCTGCCCGTTCGCTGCGAGCCGCAGGTCGAGGCCGCTGCCCAATGGCCCAGCCGCGAAGACATCGACGCCGCCGCGACCGCCTCCCTCGCCTTCAAGCAGGTCTCCGCCAGAGATGCCCAGTGAGCCGATCCAGCGATCCTTCGGCCTGCGCGTAATGAGATTGACGACGCCTCCCAAGGCCTCGGAACCGTACAGCGTCGACATCGGTCCGCGGATCACCTCGATGCGCTCGATCGCCGAGATCGGTAGCCAGCCGTACTGGTAATCGGAATGGCCGACCACATCGTCCGAGGCCGAGATGCGCCGACCGTCGATCAGGTTGAGCACATGCTTGCCTTCGAGGCCGCGCATTGCCATCGTCTTGCGCCCCCCTACGGAGCGTCCGACGAGCGTGATGCCTGGGGTGCCGCGTACGGCATCGAGCAGGTCGACAGGATTGCGCGCCTCTATCTCGTCGCGCGTGACGACGCTCACCGAAGCCGGCGCACTCCGAGTCTCATGTTCCGAAAGTGTCGCCGAGACCACGATGTCGCCAAGCTGAGCCTCGGCCAAAGCCTGGTCCGCTCCAAACGATAACATTACGAGCGCCAACACTCGGCGAGCCGTTGATGCTTTGCCACCAGCCTCCATATGCAGCCTCCCTATTCAATGTTGATCGAGTCTGGCTGGCTGCCGTCGGGACAAAGACCCTGGGTAGCTGGCGAACATGATGTGCTGCCGATACGAGGCAGCCATGAAAATTCATAGGCATGTGAAAAAAGCCGCTGGCTTGCCGGGCCTGTCCCCTGGCTGGCTTGCGGTGAGCCCCCCGAGGAAGAAAGCGATTTTCACAATCAATCTCGCAAAGGTTCGTCGCCATGGGCATGAATGCCATTTAGCCGATCAAGCGGATGCCATGCCCGGCGCCCGACTGTGTGCCGCCGGCCAGCGCCGACAATCCCTGTGCGAAGCTCGCGATGCCCGGCGACTGGACGAACACGCACGGCTTGCCCAGCTTCTTGCATGCCTCCTTGAGACGATAGTAGGCAGCGTGCGACACACAACCTGACTGACAGACGACGGCATCGGCGCTTGCGACGGCGGAGTCGACACGGCGCAGGCTTTGCTCCTCGCCACCATCATGGTGAAGAAATCTGCCTCCCTGCATCTCGACGAGACGCCGGTAAGCTTCGACGAGACTGGTTCTGCCACCGACGCAAAGCACACAACGTCCCGCCAGTGCAGTCTCCGCCGGGCAGCTGCGTCCGCATCCATCGGTACCGGCGACGCCTTTGCACTCACCGATCCCGAGCGCCAGTTCGAGTGCTTTTTCGGTCTCCGCGAGCGCTTGGCTCACCGCCGAAAGTTTCCGTTCGAGTTCGCCTGCCCGACGAGCGTTCGCGGCATTGCGTTCCTCGAGCGTTTCGATGCGCCGCGCCATGGCTTCGGCGCGCGCAAGCAGGTGTTCGTAATCACGCGCCTGACGTCGCGCTTCGGCGAGCTCGATTTCACGCTGGCCCAGCAGCATCGCCTTCTGCTCGGCCACCGCCAGGCGCCGCTCGAGCTCGGCGACAGCCTTGCCCTTTTCGCGCTCGACCACCGCCAATCCCATCTTGTAGGCGGCCGCATCATTGCGCAGGCGATGGTTTTCCCTCTTCAGTTCGTCCAAACGGCGCAGGTTGGCGCGCACCGCCGCGCCCTGCTGATGCGAAAGCATGTGGATGTCGCCATAGATTTCCTGGCCGGTCTCATGGTCGATCTCGGCATGGCTGAAGGCCGCCCACAAGGCTCCCGGTATGTCGTTGCCTTCCGCCAGCGCCCCTTTCCACAGCGCCAGCACCTGCTCGGCATCGCGCGCACAGGCAAACCGCTTCACTGCGGGTGCATACTGCTTTTCGAAATGCCGTTGCAGAATCTCGGCGATTCTGCTGCGGCCGTCGCAGCTGCTGACGACCGTGACATGAAGGGTGTAATCGCTCATGTCGGCGACATCGAGACCGGCGCGCGCGGCAAGCTTGCGCAGTTCGCCAACCGTCAGGCAGGTGCCTATCAAAGGGCAATGCCAGCGTGTCGGCAACTCCCAGAGACGCTTGCGACGGCGGGGCAAGGCAGGCGGCGCCCCGCCATTTTCGGCACCGAGTCCTGCGCGAATCAGATCGGTCAAGGAATTCATGATTGCCACCAGGCTCCTTCCAAAGAAAAAACGGTGAGGCTGGCTTCCCGACCATGTGCGGGTGGCTGGCTGAACGAAGACGAAACTCAGCCGTCGCAAGACGCCGGCTGGCGCCCGTCAGGGCGCTTTGGCGTGATTACATTGCATATGATAATCATTCTCTTTTATGATGACAACCCTCGTCGGAGATGGTAAGACCCTTTGCGCGTCAGGGAATCGCCGTGCCCTTGCAGCCAAGGAGCCCATCGGCGCGCGCCGTGAGCAGCAGTGGCGCCATGTACCCCGCATACAGTCCGAACGCCATGCTCCAGAGCAGGCCGGAGACGAGCCAGACGACCGGCGCATTCGCTCCTGGCCAGGCAGCCAACGCCCGCGCCAGCGCGGCGGCGGCAAGCAGCACGGCGCCGATGGGCAGCCACTGCCTTGTCTCGAACGTCATCCCGCAGTGCGCCCTGCCGGCGATGCCCATCACCGCGAAGATCGCCAGCCCCAGCGCGCCGACGGCGAGCAGGTGGCGGCCGGCGCTGAAGGCGCCCGTCGCGAACACGAGCGCGGCTCCCATGATTGCATAACCGGCCGCCATAAAGGCATAGACGCCATAGAGCATCAGCGGCCGGTGGGAAAACAGCGCGCGTCCAATGTGCCAGTCGTTCAGCAGGTTGAGTAGTGCAGCGGCGGCGGCCAGTGCCAGCCAGCCCGATATCCGGCTTTCGGGTAGGAAAAACTCGGCCGCCGTGTATAGTCCGATGCAGAAGGTCGCCAGATTGCGGCGCGGCGGGCGAGCGCGGTATTCGACGCCGACAACGCCCGCCTCCTCGATCGCATGATTGACGATGCGCATTGAGACGCGGCTCATGGCGACGACGATCAGCATCATGTAGACGCCCAGCGCCGCATGGAGCCAGCGCGCCGGGTGCTCGCCGCGCAGGGCGTCAACATGGAAGCCCGCGACGCAGACCGCGAGGCCAGCCACGGCCCAGAGGAAGGCAAGATGCTTGCGTTCCGGATCGCGCCAAAGGCGCGGCGCGGCCAGCCAGCCCAGGCCGCAAAGCAGCGCGAGGTGTGCCAAACCGGACACGGCCAGCGCCGGCGCACCGAGCCAGCCGGACGACCAGAAGCCGGCGCGACCGAGGAGCCAGGCGAAAGCCAGCCAGCGCACCGACACGGCAGTGAAATCGCCGCCACCGGTAAACTCCGGCACCACGGTGAGCAGAAAGCCGGCCGTGGCGGCGAGCGCGAAGCCAAACAGCAGTTCATGCGCGTGCCAGACGAATGGACCGCCCACGGTCGGCGGCAGCGGCAACCCGTGGCCGAGGAAGGCGAGCCAGACCAGCATGAGCGCCGGCGCTGCAAGCGTCGCCAGCAGAAAGAAGGGGCGCAGCCCGCACATCCAGACCGGATGGCTCACGCCGACTAGCCCGCGTAGCAGCGCCGTCAGCATGCCAGCCCCTTGCGGCGCCTCGGAGAGGGCATATCGAGCACCCGTGCCGTCTGCCCGGCGCCGACTCTTGTTCCGGTCAGCTGACCGAGGCCAAAGCCTTCCCGCACCTCCGGCACGCGCAGTAATTTCACCGTCGTGGCATGCACGAAATCGTCGTCGCGCGTCGCGGGCGACACGTCGAGATCGAAACGATAGACGAAGCGGCCTGGATTGGGCGCCATAACGAGGATGCTGTCGGCCAACCGCGCCGCCTCCATCAGGTCGTGGGTGATCATGAGCACTGCGGCCTTGCGGGTCTGCTGGTGGTCAAGCAGGAGGCGATGCAGTTGCGCCTTGAGGCCAATGTCGAGCGCGGAAAACGGCTCGTCCATCAACAGCAGATCGGGCTCGATGACCAGCGCGCGCGCCAGCGCGGCCCGGCTCTGCATGCCGCCGGACAATTGATGTGGGAACTGGTCGAGTGCGGTGTTGTCGAGGCCGACGGTCGCGCCCATCGCCTGTGCGCGAGCCAGGCATTCGTGGCGCGCGACGCCGGCCGCCTTGAGGCCGAGTGCGATGTTGTCGCGCACGTTTTTCCAGGGCAGCAGACGCGGCTGCTGGAACATCAGCGCGGGGCGCGTGAAGCCATTGCGCAACGCGCCGCTTTGCAGCGTAAGCAAGCCGGCGGCCAGGTGCAGCAAGGTGGTCTTGCCGCAGCCGGATGGCCCGACCAGCGCGAGGATGCGGCCGGCTGGCAGCACGAGGTCGATCCCTTCCAGCACGGTCTTGAGCGCATAGGCGTGGCCAACGCCGGCCAGTTCGAGTTCAGGCATGTTCGCGATCCAGCTCTCGCCAGCGCTCGACTTCGCGCTTGATCGGTTCGAGCATCAGGTACTCGACGGCCAGCAGGGCAAGCACGATGGCGACGATCCAGGCCAGCGTGCCTTCCATGTCCAGATGGCTGCGCGTGACGGCGAGCGCCGCGCCGATGCCGTCGTTCGAGGACAGCAGCTCGGCCATCACGACGACCTTCCAGGACGTGCCCAGCGCATTGATCCAGGCGGGAAAGAGATATGACACCACATGCGGCAGATAGAGGTCGAACAGCTTCATCTGCCACGGCAGGCGGAAGGCGGCCGCCATGTCCCTGAGCTGATGGTCGAGGGTGCGCGTGCCCTGCAGGGCGCCGATGAACACCACCGGAAAGCAGGCAATGAACACGGTGAACACTGGCGTGCCGTCGCCCACGCCGAACCACAACATGGCCAGCACCAGCCAGGCGATCGGCGGCATACCGAGCAGCACGGTGACGAGCGGCCGGGACATCGTCGAGGCCGTCATCGACACGCCCGCCGCCAGGCCAAGCAGGCTGCCGACGGTGATCGCCAGCAGCAGTCCGCTCAGCGCGCGTCGCAGCGAAATCAACATCTCCGACCAGGCGCCGCCACCCGACAGCAGCTCGGCCAAGCGCGAGAATGACGCCAGCGGATCGGGCAGGATCATCGGCCCGTAGACCACGCTAATTACCTCCCAAGCCGCCAACAGCAGGGCAAGGCTGGCGATCGCGCCCCAGCCGCTCCACAGATAGGCCGGAATACCGGCAAGCCAGCGTTTGAACAACGTCATTTCAGGTAGAAATCCGCATCCGGCAGTTTTCCGCCGACGAGGTTCGGCTCCCGCGCAAGCAGCACGCCGAAAAAGAATTCAAGTTCCGGCCGCGCTTCCTGCGCCGTGACGAACGCGGCGTTATCGACGCGCACCGAATCGGCGACGCCTTCCGCGGTGAGCATCTCGACGCGGCTGGCGACGAGCCGGCCGCATTCGTCCGCATGCTTCTCGCACCAGTCGAGCGACGCGGCATAGGCTTTCTGGAATTTCTCGATCAGCGCGGCGTTGTTCAGCGCCTTGCCGAGCACGACGATGCCCGCTTGCGGGATGCGGGCAGGCCGCTGCATGACGCGGCCCCACTCCTGTTGCAGATCGACGCTGCGATACAACTCGGGCGCGATCACGCTGATCGGGAAGGATTTCGTCTTGCGCAAGGCCACCGACACCGCCGGCTCGGCCAGGAGCGCGTGATCGGCGCGGCGCGTGATCATCATCTGCATCGCGTCGAGCGGCGTGCCGACGTAACGCAGCTTGAAGTCGCGCTTGATGTCCAGCCCCTGCTTCTCGGCCAGCGTCTGAAAGACGATGTCGGGCATGTCGGCGCGGAAGGGCATGACGATTTCCTTGCCCTTGAAGTCGGCCAGCGTCCTGAGATTCGGCTCGCGAGAGACCAGCCACAATACGCCCCAGGTCGAGACGTTGATGAGCTTGAGTTTCACGCCGCGGTTGTAGAGATTGGCGGCGACGTTGGTCGGCATGGCGACGAAATCCACTTCCGATTTCGCATCGAGCGTCAGCAAGCGCAGTTGATCGGGGTCTTTCCAGGGCCGGAATTCGACCACCTCGGCCATATCCTTCAACGCCCCGGATTCGACCATATGGATCAGCGGGTTCGATACCGCCGCATAGGGGCCGGCCAGGACGAGCTTCGGCAGCTTCGCCTGCGCGGGCGTGACGATGGCAAAAAAGGCGGCCGCCAGGCAGCCGCAAAACCCCAATAGTCGCTTGCTCAAAATACACCTCGCCAGACGAGTTGCAGACTACGGCCCGGCGCTTCTATCTCTTGTCCCGGGACGCCCTCGGCGAGGTGTTCGTGGTATGCCTTGTCGGCAAGGTTCCTCAAGGTGATGCGCAACCATTGGTCCTTGGCATAGCGCCAGGTGGCACCCAGATCGAGCGTGCCAAAGCCGGGCGTGGTGTTCTCGGTGCCACGTGCGAACACAGTGGCGACGCGATCCTGCCGCCGCACGAAGCGAACGGTTGCATCCGCCGTCCAGCCGGCGCCGACTTTCCCTTCCCAGCCGACGTTCAATTCGTCGGCCGGCATCTGGAAGAGCGGCTCGGCCAGATCCCTGTTCTCACCGCGCAGGCGCGAATAGCCCAGCGACAACCATTGCTCGCGTGCGAACTGCCAACGGGTGCCGGCCTCGAAACCGGCGATGATCACCTCGCCGAGATTGACCGTCTGCTTGACCGGCAGCCCGCCTTCGGTCGCGCCGGTCGGGCGGCCGGAGATGTAGTCGCTGATCCGGTTGCGGTAGAGCGAGGCCGAATACTGGAAGGTCGGACTTGCTCCCTTGAGGCCGAGTTCGAACTGGGTGGCGATCTCCGGCTTGAGCTGCGGGTTGCCACGGTAGAAATAGCCATCACCGCGTGGCGAGGCTTCGTAACGCTCGCGCATCTCAGCCGCGCGGAAGCCGCGCGAAAGATTGATGAACGGTCGAACGAGCGGCGCAACTTCGTAGATGAGGCCGATGCTGCCTGATGTCGCACTGTCAGAACGGTCGAGGCCGGTCGTGACGCTGCCGTTGTTCATCGAGTCGGCATGGCCTTTCACGTTGTCGCGACGGAGGCCGGCCAGCACATTGAGGGGGCCGAAGCGCATGTCGTCCTGCAGGTAGAAGCCGATCGCGTCGATCCGCGCACCGGAAAAGGGATCGTTGCGCACCAGCGGCGACGTCGGGGTTGGGCTGGCGAGGTAACGCTCGGGCGACGCTTCCATCCGCCAGACATTGACACCGAACGACAGCAGATGCTGCTGATGGGCCAACCAATCAGCCCTGGCATCCACGCCATCCGTGCCGAAGGTCACGCGCGTCTTGCCGATGTCGCGCTGCAGCCGGTCGCTCCACGACTGGATGGTGCGCTCGACGTCCTGGCGATAGACGCGCACGTCGACATTCAGCGGCTTCTCTCCCGATCCCTTGCGGCTGTAGCCGATTTCGGCGAGCCGCCGCTCCTGCTCCGGTGAATGGACGATAGTGTTGCCAACGACGGCGAAGTTGGCATGCGGCTTCTTCGAGCCCGGATACCAGACGTCCTTGTCAGTCTGCTGTTGTATCGAGACGCGCAGCTGCTGAGCGGCATCGATGCGGAAGCGGTACTGCGCGATGAGGGCATCGGAGTCGTAGCCCGTGAGGCCGACCTTCCCGGACGGCGCCCGATAATCGTCGATACGGGCAAGGGAGGCGCCGATCATCAGCGCGTGATCGCCCTGCGAAAAATTGGCGATGCCCGTACCGCGCAGGCCTCCGCTGGCACTATCGTACGATGCGGCCGCATCGAAGGCAGTGCCCGGGGCAAACCTCGCTTGTGGCAGGATGACATTGAGCGCGCCACCGAGCGCCCCCGTACCGTAGAGCACCGAAGCCGGTCCTTTGACGACTTCGATGCGATCGGCCAGCCCCAGCGTCATGAACGAGGCGACGCTTCCTTGCGGCTGGGCGGAATTCATGCGCATACCATCGACGAGGAGCACGACGCTTTCCTTTTTCAGGCCACGAATGACGGGGTTCTGGCCCTGCGCGCCGTCGCTGGCGACGGCAAGCCCAGGTTCTCCGCGCAATGCCTCGCCGACGTTCTGCGAGTTCCGGCGAAGGATTTGCTCGCGGTCGAGCGCGCTCGTGGCGAACGGCGTCTCCAGATCCTCGGCGGCGTAGCCCTTTGCCGTGACGGAAACGGTACCCAAGGTTTGCTCGGCGGCTACCGTCCCGGGCAACGAGATGACGGCGATCGCGGTCACCAGCACTTTCTGAACCAACTCCATAACATGCTCCTTGATGGTCTTGAGCTGGCTGGCGGCGGCTGGCTGGCTCGAACGGGTTTGAGAAGTGACTATTTCGTCAGAATGAGCTTGTCCTGTCGGGTGACGCGCAGGCGGTATTCCTCGCCGCGATGCACGATGATCACCTCGCGCGCGCGACCGAGCAGCCGCGCGCTGTCGAGCTTGGGCGGCGGTGGCGGCGGCAAGGGGGCCGGCTTGTGTTGTCGCGGCTCGTTCATCGCATCGATGGGTCGGTGACGAAGCCTATCCGGGCGAGGCCGCGGCGCGCCGCCGCCGACATCACGTGGGCGACCTTTTCGTACGGGGTCGTCCGCTCGGCACGGATGTGCAGCTCGGGCTGCGGCTGCCGGGCCGCCGCATCGGCGAACCGCTCGTTCAAGGCAGCCTCATCGACGGGCTCACCGTTCCAATAGACGCGGCTTTGGGCATCGATCGCGAGCTGGACGTTCTCGGGCTTCGTGACATTGACTGAGGACGAGGCGCGCGGCAGATCCACCTTCACCGCATGGGTGAGGAGCGGCGCGGTGACGATGAAGATGACCAGCAGCACCAGCATCACGTCGATCAGCGGCACCATGTTGATCTCGGCGAGCGGTTCGTTGTCGTCGGCGGTGTCGAGGCTTCTGAAGATCATCTCACGTCCTTTCAGCGCACGGCCAGGCCGGGGTGCGCCGGCGGTTCGCCGACGACGCCCTGGGCACGGGCGAGCGCGACTACACGCTCGCTGGTTGCCCGCGCGTCGGCGCGCATCGGCGAGGCCTTGATACCCGTGGCGAGGAAGTTGAAGACGTCATAGGCGAAGGCGTTGAGCCGCGCCAGAGTGTTGCTGTTGGCGCGGACGAAGGCGTTGTAGGCGATGGCGGCGGGGATGGCCACGGCCAGCCCGATGCCGGTCATGATCAGCGCTTCGCCGACCGGACCGGCCACCTTGTCGAGCGTGCCCTGACCGGAAAGGCCGATGGCCACCAGCGCGTGGTAGATGCCCCAGACGGTACCGAACAGGCCGACGAAGGGCGCGCTCGAGGCGACGGTGGCGAGGAAGGTCTGGCCGAATTCCATGCGTGTCTTGTCCTCCTCGATGGCGCGCTTCAGGGCGCGCATGAGCATCTCGTCGGGCGCGCCGGCATCGATGAGATGAGCGGCGTGTTCGCGGCGGCTCAGATGCTCGATGGCGGCGAAGCCGTGGTGCAGCAGGTGCGAAAAGGGCTCCGGCGTGCCGTCGGTGCGGATCTTCGCCGCCACGGCCTCGAGGTTGGGCGCCTCCCAGAAGGCATCGAGGAAGCGCTGGCTGCGGCGGTTACTGCGATAGATGTGCACGCCCTTGGTGAGGATCAGATACCAGCTGCCGATCGAGCCGAAGAGGAGCAGCCCGAGCACGAAGCGGGCGACACCGTCGGCCTGGGCGAGAAAGTGGGCGAAACCGAGCGATTCGTTCATGTCATTCCTTCAAGCTGAATACGATGGGCACCAGCACCCAGGCAGCCACGGCCTCGCTGCCCTGGCGGGCGGGCACGAATTTCCAGCGCCCGATGGCGGACACTGCCGCACGGTCGAGACGTTCCGAACCGGAACTCGTGCGCACTTCGACTTGCGCGGGCAAACCCGAGGCGTCGACGAAAACGCGCAGCACGACCTTGCCTTCCTCGCCCATACGCCGCGACAGCGGCGGATAGACCGGCTTGGGGTTGTCGAGGTAGTCCGCGTCGAAGCGCGGCGGGGCCACCGGCGCCGATGGCTGGGGTGGCGCCTGGGGCGCAGCGATCGGCGGCAAAGGCGGCGGTTCGACGACCCGCTCGACCTCGGGCAAGGGTGCCGGCAATGACGTCTCGGCCGCGAGCACCGGCGGAGCTGGCTCCGGCAGCGGTCGTTCCCGCCGCGCCACCGCCCTGGGCCGCGGCGGAACGATCTCCGGCGCCGGCTCTGTTTGCTGCGGTGGCGTAACGAGGCTCACCATCAGCGGCGGCAGCGGCAGCGATACCGGCACGACGTGCAGGCTTATCAACAGCGTGACCACGGCTACGTGGGCCATGGCCACGAGACCGAGCGCGAGCGGCGAGAGACGCGGCGCGTCAGTCATCGTCGACTCAGTCCTGTAACCCGGCGAAAGTTTCGGTTTGGCCGGGCGTACGCAGCATCTTGTCGACTTCGTCCTTGTGTGCGATTTCCTCGACGATCATGTCGCGGGCGTACTCTTCGAGACGGACGTCACGATCCTTGACGAGTGTCAGTAGTTCCTCGTAAGCCCGGAGTGCTTCCCCTTCGTGTGCCAGCGACTCCCGTAGGATGTCGCCGATGTCGTGCTTGTGCGATTCGAGCAGCGGACCGATGCCGAGCGACGGATGTCCGCCCAGCCAGGTCACGAGGTCGCCCGCCCGGCGCGCATGTGCCAGACTCTCGTCTGCCTGCTTCTGCAGCCAATCGACGATGGGAATCCGGTTGTAGCCGTACACCATCAGCGAGTAGTGCGTGTAGCGCACCACGCCAGCGAGCTCGAGTTCCATGATGCGGTTGAGCGTTTTCAGTACCTTGTCCTTGTCCATCTTTCTCTCCTTGTCGTGTCGGTGATTGTCGATACGGCTGCATTCGGAGCCGGCACGGAATCGCCATGGGTTTGCCGCTCCCGGTCCTTTTCGAGGATTTCGACCAGCTCGCGCGCATGCGCACGCAGATGCTCGTCGGCCTCGGGATCGCTGGCCACCTGTTCGAGCAGCATGGCCGCGAGCCTGGCCGAGCGCGCACAGCCGGTTTCCATATGCCGTGCCAGATGGGCCAGCGCGCCGGCGACCATGCGGGCCGGCGGCTGATGATCGAAGGGGTTTGTCAGGTCCATCACGGCCTCCTTACCAGACGAAAAAAAGCGGATACCAGCTTGCTGCGACGAGGGGGACAGGAACCGCTGCAATCATTGCCGCGAGGAACTTGGCCGGCGTGTTACCACGGCTGACCAGCCCGAAGGGCGCAGGACGCTGCGTAGCGGCGGTCCCGAGCGAAGCGAGGGATGGGGCAACACCCCACAGTTTCAGCAGATGTAGGCCGAGCCAGACCGACCATAGGACGCCAGTCGCGAGCAACGCCGCGCGCAGGCCCGGCAGCCAGCCGAGCGGCGCGCCGTCGGCGCGCAAGTGGGTCGCCGTCATCATCGACAGGCCTAGGAAGAGGCCGATGCCGGTCAGGAAGGCAAGGCACGTGCTGCGAAGGATGCGGGAAAAATGAAACATGGTGAACTTCCGTATCGAGAATTGTTCGCATTATATATGATAACGATTCTCAATCGCAAGTTTACCATTTAATCTATTTCGGTGCTGCTCCTCCAGCAGGCTCCTGAGCATCCACGCCATCTTTTCGTGGATATCCCGCCGCTGCGTCAGCAGGTCCATGGTCGGCTGGTCGTTGGCCTTCTCGGTCGCCGGGAACAGGCTGCGCACGGTGTGGGCGGTTGTGCCTCGCCAAACCTGGCATTGCGTTAGGTATTTGAAATCGTGCAGGATATCGTAGCCGGGCTACGACTGCGCAGACAAGGCGAAAAATGGATTCCTTGTCGCCTGTGCCTCACCGCCGACATCGCTTTGCGTCTGGGCCTGTATTTCGGCATGGGGCCCTGTTTCTGGATCAACCTGCAGGTGGAGTACGACCTGCGCACGCGATGCGCGAACTGCATGGCAAGCTCGCGCCCCAGATCCCTGGCATTTCATCCTGCCGTCGTGTGAAGGCATCGGTCCGGCAAAGCTGTCCGCTCACATGGACGGCCCTCCGTAGAAGTGGCAAGTTAAGATTGTTGCCTCTTGGTTGATGGTCGAGCGCTTGGTCGCCAGTGGTCGCTATCAGAACGCCAGCGAAGTGTTGCGCGAGGGCTTGCGTCTCGTCGAGCAACGCGAGGCCGAGGACGCGATCCGTCTGGAAGCGCTGCGCGCCGCTGCCGGAGCGGGTATTGCGGATATCGAGGCAGGCCGCGTATTACGTCGAGACCGTGACACAAGCCATAGAGGCCTTGCACGACGGGCCCGACATCCTGGGGGCCAAGGCGAAGGATGATATCGCGCCCGGCATCCGCACCCTGCATGTGTCCCGGCAGGGCAGAAAAGGCCGTCACTTCGTCATATTCCGGGTTGCGCAGGGGCGCGTCATCGAAGTCCTCCGATTACTCCACGACAGCATGGATCTGCAGAGACATTGGCCGAACGATGACGATCCGAGCGCAAGCTGATGGAGTGCCTGAATCGCCTCGGCTATGACATCGAGATCAAGGTGAGACCGGCGAAGGAACCGATGGGGCACCTGACCCTGGCGATCGCATGACCGGCGGCGAAACCCTGTACGTCTGGCAAAGACTGGCAACGACAGGCAGGAGCAAGAATTTTCCCGGCAGGGTGTCCGGCAGGGTATTGCGAAAATAGATGTGGAAAAATAATATACAAATCAAGGCATTTGCTGCCTCGTTGATAATAGAGTAGGAGTGAGCTGGCAAGGACAATGCGGGACGGGCGGCGCTTGCTTTCTGTGACGAGTTGCCGTTTACCGCCCTGGCGTTTTCAGTCCGCCACGGGCTGCCGATAGATGGCAATAACGTTTTCCACCGCCAGCCTGCGCGCCAAGTCCGGCGGCAGCTGTCCGAGGAGTGTCTGCAAATTGTCGAGCGTGCTCTTCATGTATTCGGCACGCTCGGTGCCAGCCACTGGCGGATGGAATACGTCGCTGCCGACGACGAAACGGTCCGGAAAATCCTCGATCAACTCGAGCCAGGCGCGCTTCAGATGGCCTCCTTCATTGAGGGCGAAGGCCGAATGCGCGGCGCCGCGGCCGACGCGTACGCTCATGTAGAGGTTCGGATGGCAGGCCAGCAACTCGCGACACAAGAGCGGGGTGCGTATGCGCAGCGGATCGCTGCCCGCATGTGCCCAGATAATGAGCGCTGCGCGGTTGTGCGCCAGCAGCCTCTCGAATGCCGCCAGATTTTCAGCGATGCGTGGTGGATTGCGGGGATTGTTCGGCAGCGGTGCAGGCAAGGGCTCGATCTCGTGTGGTGCGACATCGTAGTGCAGATCGATGGGGACGTTTTTTTCCGCGGCGATGTCCGCCAGCAGCAGCAACAGCGGATGATCGGCCGGCACCGATTCGTAGGGATGAAACGATCCCATTTGCGGCAGTGACAGGTGATGGACGGCGATCTCGCCAAAGCCGATGGCACCTTGCGCCAGAATTTCTTCGGCACGTTGCCGGAAACGCCGGCGCACGCTTTCGTCGACGTCTCCTGGCGCCGTTTGATGGAGCAGGGGGTTCAACGTTCCGCTGCCGCCGAGCCAGCGAAAGCGTGATGCCGCGCGGCCTGGCGAACGAAGCGCCGAAGCTATCCAGGGCATCGATGACGCCAATCCGGTGCAGGGTTTCGTCTTGGGGTCGTTGACAATAATCTAATAATCGTTAGACTGAAAGCATGAGCCGCGACCTGAAAAACCTGCTATACGAGCAAGTGGCGCGCGTCGGCAAGGCCTTGTCGAGCCCAAAGCGCCTGGAAATCCTCGAACTGCTTGCCCAGGGCGAGAAGCCGGTCGAGGTGCTGGCCAGCGAGGCCGCGATCGACATGAAGCTCGCCAGCGCCCATCTGCGGGTGCTCAAGGAGGCGCGCATCGTCGAGGCGCGGCGCGAAGGCCGCTTCATCTACTATCGGCTGGCCGGCGACGACGTGGCCGGCCTTTGGGCCAACCTGCATGCCGTGGCGACCGAACACCTCGTGGAGTTGCAGGTCGCCCTGAGCCAGATCGTCTCCGGCCCCGAGCGGCTGACCGGGGAGACCCGGCTGTCCTTGCTGGACAAGGCGGAGAAGGGCGATGTCCTCGTGCTGGATGTGCGTCCCGAGGAGGAATATCAGAACGCGCATTTGCCGCACGCGCGCTCGATTCCGCTCTCCGAGCTCAAGCGTCGCCTCGACGAACTGCCCAGGGACAAGGAAATCGTCGCCTATTGCCGGGGCCCGTTCTGCCTGATGTCGAGCGAGGCGGTGGCGCTGCTCAAGAAGCGCGGCTTCAAGGCGCGCAAGATCGGCGATGGCGTGGCCGAGTGGTTGGCTGCCGGCCTGCCCGTCGAAAGCGAAGCTCGATCCCGATGAGGAGGCCATCATGAAATATCTGTTCGTCCTCAACGATCCGCCCTATGGAACGGAACGCAGCTACAACGCCCTGCGGCTCGCCCGCAGCCTGCTGAAAAAAGGCGCCGGCGAAGTCGAGGTGAAGATGTTCCTTCTCGGCGACGCCGCCGCCTGCGCCAAGGCCGGGCAGAAGGTGCCGCAGGGCTTCTACAACATCGGCGACATGCTCGGCATGGTCGCGCGCGCCGGCGCGCAGATCGGCGTCTGCGGCACCTGCATGGAGGCGCGGGGCATCGCGGAGACCGACCTGATCGAGGGCGCGCACCGCGGCACGCTCGACGAACTGACCGAGTGGACGCTCTGGTCGGACAAGCAACTGGTTTTCTGAAGCATACATAAAGAAGGAGGAGGCGCCGATGTTTTTCCGCCAACTGGCCACCGAGGAGGCCACGCTGTCTTATCTCTTCGGCTGCGGCAGCTGCCATGTCGCCGTGGCCGTCGATCCGGTGCTCGGCGACGAGGACTGGTTCATCGAGGAGGCCAGGAAGCAGGACGTGAAGATCACCCATGTGATCGACACGCATGTCCATGCCGATCACTACTCGGGCGGCCGGGCGCTGGCCGGGAAGTGCGGCGGCCTGTACTGCCTGCACGAGTCCAATGCCGGTCGCGTCAGGTTCCCGTTCGAGGCGCTGCGCGACGGGCAGCACATCGTCGTCGGCAACGTCGTCGTCGAAGTGATGCACACGCCCGGCCACACGCCGGACAGCATCTGCCTCGTCGTCACCGACCAGCGCCGCGGCGAGGCGCCCTGGTTCGTGCTGACCGGCGACACGCTGTTCGTCGGCGCCGTGGGCCGCCCCGACCTGGCCGGCCAAGAGAAGGAGATGGCGGGCGAGCTTTACGACTCGATCCACCAGCGCATCCTGACGCTGCCGCCCGAGGTCGAGCTCTACGCGGGCCATTGCGCTGGTAGCGTCTGCGGCGCCGGCATCTCGGGCAAGCCCGGCTCGACGCTCGGTTTCGAGAAACGCTGGAACCCGCTGCTCAACATGGAGCGCGAGGCCTTCGTCGAAGCGCTGACCCGGGAGATTCCGCCCAAGCCCGCCGAGATGGAAAAATGGGTCGCCTTCAACCTGGGCGAGGCATGAGGCTGAGCGACGACATTCAGCACGGCATCCGCCCGAACCTCGGCCAGTTCCTGCACCAGCTGTTTCAGGTGCTGCTGGTGGGCATGGCCATCGGCATGACGCGCACGGTCGTGCCGGCGCTGGCCGAAAGCGAGTTCGGCGTGCCCAAGGGCAGCTTCGCCCTCTTGGCGTCCTTCGTCGTCGGCTTCGGCTTCGTCAAGGGCGCGCTCAATTTCGTCGCCGGCCGGCTGGCCGAATCCTGGGGACGCCGGCGCGTGCTGCTGCTCGGCTGGGTGACGGCGATCCCGATCCCCTTGCTGATCTACTTCGCGCCTTCGTGGGACTGGGTGGTCGTGGCGACCCTGCTGCTCGGCGTCAATCAGGGCTTCACCTGGTCGATGACGCAGACGGCCAAGCTCGACCTGACCCGCCCCGACCAGCGCGGCCTCACCATCGGCTTCAACGAGTTCTCCGGCTATGTCGGCGTGGCCGTCGCCGGCATCGTCACCGGCTATCTCGCCACGCAGCTGGGGCCGCGCGCCGGCCTGCTCTGGTTCGGCCTCGCGGTCATCGGTGTGGCGACGCTGACTACCGCATTGTTCATCGAGGACACCCTGCCCTGGGCGAAGAAGGAAAAACCCATGGCGGCAGTGAGCGGCGCGACCCTGCATCCGCGCTATCCCGCAGGCGTTTCGGCTAAGCCGACCACTTGGGAGATTTTCACCCTGGTGAGTTGGCGCGACCGGCGCTTCTTCGCCCTCTGTCAGGCCGGGCTGGTCGAGAAATTCGTCGATGCCCTGATCTGGGTGTTCTACCCGGTGTTCCTCTATGCCAAGGGCGTCTCGCTGCCCGGCATCGGCTGGATCGTCGGCGTCTATGGCTTCACCTGGGGCGGCTCGCAACTCGTCACGGGCCGCCTTTCCGACCATTGGGGGCGGCAGAAGCTCAACGTCGCCGGCATGTGGATCTGCGGCGCCGGCGTGGCGATGATGCCGGCAGGCAGCGGCACGGCTTGGTGGTCAGTCAGTGCCGCCGTGTCGGGACTGGGCATGGCCATGCTCTACCCGAACCTCTCGGCCGCCGTCGCCGATATCTCCGCGCCGCACTGGCGGGCCTCGGCCATCGGCACCTACCGTTTCTGGCGCGATCTCGGCTACGGCATCGGGGCGCTCGGTCTCGGGCTGGCGGCGGCCTCCACGCAGTCCGTCGAAGGGGCGTTCTGGTTCGTGGCGGCGGCGATGATGCTCTCCGGCCTGGGCCTGGCGATCCTCGGCGAGGAGACGCATCCGCGCCTGAATCCGGCCCATGCAAGTTTGGGTGCCGTTCCGCCAGCGCCGACTTTCGACTTCGTCGTGCGCGTCATCTCGCAGCAGCCGCCCGGTGGCCGTTGTCGCCTCTACACGGGCTATGGCCAGGCACTGGCCCGGCATCTCGGCGCACGCTTTCAACTCGACATCAGCACCGAGCGCGATGCCCATGGCCATGGATTCCCTTCGATCTGGATCAACGACACCCCGGTTCAACCGTCCGATGGCGTGATCGTGATGCCGGCCGATGTCCTGGCCTCGCTCGGAACCGCCGGCGTCGCGGCCGATTCCGACCTGGAAGCCGCACTCGATGCCGAAGTGGGCAAGATGCTGAACGAAGGGGGGTGAGTGTCATGCTGATCTGGGCATTGCTTGCCGGTGTGCTGACGGGACTCGCGCTGGGGGTGTTCGGCAGCGGGGGCGGAATCGTCGTCGTGCCGGCGCTGATCTACCTGCTGCATTTGCCGCCCAAGGAGGCCATCGCCATGGGGCTGGGCATCATCGCCATCACGGCGGTGCTGTCCGCCTGGGACCACTGGCGGGCAGGCAATGTCGACCTGCGGGCGGCGGCCACTTTCGGACCCCTCGGTGTCGCCGGCACCTACGCTGGCGCCCGCCTGGGCGCCACGGTGCCGGTCACATTCCAACTCGGCCTGTTCGCAGTCGTCATGTATGCCGCCGCCTATCGTATGCTTCGCAAGAAGGCAGGGGATCACCAAAATAACGAACGCAGCGATACGGCACGAGTGATCCTTCTCATCACTTCCGGCATCGGCGTGGGCCTGCTCGCGGGGGTCGTCGGCGTCGGCGGCGGTTTCCTCATCGTGCCGGCGATGGTGCTGCTGGCCGGCATTCCGATGAAGCGGGCGATCGGCACGTCTTTGGCGGTCGTGTCGCTGAACTCCATGAGCGGCTTCGTCGGCTACCTGGGCTCCGTCGCGGTCGATTACGCGATCATGGGCGCCTTCGCCGGAGTGACGGTCCTGTCCAGTCTGACGGGCGCCCGATTGGCCCGCCGCTGGTCGGGCGAAGTCCTGCGGCAGGGCTTCGCCTGGGGATTGATGATCGTGGCGACTTACATCATCGTCAAGAGCGTGATCTCATGAAGCGGTATTCACTCATCATCATCACTGCTAGCATCACGTCCCGAATGACGAAGGAACATGACGCCCGCCGCCTATGACGCCTGGTATGGCACGCCGCGCGGCCGCTGGATTGGCGGGCGGGAGTTCGCACTACTGGTCCGCCTGCTCGACACCCGGGCCGGCGAAACGCTGCTCGATGTCGGCTGCGGCACGGGTTATTTCTCGCGCCGCTTCGCCCGGGAAGCCGGCTTGAAGGTGACGGGCATCGACACCGATCCCGACATGATTGCCTTCGCCCGCGAGAAGGCGCCCGACGTCGAATTCACCCAGGGCGATGCGGAGTTCCTGCCGTTTGCCGACGCGAGCTTCGATCATGTCGTCGCCGTGACGTCGCTCTGTTTCGTGTCGGACGAGCAAAAGGCCATCCGCGAAATGACACGGCTGGCCCGGCGCCGTATCGCCCTGGGCCTGCTCAACCGGCACAGCCTGCTCCATCTCTCGAAAGGGCGGGCGCGGGCCGGGAGTTACTTCGGAGCGCGCTGGCATTCCGTTGCAGAGGCGCGTGCATTGCTTGAACAGGCCGGATGCCAGGACGTTTCGCCCGGAAGCGCAGTCTTCCTTCCCGATGGCGGGACCGTGGCCCGAACGCTGGAAAGCTGTCTGCCATCGTGGCTTCCCTTCGGCGGTTTTCTGGCCATTGCGGGCCGTCAATGCACGGATACGCGTATTCGGATGCCCTCATGAGCATGAAGAAGCGCTTGTGTTTGCATGCTTTCGCGGCTCTGTTGGCCGGACTATCGCTGCAAGGCCGCGCGGAAGGCGACCTCGAGTGGCGCCATCGGGCCCGGCGGGGCGACGTGGTATTGACCGCCAATCCGCAGGCCCCGGCATCCCTCTCGGCGTTCTACGCCGCGCGGGGCTTCGCCGCCGAAACGATACGTCCCTACGCGAACGCCTGCGGCTTCTCCCTTGGCATGAGGAATGGCGGATCGCTTCCCATCCTGACCCGGCTGGCCGATTGGGACGTCATCGACGCCAAGGGCCGCAGGCTCAAGTTCCGCCTGCCGGAATCGTGGGATGCCGACTGGGCCAAGGTGAACGCGCCGCAACCGGCGCGGATCGCCTTCCGCTGGGCGCAGTTCCAGACGGAGAACACTTTCGAGCCCGGCGACTGGATCATGGGCATGGCGACGCTCGAGTCCGTTCCGACCGCGCCGTTCCGCCTCATTGCCCGCTATCACGACGACAAGGGAGACCATGAAATCGTTCTCGAAAATCTCGAATGCGCCCGTGACTGACCGGCGACGTTTCATCATTGGGCTGGCCGGATGGGGACTGTTGCTGGCCAGTCCGCCGGGCCGGGTGCAAGGCCGGGGCATGACGCCGATGCCTGCCGTCTCGCCGGCGCCGACTTTGCGCCTCAAGGACGGCGACGACCGGATCGTCGATCTGGCGCAGTACAAGGGGCGCGTCGTGCTCGTCAATTTCTGGGCGACCTGGTGCCCGCCCTGCCGCAAGGAGTTTCCGTCGCTGGGGAGGGTGCGCAAACTGTTCAAGCCCGGCGAATTCGAGGTCGTCGCGGTCAATGTCGGCGAGGATCCGGATTCGGTTTTCTCGTTCGCGGGGATCACCGACTTTCCCATCGTCTTCGACCGCGATGCGAAGGCCATGGATGCCTGGGCGGTGCGGGGGCTGCCGACGACCTTCCTGGTGGATCGCAAGGGGCAGATTGCCTATCGCGCCACCGGGGGGCGCGAATTCGACGACCCCGAGATCGTCGCCACCATCCAACAATTGCTGAAACGGTGAGGAGGAGAAACCGATGAAAGACGGATTGGCCACGCGCTGCATCCATGCCGGCGAAATCGACGATCCGCACGGATCGCCGCACACGCCGATTTACACGACCACCACCTTCAAGTTCGCCTCGACCGCAGATCTGCTCGACGTCGTCGATGGCAGGAAACCCGGCAGTCTCTACACGCGCTATGGCCTCAATCCGACCATCGCCAGCATCGAGCAGAAGCTTGCCGCACTCGAAGGCGCGGAAGCGGCCTGGGCCTTCTGCTCCGGCATGGCGGCCGAGGCGGCGCTTTTTCTTGCCCATGGCCGCAAGGGCATCGTCTGTCTCGGCGATGCCTACGGCGGCACGCTGGAACTCATTTCATCCCAGCTGCCGCTGCTCGGCATCCCCGGTCATTTCCTGCTTGGCAACGAGCTCGCCCGGCTCGACGAACTGCTCTCGCAAGGCGCCGGCCTCGTGTTTTTGGAGACGCCGACCAATCCGACGCTGGAAATCTTCGACATCCACGCCATCGCCAAGATGGCGCATGCCCACGGCGCGCTGGTGGCGGTGGACAACACCTTCGCCTCGCCGGTCAATCAGAACCCGCTGGCGCTGGGCGCCGATTTCGTCGTGCATTCCTGCACCAAATACCTCGGCGGCCATTCCGACCTCACGGCCGGCGCCCTGATGGGTTCCAAGGACTTGTTGATGCCGGTGTGGAACTGGCGCAAGAATCTCGGCACGGCCATCGCGCCGGAAATCGCCAGCCAGCTCGCGCGCAGCATCCGCAGCCTGCCGGTGCGGGTGAAGGCCCAGAATGCGGCCGCGCAGACCATCGCCGAAGCCATGGCGAAACACCCGAGGATCAGCCGCGTCCTCTATCCCGGCCTGCCGGATTTTCCCGGCCATGCGCTGGCGAAGAAGCAGATGAGCGGCTTCGGCGGCATGCTGACCATCGAAGTAAAGGGAAATGGCGACGACGCCACCCGCGTCGCCGACAAGCTCAAGCTCTTCGCGCTGGCGCCCAGCCTCGGCGGCGTGGAAAGTCTGGTGACCCAACCGTGCACGACCACTCACCATGGCTTGACAGCCGAGGAGCGTACCCGGCGCGGCATCTCGGATGCCATGTTGCGTCTGTCCATTGGCCTGGAAGAACCGGCCGACCTGATCGCCGATCTGAATCAGGCGCTGACATGAGCATGCCCATTTACCTCGACTACAACGCCACCACGCCGGTCGTTCCGGAAGTGGCGGAAGCGATGCAGCCCTTCCTGCACACTTTGTTCGGCAACCTTTCGTCGTCGCACGCATTCGGCCAGGCGGCGCGCAAGGCGGTCGCCGCCGCGCGTGCCGAAGTCGCCGCGCTGATCGGCGCCCGGTCTGACGATGTCATCTTCACCGGCAGCGCCACCGAGGCCAACAATCTGGCCCTGCTCGGCGTCGCCCGCGCGTTGCCGGAAAAGCGGCATCTCGTCGTCAGCGCCGTCGAGCATCCGGCGGTCATGCGGCCGGCGCAGCATCTGCGGGAATCCGGATGGACGGTGACGGTCGTTCCGGTCGATACGACCGGCCGCGTATCCCCCAGGGACGTCGCGGCGGCGCTGCGCCCGGATACCGCCCTGGTGTCGGTGATGCACGCCAACAACGAAGTCGGCACCCTGCAGCCCATCGCCGAGATAGCGGCGCTGGCCCATGCCAACGGCAGTCTGATGCATACCGATGCCGCGCAGTCGGCCGGCAAGGTCGCGATCGACGTCGCGGCGCTGGGAGCCGACCTGATGACGCTGGCGGGGCACAAGATGTATGCGCCCAAGGGCATCGGCGCGCTGTATGTGAAGTCCGGCACGCCGCTCGAGCCGGTCCTGTTCGGCGCCGACCAGGAGCATGGACTGCGGCCGGGCACGGAGAACGTGCCCCACATCGTCGGCTTCGGCGCGGCGGCCCGGCTGGCGCGTGCCTCCCTGCCTCGGGCCACGGTTCGCCTCGCCGCACTCCGTGACGCCCTGCACGAGGGATTGCGGGCGGCCGTGCCCGGCCTGCAGCTCAACGGCCATCCGGTGGAACGTCTGCCCAATACCCTGCACGTCTCGTTTCCCGATGTGACGGGGAAGGAATTGCTTGGCGCGGTTGCGGAAACCGTCGCGGCCTCGGTGGGGTCGGCCTGCCATGCCGATGCCGATGCGGTCAGCGGCGTATTGGCTGCCATGGGGGTATCCCCTCAGCGGGCGCGAGGCGCCATCCGTCTGTCGGTCGGGCGATACACGACCGAGAATGAAATCGAGGCGGCGGTGCGAGCGCTGTCTGTCGCATGGCAACGCGTTTCCGGGCGGACATCACGGCCGTCATCTTGATGCGGAGGCGAAATCTGGCGATCGACCAGGAAACGATGGTCATAGTCGTTGCAGCGGTTGGAAAAGCTTGAGGGCGAAGACGGGACGATCGAGGTTGTCCTGGATGATCGAAGCCCGAAGTCGGCATCGGTGACATCGCCAGCAGCGACCGTCTCCATTTCAACGAAAGAACTGGATCACGTAGCCGGTCGCCAAGCCCGTCAGCACGAGGGCGAGCCCAGTTTTGAGCGTGCGCTGGGGGACGTGTTTTTGCGTGCGCGCACCCAGATACATGCCGGCGAGGCCGCCCGCGCCAAACAGCAGGCCGAGTGGCCAATCCGGTCCTGCCGACGTGCCGGTCGGCGAGGGCAGGAACTGATAGAGCAGGACGCCGACCACCGAGGTGACGAAGGTGCCAAAGAGCGCCGCGCCGGCGGTGCGGTGCACCGACAGGCCGAACACCGCGACCAGCACCGGCATCATCAGCGAGCCGCCGCCGATGCCGTAGGCGCCGCCGATCACGCCGATGCCGAGCGCGATCAGGAAGATCGCGCCGTGCGGCGAATCGCCACTGGGAGGCGCATCCACGGTCTGTTTTCTGCGGAAAAAAAGCTCACGGTAGAGCCGCATGGCGAGCCATGCCAGCACCAGGCCGACGAACAGCTTGAAGGTCTTGGGATCGGCCAGCCAGTAGAGGCGCAGCCACCAGCCAATGAACAGGCCGGGCAGCGTGCCCGCCGCGATGACGCGCGCCAGCGCCCAGTCCATGCGCCCTTCCTTTGCAAAACGCCAGACGCCGCCGGGAATGGCGACGAGATTGAAGACGAGGTTGGTGGCCGAGACCGAAGGGGACACGTAGCCGAGCACGCTCATCTGGAAGGGCAAGAGCAGGAAGGCGCCGGAGATGCCGACCATCGAGCAGAAGAAGGCGAGCACGAAACCGGCCAGCGGCGGCAGCCACAAAGGGGCGGCGATGCCGGCGGTCGGGAAGAACACGGCGCTTTCCTACACGAGCCCTTCGAATGTCTGGACCTGCACGAGCTCGCCGGCTTCGATCTTGCCGCGCTCGGCCTCCAGGACGATGAAGCAGTCGGCCTTGGCCATCGAACTGAGCATGCCGGAGCCCTGATGGCCGGTGGGGCGTACGCACCACTCGCCGTTTTCCAGGAACAGGATGCCGCGCTGGAACTCGGTGCGGCCCTTGCCTTTCTTGATCGGCGCGGCGCAGCGCGCGGCGAAGGTCGGCAGCTTCGGTAGCGGATCGATGCCCATCAGTTTCATCAACGCCGGCTGCGCGAACTGGTAGAAAGTCACCATCACCGCGACCGGATTGCCCGGCAGCCCGAACAGCCACGCGCTTTCCTTGCCCTGGCCGATCTTGCCGAAGGCCATCGGCTTGCCGGGCTTCATCGCGATCTTCCAGAACGCCACCTCGCCGAGCTGCGCCATCAGCTGCTTGACGAAGTCGGCTTCGCCGACCGAGACCCCGCCGCTGGTAATGATCGCGTCACTGCTGGCCGCCGCCTCGCGCAAGGCCGCTTCCAGCGCGGCCGGATCGTCCTTGACCACGCCCATGTCGATCACTTCGCAGCCCAGCCGTGTCAGCATGCCCCAGAGCGTGTAGCGGTTGCTGTCATACACCGCGCCGGCCGCGAGCGGCATGCCGAGCGAGCACAGCTCGTCGCCGGTCGAGAACAGCGCCACGCGCAGCCGGCGCCGCACGCTGACCTCGGCGATCCCCAGCGAAGCGATCACGCCCAGTTCCGCCGGCCGCAGCCGCCTGCCGGCGGGAATCGCCGCCTTGCCGGCCTGCAGGTCCTCGCCGGCGCGGCGGATGTTCTGGGCGGGCTGCTGGCCGGGAGGGATGACGACCCTATCATCCTCGACCTTCACCACTTCCTGGATCACCACGCAGTCGGCGCCTGGCGGAATCATCGCGCCGGTCATGATCCGTGCCGTCTCGCCAGCGCCGAGTTTCGCATCGAGCGGCCGGCCGGCGAAGGCGGTGCCGATGGCTTTCAGCCGCGTCTCGCCGTCGGGCGACAGATCCGCGAAGCGGACGGCCCAGCCATCCATCGCCGAATTGTCGTGAGCGGGCACATCGACCGGCGAAATCACATCCTCGGCGAGCACGCGGCCGAGGGCCTCGCGCACGAACACGCGCTCGTGACCGGTGACCGGCTGGACGGTGTCGAGCAGGAACTGGCGGGCGCGCGCGACGGAGAGCGCGTCCGGATCGTAATCGTCGAGACAGGTGAAGGGGAGTGCGGACATGATTTTTCTTGAGGTAAGGCGCGGAACCGGCGTCGAGTCTAGCCTAGAATTTCCGCATGAGCATTTTGACCCAATTCATCGCCGCCGAAGAAGATGAGGTCGAGGCGATCGGCGATGCGCTGAACCCGACCGACCTGTGGAGCGGCATCGGCCTGCGCGACATGACGATCGCGCGGATCGCGATGTTGCACAGCGTGCTGACCGGAGACCTGTTCGAGGATGCGGCGGCACGGTGCGAGCCGGTCTACGTCTCGCCTGCGGAAGGCGCGCTGGTGCTGCGGCTGGATGAGGAGCTGATGGAACGCCTGGCCGCGCTCGACGACGAGCGGCTGGAAGCGGTCGCCGCGGAACTGACGGCGACCGAAGCGTTCGAGACGGCGGGCTGGGACGAGGAAGAAGTCGCCACGATGCTCGCCGATCTGGCCGAACTCGCCCGGCTGGCCGAATCGCAGGGGCAGGTGCTGTTTGCTTGGCTTCATCCGTTGCACACTTGAAACACAAGCATGCACGAAGCCCTGCGCGGGTGAGCTGGCACCCCGAAAACGAAGAGGGCAAGCAGCCAACCGCTTGCCCTCCGAGCGTGAGACGAATGACTTACTTCGCGATGCCGCCGGGATAGCACAGACCGCCGGTGATTTCCAGCGTGGTGGCGTTGATCGCTTCGTTCTCGGCGCAGTGGCCGATCAGGCGGGCGATTTCCTCCGGCTCGACGAGGCGGCCGAGATGCACGTCCTTGAGGATCGCCTTCAGCGCGTCCTGGTTCATGCCGGTGAGCATCGGCGTCGCCGTGTAGCCCGGGGCGATGCCGACGCAGCGGACGTTGCGGATGCCGCGCAGCATGAATTCGCCGACGATGATCTTCGGCATCAGCGCGTCGGCGACCTTGGTCGAGGAGTAGTTGAGCTGGCCGATCTGGCCGACCTTGTTGACCGAGGAGATGGTGACCAAGAGGCCCGGCCAGCCGCCATTGACCATCGCTTCGGCGGAGTCGCGCAGCGTCAGGAAGGTGCCGGTGAGGTTGACATCGATCACCGCCTGCCACTTGTCGAGACCGAGCTTGCGCACGACCTTGCCGGTTTCCTTGTCGAGCGTGAGCATCATGCCGTCGCGGATGATGCCGGCGCAGGCCACGGTGATGTTGAGCTTGCCGAAGGCATCAAGGGTCGCCTGGATGAACTTCGCGGTATCGGCCTCGCTGGTGACGTTCGCCTGCACGCCGATGGCCTCAGCGCCCATCGCCTTCAGGTCGGCGAGCACGCGGTCGATGTTGGCCTGCACCATGTCGACGATCGCGATCTTGGCGCCCCGTTGAGCGAAGTACTTGGCGACTGCCTCGCCGATGCCGTTGCCGCCGCCGGTGACGAGAACCACACTGCCTTTGATTTCCATGTTCGAACCTTTCTTGATTCAGATTGATCGTCGGCCGGGGAGTGTTCCCATGCCGCGGGATTGAGAAATGAACGTCCTGCGCTCGCAAGTATAGTTGTGCGCTGCAACAACAAGCAATAGGCCGGCTGCCGTTCAGCCGCCCGCGATCGGCGGCCAGATGGCGAGCGTTTCGCCGTCGTGGAGCACACACGTTGCGCGCTCGGCGGGCGGTACGAAGCGGCCGTCGATCAGGACGAGGTGGCAGGATTTCTGCGGCAGCCCGAAGCGCTCGATGACCTGCCCGAGGGTGGTGCCCTCGGGCAGGTCGAGGGAGAGGGCATTTTTCGCCCTGGCTTCGAGTGGCAGGTAGTCCTGCAGCGAGGCAAAGAGCTTGAAGGTGATGCGCATGGGCCGGCTATGCCGCTTTTGGCGCGGTGGCGAGATAAGCCGCCATGAACTGGGTCGGGTCGGCCTTCAGGCGTGCTTTCCAGGCGCCCAGCTTCGTTCTCGTCTGGATCAGGCCGCGCAGCGCGCCGACGTGGTCGGTCCAGCCGATGCAGGTTGCGCCGATCAGCACGTCATCCTCGAACTGCAGCGAGAGATAACGAAAGCGCGCCTCATCGACGAGCTCGACGCCATCGCCTTTGCCCTGCCAGTGGCCGAAGGAGGTCGAGATCAGGCCCAGGGTGTCGAGGACATTGATCGCCAGGCTGCCCTGCAGTTCGGCGTTGCCGCCGGCCATGTTGATCGCGGCGATGCGGCCCTGATCGGCAGCATTGGGCTGGATCGCGTTGAGCTGCGGCGCTCCGGAATGAAAGCCGGGTGCTTCGGTGACATCGCCTGCGGCATAAATGTCCGGTACCGAGGTGCGCATGCCGCGGTCGACGCGGATGCCCAAGCCGATCTCGACACCGCTGCCGGCGAGGAAATCGACGTTCGGCCGCACGCCGGCGGCGCTGATCACCAGATCGGCATCGAGTGCCGTCCCGCCAGCGCCGACTTTCACGCGCAGTGCGTCGCCATTCCGTTCGATCGCGGTGATGGCCGTATTGACATGCACGGCGACGCCCTTCGCTTCCACCCAGCGCTTGATCATCGCGCCGGCCTGCGGCGTCATCATGCGCGGCACCATGCGATCGCCCAGCTCGACGACGGTGAGCTGCACGCCCCGGGCGGCGAGCGCCTCCATGATGATGCAGCCGATGAAGCCGGCGCCGAGTTGCACCACGCGGCTGCCGGGCTTGGCCTTGGCAGCTATGGCGCGCGCATCGTCGAGCGTCCAGCAGGTGTGCACGTTGGCTAGGTCGATTCCCGGGATGTTCGGCCGCACCGGGTGTGAGCCGGTGGCGATCAGGAGCTTGTCGTAATGCAGGCGCTCGCCGGATTGGAACTGGATCTGCTTCACTGCCGAATCGATGCAGGCGACGCGCCCTTCGATCAGATGGATGCCGTGCGTGGCGAAATGATCATGCGATTTGCGCAGGTGGGTGCCGTGCGCGTCGATGTTGCCCTGGAGAAAGTAGGGGATCGCCATCCGCGAGTAGGGTGGCTCGGCCTCGTCGCCGATCAGCGCGATCTCGGCCTCCGGCCGCAGACGGCGCAAGGTCTCGGCGGCAACGACCCCCGCGGGGCCGTTGCCGATGATGATGTGCTTCATCTTGGCCCGCCCCCCTTCACCCCCCTCGCGGGGGGGTCCAATTGGCTCGCTACGCTCGATATCACGGGGGGCAACGGATTCCGCCCGGCGCGGTTTGCGCCTTTCGGCGCGTGCTGCGTTTGCTTGGGGCGGCCCGGCGCAAACGCTGCCATGCTCATCACAGCCCTAGCCGCTTGAGGGTGTCGCCGGTGGGCCGGCCGTCGGCATCCCAGCCGCGCAGCTGGTAATACTCGGGCTTCATCTTGTCGATGCCGTTGACGAGCCCCTTGGCCGGGCCGGTCTTGGCCGGCTCGGTCTTCAGGCGCGGTGGCAGGTCGTCGTCCTTGGCGGTGAAGCCGGCCGCGAGGTTGAACTGGCGCTCCAGGTTCCAGATGCGCTCGCCGACCTCGTTCAGCTTTTCCAGCGACCAGTCGCCCTCGCAGGCGGCGGCGATCTGCGGCTGGATGTCGGGCAGGCCCCAGGCGAACGAGGTGAAGATGCACAGGCCCGAGGAATCGAACACCGCGGTCGCATCCTGGAAGGCCTTGACCAGCGCGGCCTTGCCCTCGGTGACGAGCGGATCGGTCTTGACCGGGATGCCGAGCACTTCGGAAGCGACGGTGTAGCCGCGCAGGTGGCAGGCGCCGCGGTTCGAAGTGGCGTAGGCCAGGCCCATGCCCTGGATACCGCGCGAGTCGTAGGCCGGGAATTCCTGCTGCTTGACGCCCATCGACAGCTCGGGCCGGCCATGCTTGGCGCACAGCCGCGCGGAGCCCAAGCCCAGCTCCTTGCCGAAGCCCTCGCCCTTGGCCGTCATCTGCGCCAGTTCGCACAGCGCCTTGGCCGAACCGAACGGCGCTTCCATGCCGATGTCCTCTTTCTTGAGGATGCCGAGCTCATAGAGTTCCATCGCCGCGCCGACGGTGGCGCCGAAGGAGATCGGGTCCATGCCGTCTTCGTTGCAGATCATGTTGGCGAACTGCAGGGCTTCGAGATCGCCGACGCCATTGGCGGCGCCGAGCGCCCAGGCCGCCTCGTATTCGAGGCCGCCGGAGGCGCCCCAGTATTCGGGCTTGTTGACCACCGAGAAGTGCGTCTCGTCGATGCGCGAGATGCGCCCGCAGGCGATCGTGCAGCCAAAGCAGGCGGCGTTGGTGACGAGGTGCGTCTTGCCGTCGGTCGGCCGCTTCTCATACATCGCCTCGGCGGAGATCTTGCTGGCCTCCTCGAACTGCACGTCGCGGTGGTTGCGCGTCGGCAGCGCGCCGATCTCGTTGATCACGTTCATCAGCACCTGCGTGCCGTATTTCGGCAGCCCCTGGCCGGTGACGGCGTTTTCGGCCAGCACCTTCTTGCCAGCGGCCGTCGCCGCCAGGAAGGCCTTGAAATCCTTGATGCCCGAAACGCCTAGTGTGCCGCGCACGGCGACGGCCTTGAGGTTCTTGCTGCCCATCACGGCGCCGACGCCGGAGCGGCCGGCGGCGCGGTGCAGGTCATTGACGATGCAGGCATAGAGCACGCCGTTTTCACCCGCGCGGCCGATGCTGCAGACGCGGATCTGCGGATCCTGATGCGTCTTCTTGATGATTTCCTCGGTCTGCCAGGTGGTCTTGCCCCACAGGTGCGAAGCATCCTTGAGCTCGGCCTTGTCGTTCTCGATCGACAGGTAGACAGGCTTTGGACTCTTGCCTTCGAAGATGATCATGTCCCAGCCGGCGAACTTCAATTCGGCGCCGAAGAACCCGCCCGAATTCGAGCAGGCGATCGCGCCGGTGAGCGCGCCCTTGGTCACCACCGAGTAGCGGCCGCCGGTCGAGGCGGCAGTGCCGGTCAAGGGGCCGGTGGTCATGATCAGCTTGTTGGCGGGCGAGAGCGGATCGACCTTCGGGTCGACCTCGCTGACGAAATACTTGGTGGCCAGGCCGCGCTGGCCGAGATATTGCTGCGCCCACTCCATGTTGAGCGGTTCGGACTTGCAGGTGCCGTTGGTCAGATCGACGCGCAGAATCTTCCGTGTCCATCCCATGATGTTCTCCTCCGTTCAGGCCGCGGCGCGCGGCGCGGTGTCGGTCTTGGCGGCCCAGACGCGCATCTTGTCGAAGCCGGTCCAGTCGGCATCGACGTAGGTGATCGCGCCGGTGGGGCAGGCGGCGGCGCAGGCGGGCTCGCCCCCGCACAGGTCGCATTTCTGCACCTTGCCGGTCTCGGCGACGTAATTGATCGTGCCGAACGGGCAGGCGATCGTGCACACCTTGCAGCCGACGCAGGTGGCCTCATTCACCACCTTGGCGCCGGTGGCGGCGTCGATGCGGATCGCATCGACCGGGCAGGCGTTCATGCACCAGGCGTCCGCACACTGCGTGCAGGTGTAGGGCACCTTGCGGCCTTCGTGCTCGAAGTTGAATACCTTGATGCGCGAGCGGGAAGGATTGAACACCCCGTAGTTTTCATAGGAACACGCCATTTCGCACTGCAGGCAGCCGGTGCATTTGTTGGCGTCGATGTGCAGCGATTTCTGCATGTGACTTCTCCTCTGTTTGTTGTTGTGATGCGGATCAGCCTAGCACAGGTAAATGTCGGCTTCAATGCGACCCGCGTCCAAATAAAATAGTGTGCCGGAAGCGCGCCGGCGCGTGGGCCGAAACGGCAGAGCCGGCGACGATCAGCCAGAACAGGATCGGCTGCATTGCCGCATCGGCGGCCATCCAGGCGACGAGGACGAGCTTGAACAGCACGGCGATGCCGGAGGCCTCGCGCAGATGCTGCGGTTTACGCCAGATGTCGAGTGCGAACATCGCGAAGCCGGTGGCCGCCACGGCAAAGGCGGCCTCCATGCTCGCCCGCGGAGCACCCAGCAATGCGGCGCCGAGCAGGATCACGGCGCACAGATGCAGCCCGCGCAGGATCACGTTGATCCAGCGCAGCCACCCATCGAAGAGAGTCATCGGTGTGCGGTTCATGTGCGCATGATAGCCGTGCAACCGTAGCTGCAGTGCCGTTCCGTCAGCGCCGACTTTCTTCGGAGTGGCCCGTAGGCGATAATCGCGGCCCCATTCCGTCAGTGAAATGCAATGACCATCCAGTGGTTTCCCGGCCATATGAATTCGGCGCGCAAGAAAGCCGCCGAGACCATGGCGCGCATCGACGTCGTCATCGAGGTGTGTGATGCGCGCTGCCCCGAAGCGAGCAGCAACCCGATGATCCGAGAACTGCGGCTCGCGCGACAGCGCCCCTGTCTCAAGCTGCTCAACAAGGCCGACCTCGCCGACCCTGCCGTGACGGCGGCCTGGCTCGCCCATTACGAGCAGCAGCCGGGCGTGAAGGCCGTCGCCATTTCCTGCAAGAAGCCGGGCGATGCCGCGAGGGTGCCTTCCTTGTGCCGCCGGCTCGCTCCGCATCGCAACGACTTCACCAAGCCGCTGCGCATGCTGATCATGGGCATTCCCAATGTCGGCAAATCGACGCTGATGAACGCGCTCCTCAAACGCCGTATCGCCGCGGTCGGCGACGAACCGGCGGTGACCAAGCAGCAGCAGAGCTTCGATCTCGGCCCCGGCATGACGATCACCGATACGCCGGGCCTGATGTGGCCGAAGATCGAGCACGACAGCGATGGCTTCATGCTCGCCGCCTGCCATGCGATCGGCCGCAACGCGGTGATCGAAGAAGAAGTGGCCGAATTCCTCGCCGGCATCCTGCTGGCGCGCTATCCGGCGCTGCTCGCCGCTCGCTATGGCATCGACATCGCCGGCATGGATGCAGTCGGCCTCGTCGAGGCGGTCGGCAAGAAACGCGGCTGTCTGCGCGGCGGTGCGCTCGATCTGGAAAAAGCCGCGATGGTCTTGCTCACCGATTTCCGATCGGGTGCTTTGGGACGAATCAGCCTCGAAACGCCGGAAAGTCGCGCCGCGATGCTCGCCGCCGCCAAGGAGACCGCCTGATGGAAGACCGCATCACCGAACTCGAAGTCAAGCTCGCCTTCGCCGAAGACCTGCTCGAAACGCTCAACACCACCGTGTTCCGCCAGCAGGAACGCATCGATCAGCTCGAACGCCAAGTACGTGAGCTGCGCCAGCTCGTCCTGCAGGCGATTCCAGTCGAGCAGCGCAGCCTGCGCGACGAAATTCCACCGCACTACTAAGGGGTACCGTCCCGCCAGCGCCGACTTTTACAGATTGGCCGCGAAGCGGCACGAGTCAATGTGGGCCTGTGTGGCCCGCAATGACTCGTTGTAGCTCCCTCTCTCACCCCGGATAGCTACAATCGGTCGACCTCGATGCCGGCACGGTGACGCGTTGTAGCTCCCTCTCTCACCCCGGATAGCTACAATGGTCGGACAACATCACTTCTCCTCCCATGTGTTGTAGCTCCCTCTCTCACCCCGGATAGCTACAATATCGGCGGCGTTCCGGCAGGCGTGCTGTTGGTTGTAGCTCCCTCTCTCACCCCGGATAGCTACAATCATGACGATGCGATAACAGGCTTGCGAGATCGTTGTAGCTCCCTCTCTCACCCCGGATAGCTACAATCTTTGACGATGGCACGGCGATCAGTCCGAGCGTTGTAGCTCCCTCTCTCACCCCGGATAGCTACAATCTCTGGCAGCCGATCCAGGGCGACGCGATCGGTTGTAGCTCCCTCTCTCACCCCGGATAGCTACAATCCAGAAGCGAAACGCGGAATACCGTGCCCGGGTTGTAGCTCCCTCTCTCACCCCGGATAGCTACAATCTTGCGAAAACGCGCCGTCAGGTCGGGTTCGGTTGTAGCTCCCTCTCTCACCCCGGATAGCTACAATCTCTGTGGCCTTCAGATCAGGCAATGTCTTGGTTGTAGCTCCCTCTCTCACCCCGGATAGCTACAATCGGTTTTCGAGTGACGCGGAAAACCTCACTTGTTGTAGCTCCCTCTCTCACCCCGGATAGCTACAATCCGCTGCTGGAAAAGCCCGCTGTCGGGTTATGTTGTAGCTCCCTCTCTCACCCCGGATAGCTACAATCGCCCTGGGCGGCTTGACAAGCAAACAAGATGTTGTAGCTCCCTCTCTCACCCCGGATAGCTACAATCCACGTTCGAGTTTTATTTACCCGATTTTAGGTTGTAGCTCCCTCTCTCACCCCGGATAGCTACAATCGCATGTGGTGCATTCCTCCATCCGCCAATGGTTGTAGCTCCCTCTCTCACCCCGGATAG
>JACAEF010000149.1 GCA_013388985.1 Rhodocyclaceae bacterium
GGGCATGGACTTCCCGCCCGCTTTGGGCCAAACTCAGGCCGCCATGTTCCAGACCAATCTCACCTGCTACCTGTGGGACCTGGTCGACGAGGGCATCGAGGACGTGCTCGACCGGCTCAAGGGCGAGGCCGGCATCCGCGGTATCACCGTGCCGGCGGTGTGCCGGCCCATCCAGCAGTTCCGACCCCACGCCGGCGTGCTCCCGCGGGTGTTCCGCTCGCCGGGCGGGGCCCAGTTCCAGCCGGCGGCGGCTCTTTATGCCGGCACGCGCCTTCGCCCCGTCACCGCGGCCTGGCTCCGCGCGCGCAACCCGCTGGCCCAAGTGGCCCAGGCCTGCGCCAAGCGCGGGATGAACCTGCGTGTGTCCATCGATGCCTGCTACCAGCCCGCCCTGGCCGAGCGGCACCCGGGCTGCGCCCCCAGGAACGCCTTCGGCGAGGGCATCTCCGGGTGGCTTTGCCCGGTCAACCCCGAGGTCCGCGATCATCTGCGGGCCCTGGCTGAGGACCTCACCCAGAACTACGCCGTGGCGGCCCTGGAGGTCGACTGGCTGGGGTTTCCTGACACTGGCTGGCTGTGGGAGTGTGGTACGGTGCCGGACTGGCTGGCCAGCCTGTGCCTGTGCGATTCCTGCCGCCAGTTGGCGACCCGCCAGGGCGTGGATGCCGCCGCCGCGGCCAAGGTGGTCCAGGAGCTCCTGGAGCAGGTGCTCGCGAACGGGGTGTCAGGCGCGACCGCCGGCACCGTGGAGGCCCTGCTGGCGGAAGAACCGGCCCTGGCCGCCTACGCGGATTGGGGGGTGAGCCAGGTGACCTCGCTGGCCGAGGGCCTCCGCAAGTCCTGTCGCTGCCGTCTGGTGATTGCCCGCCGCTGGCCTGACCGGTTGGACGCGGGCACGGACTATCCCGCCATCGCAAGGCACTGCGACGCCCTGCTCGCCGAGGCCAGCCCCGGCAACGCCGAGGCCATCGAGACTACCGTGAAACAGCTCGCCCGAGAGGCCGGCGATGTCAGCCGCGTGGAGCTGCGCATCGCTGTGCTGATGGGGGACTGCCCGGATTCGGCCTCCCTGGTGCGTCTGGTTTCGCAGGCCGCCCGGATGGGAGTCGCCGGCGCAGAGCTGCGCAACTACGGTTTGCTGCCCCTGGCCCGGCTGGCCTGGATCAAGCAGGCCGCCCGCTTCGCCCAGCGCGAGTCGACTTGAGGCCGCCGGGTGGGGCGGGCCGGGGTGGTGCCCTCATCCCGCACACGCCGGGTTGGCCAACACCCCCTCTCCGCTCATGCAGCCCTGGAA
>JACAEF010000129.1 GCA_013388985.1 Rhodocyclaceae bacterium
ACCGTCGACTACCTGTGGGTCGGCACGGCGATGATCATCCTCGTCTTCGAGGCGGCGCGCCGCATCATGGGGCTGGCGCTGCCCCTCGTCTGCGGCGCCTTCCTGCTCTATGGCCTGTTCGGCCAGTATCTGCCCGGCGGACTGGCGCATCGCGGCTTCGATTTCGCCCAGATCGTCGATCAGCTCGCCTTCGGCACCGAAGGCATCTTCGGCATTCCGACGCTGGTCTCGGCGACCTACATCTTCCTGTTCATCCTGTTCGGCAGCTTCCTCGAACATGCCGGCATGATCCACCTGTTCAACTCGATCGCGCTCGGCTTCGTCGGCCATACCAAAGGCGGCGCGGCGAAGGTGTCGGTGCTTTCCTCCGGCCTGATGGGCACGATCTCCGGCTCGGGTGTGGCCAACGTGCTGACCACCGGCCAGTTCACGATCCCGCTGATGAAGCGCTTCGGCTATTCGGGCGTGTTCGCCGGCGCGGTCGAGGCCACCTCCAGCATGGGCGGGCAGATCATGCCGCCGGTGATGGGCGCGGTGGCCTTCATCATGGCCGAGAACCTCAACGTGCCCTATGCCGAGATCGTCAAGGCCGCGCTGATTCCCGCGATCCTCTACTACGCCACCACTTTCTGGATGGTGCATCTCGAGGCCGGGCGCAAGAACCTCACCGGCCTGCCCAAGGAGGAATGCCCGAACCCCTGGCGCGCGATGCGCGCGCAATGGTATCTGGTGCTGCCTCTCGCGGCGCTGGTGTGGATGCTGTTCGCCGGCTACACGCCGATGTATGCGGGCATGGTCGGCCTCGCCCTCACCGCGATCCTGATCCTCGGCGCCGCGATCGCCGCGCGGCTCTCCTCGCTGGCGTTCCGCTATGTGTTCTGGCTCGCGGTGGGCCTTTCCAGCGCGACACTGGTCAAGTGGGGCGTCTATCCGGTGCTCGCGGTGATCGCGGCGCTCATCGTGCTGGCCCTGTCGGTGAAGGGCGGACGTCACACGCTGAAACTGCTGCGCGACAGCCTGATCGACGGCGCGCGCCAGGCGCTGCCGGTCGGCGTGGCCTGCGCGATCGTCGGCGTGATCATCGGCGTGCTGACGCTCACCGGCGCGGCATCGAGCTTCGCCGGCTACATCCTGCACGTCGGCGAGAAGAGCCTGTTTTTGTCGCTGGTGCTGACGATGATCGTCTGCCTGGTGCTCGGCATGGGCATCCCGACCATTCCCAACTACATCATCACCAGCGCGATCGCCGCGCCGGCGTTGCTCAAACTCGGCGTGCCGCTGATCATCTCGCACATGTTCGTCTTCTACTTCGGCATCATGGCCGATCTGACGCCGCCGGTCGCGCTGGCCGCCTTCGCCGCGAGCTCGATCGCCCGCGAGCCGCCGATGAAGATCGGCGTGAAGGCGGTGCAGGTGGCGATCGCCGGCTTCGTCGTGCCCTACATGGCCGTCTATGACAACGCGCTGATGCTGCAGGGCGACCCCGGCGTGCTGGCGATCGCCTACATCGTCGGCAAGGCGCTGATCGCGATCGCGCTGTGGGGGGCCGCGGCGATCGGCTATCTGCGCGCGCCCCTGGCGCCGTGGGAGCGCCTGCTCGCCGCCGCCGGCGCCTTCCTGCTCGTCGCCGCGGTGCCGCTCACCGACGAGCTCGGCTTTGCAACGTGCGCCGTGTTCCTCGTCTGGCACTGGCGACGCTCAACCCGGGGTTCGAAAATCGGCGCTGGCGGGACGGCATGACCGGCCTGTGCCTCGCCGCCGGGCTGCTGGTCGCGCCGCTCGGCGATGCCGTCACCGTGAGCTGGACGCACTCGATCGAGAAGACCCGCTGGGAGGAGGACTGGCGCCGCGACGGCGACCATCTGCGTCTCACCGCAGCGCGCATCCGCACCGGCGGCGCGGGCATGGAGCCGCCGATGGGTGCCGTGCTCGAAGACGGCGTCTGGCATTACACCCCCTCCCTGCCGCCGCTGCCGCGTGTGCTGTTGCGCCATTCTCCGCATGTGCCGACCTACACGATCTGCGGCGACGGCCGCTGCCGACCGGCCGATGCCTGGCTGCCGGGATTGGCGGCGGATGCGGTGCTGGAGCTGGCGCCCTGTCCCTGAGACGCTACGCCGGAGCGTCGGGCGCCCGGTCCGCGGCCCTGTCCTGGGGGGGGGGGGGGGGGGG
>JACAEF010000073.1 GCA_013388985.1 Rhodocyclaceae bacterium
CGCCAGCGCCGTGCGCAGCTCGCCCAGCCGGCCGCCTTGCCCGGCGAGCAGCGCGGCGCTCCCGGGCAGCCGCCGGAGCGTCTCGCGCAGCGCGGCGAGTTCGCGCGGCCGCGCCGATTTGAGCGCGATGCGGCTCGTGATGCGCTCGACGTCGGCGCTGCCCTTCAAGGCCGCGATCAAGGCGTCGAGCGGCCCATCGTCCAACAGCGCCGCGACCGCACCGTGGCGCTCGGCCGCCTGACGGCGATCGCTCAGGGGATGATGCAGGCAATGCCGCAGCCAGCGCGTGCCCGCGGCGGTGGCGCAGGTGTCGAGCAACGAGAGCAGCGTCGGCGCCGCCTCGCCGCGCAGGGTTTCGGTGAGCTCCAGATTGCGGCGCGTCGCGGCGTCGAGCCGCAGCCAGGCGCTCTCCTGTTCCAGCGTCAGCCCCGTCACATGCGGCAGAGCGGCGAGCTGGGTGGCCTGGGCATAGGCGAGCAGCGCGCCGGCGGCGCCGAGCGCCAGCCGCGCCTCCGTCTCGTCGGGAATGAAGCCGGCGAGATCACGCGTGCCGAAATGCGCCGTCAGGAGCTGCACCGCGCCGGCGGTGTCGAAATGCCAGTCGGGCCGCCGCCGGACGAGCGCGGCGTAAGGGGGCGGCAATGACAGCGCCGCGCCTTCGGCGAGCAGGATTTCGGCGGGTTTCAGACGGCCGAGCTGGGCGGGCAGGGCGGCTGCGCTCGTCTCCGTGAGGCGCAGCGCGCCGCTGGCGAGATTCAGCCACGCCAGGCCGATGCGCTGGCGCTCCTGCACCAGCGCGAGCAGCAGGCTGTCGCTCTTGTCGTCGAGCAGCGCGGCGTCGGTGAGCGTGCCGGGCGTGACGATGCGCACCACCTGGCGCTCGACCGGGCCTTTGCTGGCAGCCGGATCGCCGATCTGCTCGCAGATCGCCACCGATTCGCCGAGCCGCACCAGCCGCGCGAGATATTGCTCGACGGCGTGATAGGGCACGCCCGCCATCGGGATCGGCGCGCCGGCCGACTGGCCGCGCCTGGTCAGCGTGATGTCCAGGAGCCGCGCGGCCTTTTCCGCGTCGTCGTAAAAGAGCTCGTAGAAATCGCCCATGCGGTAGAACAGCAGCACGTCGGGATGCGCGGCTTTGAGACGCAGGTACTGCTGCATCATCGGCGTATGGCGCGCGAGATCCTCGGCGGCGGGCGGCGGAGTTCGTGTCATGCGGGGAGGGAAAAGATGCGCCCCGGCGGCGCGGCTGGAAGTGACGGGAATTATACTGGCGGGCCATCATGACTTACGGCCGCATCCTGCGCCTGGCGCGGCGCCTGCTGCATCGGTGGGTGCGGCTGCGCCTGTTTCCAGACGATTCCGCCGCGCTGGGCATCGATCCCGCCCATCCGGTCTGCTATGTGCTGCGCGAGAACTGGCTCTCCGACCGTCTCGTGCTGCACGAGGCGGTCTCTCGCGCCGGGCTGCCGCCGGCGGAGCGGCCCTTGAAAGTCGCAGGGTGCCGTCTTCCCAGCGCCGAGTTTGCGCTGACCCCCGGCTGGCGACTGTTCGGACAGGCACGGACGCTCCATGGCGTGCCGGCCACGCTTTCCCGCCTGATCGACTGCCTGGCGCACGACCCCGCCGCGGATGTGCAGGTCGTGCCGGTCACCGTGCTGTGGGGACGCGCGCCGCGCCAGCAGGATGGCGTCTTGCGCGCGCTGCTGGCCGAATCCTGGCAGCGCCGCCAGCCGCTCGGCCACTGGCTCGCCGTGCTGCTGCATGGCCGTCAGACGCACGTCCATTTCGGCACGCCTTACTCGCTGCGCGCCTTGCTGGCCGATGCGCCCGAGCCGGCGCGCGCCGCGAAGAAGGCCGCGCGCGTGCTGCGCGCCCACTTCCGCCGCCAGCGCGAGCGCTTCATCGGCCCGGACATCTCGCATCGCCACACCCAGGTCGAGGCGCTGCTCGCCACGCCGGCGGTGCGCGCCGCGATCGAGGCCGAGGCCGCGCAGCACGGCATTTCTCTCGATGCCGCGCGCGCCCGTGCCCGCCGGCACGCGCTGGCGATCGCCTCGGATTTCTCCTACGCCGTGACGCGCGCCGGCGAGCTCTTCCTCACCTGGCTGTGGACGCAACTGTTCGACGGCGTCGAGGTGCGTAATCTCGACGTGCTGCTGCGCGTCGCGCCCGGGCAGAGCATCGTCTATCTGCCCTGTCACCGCAGCCATGTCGATTATCTGCTGATGTCGTATGTCATCTACCGGGCCGGGCTGGTGCCGCCGCACATCGCCGCCGGTGACAATCTCGACCTGCCGCTGCTCGGCCGCATCCTGCGTGGCGGCGGCGCCTTCTTCCTGCGGCGCAGCTTCAAGGGCGATCCGCTCTACGCCACGGTGTTCGCCGAATATCTGCACTATCTGCTGGCGCAGGGATTTCCCGTCGAATACTTCATCGAGGGCGGCCGCAGCCGCAATGGCCGCCTGCTGCCCCCCAAGGCCGGCCTGCTGGCGATGACCATCCAGAGCTTTCTGCGCGGGCACGAGCGTCCGCTGGTCTTCGTGCCGGTCTATCTCGGTTACGAAAAGCTCCCGGAAGGTCCAAGCTTCGTCGATGAGCTGGCCGGACGGCCGAAGCGGCGCGAATCCTGGCTCAGCCTATTGTCTGCGCTGCGCGTGCTGCGCCGCCATTTCGGCAAGGTGTATGTGAATTTCGGCGCGCCGCTACCGCTTGCCGACTGGCTCGATGCGCATCAGCCCGGCTGGCGCACGGCGCCGCCGGCAAGCGAATCACTGCGCAGCACGGTCGCCGCGATCGCCACCGAGCTGGCTGGGCGCATCAACGATGCGGCACTCGTCAATCCGGTGAATCTCGTCGCGCTGGCTCTGCTGACGACCCCGCATGCCAGCGCGGACGAAGTTCGGCTCGCGCGCCAGATCGAACACCTCGCGGCGCTGGTCGACGCCGCGCACCTGGCCGCGCCTGCCCAGGGCGAGGACTGCATCGCCGCGGCACTGCGGCTTGCCGCCGTGCGCCGGGTCGATCAGCCGCACGGCGCGCGGATCGAGGCCAATGCCCAGGAGGCCGCGCTGCTCGCCTATTTCCGCGACAACGTGCTGCATCTGTTCGCCTTGCCCGCGCTGGTCGCCACTGAGCTGGTGCAGCACGGACCGATGAGCGAGGTGAAGCTGCGCGAAACGGTGGCCGACCAGTTCGGCCGGCTGCGCGCCAGCCTCTTCCTGCGCGTGACCGAGGCGGCGCTGCCCGAAGCGCTCGACGCCACGCTGGCGCGGCTCATAGCCCGCGGGCTGATCGAACGCGACGGCGAGCAGTTGCGCATGCCCGCGGCGCAGGACCCGTCGCGGGCGGCGCTGCACTGGCTCGCCGGCATCGGCGAGCGGCTGCTATGCCTGGCTTGAGCCGTCCTCTTCCAGTAACGCGAAGGGCGGCGTCTCGTCCGGCAGCGGCAGCGCCTCGACGTCGCGCAGCTTGCGCTCGATCGCGCGGGTGCGCGTGCCGACGGCATCGAAGCGATTGCGCGCCTCGTCGAGTTTCTTCTTCGTCGCCTCGATCACTTCGCCGAACTTGCCGAATTCGGTCTTCACCTGGCCGAGCACCTGCCAGACCTCGCTGGCGCGCTTCTCGATCGCCAGCGTGCGAAAGCCCATCTGCAGGCTGTTGAGCAGCGCGGCCAGATTGGTCGGCCCGGCCAGCACGACGCGCTGCTCGCGCTGCAAGGCCTCGGCCAGCCCCGGACGGCGCAGCGCCTCGGCGTAGAGCCCTTCGGTGGGCAGATAGAGCACCGCGAAATCGGTGGTGAAGGGCGGCTCGACATACTTTTCGCGGATCGTGCGCGCCTCGGCCCTGAGGCGGCCTTCCAGCGCCTTCGCCGCGGCTTCGACGCCATCGGCATCGGCGCGGTCGTGGGCGTCGAGCAGGCGCTGGTAATCCTCGACCGGAAATTTCGCGTCGATCGGCAGCCACACCGGCCGCTCGCCCGAGGCACCCGGCAGGCGGATCGCGATCTCGACACGATCGTTCGAGCCAGGCCGCGTCGCCACGTTGCGGCCATACTGTTCGGGCGTGAGCATCTGCTCGATGAGCGCCAAAAGCTGCACCTCGCCCCAGGTGCCGCGTGCCTTGACATTGGTCAGCACGCGCTTGAGATCACCCACGCCGGCGGCCAGCGTTTGCATCTCGCCCAGGCCCCGATGCACCTGTTCGAGACGTTCCGAGACGAGCTGGAACGACTGGCCGAGCCGCGCCTCCAGCGTCGCGTGCAGCTTTTCATCGACGGTCTTGCGCATCTCTTCGAGCTTGGCCGCGTTGTCGGCCTGGATCGCGCCAAGGCGCTCGTTGAGCGTCGCGCGTACCTGCTCCGCCTGCTGCTGCGAAGCCTGCGCGAGGGCGGAAAGCTGCTGGGCGATGCTTTGCTGGATCATCGACAGCTGATTCTTGAGCTGCGTGCCATTGCCCTCCAGCTGCTCGCGCAGCGCGGTGGTCATCGTCGCCAGGCGGGTGTCGATGTCGGCGCGGAAGGCGGCAAAGCCATTGGCGAGCTCGGTGCGCCCTGCGCGCGCGTCGTCGAGCGTTTGCGCGAGCTGCCGATCGACGGCCGCGCGCACGGTTTCCAGCGCCTGGGTGGTGGCTTGGGCCAGGCCCTGCAGCCGGGCTTCCTGCGCGGCGCCGATCATCTGCACCTGGCCTTCGAGCCGGGCGAGCGCGGCATCGACGTCCTGCAATCGCTCGTTCGTTCCGGCCAGCGATCCGGTGCGAAAGAGGAGCACGAGAAGAAGGACGATGACGAGGATGAGCGCGGCGAGGAGGACGATGTCGAAGAGTGTCATGACGCGAAAGGCCGAATGAAAAATTCAGCCGCCATGCTACCGAAAGTCGGCGCTGGTAGAGCGGCACGGCAAGCTTGCCATGCTGCCGTGAGGCGTCGTCAGACTTTTCGGCTGCGCGTCGCGGCGACGCATTCGGCGACCAGTCCGGGGCCGCGGTAGACGAGGCCGGAATAGATCTGCACCAGCTGTGCGCCGGCGTCGAGCTTCGCCTTGGCTTTGGCGCCATCGACCACGCCGCCGGCGGCGATGATCGGCACTTCGCCGGCGAGCGCCTGGGCGAGCTTTCTGACCACCTCGGTCGACGGCTCGAACAGGGGCGCGCCGGAGAGGCCACCCGCCTCGTCGGCATGGCGCAGACCAGTGACGCGACTGCGGTCGAGCGTGGTGTTGGTGGCGATCACGCCGTCGATGCGATGGCGGCGCAAGGCGTCGGCGATGTGGACGATCTGCATGTCGTCGAGGTCCGGCGCGATCTTCAGCACCAGCGGCACATACTTGCCATGTTGCTGCGCGAGCACGGCCTGCCTGGCCTTCAATGCGGCGAGCAGCGCGTCGAGCTCGGATTCGCCCTGCAACTGGCGCAGGTTCTTCGTGTTCGGGCTGGAGATGTTGACGGTGACGTAGCTGGCATGCGGGTAGGCCTTTTCCAGGCCGATCAAGTAATCGTCCGCCGCGCGTTCGATCGGCGTGTCGGCGTTCTTGCCGATGTTGATGCCGAGGATGCCTTGGTATTTCGCCGCCCTGACGTTCGTGATCAGCGCGTCGATGCCGCGGTTGTTGAAGCCCATGCGGTTGATGATGCCCTCGACCTCGGGCAGGCGGAACAGGCGCGGCTTCGGGTTGCCCGGCTGCGGCCGCGGCGTGACGGTGCCGACCTCGATATGGCCGAAGCCCCAGGCGGCCAGGCCGTCGATCGCCTCGCCATTCTTGTCGAGACCGGCGGCAAGCCCGATGCGGTTTGGAAATTCGAGCCCCATCACCTCGACCGGTGTGTCGGGCAGCGGGCCCTTGGCAGGCAGCAGCACCCCGGCGGTGCGCAGAGTGGCGATCGACAGCTCGTGCGCCGTTTCGGGATCGAGGGCGAGGACGAAGGGCTTGATCAGGCAGTAGGGGATCATGATGAAGACGGTGAAACGTCGAGACGCGTCCAGCGGCCGTCGCGCAGCGCTTCGAGCGGCCGGAACTGCGCTTTGTAGGCCATCTTGCGGCTGTGTTCGATCCAGTAGCCGAGATACAGATGCGGCAGACCCATCTGCCGGCATTGGTCGATCTGCCAGAGGATCGCATAGGTGCCGTAGCTGGCGGAGGGCGCGTCCGGTTCGTAGAAGGTGTAGACCGCCGACAGGCCGTTGTCGAGCACGTCGATGATGCTGACGATGCGCAAGAGGTCGTCTTCGCGGAACTCGACGAGCCGGCTGTCGACCGACGTCTGCAGCAGGAACTGGGCATACTGCTCGCGGTTGTCGTCGTCCATGCCGCCGCCGGCATGACGCGCCTGCTGGTAACGCTGGTAGAGCGCATAGTGTTCCTCGCGGAACAGCAAGGGACGCTCGCGGGCGACCAGGTGGGCATGCCGCGCCTTGATGCGGCGCTGGCTGCGGTTGGGACGGAAGTCGGCGACCGGGATGCGCACCGGCACGCATTCGCGGCAGTTGTCGCACCACGGCCGGTAGGTGAAGATGCCGCTGCGGCGAAAGCCAAGCTCGACGAGCTCGCCATAGATCGTGGTGTCGATCATCTGGCTGGGCGTGGCGACCTGCGAGCGGGCGATGCGGCCCGGCAGATAGGAGCAGCCATAGGCCGAGGTGGCGTAGAACTGCAGCAGCGAGAAGGGCGGCAGATCGCGCAGGTGCGTCATGGGTTGCCACCCCCCACCCCCCGCCCTCCGGCAGGGGAGACTTTCTGCGCACTGCGTGCGAAGCCCTGCTGCCGTTTCCTGAAATACCCGTCGATCGCATCACACGGCCAGCGGCCGGGCGGCTCGCCGCCATCGACGAGCGCGGTAAGCCGGGCGACGAAATCGTCGCGCGGAATCGGCCGGGCGCCGAGCGAATGAAGGTGGGCAGTTTCCATCTGGCAGTCGATTATGCCGAAATTGTGCGCCTGCAAGTAGCGGCACAGATGGGCGAGCGCGATTTTCGAGGCGTCACGAGCGTGCGAGAACATCGATTCGCCGAAGAATGCGCGGCCGAGCGCCACGCCGTAGAGGCCGCCGATCAGCGTTCCGTCGCGCCAGGTCTCGACGCTGTGGGCATGACCGAGTTCGTGCAGCCGCCGGTAGGCGGCCTGCATCGCCGGCGTGATCCAGGTGCCACGCTGGCCGGGGCGAGGCGTCGCGGCGCAGGCGTGGATGACCGCGCCGAAAGCGGAGTCGAGCTTTACCTGATAATCGGCATTCCGCAAGGTCTTGGCGAGCGAGCGGGAAATCTTCAGCTCGTCCGGGAACAGCACCATGCGCGGATCGGGGCTCCACCACAGGATCGGCTCGCCCGGCGAGAACCACGGAAAGATGCCGTGCCGGTAGGCATCGAGCAACCGGGCAGGGGAGAGATCGGCGCCGCCGGCGAGCAGTCCGTTCGGTTCGTCGAGCGCCTTGGAGACGGGCGGAAACGGATCGTCTGCGGCCAGCCAGGGAATCATCTCGCGCGCCGGAAGGCGACCACATGCTCGACATCGAGGCGGATGCCGATCCTTTCGCCGATCGCATGGTCGTGATGGGAAGGCACGAGGGAAAGCACGCGCGAGCCCGAAGCCAGGCGCAGCGTGTAGAGGAATTCCGCGCCACGAAAGGCCTTGGCGAGGATCTCGGCCTGCAGGGGAGCGGCGTCGTCATGCACGATGTCGTCGGGACGCAGCAGGACCTCGACCGGGCTGCCAGCCTCCAGCCGCGCGCAGCTGGCGCCGTCGCACTCGGTGGCGAGCAGGCCGGAGAGACGGCCCAGTTCCGTCTCGATGCGCCCGTCAGCGCACACGATGCCGGTGACGAACGCGCCTTCGCCGACGAAATCGGCCACCCGACGCGTCGCCGGGCGGTGATAGAGGTTCCACGGCGTATCCCACTGCTCGATGCGGCCCTGGTGCATCACCCCGACCACATCGGCGACGGCGAAGGCTTCATGCTGGTCATGGGTGACGAGGAGCGCCGCGGTGCCGGTCTCTTTCAGGATCTCGCGCACTTCGAGCGAGAGCCGTTCGCGTAGCTCGACGTCGAGGTTCGAGAACGGCTCGTCGAGCAGCAAGAGATGCGGCCGCGGCGCCAGCGCGCGGGCGAGCGCGACGCGCTGCTGCTGGCCGCCCGAGAGTTCGTGCGGATACTTGTGGCCCTGGCCGGACAGGCCGACCAGGGCGAGCAGCTCATTCACCTGCCGTTCCGGCGATGCTCGCGGTCGCTTCGCCCCCACCTGCGGCGGGTCCCCCTCCGCTGCTCGCATCTTCAGCGCCGATTTCTTGTCGAGACCGAAGCCGATGTTGCCGGCGACGGTCAGATGCGGAAACAGCGCGTAGTCCTGGAACACCATGCCGATGCGACGCTTCTCCGGTGGCACGCAGCGCTGCGCATCGGCCACCACGGCATCGCGCAGCAGAATGCGTCCGTCGGCCGGCGGCTCGAAACCGGCGACGAGCCGCAGCACCGTCGTCTTGCCGCAGCCGGAAGCGCCCAGCAGGCAGCCGATCTCGCCCTCGCGCAAGACGAGCGAGAGCCCCGCGACGACGCGATGCGCGCCATAGGCATGGCTGACGTTTTCGAGCGCGAGCAGGGGCATGGCAGGATTATAATTGAGAAAAATTCTCAAAAACTTCGATGCGCATCCCTTCCGCTTTGGTCGTCTCCGCCCTTTTCATCGGCGCGCTGGTCGCGCTGCCGGTGCTCTCGGTCGGCGCGAATCTGTTCGTTGCCGGGACGGCCGAGACCTGGGCGCATCTCGCGGCCACCGTGCTGCCCGAGTATGTGGCCAATTCGCTGCTGCTTGCGCTGCTCGTCGCGGCCGGTGTGGCCGCAGTCGGCGTGGCCACGGCCTGGTTCGTTGCGATACACGAGTTTCCCGGCCGGCGCGTCTTCGAATGGGCGCTGCTGTTGCCGCTGGCGATGCCGGCCTATGTGATGGCCTATGTCTATACCGATCTGCTGCAATTCGTCGGTCCGGTGCAGACCTTCCTGCGCGAGAGCTTCGGCTGGCGGCGCGGCGACTACTGGTTTCCGGAAATCCGCAGCCTGCCCGGCGCAGCGCTGATGTTCGTCTGCGTGCTCTATCCGTATGTCTATCTGATCACGCGCACCGCTTTCCTCGGCCGTGGCGCCAGCACCTTCGAGGCGGCGCGCTCGCTGGGCCTATCGCCCTGGGCTGCCTTCCTGCGCGTCTCGCTACCCTTGGCGCGGCCGGCGATCGCGGCCGGTGTCGCGCTGGCATTGATGGAGACGCTCGCCGACTATGGCACGGTGGCGTATTTCGCGGTGCCGACCTTCACCACCGGCATCTACCGCGCCTGGTTCGCGCTCGGCGATCGCACCGCCGCCGCCCAGCTCGCCGCAGCGCTGCTCGCTTTCGTGCTGCTGCTCGTCGCGCTGGAGCGGGCCAGCCGCGGCCGCGCACGCTTTGCCGAAGCCGGCCAGCGCAAGGCGGAACGCAAGGCGCTGGCCGGCGGCTGGGCCCTTATTGCCTTCCTGGTCTGCTTCCTGCCATTGCTGCTGGGCTTCCTGCTGCCGGCCGGGCTGCTTTTCAAGCTCGCGCTCGCCGAAGGCGACGCGCAATGGGGCATCCGCTATGCCCATCTGGCCAGAAACAGCCTGCTCGTCGCCGGGCTGTCCGCTTTCATGGCGATGGGGCTGGCCGTGCTGCTCGCGTATGCGCTGCGGTTGAGTCCTTCACCCCTCACGCGCGCGGTCAATCGTGTCGTTGGTCTGGGCTATGCGGTGCCCGGCGCGGTGATCGCGGTCGGGGTGCTGATCCCGGTCACGCGCCTCGATCATTGGCTCGCCGCGCGCTGGCTCGAATGGTTCGGTGAAAACCCTGGCTTGCTCCTCACCGGCGGCATCGCCGCTTTGATTTATGCCTATCTGGCGCGCTTTCTCGCCATCGCGCTGCACACGGTGGAGACGGGTCTGGCGCGAGTGACGCCGAGCATGGACGCGGCCGCGCAGAGCCTCGGCTGCGGTCCGGGTGAAGCGCTGCGCCGCGTGCATCTGCCGCTGATCCGCGGCAGCGTGCTTACCGCGGCGCTGCTGGTCTTCGTCGATGTGATGAAGGAGCTACCGGCGACGCTGGTGATGCGCCCCTTCAACTTCGACACGCTGGCGACGCAGACCTTCACGCTCGCCGCCGACGAGCGGCTTGCCGAAGCATCGACCGCCGCGCTGGCGATCGTCGCCGTGGGACTTCTGCCCGTCATACTGCTGGCAAGGCGAGCCGGTATGCGTCGATGACAAGCCAATGTAAATGTCATTGCACTACTAGATGTAGTCATCCATGCCCTATTGGAGGGCATATATTGTGTGTTGCAGTTGACGTCGGGCGCGGCGACGGATAAAGTGTCGGAACCGTCGTCCATCGTGGTGACGGAAGCGTCGCGGTCGCCCAACCCGGCAACGGGTGAGGCGCGAAGAGGGAATCCGGTGACGAATCTACGGATTCGGAATCCGGGGCTGCCCCCGCAACTGTGATCGGTGAGTCTCGCATCATTCGTGCCACTGGAATCTTTCCGGGAAGGCTGATGCGAGACGACGACCCGAGAGCCAGGAGACCTGCCGCGACAGTTTATGGTTCGTTGTTGGGCGGGGTGCCCTGGCACGAGGTCATGGATGGTTGTCACCGTTCGTCATCTTTGCGCGACTGCTCGAGTGCGGTATCGTCGCTGCGCGCCTCTCCGCCCTTCATCACATCTCGAGGAGAACGCGCATGGATCGTCCCCCCATCGACCTGAGCCTGGCGCAGTATCAGGTCATTCGTCGTAGCGGCGAAACCGTTTCCTTCAATCCCGAAAAAATCGCCCTGGCGATGAGCAAGGCCTTCATCGCCGTCGAAGGCAGTGAGGCCGGCGCATCGGTTCGCGTGCGCGAACTCGTCAAGCGACTGACCGACGACGTTGTGCGAGCGGTGACAAGGCGGCTGCCGGATGGCGGCGCTATCCATATCGAAGACATCCAGGATCAGGTCGAGCTCGCGCTGATGCGTACGGGTTGCCATGATGTCGCCCGCGCCTACGTGCTCTACCGGGAAAGGCGCGCTGCGGAGCGTGCCGCGCAAGCCTGCAAAGCCGAGCCGAGGCTTTACGTTGTCGCGGAAGGCCGGCGGCAACCACTCGTCGCCTCCGAAGTGCTGGCGCGCATCGTCTCCGCCTGCGCAGACCTCGCCGACGTCGATCCAGCAGAGGTATTCGAGCACGCCAGCAAGAATTTCTATGATGGAATGACGATGCGGGAACTCGATCAGGCGCTCGTCCTCGCAGCGCGTGCGTTGATCGAGCGCGAACCGCGCTATGGCTACGTCGCAGCGCGGTTGTTATTGCAAACGTTGGAAGGCGAGGTGCTCGACGGAGGGCGGGAGACGCTCGTCGATTATTTCCCACGTTTCATCCAGCAGGGTATCGATGCCGGAGTGCTCGATGCGCGCCTTGGTGAATTCGACCTTCCGCGTCTCGCGTCCGCCTTGAAGCCAGAACGCGACCAACGGTTCAATTATCTGGGTCTGCAAACCCTCTACGACCGCTATTTCCTGCACATCGACGGCCGCCGTATCGAGACACCGCAGGTTTTCTTCATGCGTGTGGCGATGGGGTTGGCCATCAATGAAGTCGAACGCGAAGCGCGCGCCATCGAGTTCTATGATCTCCTTTCATCATTCGACTTCATGTGCTCGACGCCAACCTTGTTCAATTCCGGCACGCGCCATCCTCAGCTTTCCTCTTGCTATCTGACCACGGTGACCGACGATCTCGATGGCATCTTCACGGCGATTCGTGAAAACGCGCTACTTCAGAAATACGCTGGCGGGCTCGGCAACGACTGGACGCCTGTGCGTGCCTTGGGCAGTCATATCCGTGGCACCAATGGCAAAAGCCAAGGCGTGATTCCCTTTCTCAAGGTAGTCAATGACACGGCGGTGGCCGTCAATCAGGGCGGCAAAAGGAAAGGCGCGGTGTGCGCCTATCTCGAAGTTTGGCATCTCGACGTCGAGGAGTTCATCGAACTCCGCAAGAACACCGGTGATGAACGCCGGCGTTGCCATGACATGAACACCGCCCTGTGGATTCCGGATCTCTTCATGAAGCGGGTCAGTGCCGACGGCTCATGGACGCTATTTTCGCCATCGGACGTACCTGGTCTGCACGATAAATACGGCCGCGACTTCGAGATCGCCTACACGGCTTACGAGGAAAAGGCTGCTCGCGGTGAGATCAAGCTATGCAAGCAGGTTTCCGCCGTGCAGCTATGGCGCCGCATGCTGACCATGCTCTTCGAGACCGGTCACCCGTGGCTCACCTTCAAGGACGCCTGCAACGTCCGCTCGCCGCAACGCCATGCAGGTGTCATCCATTCTTCGAACCTGTGTACCGAGATCACGCTCAACACGTCGGAAACGGAAACGGCCGTCTGCAATCTCGGTTCGGTCAACCTTGCCGCCCACCTCACGGAGGCAGGGCTCGATCACGAAAAACTTTCACGCACGATCCGCACGGCAATGCGCATGCTCGACAACGTCGTCGACCTGAATTACTACGCGAGCGCCAAGGCACGGCGGAGCAATCTGCGCCACCGGCCCGTGGGCCTGGGAATCATGGGCTTCGCCGATTGCCTGATGCGGCTGGGTATCCCATACGCCAGTGTGCAGGCGGTCGGCTTCGCCGACCAGACGATGGAAGCCGTCTGCTACTACGCTTATCTCGCCTCGACGGAACTCGCCGAGCAGCGTGGCTGTTATCCGAGTTACGAAGGCAGCGACTGGTCACGAGGAGTCTTGCCCTATGAAACCATCGCTCGTCTGCGCGAGGAACGTGGCGGCGACGTCGAGATCGACGACAGTATCACCCTCGATTGGGAGGTGTTGCGCGAGCGCATTCGCCGCCATGGCATGCGCAATTCGAATTGCGTGGCGATCGCGCCGACGGCGACGATCGCCAACATCGTAGGCGTTTTTCCTTCGATCGAGCCGGTCTATCAGAACCTTTACGTCAAGTCGAACCTCTCGGGTGAATTCACCGTGGTCAATCCCTATCTGGTCGAGGAACTGAAAGCGCTGGGGCTGTGGGACGAGGTGATGGTGGCCGATCTCAAGTATTTCGACGGCCAGCTCGCGAAAATCGATCGCGTACCGGACGAAATCAAGCAGCGCCATGCCACGGCGTTCGAGATCGATCCGCTCTGGCTGGTCGAAGCGGCCGCGCGGCGGCAGAAATGGATCGACCAGGCGCAGTCGCTGAACCTCTATCTCGTGCAGCCTTCGGGCAGGAAGCTCGACGAGCTCTATAAGCTCGCCTGGCGACGGGGACTCAAAACCACCTATTACCTGCGCACGCTGGGCGCCACCCAGGCCGAAAAATCGGTCGATGCCGAACGCGGTGCAGCCGCGCCGAAATTCTGTGCCATCGACAATCCCGATTGTGAGGCCTGTCAATGAACGTCCGCTTCGAATGGGAAGGTGCCGTTCCGCCAGCGCCGACTCTTACTCATTCGGCTACCGCATTGCCGCCGGTGCGGGCCGCCGACAAGCGCGTGGTCAATGGACTTGCCGACATCAACCAGCTCGCGCCGTTCAAGTATCCGTGGGCATGGGAATACTTTCTCAACGCCAACCGCAATCACTGGACGCCGCTCGAGATCAACATGGCGCAGGACGTGCATGATTACTACCAGCGACTGAGCGTTGCCGAACGCCATGTCTTCGAGAACGTGCTGGCCTACCTCACCACCGCCGACATCCTGGCGATGCGAAACATCGGCTTGGCGGTGATGGAGAAGATGAGCGCGCCCGAATTGCAGATCTATCAGGCACGTCAAGTCTATGAGGAAGCCTTGCACACCTGGACCTACCAGCACTGCATCGAGACGCTCAACCTCGATCAGGGCGAGATCTACAACCGCTATCGCGTCGTGCCCGAGATCGCGGCCAAGATCGCCATCGCCAACCGCCGGCTCGAACACGCTCTGCGTTCCGATCTCGATCTGGCCGTGCGCGACAATCTGCACGAGTTCGCGCTTTCCTATCTCTTCTTCGCGGCGGTCTTCGAAGGCTGTTGGTTCTACAACGGTTTTTCGCCGATCTTCGCGCTGCAGCGGCGCGGCCTGATGAAAGGCGCCGCCGAACAGCTGCAATACATCATGCGCGACGAAGTGCTGCATTGCGGATTCGGCTTGCGCGTGATCCGGCAAATGCTGGAGGAAGAGTCGCTCACGCTCGATTCCGCTGCCGTGGCCGAGATGTGGCAAGAGTGCGAAGCGGCGGAGGCCGCCTATGCCGGATATGTTTTGCGCGAGCCGATCCTCGGCTATTCGGCGCAGCTTCATATCGATCAGTTCCGCCACATTGCCAACCGGCGCGCGCGGCAGGTAGGACTGCCCGAGCCTTTTCCCGGTGCGCCGAACGTGCTGCCCTGGCTCGATGAGCAGGTCAATCTGAGGAAGGAGAAGAACTTCTTCGAGACCCGCGTCACCGAGTATCAGACCGGCGGAGCGCTGACGTGGGATTGAATCGGGTAGCAGCCGGCAATCCGCCGGCTACTTCTTAGCCCTTCATCCGCAAATGCCGCGCCGCACTCACCATGTGGGCCAAAGCCGGAAGGATTTCGGCCCACTGCCGGGTCTTCAGGCCGCAGTCGGGATTGACCCAGAGGCGTTCCGGGGGGATGCGCTTGGCCGCTTTCTCCAGCAATTCGATCATCTGCTCCGCGCTCGGGATGTTCGGCGAGTGGATGTCATACACCCCGGGGCCGATTGCGTTCGGGTATGCGTAGCATTCGAAGGCGTCGAGCAGTTCCATCTGCGAGCGCGCACACTCGATGGTGATGACGTCGGCGTCCATGGCAGCAATCGACGCGATGATGTCGTTGAATTCCGAGTAGCACATGTGGGTGTAGATCTGGGTTTCGTCACGCACGCCGTTGGCGGCGATGCGGAAACTTTCCACCGCCCAGCCCAGATACTCCTGCCACTGCGAGCGGCGCAGCGGTAGCCCCTCGCGCAGCGCGGCCTCGTCGATCTGGATGATCTTCACCCCGGCCCGCTCCAGATCCAGCACTTCCTCGCGGATCGCCAAGGCGAGCTGCCTGCAGGTGTCCGAACGTGACTGGTCGTCGCGCACGAACGACCAGTTGAGCAGAGTCACCGGGCCGGTGAGCATGCCTTTCATCGGTTTTTCTGTCAGTGATTGGGCATACACGGTCCACTCGATGCTCATCGGTCGCGGGCGGCGCACGTCGCCGAACAAGATTGGCGGTTTGACGCAGCGCGAACCGTAAGACTGCACCCAGCCATTTTCCGTGAGGCAATAGCCTGCGAGTTGCTCGCCGAAGTATTCGACCATGTCGTTGCGCTCCGCCTCCCCGTGCACCAGCACGTCCAGGCCCAGTGCTTCCTGCTCGCGCACGGTGCGGGCGATCTCGGTGCGTATCGCTTCCTGATAGGCGGCGGCATCGGTCTCGCCGGCCTTGAAGCGGCGGCGGGCCTGGCGAATCTCGGCGGTCTGCGGGAAGGAACCGATGGTAGTGGTCGGGAATTTGGGCAGCTTCAGCAACGCCGCCTGTTTGGCGGCGCGAACGGCATAAGGACTGCGGCGCCGTCCCATGTCGGCCGATATGGCGGCTATCGCAGCCTTGACCACCGGATCATGAACGCGCGGCGAGTGGCGACGCGCAGCGACGGCAGCAGCATTGGCTGCGAGTTCCGCCTTCACCGCATCGCGGCCCTGGCGCAGTGCCTTGCCCAGCACGCGCAGTTCGTCGAGCTTTTGTGCGGCGAAGGCGAGCCATGACTTGATCTCGGGATCGAGCCTCCTTTCTCTATCCAGATCCATCGGCACGTGCAAAAGCGAGCACGAGGGCGCAAGCCACAGTCGCTCACCGAGACGCTCGGCCAGCGGTTCCAGCCAGTCGAGCGTGGTGGAAAGATCGGTTTTCCAGACGTTGCGGCCATCGACGACACCCAGCGAAAGCACCTTGTGCGACGGCAGAAGGCCGATCAGCGGCAGCACGTCGTCGCGGCCGTTGATTGCGTCCACATGCAGGCCGGCAACCGGCAGGTTGGCCGCAAGATAAGCGTTTTCTGCCAGGGCACCGAAGTAGGTGGCAAGCAGCAGCTTGACGCGGCCGCTTTTCAGCGTGTGATAGGCGGTCTCGAAGGCATGGCGCCAGTCGGCGGTCAGTTCGGTGACGAGGAGAGGTTCGTCGATCTGTACCCATTCGACGCCTTGCGCAGCCAGCCTCGCCAGCAATTCCGCATAGACCGGCAGTAGGCGCGGCAGCAGGGCGAGTTTGTCCGAACCATCTTTGACCTTGCCGAGGGCAAGATAGGTGACCGGACCTATGATGACCGGCTTCGCCTTTATGCCGAGCGTTTGCGCTTCGGTCAATTGTTCCAGCAGCCGCGAGGCATTGAGCTCGAATTCGCTGGCGGCGGTGAATTCAGGCACGATGTAGTGGTAGTTGGTATCGAACCATTTGGTCATCTCGCCGGCGGCGATCGGCTCGCCCGTGCCCGGGGCCGATCGGCCCCGGGCGAGACGGAAGTAATTGTCGAGAGGATTGCCGACGAAACCGAGCGCACGCTCAGGCAAGTGGCCGAGCGTGAAACTCATGTCCAGCACATGATCGTAAAAAGAAAAATCGCCGACAGGCACGAGATCGAGGTCGGCCTGCAACGACCAGTGGCGGTGACGCAGGTCGGCGCCGATGGCCTGCAGCTGCTCGCTCGGGCATTCTCCCCTCCAATAGGTCTCCAGGGCGAACTTCAATTCGCGCCGGGCGCCGATACGCGGGAAACCAAGATTATGAATTATGACCATTGCAACTCCTTGACGATGAGGAGCGCATTCTGGCGGCGATGTTCGATGAAGTAAAATGGTCAATTCTCAAGAAAATATGAAAAATACTCATAAATGATCGAGCGTATTCATCTCGCCATCATCCAGGAAGCGGAACGACGCGGCTCCCTCACCGCGGCCGCGGAAGCGTTGTGCCTGACGCAATCGGCCTTGAGCCATTGCATGAAGAAACTGGAACAGCAATTGGGGGCGCCGATCTGGCGGCGCGAGGGCCGCCGCCTGCGGCTGACCCAGGCGGGGGAGTATCTGCTCGCACTCGCCAAACGGGTATTGCCGCAACTGGCTGTGGCGGAGGAGCGCCTACGCCAGTTTGCACGCGGCGAACGTGGCACGCTGCGCATCGGTATGGAGTGTCACCCCTGCTATCAGTGGCTGATCAGGGTCGTCGCACCCTATCTTCGGGCATGGCCGGACGTCGATGTCGATGTCAAACAGGAGTTCCAGTTCGGCGGTATCGGCGCACTCTTCCGTCACGAAATCGATCTTTTGGTGACGCCAGATCCATTGTTCAAACCGGGTCTCGTCTTCGAGCCAGTATTCGATTACGAGCAAGTGCTCGTCGTGGCTTTAGGCCATCGACTGGCCAAGGTTCCCTATGTCAAGCCAGAAGATCTTCTCGATGAAACCTTGCTCGCTTACCCCGTGGAATACGAGCGGCTCGATATCTACAAGCTGTTTTTGATGCCGGCCGGGATTACGCCAAAACATCACAAGGCTATCGAGACTACTGACATCTTGATGCAATTGGTAGCCGCAGGACGTGGTGTGGCGGCGCTTCCGCGCTGGCTGGTGGCCGACTATGCCAGGAACGTTCCAGTCATGCCCGTCCGGCTCGGCGAGCAGGGAATCGCCAAGCAGATTTTTCTCGGCTTGCGCGCGCAAGATCGCGACACGGAGTACCTCTCGGCCTTCGTTGCGATGGCTCGCAGTCAACAAGCTGCCGAGATTCCGTTATGATCCACTCCGCTTCGAGGTTGCCAGCCGCTCTTGTGGCAGGCATGAAAAGGGAATCCGGTGCGGGCCTCGGCTCAAATCCGGAACTGCCCCCGCAACTGTAGTCGGCGAGTCGCGCGCCACCCCCGCCACTGGAGTTTTTTCCGGGAAGGCCGGCACGCGGTGATGACCCGAGAGTCAGGAGACCTGCCGCGAAGTTTTTTCCACCAATGTTCGGGGCGGGGTGTCCCTGGCGAGAGCGATGCAGATTGTTTGTCCGGGCAGTTGCGCGATCACCTTGTCGCATTCGCGACACGATGCGCCCGTGCACGGACACAGCCGGCTCCGTCCCGATGTTTCGGAGCCATGCAATGCCTGAAGTCTCTCTGCCTGCACTGTCTCTCGTGGACATGGTGCTGCCCGATCAGTGCAACCACCACGGCACGCTGTTTGGCGGCGCCGCGCTCGCCATGCTCGACAAACTGGCCTTCATCCTCGGCAGCAAGCTCATGCGTGGGCCGCTCGTCACGGCTGCCGTGCATCGCATCGAGTTTCGCGCACCGGTGCCCGCCGGCTGGCTGACCGAGTGCGTCGGTCGGGTAAGCCATGTAGGCCGCCGCTCGGTGACCATCGATGCGCGGCTTTATGCCGAGGGGTTGTATTCGGGGGAACGAATCTTGTGTCTCACCGGCGAGTTCGTCATGGTGGCCAAGGAGCGTGCCACAACCGGGCCATTCCTGTCCATCGAACCCAATGGTGTGCGCGTCGCAGAAATCGTGTTTCCCGGCCATGCCAACCATCGCGGCATCCTTCACGGCGGGCCGGGGATGGCATGGATCGCCAAGGCCGGTTTCGTCGCGGCAACGCGCCATGCGCGCCAGCCGCTCGTGATGGCGGCAAGCGATCGGCTCGATTTTCACGCACCGGCCTATGTCGGTGAGGTCGTAGAGGTCGACGCGCGCGTGACCAAAATCGGCCGCACTTCGCTGACCGTGTCAGCCGAAATGCATGCCGAACACCCCGAAACGGGGACACGCCGGCGCTGCACGACTGCGCGACTGATCTTCGTCAGTATCGATGAATCCGGCAGTCCCGTTTCCCTTGGCAAAAGCTTTGTCCATGTCTGAGCGGCTGCACCACCTCGCGTCCGAGAGCCATCGGCTGCTGGACGCAGTAAAGTTTGTGATCGGATGCGCGGCAACCGGGTGTCAGGCAACGAGATCCAGCGTCGTCTGCCTGTTCACGATCCCGCCTCAGTCCATTCATAGAGTTCGATGTCGGCCGTGGCACACTTGCTGCAGCCGCCGCAGGGCGTGCCGGACGGCAGGCGGCGCACGCGCCCCTTGCGTTCCAGCACGGCCAGCATGTCGCGCAAGGCCTCGGGCGTCGTGTCGAAGCCGATGGCCATGTCCCTCAGGCTGGCGCGCCGATGAGTGCGCAGATAGTTGCTCAGTTGCGACAGGATCATCGCTCGTCTCCTCAGGCGTGTTGCGGTTCGGCCAGGGCCGCGGCTTGGGCGTGCGAGCCTGTGCGGCGCAGACCGAACAGCACGAGCGCGAAGACGATGACGATACTCGCGATCCAGAGCAGCGAAGCAGCGGGGTGGTGCGCGTAGGTGGCAGCCTGATAGGTCAGCGTCGCCAAGCCCCAGGCCATGCCGGTCGTCCAGAGGCAGACGAACAGCGTCCAGCGCAGCCCGCTTTCCTGGTAGATCGCGGCAGTGGCGGCCGTGCAGGGGAAGTAGAGCAGGATGAACAACAGGTAGGCGAAGGCACCGATCGGGCCGTCGAAACGCGCCGCCATGGCGCCGAAGGTGGCGATGGAAATCTCCTTCTCCTTGGCCACGGCTTCCTGGTCGGACAGATCGCCGATGCCGATACCGATCGGGTCGGCCCAGCCGGCGAAGGCTGCCGCGAGCTTTTCCGGAATGGTGGCGAAGGCCTCGGCCAGCTTGTCGCCGAGCGCGAAGGCTTCTTCCTGCCGGGGCGCTTCGCCGGCATCGTTTTCGGCCAGCGCGGCGTACGTGGCGTTGAGCGTGCCGACCACAGCTTCCTTGGCGAGTATCCCGGTGAAGATGCCGACGGCCGCCGGCCAGTTCTCTTCGCTCACTCCCAACGGCGCGAAAACCGGCGTGAGGGCGCGGCCGACCGCGGCGAGCACCGATTTGTCGCTGTCTTCGTTGCCGAAGCTGCCATCGGTGCCAACGGCATTGAGGAAGTTGATCACCAGCACCATCGGCACGATGATCCGGCCGGCGGTGAAGATGAAGCTCTTGAGCCGTTCCCAGCTATGGAGCAGCACGCCTTTCACGGTCGGCAGGTGATAGGGGGGCAGTTCCATGATGAAGGGCGTGGCCTCGCCGCGGAGCAGCGAGTTTTTCAGCACCCAGCCAGTGAAGACGGCGATGGCGATGCCGATCAGATACAGACCGAACACCACGTTCTGCGCATTGCTCGGAAAGAACGCGGCGGCGAACAGCACATACACCGGCAAGCGCGCACCGCAGGACATGAACGGCGCCATCGCGATGGTCATCAGCCGGTCGCGCCGGTGCTCGAGCGTGCGGGTCGCCATGATCGCCGGCACGTTGCAGCCGAAGCCGACGATCAGCGGCACGAAGGATTTGCCCGGTAGGCCGATGGCACGCATGAAGCGGTCCATGACGAAGGCGGCGCGCGCCATGTAGCCTGAATCTTCCAGCATTGCGAGGAACAGATAGAGGAAGCCGATCACCGGAATGAAGGTCGCCACGGTCTGCAGACCGCCGCCGATGCCCTTGGCGAGCAAGACGGTGAGCCATTCCGGCGCATCCAGCGAGGCGAGCAGCGCGGCGCCGCCTTCGACCAGCAGGGCGCCGCTGGCATCCTTGAAGAAATCGATGAAGGCGCCGCCGATCTTGATCGTGAACATGAACATCAGGTACATCATCACGAGGAAGATCGGAATGCCGAGTACGCGGTTGAGTACCACGCGGTCGATGCGCTCGGTGGTGTCGCGTTCGATGCGGCCCGTGATCTTCACGGCGGCGCGGGCGATGCGGTTGGCCAGATCGTAGTGGGCTTCGGCGACGTAGATGTCGAGGTCGTCCTCCAGCGCGCTGGCGTGCCGTGCCGCCAGCACCGACTTTTCGGGACCGGCCGCCTGCCGGGCCGCCTCGTCGCCTTCCATCAGGCGCACCGCCAGCCAGCGCGGCGCCACCTTGCCATCGTCCGGCAGTTGCTCGATCAGCCGGGCGATCGCTTCTTCGACGGCATCGGCATAGCGCAGGCGGGCCGTGGCACGCGGCTGCCCGATCGCCGCCGTCAGGATCGCGTTTTTCAATGCCTCGATGCCCTTGCCCTGCGAGGCGACGATCGGCACGACCGGGCAACCCAGCTGCGCCGCGAGTTCGTGCGCATCGACCTTCATGCCCTTCGCCGCGGCCACATCGGTCATGTTGAGCGCGACCAAGAGCGGCACGCCCATTTCGGCGAGTTGCGTGGTGAGATACAGGTTGCGTTCGAGGTTCGACGCATCGACGATGTTGACGATCAGGTCGGCCTCGCCCGCATGTACGTAGTCGCGGGCGATGCGCTCGTCGAGCGAGATCTCGCGATCGACGACGTCGAGCGAGTAGGTGCCGGGCAGATCGACCACCTCGATGCGCATGCCCTCGAGGCGGAACTCGCCGCTCTTCTTCTCGACGGTGACGCCGGGCCAGTTACCGACGCGCTGCTTCGCGCCGGTCAGCGCATTGAAGAGCGTCGTCTTGCCGCAGTTCGGATTGCCGACCAGGCCGATCGTATATCTGATTTTCATCTCAGTTTCTCCACGTTGAGCGCCGCCGCTTCCTCCTTGCGCAGCGAAAGCGCAAAGCCGCGCACACGAATCTCGACCGGATCGCCCAGCGGCGCCAGGCGCGCCACGGCGATTTCCGCGCCGGGCGTGAGCCCCAGGGCGAGCAGCTTGCGGCGGTAGCCGCGTCCCATTTCGGTGAAACCGACTATCTTGGCCTGCTCACCCACTTTCAATTCATCGATCGTCGTCATCTGCTGTCATCCCTTCGTTCGTTTCTACCGGCGCCACCAGAATCTTGTGCGCCATGCCGCCGCCGAGCGCGAAACGCGTCGCGCCGCGCATCACCACCAGACCACCGCCTTGCCGCTGCCGTACCACCAGCACGGCGCCGACGTTGAGACCCATCTCGGTCAAGCGCCGCGCGAACCCATGCCCGTCCCGCAGGCCGACGATGCGCACGCGCGCGCCTTCGTCGGCCATCATCAGCGGATAGGCGGCGGGCGTCATGGTGCCGTCCTGCCAGCGCCGACTTTTCGTGTTTGGGCGGTGTAGCGTGCTTCCATCGTCAAAATTCCCAGGCAAAGCCGATCTGGCCGAAGCTACGGTCGTTGCCGCGCCCGATGGCGCCGGAAATCTTGAAACCTTCCGCCACCTCGTAACGCAGGCCGAGCGCCTTGTCGGGGCGCGATTTTTCCTGGCCGAAGACTTCCGCGGTCAGTTGTAGCCTGTCGGCGAGCACGGTGTCGTAGCCCAGGCCCCAGGTGCCGAGCGCCTCGCGTTCGCCTGGCGCCTTGACGCGCACCGCGCCGAGATTGACATGCACTTTCCGTCCGTCCTCGAAACGGTAAGTCGCCAAGCCCGTCAAGGCATCGCTTCGTTCCGTCCGGTGCTCGTCATTGGCACGGTCATGGATGCGCGTGCGGTCGAGAACGAGGCTGGCACCCAGCGACCAGCCGGCCTCGTTCTGGATCGGCACCCATTTGAAACCGATGCCGGTGCCGCGCAGGCGGGCCGAAGGATCGTCCGTGCGGTCGGTTGCGCGGCCGGCGCCGATGGCGATCTCCAGATCCTCGAGCGGCGCGAAGCCGAACAACAGCTCCCCGCCGCGCGTCATGTCGTCGCGGCTCCAGGCGCCTTCGATTTTCATGCCGCCTTTGCCGAGTGTGCCGGCGTCATCGACATTCATCGGCGGTTCGGCATGAGCGGCCGTCGCGAACAAAATTCCCAGCAAAGTGAACCATCCTTTGTTGCGGTAGTGCATGGCAAGCCTCCATTGGAATGGGTTTCTGGCTGGCTTGCCGGGAGTGCGAAAGCGGCTGGCTGGCTGAAGCATCATTTGGTCAAGATCAATTTGTTCTGGCGTGTCAGACGCAGACGATAGGTTTCCTGGCCGTGTGCGATGACGATTTCGCTGCGGCCGGCGAAGAGTTCCGCGCTGGCGATCAGTGTCGTTCCTGGTCGCACGGCTTCCCGACGGAGGGCCGCAGCCGCTTGTGCTGCAGGCTTCACGGGCTTATTTCCAGCCGACGCGGTCATAGATCTTCTGCGCCAAGGCGACATGGCGGGCGAGCGTCGGAATCGGCAGCGTATCGGCCTTGAAACCGCCCAGCGCGGCGAGCGCCGGGTTGTCGGTCTTGACGTTCGGCACGGCCGGCCACTCGTTGTTGCCGTCGGCGAAGTAGCGCTGCGCTTCGTCGGCGGCGAGGTAGTCGAGGAATTTTTTCGCCGCTTCCTTGTGCGGCGCGGTCTTCAACATGCCGCCGCCCGAGATGTTGATGTGTGCGCCACTGCCCGTCTGGTTCGGCCAGACGATGCCGAGCGCGTCGATGACTTTCTTGTCCTCGGGCTTGTCCGAGCGCATCAAGCGCGCCAGGTAGTAGGAATTGGCGATCGTCACACTGCATTCACCGGCGGCCACCGCCTTGATCTGGTCGGTGTCGCCGCCTTTGGGTGATCGCGCGAAGTTCGCGACTACGCCCTTCGCCCATTCCTCGGCTTTCTGCTCGCCGTGGTGGGCGATGATCGAGGCGAGCAGAGAGAGGTTGTAGGGGTGCGATCCCGACCGGCTGCACACTTGCCCCTTCAGTTTCGGATTGGCGAGGTCTTCGTAGTTCTTCACGTCCTCGGCCTTCAGCACAGCCTTGTTGTAGACGATCAGGCGGGCGCGCGTCGAAAAGGCCGCCCAGTCCTTCGATCTCAGATGCGCGGGAATGCGTTGCTCGATGACTTTCGAGTCGAACGGCGCGAACAGACCCAGCTCGTCGGCCTTGGCGAGCCGTGCGGCATCCACGGTGATGAAGACGTCGGCCGGGCTGTGCGCACCCTCATTACGGATGCGTTCGAGCAGCTCGTCCTCTTTCGCTTCGATGCGGTTGATCCGGATGCCGGTCTGTTTCGTGAAATTGGCGTAGAGCGCCTCGTCGGTCTGGTAATGGCGCGCGGAATAGAGGTTCAGTTCAGTGTCCGCAGCGGTCGCGACGCTCGTGATACCGAACGTGACGATCAAGGCTAAGGCAGATTTGGGGTAACGCATTCGATGGCTCCTGACAGTTCGTTATTAATGATAACAATTATCATTAACGAAGATGGGGATGTCAACAGGCAATGTTCGGCACGCATGGGAAATTGGCCGATGGCTAGGGCCTGTTCTCATTCATGCGACGGCGGCGCTGGAGGCGAATCGGGATGCGATTGCCAGGCGCGGCGACGCAGC
>JACAEF010000052.1 GCA_013388985.1 Rhodocyclaceae bacterium
GCAAGTCCTGCTGGCTCAAATTGCGTCGCTTCATCACGTCTTGCAGCGTCTCGGCTCCATACGCCGTCCCCACCGCCGCCAACCCCATTCCCGCCGCCATCAACCACGGTACGGCTCGCCCCTTCAGATGTTTCATGTTTTCCTCCTGGAAAGATGGGAGATCAAAAAGGCGCAGCGGCGAATGCGCAAGGATGCGACACAGTGTCGCTGCGACAATTTGCCGCACAATCTATTCGCCGGCCTGGGGCTTCACCTTGATTGGAATCAAGTATCGGACACTCTTTTCTCGGCCGGGCGTGATACCTTTGCGGCTCGATGATGATCCGCAACTCCCTGCTCGTCGATTCGGCCATGGTCCTCGCCCTGATCCTGATCGGGGCGGTCGGTTACAAGCTTTCGCCCTTGCTGCTGCCAAAGGCCGATCTGTTCGTTCAGCCCGATCCCGGCTGCGATCTGCATCGGGCGGCGTGCACGGCCACTCTGCCAGAGGGGGGGCGGCTGACCTTTTCGCTGACGCCGCGGCCGATCCCGGTGGCCGAGCCGCTCGATGTCGAGGTGATCCTCGAAGGGCTGGGGGCCGAGCAGGTGAAGGTCGATTTCGCCGGCGTCGAGATGAGCATGGGCTACAACCGGCCGGCGCTGCGGGCGCTCACGCCTTATCGCCATGTCGGCCAGGCAACCCTGCCGGTGTGCGTCACCGGCCGCATGCTGTGGCAGGCGACCGTGCTGGTGGAGAGCGGCGCCCAGCGCATCGCCGTGCCGTTCCGGTTCGAGGCAGGGCATTGAAAATGCGCATCCTTCTGATCCTGATCAACGTCGCATTGCTGATTGCGATCGTCTTCGTGGTGTTTTTCTGGGAGCCGCAGTTCAAGGAAGCGCCGTTGCCAGGCACCCACGACGCGCGGCTGGGTGGAGATGTTCCAGCCGCCGGCGCGGTGGATGCGCCGCCCCGAAAGGGTGAGTCACCCTGAGCGATGCGCTCGCGCCGCTTCGGCCTCGCGGGCGATCGCGACGAAGTGCGCAAGCCGCCGGGCATCGATCTCTCCACGGTCGACGGCGGCCTTGATCGCGCAATCCGGTTCGTTTTCGTGACGGCAGTCGCGGAAGCGGCACTGACCGAGATGCGGCAGGAATTCGGCGAAACCCAGTTCGATCTCGCCGCGTGTCAGATGGGCGAGCCCGAACGCCTGCAGGCCGGGCGAGTCGATCAGCGCGCCGCCGCCGTCCGGCAGGAAATAAAGGCGGGTGTGCGTGGTGGTGTGCTTGCCGGAATCGAGTGCCGTCGAGATTTCTTGCGTCGCCGCGGCCGCATTCGGCAGCAGGGCATTGACGAGCGTGGACTTGCCCATGCCGCTTTGGCCGACCAGCACCGACTCCTGGCCGTGCAACCAGGGTTTGAGCGGCGAGGCATCGGTCAGGGCGGAGAGCTCGACGATCGGCAGGCCGAGTGCCGCGAAGGGGGCGAGTTCGGCGCGCGCCGCGGCCAGCCCGGCGGTGAGGTCGCATTTGTTGAGGACGATGACACTGCGCAGCCTTTCATGCGCGGCGGCGACGAGCGCGCGGGAGATCAGCTGCGGATAAAAGCTCGGCTCGGTGGCGACGACGAGCACCACCTGGCTCGCGTTGGCGGCGATCAGCTTCTGCTTCCACGGATCGGAGCGATAGAGTAGCGAGCGGCGCGGCGCATGGGCATGGATCGGCGCCTCGTTGCCATGCACTTCGCCGAGCGTGACGCGATCGCCGCAGGCGTAGATGCTTTTCTTGCCGCGCGGAATGCCGATGACGACGCGGCCATCGGTGAGCGTGACCTCATAGTGCCGACCGAAGGCGGCCGTGACGATGCCTTCGAGCATGCCGGCGGCGATGATCTTTCCTTCCCTCACGGTGCGAAGAACAGCGCGTCGATCCGCGCCGCGTTGGCGAAATCCTTTTCAGTCAGACCGCCGGCGCTGTGGGTGCTGAAACTCACGCGGCAACGGTCGTAACCGACTTCCAGATCGGGATGATGGTCGCTGCGCTGGGCGATCCAGGCGAGGGCATTCACGAAGGCCATCGTCTCGTGGAAATTGGCGAAACGGTAGGTCTTGACGATGGCATTGCCTGCGCGCTTCCATCCCTCGAGCGCGGCGAGGCGGGTTGCGATCTCCTGGTCGTTCAGCATGGCGATGGCTCCTGACGGGAAAGGGATTCGAGGTGGGCGATGCGCACGGCAGCCGGCGGGTGCGAGTCGTAGAACAGCGAGTGCAGCGGATCGGGCGTCAGTGTCGCGGCATTGTCGCGGTAGAGCGTGACCAGCGCACTGATCAGTGCCCGGCCATCGGTCTGCTGCGCGGCATAGGCATCCGCCTCGAACTCGTGCCGCCGCGACAGCGCCGAAAACAGCGGCGTGAGCGGGAAGGCGAACACCGGCAGCACGAGCGAGAAGAGGATCAGCGCCAGCGCGGTGTTGCGTGCCGTTCCGTCAGCGCCGACTTTGATCGCTTCGCCGGCGTTGAGCCCAGCGTAGAACCACGGCTGGTCGATGAGCTGGCCGAGCAGCCAGAGCACGGCCAGCGAGAGCGTGGCCATCACCGCGATGCGCTTGGCGATGTGATGGCGGCGGTAGTGACCGAGCTCGTGCGCGAGCACGGCTTCGGTTTCGGCCGGCTCGAGCTTGTCGATCAGCGTATCGAAGAAGACGATGCGCTTCGACTTGCCGAAGCCGGTGAAATAGGCGTTGCCGTGCGCCGAGCGCTTCGAGCCGTCCATCACGAACAAGCCCGAGCTGGCGAAGCCGCAGCGCGCCAGCAGTGTCTCGATGCGTTGCTTTACCTCGCCCTCGGCAAGCGGCGTGAATTTGTTGAACAGCGGCGCGATGAAAGTCGGATAGAGCAGCAATACCAGCAGGTTGAAGGCGAGCCAGGTCAGCCAGACATACAGCCACCAGTGGCGCCCCATCGCCTCCATCAGCCAGAGCACAAACAGCAGGAGCGGCGCGCCGATCAGCACGGTCAGCACGAGTTGCTTCGCTAGATCGGCGAGGAACAGCCGTGGCGTCATCTTGTTGAAGCCGAAGCGTGCCTCGATGCCGAAGATGCGTTTGACCGCGAAGGGCAGGCCGACGAGAAAGCCCGTCAGCCCGACGCTGGCGAACAGCGCGAGACCGTAAGCCAGGCCGGCATCGGGGAAGAAACCGCGCCAGAAACGGTCGAACGCCGCCAACAGCCCGCCGTAGGTTGATACCAGCAACAGCAGGGTGTCGGCGGCCAGTTCGAAGAGCCCGAGACGGAGCTTGGCGACCGTGTAGTCGGCGGCCTTGCGATGCTCGGCCAGCGAGATGCGCCCGGCGAATGCGGCCGGTACGGCATGCCGATGCGCGGCGACATGACGCATCTGACGCAGGCTCAGCCAGACGCGCAATGCGGTGGTGAGCGCCAGCAGGGCGAGAAAGGCGGCAGAGAAAACGGCAGTCATGAGCGGAAAAGTGAGTCAGGTATGCAAGAATGCAAGCGATTCACAAACTCGGAAACGCAGTATGGCACAAGACCAAAACGCCCTCGTCTGGCTCGACATGGAAATGACCGGGCTCGACCCGGACCGCGACCGCATTCTCGAACTGGCGATGGTGATCACCAACTCCCAGCTCGAGGTGATCGCCGAAAGCGCCGTCTGGGCGGTGCATCAGGACGACGCCGTGCTCGATAGCATGGACGAATGGAACAGGAAGACCCACGGCAAGTCCGGACTGATCGAACGGGTGCGGGCCTCGAAGCTCGGCGAGGCGGAGGTCGAAGCCCAGGCGCTCGATTTCCTGAAACGCCATGTGCCGGCGGGCAAGTCGCCGATCTGCGGCAACTCGATCTGCCAGGACCGGCGCTTCATGGCGCGGCACATGCCGAAGCTCGAGGCCTGGTTCCACTACCGCAACCTCGATGTCTCGACGCTCAAGGAGCTCGCCCGGCGCTGGGCACCGGCGATCGCCAAGGGTGTCAAGAAGGGTGGCAAGCACGAGGCGCTGGCCGACATCTACGAGTCGATCGAAGAGCTCAAGTATTACCGCGCGAATCTGCTCAAGATCTAGGGAAACGCTGAATAAATTGCTGCGCGGGCGCATCGCTGCGTTGCGCGGTGCTCGCTCCCTCGCCTATCTGCTCGATATGTCTCGGTCGCTGCGCTCCGGGCGCCTAGCAACGCATCCCGCTCGCGGCTTTCTTCAGCGTTTCCCTAGTCCGCTCGACGGTCCAGATACCAGCGTTCCTTGCGGTCGCCCGCGCGGTGACCTTGCCAGACTTCCTGCCAGCCAGGCGTTAGCAGCCGATCGCGCTGGGCGACGACGAGGCGCCAAGCGCACTGGCGTCCGGCGGAAGCGGGGACGGTGCGGATGCCGGTGTAATAATCAAGCACGGCGCGCTGCGCGGCGCCGAGCCCGAGTTGCTCGATACAGTCGATCCCGGCGGGCAGCGCTGCCTGCAGCGACTGGACGACAGGACGGTAGGACTTGTAATGGTCGATCCACGCCATCCACAGGCTGGCGATCAGTGCCCACATCAGCGTCAGGCCGCCGGCCCAGCGCAATGACGGCCGCCAGCTGGCGCGCCGCAATCCCCACGACAGCAGCCACAGGGTCGTCAGCAGCGCGGCGAAGGCCAGCACGAAATACGAATAGTGGACGACATGGCCCGGCGCGAGGCGTTCGAAATTCCGCGCCAGCTTGGCCGGCCAGCCCAGCGCCTGGGCGCTGGCACCGAGCCAGATCAACACCGCGAAGAAGGTGAAGGTCATCCAGCCGAACCAATCGAAGGCGTTCGCCGCGCCACGGCGCAGCCGGTCGGCGCCCGATGCTGCGACGAGCAGCAGCGGCAGCAGCAACGGCAGCAGCGCCAGCGTGCGCGGCGGCCCGGACAGATACCACGAGAGCGCGAGCAGGACGCCCAGCAGCGGCAGCGCCAGTCTGCCGGCGTCGGCCCGGTGGAGCCAGAGGCTCCAGAGCGCGAGCGGCCAGATCGGCCAGCTCACCCAGCCCAGCTGTTCGAGATGCTGCCCTTGCGGCCAGTGACGTCCGGCTGTCGCCTCGGCAAGCTCGTTGCGCCACCACTGCGCCCAGAATTCCGGTGCGGCATGCTGCAGCGCCCACGGCCAGGCGCCGGCGAGTGGCACGGCGATCAGCAAGGCGAGTGCGAGTCCGATCCAGTCACGCCGCAGAATCGGCGCTGGCAGGACGGCAAGGGCCATGACGAGGCCGGCCAGCCCATGGGCGGGGAAGGCGAGGCCGAGTCCCAGGCCGAGCAGGACGGCGCCGCCGCGCCGGCCTTGCAGGATCAGCCCCGCGCCCCACCAGGCCAGCGCGGCGAACGCCAGACCGGCGATGCCGGGCTGGGCCTCGTGCAACGGCAGCAGCAGGCCCAGGGTGCCCAAGGCGAGCAGCACGGCAATCCTCCCGGCGTTGCCACCAAAGAAGCTGCGCGCCGCGCCGGCCAGCGCGACGAGGAACAGGGCGCCAAAGAGCGCGGTCGCCAGCCGTGCGGCGACGTGGAAACCGAGCAGGCCCCCGAAGAGTTTGCCCAGCAGCGCGGCGAGCCAGTGATAGAGGGGCGCCGTGTGCGGCCAGGGGGTGCCGGCGATGGCCGGAACGAGCCAGTCCGAAGAGTTCAGGAAGCCCCAGGCGATGCCGAGGTGGATCGCATCCTCGTGCTTCCACGGGTCGTGCTGGAGACCCGTCAGCAGATAGATCGCGGCCAGCGCGACGACGACCGCGAGCGGCAGGCGGGGCGAGAGCGGCTGGGCGGAGAGGGCGAAATTCATGATGTCAAAAAAGCAAAGGGCAGCCATGGCTGCCCTTGCAATACCGACGGGCAGATTCCACTGCCCTGATCATGAAGCATTCGCAGGGAACCTGCCTTTGCCGCGAACGGCAGTGCGGCGTCAGGCGGCCGCGCCGGCGCGCTTGTATTTCTGCTTGAAGCGTTCGACGCGACCGGCGGTGTCGACGATCTTCTGCTTGCCGGTGTTGAACGGATGGCAGGCCGAGCAGACTTCGATGTGCAGGGGCCGGCCGGCGGTCGAGCGCGTCTTGAAGGTGTTGCCGCAGCTGCACGTCACCTCGATCTCGGTGTATTTGGGGTGGATGCCTTCTTTCATTTCACTATCCTCTTGCTGTCCGGTGGCCCGCGTTCATTGCGGAAAGCGGCGCATTATCCTGAAAAAACGATGGGAAATCAACCGCCGCGCCGCATCGCGTCGAAGAATTCGGCGTTGTTCTTGGTGGACTTGACCTTGTCGAGCAGGAATTCGGTCGCTTCGAGATCGTCCAAGCCATACATCAGCTTCCTCAGCACCCAGACCTTCTGCAGCACGTCGGGCTTGAGCAGCAGCTCCTCGCGGCGCGTGCCGGAGCGATTGACGTTGATCGCCGGATAGACGCGCTTTTCCGACATGCGGCGGTCGAGGTGGATTTCCGAGTTGCCGGTGCCCTTGAATTCTTCGTAGATCACTTCGTCCATGCGGCTGCCAGTGTCGATCAGCGCGGTGGCGATGATGGTGAGACTGCCGCCTTCCTCGATGTTGCGCGCGGCGCCGAAGAAGCGCTTCGGTTTTTGCAGCGCGTTGGCGTCGACGCCGCCGGTCAGCACCTTGCCGGAAGCCGGTTGCACGGTGTTGTAGGCGCGCGCCAGCCGCGTGATCGAGTCGAGCAGGATGATGACGTCCTTTTTGTGTTCGGTGAGCCTTTTTGCCTTCTCGATCACCATCTCGGCGACCTGCACATGCCGCGTCGCGGGTTCGTCGAAGGTCGAGGCGACGACTTCACCGCGCACGGTGCGCTGCATCTCGGTGACTTCCTCGGGGCGTTCGTCGATCAGCATCACGATCAGCACTGCCTCGGGGTGATTGGCGGCGATGGCGTGGGCGATGTGCTGCAGCATCACGGTTTTGCCGGACTTCGGCGGGGCGACCAGCAGGCCGCGCTGGCCCTTGCCGATCGGCGCGATGATGTCGATGACGCGGCTGGTGATGTTCTCCTCGGCCTTGATGTCGCGTTCGAGCTTCAGGTGCTCGGTCGGATGCAGCGGCGTCAGGTTCTCGAACAGGATCTTGTTCTTGCAGACTTCCGGCGATTCGCCATTGACCTTGTCGAGCTTGACCAGCGCGAAATAGCGCTCACCGTCCTTGGGCGTGCGGATCTCGCCTTCGATGGTGTCGCCGGTGCGCAGGTTGAAGCGGCGGATCTGCGAGGGCGAGACATAGACGTCGTCGGGATTGGCGAGGTAGGAGGTATCGGCCGAGCGCAGGAAGCCGTAGCCGTCGCTCATCACTTCGAGGCAGCCGTCGCCGTAGATGACTTCGCCCTTCTTGGCATGCTCCTTGAGGATCGCGAAAATCAGCTCCTGCTTGCGCAAGCGGTTGGCGCCTTCGATGCCGAGGGCGGTGGCCATTTCGATCAACTGGCTGACGTGGTGGGTCTTGAGTTCGGAAAGATGCATGGTTGTGCGTGAGCGCGGGCGCTTGAGCTCGGGAAAGAAACGACGGGGGAGGGGAGGTATGCGCCGGGGGAGGGCCGGCTGCCCGGAGTCGACTAGCGGGGGGCGCCGCGCGACTCCGGGCGCACTGTAACGGGATCAGAGATTGCTGTCAATGAAGGCGGTGAGCTGCGATTTCGAGAGGGCGCCGACCTTGGTGGCCTCGACATTGCCATTTTTGTACAGGATCAGGGTCGGGATGCCGCGGATGCCGTATTCGCCCGGCGTCTTGGGGTTCTCGTCGATGTTCAGCTTGGCGACCTTCAGGCGGCCGCTGTATTCCTTGGCCACTTCGTCGAGAATCGGCGCGATCATCTTGCACGGGCCGCACCATTCGGCCCAGTAATCGACCAGCACCGGAATCGGGGATTCCAGCACGTCGCTCTTGAAGCTCGCGTCGGTGACGTAATGGATGTGTTCGCTCATGGCAATGCCTCGAGGGTGGACGATGATGGGAAAAGGGGGATCAGATTTCGAGATTGTCGATCAGGCGTGTCGTGCCCAGCCGGGCCGCGGCCAGGACCACCAGCGGCGGCATCGGGCCTTCGGTGGGCGGCGATTGTAGATCAATTCGTTGGCGCACTGCAACGTAATCGGGTAGCCAGCCGTGGGCGGAGAGCTCGGCCATCGCCTCGGTTTCGAGAGTCGCAAAGTCGCGGCGGCCGCCGCGCACCGCTTCGGCCACGCCGGCGAGGATGCGGTAGAGCCGGGGCGCCTCGGCCCGCTCGGCCGGCGAGAGGTAGCCGTTGCGGGAAGAGAGCGCGAGGCCGTCGGGCGCGCGCACCGTCTCGCCCGGGATCACCTCGATCGGCAGCGCGAATTCGCGCACCATCGCCGAGAGCACCATGAACTGCTGGTAGTCCTTCTTGCCGAACAGCGCCGCCTGGGGCTGGACGATCGAAAACAGCTTCATCACCACCGTCGCCACGCCCCGGAAATGGCCGGGACGGAACTCGCCTTCGAGGATGTTGGCATGCTCGACGGGCGGCTCGACGAGGTAGCGCTGCGGGGTGGGGTAGAGCTCTTCTTCGCTGGGGGCGAAGAGATGGTCCACCCCCGCGGCGACGAGCTTTTCGCAGTCGGCTTCGAGGGTGCGCGGGTATTTCTCGAAGTCCTCGCCAGGACGGAATTGCAGGCGGTTGACGAAGATCGACGCGACCACGCAGTCGCCGTGGGCGCGTGCTTTGCGCATCAGCGTGATGTGGCCGTCGTGCAGGTTGCCCATGGTCGGGACGAAGACGATGCGGCCGGCGTCCTTCAGCGCGGCGCGCAGGCCGGCGATGGTGGGGTGGATCTGCATGGTTCAGTAGCAGTGCTCGGGGGCCGGATAGCGGCCTTCCTTGACGGCGGCGACATAAGCCTTGACGGCGCCTTCGATGCTCTGCGCCTCGGCCATGAAGTCCTTGACGAAGCGGCCTTTCTTGCCCGGGTAGAGGCCGAGCATGTCGTAGAGCACCAGCACCTGGCCGTCACAGTCGGGGCCGGCGCCGATGCCGATCGTCGCGCACACCTGGAGCGTGCGCGTGATCTTCGCGGCGAGCTTTGATGGCACCATTTCCAGCACCATCAGCGCCGCGCCGGCCTGTTCGAGCGCGATGGCGTCATTGAGCATGCGCTCGGCCGAGGCTTCGTCGCGGCCCTGCACGTGGTAGCCGCCGAGCGCGTGCACCGATTGCGGCGTCAGGCCGATGTGCGCGCAGACCGGCACGCCGCGCTCGACGAGGAAATGCACGGTCTCCGCCATCACCGCGCCGCCTTCGAGCTTGACCATCTCGGCGCCGGCGGCGAGGAGCCGGCCGGCATTGCGGATCGCCTGCTCCTTCGATTCGTGATAGGCGCCGAAAGGCATGTCGGCGATGACCATCGCGCGGCTCACCATGTGGCCGACGCATTCGGTGTGATAGACCATGTGCTCCATCGTCACCGGCAGCGTCGAGGTCCTGCCCTGGATCACGTTGCCGAGCGAATCGCCGACCAGCATCGCATCGACGCCGCAGCGGTCTTCGAGCGCGGCGAAGCTGGCGTCGTAGCAGGTCAGCATGGCGATCTTCTCGCCGCCATGCTTCATACGGGCGAGACCGGGAAGGGTGACGGGCTTGTTGCTGGCGAGATAGGTCATCAGGGGCTGCGAAAGATGAAATAGACGGCGCCTAGGATACACAAAGCGGCCCACAGGTAGTCGAGCTTGAGCGGCTGGCGCATGTAGAAGACGACGAAAGGCACGAACACCGTCAGCGCGATGACCTCCTGCAGGATCTTGAGCTGCGGCAGCGACAGCTCGTGGTGGCCGATGCGGTTCGCGGGCACCTGCAGCAGGTATTCGAACAGCGCGATGCCCCAGGAGGCCAGCGCGGCGATCCACCACGGACGGTCGTTGAGGTTCTTCAGGTGCGCATACCAGGCGAAGGTCATGAAGACGTTCGACGCCGACAAAAGCAGCACGGTCTGCCAGAGGACGGGAATGCCTTTCAGGAAGCTCATGGCAACCTCTCGATGCGTTGATCGGCGACTTTCGGCAAGAGCTCGGCCAGCGGACCGCGGCCGGGGATGGTCAGCGTGGGCGCGATCTCGGCCAGCGGGGCGAGCACGAAGGCGCGCTCGGTCATGCGCGGATGGGGCAGGGTCAGCTCGGGTGAATCGAGCACCAGGTCGCCGCACAGCAGGAGGTCGAGATCGAGCGTGCGCGGCGCATTGCGCACCGAGCGCACGCGGCCGAAGCGCGCTTCGATCGCGAACAGGTTGGCGAGCAGTTCGAGGGGCGGCAGCGCGCTCTCGATCATCGCCACGGCGTTGATGAAATCCGGCTGGTGCTTGAGGCCGACCGGCGCGGTGCGATAAAGGGAAGAGCTGGCGAGCAAACGCGCATCCGGCATTTCCCGCAGCGCGGCGAGCGCGGCGCGCACGGTTTTCACTGGATCGCCGAGGTTCGCGCCGAGCGCGACATAGGCAATGGCGGTCATGGCTCGCTCAATCGGACGAAGTCGGCGCTGGCGGGAATGAGGACGTCCCGCCGGGCGCCTCCTCGCTTCGTAAAGTCGGCGCTGGCGGGAATGAGGACGTCCCGCCGGGCGCCTCCTCGCTTCGTAAAGTCGGCGCTGGCGGGACGGCACCCTCGGCGTCTTCCACGGTTTTTTTCGCGCGCCGGCGACGGCGCTTCTTCGCGCCGGCGGTTTCGGGTTTCAGCATCGCTTCGCGGCTGGCGTTGTCGGCATCGGCGAAAGCGGCCCACCAGTCGGCCAGTTCCTGCGGCGCCTCGCCGCTTTCCGCGCGCAGGCGCAGGAAGTCCCAGGCGGCGCGAAAGCGGGGCTGCTCGACGAGACGGAACGGCGCGCGTCCCGCCCGTTTCTCGAAGCGTGGCTGCAAGAGCCAGATTTCCTTGATGTCGCCGATGATGCGGCGCGTGATGGCGAGCTTTTCCGCCTGGGTGTCGAGCACTTCGTCCATCGCCGCATGCAGCGCCGGCATGGCATGTTCGCCGCGCTGCTTGCGCGCTTCCCAGTTGGCGAGCACCTCGTGCCAGAGCAGCGTGGCGAACAGGAAGCCCGGCGAGGTGCGCTTGCCTTCCCGCACGCGCCGGTCGGTATCCGCCAGCGAGAGCATGACGAATCTTTCACCTAGCGGCTGTTCGAGGATCACGTCCAGGAGCGGCAGCAGGCCGTGGTGCAGACCCTCTTCGCGCAGGCGCTTCAAGCATTCGACGGCATGGCCCGAGAACAGGAGCTTGAGCATCTCGTCGAACAGACGCGCGGCCGGCACGTTCTCGATCAGCTCGGCCATCTCGCGGATCGGCGCCTGCACGGTCGGGTCCATGCGCAAGTCGAGCTTGGCCGAGAGCCGCACGGCGCGCAGCATGCGCACCGGATCCTCGCGGTAGCGCGCGCGCGGGTCGCCGATCATGCGCAAGGTCTTTCGCTGCAGGTCGCGCACGCCGTGGTGGTAGTCGAACACCTGCTGCGTCGCCGGGTCGTAGTAGAGCGCGTTGATCGTGAAGTCGCGGCGCGCGGCATCCTCTTCCATCGTGCCCCAGACGTTGTCGCGCAGCACGCGGCCGTGTTCGTCCTTGAGCGTGCTCTCATCGTGGGCGGCGCGGAAGGTGGAGACCTCGAGGGTCTCGGCGCCCTGGAGCACATGGACGATCTGGAAGCGCCGGCCGATGATGCGGGCGCGGCGAAAGAGCGCGCGCACCTGTTCCGGCGTGGCATCGGTGGCGACGTCGAAATCCTTGGGAACGATGCCGGCGATCAGGTCGCGCACCGCGCCGCCGACCACATAGGCCTTGAAGCCCGCCTGCTGCAGGGTGTCGACGGTGCGGCGTGCGCCGGGTGAGACCTGTTCCGGACGGATGCCATGACGTTCCGGTCCGATGATCTCGACCGGGTGGGGTGTCGGTTCGCCGCGCTTGAAGACGCGGCGCAATAGCTTGCGGATCATTGCCTGGAGAGCGGCATCGAAGTCAGACGAAAATCACCATCTCGCCGTAGCGTGCGATTTGCGCATCGTGGGAGAGCAGCCGCATCGGCTCGGTCGTGGCCTGGGCGACGAGCAGACGGTCGAAAGGGTCGGCATGCAGCGTGGGCAGGCCTTCCACGGCCTGGGCGTGTCGCCAGCTGACCGGCAGCTCGCGATAACCGGCTTCGGCGCACAGTTCGGCGGCACGCACGCCGGAGATCGGCATGTCGCCGCGACCGAGGGCGTGCTTGATCGCGATCTCCCAGATCGTCGCGGTGCTGACGAAGACATCGTTGGCCGGATCGCGAATCAACCCTTCGGCCAGGCTGGGCAGGCGCGGCGAGCCGGCGAGCGCCCAGAGCACGATGTGGGTGTCGAGCAAGAGCCGCACGGGTCAAGGCCGCCCCATGAACAGCGCGGCGACTTCGTCATTGTGGGCATCGATATCCTCCGGCACCTCGAATTCGCCGCGGGCGATGCCGATGCGTCGGCTCGTGTCCGGCTGGATCGGCAATACGCGCGCCACCGGCTTGCCGTTGCGGGAAATGACGATCTCCGTTTCCACGCCGGAGGCGATCAGATCGACCAGGCGTGATAAGTGGGTCTTGGCGTCGAAGAGGCTGACGGTTTGCATTGGAGCTCCTAAATGACCAAACTAGTCTAGCCAATTTCTTGGACGTGGGCAAGTGTCAGCGCAAGCTCAAGACCGGCCAGCCGTGGCGGGCGGCATGAGCGCGCAGGGTGTCGTCGGGATCGACGGCGACCGGATGGGTGACGAGACCGAGCAGCGGCAGGTCGTTGTGCGAGTCGCTGTAGAAGGTGCTGCGCTCGAAGGCGCCCCACCATAGCCCCATTTCCTCCAGCCAGAGGTTGACCCGCGTGATCTTGCCTTCCTTGAAGGCGGGGGTGCCGCGGGGCGCGCCGGTGAAGCGGCCGTCCTCGTGCGCCGGAATGGTGGCGACCAGATGCGGGATGCCGAATTCGCGGCAGATCGGGCCGGTGACGAAGCTGTTGGTCGCGGTGACCATCACGCACAGATCGCCATCGTCGAGGTGGCGCTGCACCAGCTGGCGCGCCGGCGTGCCGATCAGCGGCAGGATGCGCGCGGCCATGAATTCGCGGTGCCAGGCGTCGAGCTGCCGGCGGTCGTGGCGCGCGAGCGGCGCGAGCTGGAATTTCAGGAAGGCGTGGATGTCGAGCGTGCCGGCCTTGTAGTCTTCGTAGAAGGCCTGGTTTTTCGCTTCATGCACTTCGCGGTCGAGCACGCCTTTCGAGATCAAAAACTGCGCCCATTCGAAGTCGGAGTCGCCAGAGAGCAGGGTGTTGTCGAGATCAAACAGGGTGAGATTCATCGTCTTCGGGAACGAGGGTGAGTTGCAAGGCTTCCTTGAGCAGCGGCAGGGTGGCGTGCTGCTTGCGTTCGAGCGTGGCGCGGTCGAGATGGTCGAGCACGGCCATCAGGGAGGGCAGGTCGCGCCGGCCATGGGCGAGCAGGTAGCGGACGAGGCCGTCATCGACGCGCAGGCCGCGCTCCAACGCATGGCGACGCAGCGCGGCGGCCTTCTCGTCGTCGTTGAGCGTCTTCACGGCATAGATCAGCGTCTGGCCGATGCGCGTGCGCAGGTCTTCGCGCAGCTTGAGCTTCGCCGGCGGCTTGTGGCCGGCCAGCAAAAGCCCGAGGCCGATCAGGCGTGCGGTGTTGAAGATGCGGAACAGCGCGATCTGCGCGCCCTCGTCGAGCGCGTCGACGTCATCGACGATCAGCAGGCCGCCGGGCGGCGCCTGAAAATCGGCGCTGGTGGAACGGCACCCCGACAGCAGCAGCACCGGACGTCGACGCATCGCCCGCGTGGCGGTGGCCGCAAGCAGATGGCTCTTGCCGCAGCCTTTCGCACCCCACAGGGTGATCGCATCGAAACAGCCGGGTTCGGCGAGCAGGCGCAGCCGCGCCACCAGCTCGGCATTTTCGCCGACGATGAAATTGTCGAAGGAAGGCGGCTGATTGGGCCGCAGATCGAGCAGCAGTTGGGTCAAGGCAGGGCGAGCAGTGAGCTGATTCCGGTAAAATCCGCGCGCAAAATCCTTGCGGCAGTGTGAATTATCGCCGCAAATCCGCCCGATTCATCCTTTCCTGAGTCTCGATCACCATGAATTCAACCCCCTCCCCCCTGACGTATCGCGATGCGGGCGTCGATATCGATGCCGGCGACGCGCTGGTGGAACGCATCAAGCCTGCCGCGAAGCGCACGCTGCGGCCCGAGGTGCTGGGGGGCATCGGCGGCTTCGGCGCTTTATGCGACCTGCCGAAGAAATACCGCGAGCCGGTGCTGGTCTCGGGCACCGACGGCGTCGGCACCAAGCTGAAGCTCGCCTTCCAGTTGAACCGCCACGACACGGTCGGTCAGGATCTGGTGGCGATGAGCGTCAATGACATCCTCGTGCAAGGGGCCGAGCCGCTGTTCTTCCTCGACTACTTCGCCTGCGGCAGGCTCGACGTCGGCACCGCGGCGACGGTGATCGAGGGCATCGCCAAAGGCTGCGAGCTGGCCGGCTGCGCGCTGATCGGCGGCGAGACCGCCGAGATGCCCGACATGTATCCGCCGGGCGAATACGATCTGGCCGGCTTCGCCGTCGGCGTGGTCGAAAAGTCGCAGATCATCGACGGCAGCTCGATCCGGCCGGGCGACGCGGTGCTGGGCCTCGCTTCCTCCGGCGCCCACTCGAACGGCTATTCGCTGATCCGCAAGATCGTCGAGCGTGCGAGGCCGGACATGGCGGCCGATTTCCACGGCCGGCCGTTCGCCGACGCGCTCATCGCGCCGACGCGCATCTATGTGAAATCGCTGCTCGCGCTGATGGAAAGCGTGACGGTGAAGGGCATGGCGCACATCACCGGCGGCGGCATCACCGGCAACGTGCCGCGCGTGCTGCCGGAAGACGTCACCGCCGTGATCGAAAAGTCGTCCTGGACGCTGCCGCCGCTGTTCCAGTGGCTGCAGCGCGAAGGCAACGTCGCCGACGACGAGATGCACCGCGTCTTCAACTGCGGCATCGGCATGGTGGTGATCGTCGCTGCCGAAGATGCGAATCGGGCGACCGAAGCGCTGAGAGCGGCCGGTGAAACGGTGTTCGCCCTCGGGCGCATCGAGGCGCGCCAGCCCGGTCAGCCGCAGACCGTGATCCGTTGATGTCACAGACCGAGGCGGGCGCGTTCCTCGCGCTGTTCCTCGGTGATGAAGTGCTGGAGCAGGTGCTCGTCGTGGATCGGCAGGTCGACGAAGCGGCAGCCGATGCGTCCCATCACCTTGTTGCCGCGCTCGAGCGGGCCGACGTTGCGCACTTCCAGCGTCACGACCAGTCGCAGGCCATTGCGAAATTCGATCAATGCCCCCGGCAAGCGTTGGCCGACTTCGAACGGGGGACGGGGGTCTGGCATTTCCATCGCCAGGCCGCCGACGCTGATGTCGATGACCGGCAATTGCAGCGGCGGCTGGCCTTCCGGTGCCGGCAGCGTGCAGGTCGGCCGCCGGGTGATCGGCAGCACCAGACGGAAGAATTCGCGCCGCTGTAACCGCGTGTAACGTTTCGGCAGCTGGGTGACGAAGGCGCGCCGGCCCTGATAGACGGTTTCCTGCACCGCGCCGGTCATGAACAGGTTCTTCACGCCGTGTGGCGCGCAGATGAAGAAGTTGCGCTCGCTCTTGAGCAGCTTCTGGTTGGTTTCCTCGCTGCCGCCCCAGTCGAAGATCAGCTGGTCGTGATCTTCATCCACCGCGAGCAGCACGGTCAGGAACATGTCGTTGCCTTCGTTGAAGCTGACGCTGACCCGTTCGCCGTCCTTGATGAGCTGATGCAGGTAGAAGAGGATTTCGCGCCGATGGTTCGTGCTGAATTTTTCGAGCTCTTCGGGCGGGACGGACTGGACGGTCATTCGTTCTGGCGGAGGGTATGTTCCAGATGGGCTGCTATGGCCAACTCTATTCTTGCAGCTGCAGCCGGTTCCGCTAAGGCGGATTCGAGGTCGATTGTGCCCGCTTCTCGCAGCGCTCTGAGCCAGGTCAGTTGCCGCTTGGCGAACTGGCGCGTGGCGAAGATGCCGCGCTCGGCGAGTTCCCCGCGGGGCAGACGGCCTTCGAGCATCTCCCAGACCTGGCGATAGCCGACGCAGCGCATCGAGGGCAGCTCGCCGCTGAGCCGGTAACGCGCGCGCAGCGCCTCGACCTCACCGACCAGCCCGGCGGCGAGCATCGCGTGGAAGCGCTCCGCGATGCGTTCATGGAGGCGCTGGCGTTGCGGTGCGACCAGCGCGATCGTCAGCAGCCGGTAGGGCAGGGCAGGTGCTTCCTGACGTTGCAGGAAGGAAGAGAGCGGCCGGCCGGTGAGCCGCAACACTTCGAGCGCGCGCTGGATGCGCTGGCTGTCGGTGGGCGCGAGGCGGGCGGCGGTGTCCGGATCGCCCCGCGCCAGCTCGGCATGCAGCGCCGGCCAGCCGCGCTCCGTGGCTTGCGCATCGATCGCGGCGCGCAATTCTGGATCGGCCTCGGGCAGGTCGGCCAAGCCTTCGATCAGCGCCTTGAAATACAGCATCGTGCCGCCGACCAGAAGCGGCACCCTGCTACGCGCGGTGATCTCAGCCATTACGCGCAGCGCGTCGCTGCGGAAGCGGGCGGCCGAGTAGCGTTCCTCGGGCGTGATCAGATCGATCAGGTGGTGGGGAAAGCGCGTAAGCGTTTCGCGGTCGGGCTTCGCGGTGCCGATGTCCATGCCGATGAACACCTGCGCCGAATCGAGGCTGACGATCTAGACCGGAAAGCGCGCGGCGATGGCCAGCGCCAGCTCGGTCTTGCCGCTCGCGGTCGGGCCGATCAGCGCGATCGCGGGAGGCAGGGAAGGGGACGTCACGGTTGAAATCGACACGTCAATGCCCATTTACACGCCAGAGTTCTGAAGGAGGTCTCATGAACATCCTGTTCAACAATCCGCAGCTGTATCTGATCGATTATCCGGGCATCGACGCGCTCGAAATCCTCGACAAGCGCAATGGCCGGATCGGATTGCTGCGCGGCGCGGTCGCAGCGCGCATGCGCGAGGAATTCAGGGAGTTCCTCACCCGTGCCCACGACGAGGAAGAATACGAAGATTTCCTCGACGCCCACGACGCCATCCTCGGCCACCCGGTCTCCTTGCACTGAAGCCGCCTGATCATCGGCCGCGCATGAACAGCCGGTCGAGTTCGGAAAGCGGCAGCTGAATCCAGGTCGGCCGGCCGTGATTGCACTGGTCGGCGCGGTCGGTTTCCTCCATCGCACGCAGCAACGCATCCATTTCCGGCAGGGAGAGCTGCCGGTGGGCGCGCACCGCGCCGTGGCAGGCCAGCGTGGCGAGGAGGTCATTGCGATGCCGTTCGAGCACATGGCTGGCCGGGTGTTCCATGAGCTCGGCGAGCAGCGCGCGCGCCAGCGCCGCGATGTCGCCGCCGGCGAGCAGGGCGGGCACGGCACGCACCGAAAGCTGCTGCGGGCCGGCCGCGGAGATTTCGAATCCCAGCCGTTCGAGCGTGGCGGCATGTTCCTCGGCGCAGGCCTGCTCGGCCGCGCTCGCCTGCAGCAGCACGGGGACGAGCAGCGCCTGGGTGGCGGGATGGGCATCGGCCGCGGCTTTCAGCTTTTCATAAAGGATGCGCTCGTGGGCGGCGTGCATGTCGACGAGCACGAGCCCTTGGCTGTTCTGCGCCAGGATGTAGATGCCGTGGAGCTGGGCGAGGGCATGACCGAGCGGGCGCTCCTCGCGCTCGGCCACCGCTGCGGGCGCCTCCTCGCCGCGCAAAGTCGGCGCTGGTGGAGCGGCACCCGAAAAGGCCCGCTGGGCAAAATCCAGATAGGCGGCGGCCGGTGGTTCGCTGACGGTGAGCGTGGCCTGCCGAGGCGGCGGATGCGTCGGCGTCTGGACGGCCTGCGCCGGGCTTTTCACGGCGGAAAGCGGCTCCGCCAGCGCGCGTTGCAGGGCGTGGAACACGAACCGATGCACCCCCTGGCCGTCGCGGAAGCGCACTTCGGTCTTGGCGGGGTGGACGTTGACATCGACCAGCGCCGGGTCGATGTCGAGGAACAGCACCCAGGCGGGATGCAGCGCGCCATGCAGCACGTCGGCATAGGCGGCGCGCGCCGCGTGGGCGAGCAGCTTGTCGCGCACGAAGCGGCCATTGACGTAGAAGAGCTGCTCGGCGCGCGTGTTCTTCGCATAAGCGGGCAGCGCGGCGAAGCCGGCGAGCCGCAGTGGCCCGGCCTGTGCGTCGATCGGCCGGGCGTGGGTAAGAAACGCCTCGCCCATCAGCTCGCGGGTGCGGCGTGCCAGGTCGGCCGACATCAGGCGGCGTCGCACCTGGTCGTTGTGTGCCAGCGTGAAAGACACGTCGGGGCGTGCGAGAGCAATCCGCGTCAGCACGTCGTCGCAATGCGCGAATTCGGTGGCGACCGACTTGAGGAATTTGCGCCGCGCCGGGGTGTTGAAATAGAGATCGGCGACCATCACCACCGTGCCGGCAGAGAGCGCGGCGGGCTTGGGCTCGCCGCCGTGGGCGAGCGTCTCGCCATCGAGCTTCCAGGCATGCGCGGCTTCCCGGCTGCGGCTGGTGATGCTGACCCGGGCGACCGAGGCGATCGAGGCGAGCGCCTCGCCGCGAAAGCCGTAGCTGGCGACGCATTCGAGATCGGCCAGCGTGGCGATCTTGCTCGTCGCGTGGCGCGCAAACGCAAGCGGCAGGTCGTCCTTCTCGATACCGCCGCCGTCGTCGGCGACGCGGATCAGCTTGACGCCTCCCTCCTCGAGCTGCACGTCGATCCTGGTGGCGCCGGCATCGAGGCTGTTCTCGATCAGTTCCTTGAGCACCGATGCCGGGCGTTCGACCACTTCGCCGGCGGCGATCTGGCTGATCAGGAGGTCGGGAAGGGGGTGAATTCGCGCCATCGGCCCATTATAGGGGTGGGGTAAACTGCGCCGCATGGAGCTCTTGCTGCAATTCGTCGATATCGTCCTGCATCTGGACCGGCATCTCGCGCTGCTGGTCGCGGACTATGGGGTGTGGATCTACGCGCTGCTGTTCGCGATCGTCTTTTGCGAGACCGGGCTGGTCGTCACCCCCTTCCTGCCGGGCGATTCGCTGCTGTTCGTCGCCGGCGCGCTCGCCGCGACGGGCGGGATGGACATCGGCGTGCTGATCGGCGTGCTGCTGGCGGCGGCGGTGCTCGGCGACAACGCCAATTACTGGATCGGCCGCTGGGTCGGCCAGCGCATCCTGCGCTGGGGCGAGGGCTCGCGTTTCTTCAACCGCGCTGCCTATGAGAAGACTCACGCCTTCTACGAGCGCTACGGCCCATTGACGATGACGATGGCGCGCTTCGTGCCGCTGGTGCGCACCTTCGCACCCTTCGTCGCCGGCGTCGCGCGCATGACCTACCCGCGCTTTTTCGCTTTCGACCTGCTCGGCGCGCTGCTCTGGGTGTTCTCGCTGACGCTGGCCGGCTACTGGTTCGGCAACCTGCCGGCGGTGAAGAACAACCTGTCGCTGGTGATCGTCGGCATCATCCTCGTCTCGGTGCTGCCGATGGCGATCGGCTGGCTGCGCGCGCGGCTTGCAGCGGCCCGCCCATGAAGCGGCGCAGTCTGTTGCTGGCCGTTTCGTGTTTCCCGCTTCTTTCCGGTTGTCTGTCGAGTCCTGGGCAGCTCGCCAAGACCGATGTCGATCGCGTCGCCGATCTGCATCGCCGCGAAGTGTTCGCCAGCCTCGGCCGCCTGGCCGACAAGCTCTACCGGCGCAATCCGCGCGAATGGAAGAAGGGCGGCCATGCAAGCCGTGAGGCGGCGCTCGCGAAACTGATGGACCCGCAGCGTCTCGGCCTCTCGCCAGAGCCCGAAGGCCGGCGCGGCACGGTGCTGCTGCTCGCCGGCCTGCGCGAGGATTATCCGCACGATCGCGTCGCCGCGTTCATCGGCGGTCTCAACACGATGCTCTACGACGCCTTCGACGGCAAGACCGAGTTCTTCATCCTCGACGATCTCGATGCCCAGCGGCTCTACAATGCGGCCCGCAACGTCGAGATCGCCGCCTGGAAGCTCGCCAACGCGCGCCGCACGCAGCCCGAAGGCGAGCTGCCGGCGGGCACGCCGCTCTTGCTCTCGAACGAGATGGGGCCGATCCAGAACCTCAGCTTCGAACGCGAGTTCGGCCGGCTGATCGGCAGTCTCGACCTGCTTGCGCAAATCGTCGCCGACAAGTCGAACCGCACCGTCGTCAAGGTCGTCCACAATCTCGCCACCGCGCTGTTCCTACCCGTCAAATGAAACGCTACGTCATCCTCATCTCCGGCCGCGGCAGCAACATGCAGGCGCTCATCGAAGCGCAGCTGCCCGGCCAGTGCGTCGCCGTGATCAGCAACCGGCCCGAGGCGGCCGGGCTCGCCTGGGCCGCCGGCCGCGGCGTGCCGACGCGCGTCGTCGATCATCGCCAGTACCCTTCCCGCGAAGCCTTCGATGCCGCGCTGGCCGAGGAGATCGAGCGTCTCGGCGGCGAGCTGGTGCTGCTCGCCGGTTTCATGCGCATCCTCACCGAAGGCTTCGTGCGCCGTTTTTCTGGCCGCCTGATCAACATCCACCCCTCGCTCCTGCCCGCCTTCCCGGGGCTGCGTACGCACGAGGCGGCGCTGGCCACCGGCGTGCGCGTGCATGGCTGCACGGTGCATTTCGTCACCCCGGCGCTCGATTGCGGGCCGATCATCATCCAGGCCGCCGTGCCGGTGCTGGCGGCGGATACGTCGGAGAGCCTCGCCGCGCGCGTGCTCGCGCAGGAGCACATCATCTACCCGCAGGCGGCGCGCGCGGTGCTCGAAGGCCGCTGCCGGCTCGCCGATGGCCGTGTCGTCTGGGAGGGCGATGCCACGCCGGCGCATCTCGCCCTGCGGGTCCCGGCGCAGTAATGCTGCCGCTCTGGCTGGCGCTGGCCGCCTCGCTGACGCTGCATCTCGGCGTGCTGCTGTCGCCGGGCTGGATCTTGCCGATGGACGGGGAAGCGGAAGCCGGCCGTCTCGATGCGACCCTCGTGCCGGCCCCTGTGGCGCCGAGCCCGGCAGCGACCGCCGCGACGCCGGCGACGAAGAAACCGCCGCGCGTCAAGCGGCCGAAACCACCGCCTGCCGTTCCGCCCACACCCGCCCATCCGCAGGTGGATGTTCCGCACACCACGCCACCGACCGCCGAGCCAGAGACTGTGGCGTCGTCCGCACCACCCCAGTCCGCGGATGTGCCGCCGGCTGTCGAGACCGCTTCTTCCGCCGAGGGTGCCGTCCCGCCAGCGCCGACTTTCCATGTCCGCTGGCCCCGCAGCGGCCGCATCGTCTATCAGGTCTCGCGTGGCGAACAGGGCTTCGTCATCGGCCGGGCCGAGCAGCGCTGGGAGTGGGACGAGGCGCATTACCTGCTGGAAACCGTCGCCGAGACCAGCGGCCTCGTCGCGCTGTTCAAGCCGGCGCGGGTCGTGCAAGCCAGCCGCGGCGGTTTCGATGCCGCCGGCGTGCGGCCGCAGGAGTTTACGCTCGAGCGCGAGGGACGCGAGACCGAACGCGTGATTTTCGAAGCTGGCGAAGCGCGCATCGTGTTTTCCCGCGGCGGCAGCGCGCCGTTTTCGGCTGGCGTGCAGGACGTGCTTTCGGTATTCTTCCAGCTCGCCGGACTGCCGCTCGACCTGCCCGAATATGCCGTCAGCGTGGCGACCACGCGCAAGCTGGCGAACTACCAGGTGACGGTGAGCGACGTGACCGGTCTCGAGACGCCACTGGGCATGCGGCAGGCTCGCCACCTCACGATACAGGGCCGGCCCGGCGAAGATGTCACGGAGCTCTGGCTGGACGAGCAGACACGCCTGCCGCTGAAAATCCGCCATCGCGACCGCAAGAGCGAGGTTTTCGACCAGATGATCGTCAGCATCGAACCCGGATTTGACATCGAAATGGATCTGCCGCGATGAAGACCCTGTCTGCGAGCGTGCTGGAGCAAACGATCGAAGCCTGCCGCGAGCTTATGCAATTCCGCCAGCCGGCCGATGCCGTGCTGTCGGCATTCTTCCGCGCCCGCCACTGCGGCCCGCGCGAGCGCGCCTTCATCGCCGAGACGGCCTACACCGTGCTGCGCCGCCAGCGTTCGCTCGCGGCCTGGGTCGGCCCGGGTGCCAATGTCAGACAGCTGGTGCTGGCCGCGTTGGTGCGCCAGGGCGGCATCAGCCTGCGCACGCTCGAAGCGGCGCTGCCGAAACGCGATGCCGAGTGGCTCGCGGCCTTGAAAGCGCGGCCGGAACCGGCGCTGACGCTCGGCGAGGAAACCGATCTGCCGGACTGGCTGGTGGAGCGGCTCGGCGCGCTGATGCCGCAAAGCGAGCTCGTCGCGCTCGCCCGCGCGCTGAACCAGCCGGCCCCGCTCGATCTGCGCGTGAATGTCCTCAAGGCGCGGCGCGACGACGTGCTGGCGCGGCTCGATCAGGAAGGCATCGCGGCGACGGCCTGCCCCTACGCCCCGCACGGCATCCGTCTCGCCGGCAAGCCGGCGCTGGCGAAACATCCGCTGTTCCTCGACGGCAGCATCGAGGTTCAGGACGAAGGCAGCCAGCTCCTCGGCCATCTCGTCGCACCGAAGCGGGGCGAGATGGCCGTCGACTTCTGCGCCGGCGCCGGCGGCAAGACGCTGCTGCTGGGCGCGCTGATGCGCTCGACCGGGCGGCTGTATGCCTTCGACGTCTCGGCCAAGCGTCTGGCGAAGCTCAAGCCGAGGCTGGCGCGCTCGGGGCTGTCGAACGTCCATCCGGTCGCGATCGCGCACGAGAACGACGTGCATGTGAAGCGCCTGGCCGGCAAGTGCGACCGTGTGCTGGTCGATGCGCCCTGTTCCGGCCTGGGCACGCTGCGGCGCAACCCCGATCTGAAATGGCGGCAGACTCCGCAGGACATCGCCGAGCTGAGCGCCAAGCAGGCGGCGATCCTGGCCGCGGCGGCGCGGCTCGTCAAGCCGGGCGGGCGGCTCGTCTATGCCACCTGCAGCCTGCTGCCCGAGGAGAACGAAGCGATCGTTGACGCCTTCCTCGCTGCACAGCCGCAGTTCGCGCGGCGCTTTGCCGGCGAGATCCTCGCCGCGCAGGGCATCGATATCGATCTTGCCGGCGATGATCTGCATCTGCTGCCGCATCGGCATGGCACCGATGGCTTCTATGCCGCGGTGCTGGAGCGCGCCAAATGAGGGTCTGGCTGCTGGCCGCGCTGATGCTCGTAATGCCCGCGGCCGGAGCGGTCGAGGTGCCGGCCAGTGGCCGGATCGAGGTGCTATTCACGCCGTGGGACGACGCCGAAGGCGCGGTGCTGCGCGCGATCGAGGCGGCACGGCGCAGTGTGCATGTGCAGATGTTCCTGCTCACCAGCCGCAACATCGCCCGGGCGCTCATCGCCGCGCATGGGCGCGGGGTCGCGGTCGAAGTGCTCGCCGATCGCGAAATGGTGGTGAAGGGCGAAAATTCGCAGGTGCCTCAGCTCGACGCCGCCGGCATTCCGGTGCGTCTGGAGACCCGCTATGCCGCCGCGCACAATAAAATCGTGCTCATCGACGTCGAAGGCGCTCACCCCGTGGTCATCACCGGCAGCTACAACTTCACCTGGTCGGCACAGGCGCGCAATGCCGAGAATCTGCTGATCCTGCGCGACAACCCGGCGCTGGCGCAGGTCTATCTGGCCAACTGGCGGCGCCATCACGCCGAAGCGCTGCCTTTCGCTGCGGCGCTCCAGCCATGAGCACGGACGCGGATCCTTTCGGCCGGCTGCTGCTGGATCTGTGGGAAGATCTGCAGCAGCCCGAGGTGGTCTGGCAGATCGCCGTATTGGGAGTCTGCTTCGCGCTGGCCTGGCTGTTCGACCGCTGGTTGCACCTGCGCTTCGCGCGCTCGGGCGAGATCGAAAATGCCGCGCGCCGTTTCGGCCGACGGGGCTTGAAACGCATCGCTCTGCCCGCAGTGATGCTTCTCCTGGTGTTCGCCGCGCGTCCCATGCTCGCGCAGTGGCATCACGTGAATCTGCTCAATCTGGCGATTCCGCTGCTGGCCTCGCTGCTCCTGATCCGCGCCGTGATGTTCGTCGTGCGTCATACTTTTTCCGCGACGGTGCCCTGGCTCGCCGGCTTCGAGCGCGGCTTCGCGCTCCTGGTGTGGAGCGTGGTGGCGCTGCACATCCTGGGGCTGACGCCGCAATTGATCGATTTCCTCGACGGGATCGGCTTCACGCTCGGCAGGACCCGGCTCAATCTCTGGCTGTTCCTGCAAGGTCTCGGTGCGGTGCTGGCGACGCTGTTGATCGCGCTGTGGCTCGGCGGGCTGATCGAGGCGCGGTTGATGGAAGCGCAAAATCTCGACGGCAATCTACGCCTGGTCTTCGCGCGGCTGGCGCGCGCGCTGCTTGCCCTGCTCGCGGTCTTGATCGCCCTGCCAGCGGTGGGTATCGACCTGACGGCGCTTTCGGTCTTCGGTGGTGCGTTGGGCGTGGGTCTGGGATTCGGTCTGCAGAAGATCGCTGCCAACTATGTGTCGGGCTTCATCATCCTGCTCGATCGCTCGATCCGCATCGGCAATCTGATCGAAGTCGGCGGTCAGCGCGGTGTCGTCACGCGCATCACGACGCGCTACACCGTGCTGCGCGGCATGACCGGCGTCGAGACGATCGTGCCCAACGAGATGCTCGTCAGCTCGACGATCAGCAACGAAACCTTCTCTGACCCGAAGGTGCGCATCGCTACCCAGATCCAGGTCGCCTACGGCTGCGATCTGGAGCGCGCGATGGCGATCCTCGTCGCCGCGGCGAGCGCCCAGCCGCGCGTGCTGGTCGATCCGCCGCCGAAGGCTTTCCTCGTCGCCTTCGCGGATTCGGGCATCAACCTCGAACTCGGCTTCTGGATCGCCGATCCGGCCGAAGGCACGCTGCAGATCAAGTCCGACATCCATCTGGCGATCTGGCGGGACTTCCAGGCGGCGGGGATCGAGATCCCCTTCCCGCAGCGCGAGGTGCGGCTGCTCAGCTGAAAGTCGGCGCTGAGAGGACGGCACCTCCGGCGCAGGGCCTTATTCCGGGACGCAGATTTCGCCGCGCATCGCAGCCTGAATGGTGCGCAGGGTCAGGAGCAGCAGCACCAGGCTCAGCACGATCAGCAGCAGCCAGGACAGGCCGACGAAAAATCCTGCACCATGTTCGGCCATGATCAGCGTCGCGATCGTGATCGCGGCGAGCGGAAAGGAATAGGCCCAGGTCGACAGGAAGAAACGCAGGCGGAAGAAACGCAGCGCGTTGCTGGCGAGCAGCAGGGTCAAGAACAGCGCGACGTTGTAAAGGATCAACGCGAAGGCATCGAGCTGGCCGCCGTTGAGCTTCAGCCAAGCGATGAAGGCGACGGCCGGCGGGGCGATCAGGATGAACAGGGTCGGCGTCAGACGTTCCGGCAGGGGCTCATGAAAGAACAGCCGATACATGACGATGGTCAGCAGCACGATCCAGAATGCCAGCCCAATGCTGAAGAAGAACCACGAGATCTCGGCGGGCGCGAAATTGATGCCCGCTACCGGCACGACCACGTTGCCGACGATGGGGATGAACCAGGCCGGGTTGGCGTGCTTGATCTCGTAACGGGCATGGTGGATCCAGCTGCTCATCACGGTCAGCGTGAAGACGAGATGGAGCGCGGTGCCCACGACCCAGAACCCTTGCGCGAGGTCCGCCTGGGAGTCGGCAAAGGCGACGGCGAGCAGCAGCAGGGAAATCGAGACGGCCGGGAAGAAATTCAGACGGATCGGGTTCGAGAATTCCTTCTTCACCGCCTCCCAATGCGAGGCCATCTTGGCGAGATAGCCGAGCGCGACCATCACGAACAGGACCAGTGCCCACCATTGCAGGGCAAGGCCGATTGCGGGTGGCAGGCCGAGCACGTGACCGGCTTTTTTCCAGGCAATGGCGAGACCGCTGGTGCCCATCACCGTCGCGAACAGGGGCACGGGATAATGGGCAAGGCGGGAATGGGGTGCGGAGGAAGCCGTAGCGTTTGGGGTTGTCATCGCGGAGTTTCCTTTTGGTTATCGATGTTGGTGGGAAAGAATATTAGCAAAAGCTTAAGCACATTGCGTTCCAGGAAAAAAATCCTTTATGGACAATGAGGGTTCGCCTCAATGATGCCATTTGTGGCATAGTAGTCACTCATTGACACTGACAGTCTGTCATCCTATGAGCTTCCACCCGCTTGCCGAGCTGATTTCCTATCTCGATACGCTGCCCGAGCCGCACATTCTATGCGATAAGGATTACCGCATCCTGGCGGCGAACAAGGCCTACCGGCGCAACTATGGCGGGGGGCATGCGATCGTCGGTCAGACCTGCTATGCCGTCTCCCATCATTACACCGCGCCCTGCGACAAGGCGGGCGAGACTTGCCCGCTCCAGCAGAGCCTGGCTTCCGGGCAGCGTGAGCGCGTGCTGCATCTGCACCACACGCCGGAAGGCGAGGCGTATGTGAATATCGAGCTCGCGCCGGTGCGCGACGCGAATGGGGGAATCGTCTATTTCGTCGAGAAGATGGAGGCTTTGGGCGTGTCGCGCGGTCTGGCCGATGCCCGTGCTTTGGTTGGGCGCGCGCCGGCCTTCCGTCGCATGCTCGAACTGATGGCGCGCGTGGCGCCTTCCGACGCGACGGTGATGCTGCAGGGCGAATCCGGCACGGGCAAGGAGTTGGTGGCAAAAGCGATCCACGATGCGAGCCGCCGCGCCAACCGCCCCTTCGTCGCGGTGGATTGCTCGGGCCTGACCGAGACATTGTTCGAGAGCGAATTGTTCGGACACGAGAAAGGCGCCTTCACCGGCGCTTCGTCACGGCGCATCGGGCTGGTGGAGTCGGCATCCGGCGGCACGCTGTTCCTCGACGAGCTGGGCGACATTCCGCTCGGCATGCAAGTGAAGCTGCTGCGGCTGCTGGAAACCGGCACCTTCCGCCGCGTCGGGGCCAGCGATTTCCTCAAATCGGACGTGCGCCTGATTTCCGCGACCCACCGGAATTTGCGCGCGATGGTCGCAGAAGGGCGTTTCCGGCAGGATCTCTACTATCGGCTCAACACCTTTCCGATCCATCTGCCCGCCTTGCGCGAGCGGATCGAGGACGTGCCGCTGCTCGCCGAGGCCTTGCTGGCGCGTGTCGCGCCCGGGCGCAACCTGCGGCTTTCCGAAGAGGCGCTCGCCTGTCTGATGGCTTATGACTATCCCGGCAACGTGCGGGAGCTGCGCAATGTCCTGGAACGCGCGACTTTGCTTTGCGATGGCGACGTGATTCTGCCGGATCATCTGCCGCCCGAGGTGACGCAGGGTGGCGATGCTGCCGCGACCAACGGTGCTGCGGCTACTGGTGCCCAGACGCTGGAGGACATCGAGGATGATGCCTTGCGGCGCCGGCTGGCTGCGCATCATGGCAACCGGAAGACGCTCGCTGCCGAGCTGGGGATCAGCGAGCGCACGCTCTACCGTCGTCTGCGCAAGATTCGGGAGAAGGGCAAGACTGACAGACTGTCATGATGTGGCAGTAATAACTGCCAATCTGACGCATCGGGTCGCTTTGTTTTCTCTGGAACGTAATGCCATCCTTGTAGCCGTTTTTCTGCAAGTCTTTGTATCTAAATTGTTTGTTGTCCGGGTGGCTAGGCTGGCATGCCTTTTGATATAGATGTCTGCGAAGCGGTGCATTGCTTCGGGTTGCCGGCAAGTTAGAGCGCCAAGTCCCCCCTGATCTTGGTTTCTCTTGACGAACCTCCTCCTCCATCTGCTTTCGAGGTACCTTCCCTCAGGCTCGACAAGCAGGAAATTCCGGCGACTCGCACCGCTTCTTTTTTTCTTCCGGATTCCGAAATGAAAAAACGCCAGCGGGAGTGCGCTGGCGTTTTTTCATCGTGCGCCGGATACGGCGGCGCAAATTGAATTCTCGCGTTTGCTTACTTGAGCTTCACTTCTTTGTAGAGCACGTGCTTCCGGGCTTTCGGGTCATATTTCATGAACTCGAGCTTTTCCGGCGTGGTGCGCTTGTTCTTGCTGGTGGTGTAGAAATGCCCGGTTCCCGCGGTGGATTCGAGCTTGATCTTTTCACGTCCGCCTTTGGCTGCCATGGTCGGTTATCTCCTCTTCGCGGCTTCAGACGGCCTCGCCGCGTTCGCGCAGCTCGGCGAGAACGACGTCGATGCCTTTCTTGTCGATGGTGCGTAAGCCCGCATTCGAAACGCGCAGGCGCACCCAGCGGTTTTCCGATTCGACCCAGAAGCGGCGCGACTGCAGGTTGGGCAGATAACGACGCTTGGTCTTGTTGTTGGCGTGGGAAACGTGATTACCCACCATCGGGGCCTTGCCCGTCACTTGGCAAACGCGGGACATGAGTGTCTCCAGAAAAACATCGATTGCGGAAAGCCGCGCATTCTAACCCAGCGACCAGGCGTCAGGCAAGGGCTTTTTGTCATCGTTCAGAGCAGGCCGCGCTCGGCGAAGGAGAGGGGCGGCGCCATGCCGGCGACGATGAAGTGATCGATGAGACGCACATCGACCAGCGCGAGCGCCTGTTTGAGGCTGCGCGTGAGCAGTTCGTCGGCGGGGGAGGGCTCGGCGACGCCGCTCGGATGGTTGTGGGCGAGGACCACGGCGGCGGCATTGCGTGCCAGCGCCCGCTTGACCACCTCGCGCGGATAGACCGAGGTCTGCGTCAGCGTCCCCCGGAACAGCTCTTCCTCGGCGATCAGGCGGTGTTGCGCATCGAGCCAGAGGGCGAGGAACACTTCGTGCTGCAAAGGGGCGAGCGAGAGCCGCAGCCAGTCGCGCACGGCATCGGGAGTCGACAGGGCGGGGCGCAGGCGCATTTCCTCCCGCAGGCCGCGGCGGGCCAGTTCGAGGGTGGCGACGAGCTGCGCGGCCTTGGCCGGGCCGATGCCGCTCACCGTGGTCAGATCGGCCGCCGAGGCGGCGGCCAGACGCGCGAGGCTATTGTCGAAGTGCGCGAGCAGCTTGCGGGCGAGGTCGACCGCGCTCAGGCCCTTGATACCGACGCGCAGGAAGATCGCCAGCAGCTCGGCATCCGAGAGCGCGGCAGCTCCCTGGGCGAGCAGCCGTTCGCGCGGACGTTCGTCGTCGGGCCAGTCGGTGATGGCCATGAGCTAGAATCCTCCCATTCGTTTTCCCCATTCTATCTGTCATGAACGATCTGCAAGGCAGGCGCATCGTGCTCGGCGTGAGCGGCGGCATCGCGGCCTACAAGGCCTGCGAGCTGGCGCGCCTGATGGGCAAGGCCGGCGCGCTCGTCGATGTCGTCATGACCGAGGGGGCGACGCGTTTCGTGGCGCCGCTAACCTTTCAGGCCCTCACCGGCCGGCCGGTGCATGTCTCGCTTTGGCAGGACGGCGGGGACAACGGCATGGCGCACATCGATCTGACGCGCGGCGCGGATGCGGTGCTGATCGCGCCGGCGACGGCCGATTTCCTCGCCCGCCTGGCGCAGGGCCGGGCCGACGACCTGCTGACTGCGCTTTGTCTCGCCCGCGATTGCCCGCTGTTGGTGGCGCCGGCGATGAATCGCCAGATGTGGGCGAATCCGGCCACCCAGCGCAACGTCGCGCAACTGCGCAGCGACGGCGTCGTCATGCTGGGGCCTGCCAGCGGCGAACAGGCCTGTGGCGAAACCGGCGAGGGGCGCATGCTCGAAGCCGTCGAGCTGTGCGATGCGCTGATCGCCTTCTTCCAGCCGAAACGGCTCTCCGGCCGGCGCGTCCTGCTGACGGCCGGCCCGACCTGCGAGCCGCTCGACCCGGTCCGTGTCCTCACGAACCTGAGCTCCGGCAAGATGGGCTATGCGCTGGCGCGCGCCTGCGCGGAAGCCGGTGCGAATGTCACGCTGGTTTCCGGCCCCGTGTGCCTGCCCACGCCAGCCGATGTCAGGCGCATCGACGTGCGCAGCGCGCTCGAAATGCGCGATGCCGTCATCGCCGCCCTGCCGGCCGACATCTTCATCGCCGTCGCGGCGGTGGCCGACTATCGCCCGGCGGCGCCGGCCGCGCACAAGATCAAGAAAGGCGCGGCGACGCTGACGCTGGAACTGACCGCCAATCCGGATATCCTCGCCGAGGTCGCGGCGCGGCCGGATGCGCCGTTTTGCGTCGGTTTCGCCGCCGAGAGCGAGAATCTCGCCGCCTACGCCGAGAGCAAGCGGCGCGCCAAGCGCCTGCCGCTCGTCGTCGGCAACCTCGTCCAGGACGGCTTGGGCGGTGATGCGAACCTGATTACGCTGTTCGACGCCACGGGGGCGCATCCGTTGCCGCCGGGCGACAAACTGACCCTGGCGCGCGCGATCGTGCGCCATCTCGCGGAGCTCTACCATGCACACGATTGACGTTCGCATCCTCGATCCCCGCCTCAAAGACGAGAAAGGCGGCTACGCGCCGCATTACGCCACGCCCGGGGCGGCGGGCATGGACCTGCGCGCCTGCATCGAGGCACCGGTGCGTCTGCATCCGAACGAGACGATGCTGGTGCCGGCCGGCATCGCGATCCACATCGCCGATCCGGGCATGGCGGCGTTGATCCTGCCGCGTTCCGGCCTCGGTCACAAGCATGGCATCGTGCTCGGCAATCTGGTCGGCCTGATCGATTCGGATTATCAGGGCGAGATCTTCGTCTCGCTGTGGAACCGTGGCCACGAGGTCTTCGCGCTCAATCCCCTCGACCGCGTCGCGCAGCTGGTGTTCGTACCGGTGCTGCAGGTTGCCTTCAACGTCGTCGAGAGCTTCGATGCCTCCCAGCGGGGCGAGGCCGGGTTCGGCAGCACCGGCAAGCAATAGCGCGGCTGCGGCACCGTGCCGCCTCGCCAGCGCCGATTTTTTCCGCGCCGAAAAAAAACCCCGCCGCAGCGGGGTTCGTTTGGGGCAAGTAGAAGATCAGGTCGACATTTCGGTGAGGATGTTCCTGAGCCAGCTCTTGGCGTAGGTCGCTTCCGTCTTGACCATCGACCAGTCGGCAGGGGAAACGCCGCCCGAGTTGGGTACCGCGATGATCTGGCCATCCTTCGAGGCATACACCGCCGCGACGCTGATGGCTTCGCCTTCGGTGATGTAGCTGTAGCAGGTGTTGATGCCGGAAAGCGGCGTGACCGGCCGGCCGTTCATCAGATTGACGATGTTGGTCGCGCAGACCTTCGCCTCGGAGTTCGCGGAATAGCCGGATTTCGGCATCGCGCCGGCGATCGAGGCGTCGCCGATGACGTGGATGTCCTTTTGCTTCGTCGACTCGAAGGTGTCGGCATTGATCGGGCACCATTTCTTGTCGTCGCCGACCAGGCCGGCCTGCACCGCGATGTTCGCGGCACGTTGCGGCGGGATCAGGTTGACGACGTCGCCCTTGACTTCGTCGATGCCCTCGATCAGCACGGCCTTGCCGGCGGCATTGATCGCGGTGACCTTCGCGGCCTTGCGATAGTCGATGATGCCCTTGTAGTGCATGTCCCAGCCTTTGCGGAACAGCGGGCCCTTCGAGGCGATGTCCGGGTTGGCATCGACGACGATGATCTTCGACTTCGGCTTGTGCTGCTTCAGATAATGGGCGATCATGCTGGTGCGCTCGTAAGGCCCGGGGGGGCAACGGAACGGCGCCAACGGCACCGTGAGCACCACCGTGCCGCCATCCTTCATCGCTTCGAGCTGCTTGCGCAACAACACGGTCTGCGGGCCGGCCTTCCAGGCGTGCGGCATGATTTCCGGCGTCTGCGCGTTGTAGCCTTCGATTTCCTCGGTGCGGAAGTCGATGCCCGGGGAGATGACCAGACGGTCGTATTTCAGCGTGCCCTTCGAGGTGACGACGGTATGCGCGGCCGGGTCGATGGCGGTGACCTCGGCTTGCACGAACTTGATGCCATGATTGGCGACGAGCTTGTCGTATTTGATGGTCAGCGAGGAGAGGTCGGGCAGGATGCCGCCGATATAGAGGTTGGAGAACGGGCAGGAAACGAAGTGGTCGTTGCGCTCGACCAGCACCACCTCGATGCTTGGATCCATCATGCGGATGTACTTGGCGGCGATGGTGCCGCCATAGCCGCCGCCGACGACGACGACGCGGCGGGCCGAGCCCTTCGGCATGATTTCGGCGGCCGAGCCGGCGGAGACGGCCGGACCTTGCGTAGCGCAGCCGGCCAGCGCCAGGCTGGAGGCGCCGCCCATGAGCTTGATGAAGTTTCTGCGATCCAGTGTCATGTTCCGTCCTCCCTTATTTGTTCACGCTGGCGTAGAAGTGGAGCAGGGCATCCAGGTCTTCCTTGGACAAGGGCTTCACTTTCTCGGCCATCTTCTCCGGCATCTTGCGCTTGCCGGACTGGTAGAGTTCCATCTGCATCTGCAGGTAGGGCAGCCACTGGCTCGCCATCACCGGCGTATCGTCCTTGCCATCCTTGCCGTCGTCGAGATGGCAGCGCGAGCAGTTGGCTTCCTGCAGCTCGGCGCCTTTCTTCGCCTTGGCGGCATCGACCTGCTGATGGGTGAAATGCAGCTTCTGCTTGGAGAAGAACTCGCCGAGCTGGTCGATCTGCTGGTCGGTGTAACCCTTCGCCAAGCGACCCATGATGCTGGAGGGGCGCTCGCCGCTCCTGAATTTTTTCATCGCTTCGACGATCGCCGTCTTCGATTGCGCGGCCAGGCTCGGCATCGTCAGGCCGGCGCTGCCGCCGTGCGTGCCGTGGCAACCGGCGCAGGCATTCGCCAGCATCGCCGCGCCCGGGTCGGCGGCGAGAGCCGTCGCCGAGATCGTCAGGGCGCCTGTGAGCAGGGCCCAACCACTCCATCGTTGCTTCATCGCTTTCTCCTCCTGTGAAGAAAATAGAACTGCCGGTGCTGCTTCCCCTGTGTTACTGCTTCACGACGTTGTAGTAGTACTTGACACCCTCGACCGTCTTGTCGAGGCCGAACTGATAGTTGAGCGAAACATAGTGATAGCGTGCCTCGGCGCCGCCGTCGTGCAGCGCGAAGCCGAAGTCGTAGATCTTGCCCGGCTCGATCTTGTGGTCGCCCGTGCCGCCGCCGGCCAGCGCCCGCGTGAAGGTGACGACCCACTTGTTGCCGTCCTTCTTGCCCTCGGCCTTGACGAGGCCCTTGCCGCCTTCCATCACGCGCTTGTCGGCGATGTAGCCATCGACCGGTTTTTCACCCTTGCCGCTTCGCCACTGGATCAGGTCCATGAACTTGCCGCCGTCGAGCGCCCCGCCTTTGATGTATTTGGTCTTCTTGTCGTCCTTGGCCTCTTTCATCGAGCGCAGGTCGTTGTGGCAGGTGACCCAGCAGCCGGCACGCTCGGCCAGTTCGATCGCCGGCGCGCCACCGTCGGGGAAGCCGCCATCGAACATCATCGCCAGCTTGACCTCGTTCTTCTTGTCCATGCCAAAGCTGCCACCCTTGGGCTGCTCCCATTCGACGCGCACGTAGAGGTTCTGATCGTCATGCGTCATCTTGAAGCTGGCGGGTACCCAGCCGGCGCGGTCGGCGATCGGCTTGGGCTCGAGCTGCGTCTTCGAGTTGCCCGCCGGGCTGCCCTTGATGATCTTGTCGCCGACTTCGTTGGCATCGCCTTCGTGGCATTTCGAGCAGGCGCGCTTCTTGTCGACGATGTCGGGCACGGCCGAATGATCGGCCTTGTTCATGATCCATTCGAGACCGGATTGGCCAGGATAAAAGAGTTTGATCTTGCGTTCGGTCACCTTGCTCCAGTCGGGCTCGGCGGCACCCGCGGCTCCGGCGACGAACACACCCATTACAGCGAAAGCGATCTTTTTCATCTGACGTGACTCCTTCTCCGATTACTCTAGGGATATCGATTCCTCAACCTTCCGTCTTCTCGCCACCTTGCTGCTTGAGCTGTTCCAGGTATTCCTTGGGCAGGTGGTGGGAAACGCCCTTGTGGCATTCGATGCAGGTCTTGCCGTCTTCGACCGCGCCTTCATGCTTGACCGCCGCGCGATCCTTCTGCTTGTCCGGGTCCATGTATTTGAAGTCGTGGCAATTGCGGCATTCCTTCGAGTTGCGCTCCTTCATGCGATCCCAGACGCGCTGCGCCATCGTGTAGCGGTGCGCTTCGAATTTTTCCGGCGTATCGACCGTGCCTTTGATGTGGCCGATGACGTCGCGGGCGGCGAGGAGTTTCTGGAACGCCTTGAACATGTAATCGGTCGGCGTCTTGCTGCTGGCGACATGACAGTCGGCGCATTGGGCGGCGGCGCCGCTGCGGTTCTTGTAGTGTGCCGTCTGCTTGAGCTCGTTGAAGGGGATCTGCATCTCATGGCAGGAAATGCAGAAATCCGAGCGGTTGGTGTATTCCATGCCCATGTTGAGACCGCCCCAGATGATGATGCCGCCGAGCACGCCGATCACGATCATGCGCAGCATCGAACATTTGGGCGGGTTTTTCAGGCGGTCGATCAGGCTATTGTTTTCGTTTTCCGGCTTGCTGTCTTGAATGTCGGCCATCGTCGCATCTTCCTTGGCACATCATCGAAGGGTGGTCGGAAGATCGCATGACGGACGCATGAACAGCATGCACTGCGTCCAGGCCAGGAAACCTGGTATTGCCCCCGCCATGAAACCTCCTCCGTCTTTTGTTATTCCATGTGTATTCCACATGGCTGTTCGTGCGGAATTATTACAGGGTCGGTGGCGAGGATCAAGAGGTTTTATCAAACTATTTCTTGTATCAATACATTATGAAATGCTAATTCACTCGGCGCTCCGCTTTCATTCGCGGAAGGGGCTTTTGGGGGATGGTGGAACACTTGTCGTGCCGCCCCGCCAGCGCCGACTTTCCGAAGCGAGTCGGCGCCGGCGATCGGGGCGATTTACTCCATCGCCTCGTAAAGCGGCAGGGTGAGGAACTCGGGGAAATCCTCGGCGAGCGACATCTGCTCGAAGATCTTCGCCGCCTGGTCGTAGGTCTCGGTCTTCTCGCCGTTGGCGCTGACCGTCGCCTTCACCTTGGCGAGCTCCTCGGGAATCATCGCCTTGACCATCTCGGCGGTGATCTTCTCGCCGGCGCGGGGGCCTTCCGAGATCACGCCCTTGGGCGAGCGCACCCACTGCCAGACTTGCGAGCGGCTGATCTCGGCGGTGGCGGCGTCTTCCATCAGGTTGTGGATCGGCACGCAGCCGTTGCCGGCGAGCCACGAACCCAGGTAGTGGATGCCGACGTTGATGTTGTTCCGCAGGCCCGCCTCGGTGATGGGCTTTTCCGGGCCGAAATCGAGCCAGTCCTTGGGGCCGAATTGTCCTTCGACCTGCTTGTCCCACTGGTTGGGTTTGTCGCCGAGCACGGCCTTGAACTCTTCCATCGCGATGGCGACGAGGCCCGGATGGGCGACCCAGCCGCCGTCGTAGCCGTCGTTGGCGTCGCGGCGCTTGTCGTGGCGGATGCCGGCCAGGGCCTTCTCGTTCGCCTCGGGATCGTTCTTGATCGGAATGAGGGCGCTCATGCCGCCGATCGCCGGCGCGCCGCGTTTGTGGCAGGCCTGCACGAGTGCGAGCGCATAGGCGCGCATGAAGGGCACTTCCATGTTGATGACGGCGCGGTTGGCCAGACAAAAATCCTTGTTGCGCTTGAACTTCTTGATGGCGCTGAAGATGTAGTCCCAGCGGCCGGCGTTTAGGCCGGCGCTGTGCTCGCGCAGTTCGTAGAGGATTTCTTCCATCTCGAAGGTGGCCAAAATCGTTTCCACTAAGACGGTGGCCTTGATGGTGCCGCGCGGCAAGCCGATGTGATCCTGCGCCATGCAGAAGATGTCGTTCCACAGCCGCGCTTCGAGATGCGATTCCATCTTCGGCAGGTAGTAGAAGGGGCCGGCGCCGCGCGCGACCTGCTCCTTGGCGTTGTGGAAGAACACGAGAGCAAAATCGAAGATGCCGCCCGAGACGCGCTGGCCGTCGACCGTGACGTGCTTCTCGTCGAGATGCCAGCCGCGCGGACGGATTTGCAAGGTGGCGATCTTGTCGTTGAGCTTGTATTCCTTGCCGGCTTCGTTGGTGTAGGTGATTTGCCGGCGGATCGCATCAAAGAGATTGACCTGGCCCTGGATCTGGTTGAACCAGTTCGGGCTGTTCGAATCCTCGAAGTCGGTCATGTAGGAATCCGCGCCCGAGTTGAAGGCGTTGATGATCATCTTGCGCTCGACCGGGCCGGTGATCTCGACGCGGCGGCAGTGGAGCGCCGGCGGCAAGGGCGCGATCTTCCAGTCGCCCTCGCGGATGTGCTTCGTCTCGGGCAGGAAGTCCGGCATCTCGCCGGCATCGATCTTCGCCTGGCGCTCGATGCGTTTTTTCAGGAGTTCCTGGCGGCGCGGCTCGAAGGCACGGTGCAGCTTGGCGACGAATGCGAGCGCGTCATGGGTGAGAATCTCGTCGAAACGGGGATGGATCGGGGCGTGGATTTCCACGCCGGCAGGCAGGGTGAGGCTCATGATGTCTCCTTTGGAGTGGTGCGATGCAAAAATGTCTTATATAAGATAACAGTTTGGGTCGATGGAAATGTGGCCTTTTTGGTCAATGATGCTTTGACTGCCGAGTGCCGAATCAATGGCTTCCAGGCAGGAAAATCGCCCGGAAGTCATTGACGTTGGTGCGGGTCGGGCCGGTAACGATCAACTGGTCGAGGGCGGCGAAGAAGCCATAGCCGTCGTTGTCGGCGAGAAAGTCGGCGCTGGCGAGACGGCACATGGCGGCGCGTTCGTGCACGTCCGGGCCGAACCAGGCGCCGGCATTGTCTTCGGTGCCGTCGATGCCGTCGGTATCACAGGCGAGCGCCCATGCAGGCACGTCGAGCACATGCGCGAGTGCGAGCAGAAACTCGGTATTGCGGCCGCCGCGGCCGTTGCCCTTGACCGTCACCGTGGTTTCGCCGCCCGAAAGGATCACGCACGGTTTGGGTGTCGGCTCGTCGTAATGGTGAATCTGCCGCGCGATCGCCGCATGGACGTAGGCGACGTCGCGCGCCTCGCCTTCGATCGTATCGCCGAGCACCAGCGGCGCGACGCCTTGTTGACGGGCGAAGGCGGCGGCTGCCTGCAGCGCCTGCTGCGCGGTGGCGATGACACGGGTTTGGCAGTGTGCGAGCCGCGGATCGCCGGGCTTGGGCGTTTCGGCGGCGGAACTTTCGAGCCATTCGCGCACATGGCGCGGTATCCCGATTCCGTAGCGGGCGAGGACGGCGAGTGCCTCCTCGCGCGTCGTCGGATCGGCCACCGTCGGGCCGGAGGCGAGCGCGGAGGGATCGTCGCCGGGAATATCGGAAATGCCCAGCGTGACGACGCGCGCCGGCGCGCAGGCCAGTGCGAGCCGCCCACCCTTGATCGCGGAGAGGTGCTTCCTCACGCAGTTCATCTCGTGGATGTCGGCGCCGCTCTTCAGCAGCGCACGATTGATGGCCTGCTTGTCGGCGAGCGTGAGGCCGGGCGCGGGCAGGGCCAGGAGCGCCGAGCCGCCGCCCGAGATCAGGCACAACACGAGATCGTCGGCCGTCAGTCCACGGACGAGATCGAACATCCGCCGCGCCGCCCGCTGGCCGGCGGCATCGGGCACCGGATGGGCAGCCTCGAAGACCTCGATGCGCGATGTCGGCGCGCCATGGCCGTAGCGTGTCACGACCATTCCAGACAGCGGGGCGTCGGCCGGCCAGTGCGCTTCGACCGCCGCTGCCATCGCCGCTGCGGCCTTGCCCGCGCCGACGACGACCGTCTTGCCCTTGGGCGGCTTGGGCAGATGCTGGGGCACGCAGACGGAAGGGGCGACCGCGGCGAGCGCCGCATCGAAGAGATGGCGCAGAAAGATTGCCGGATTGCCGACCAATGACGCTGACGTGATTGCGGGACTCGTCATGTCCCGCAGCCTACAAGTTCTTGCTGGACAAGAAAAGACATTGGATGGCAATTGATTGTTGCAAAATTGGCAAAAAGGAGTGCCGGGATGGATCGACTCAAATTGATGGAAACCTTCGTCGCAGTGAGCCAACGAGGCAGCCTGACGGCCGCGGCGAGCGCCGAGGGCGTGGCGCCGGCGGTGATCAGCCGCCGCCTGGACGCGCTGGAAGCGCATCTCGGCGTCCGGTTGATGGTGCGGACGACACGAAAGATCACGCTGACGTTCGAAGGCAATGCGTTTCTGGAGGACTGTCAGCGCATCCTGCGGGAATTGGACGATGCGGAGGCTGCCGTCTCCCAGGGAAGCGCGCGGGTGAGCGGCTATCTGCGCGTGACGGCGCCCGCCGGCTTCGGCCGCAAGCACGTCGCACCCTTGCTGCGCGAATTCCTGCGCGCGCATGCCGAGGTTTCCGCCAGCCTCGATCTTTCGGACCGCAGCGTCGATCTCGTCGGCGAAGGGTTCGATTGTGCCGTCAGGCTCGGCGGACTGGTCGATTCGAGCCTCGTCGCGGTAAGGCTTGGCGAGATGAAGCGCGTCGTCGTCGGCAGTCCGTCGTATTTCCAGCAGCACGGCGTGCCGCGCACGCTCGATGACTTGGCCGGCCATGTCTGCCTGGCGCTGCCCACGCAGGCGGGCTGGGATTTTTCGGTCGAGGGGCGTCCCGTGCTCTTCAAGCCCGTCGGACGCTTTACCTGCAACGATGGCGCGGTGCTGCACGAATGGGCGCTGGCCGGCATGGGGCTGGCATGGCGCTCATTGTGGGAGGTGGGCGAGGATCTGCGCTGGGGGCGACTCGTGTCGGTGCTCGACGACTATGCCGCCGCCCCGGTGGGCATCCACGCGGTGTTTCCGCAGCGCCGCCATCTGCCGCTGCGCGTGCGGCTGTTCGTCGATCTCCTGAAGGAAAACTACGGCCGGCCCGATTATTGGGACAACGCGGAATAGCCAGAAAAATCGGCGCTGGCGGAGCGGCACGCCGATGTAAAAAAAGCCGGCGCCCCGAGAGCGCCGGCTTCTCCGCTCCACTCCCTCTGTGCCGAGGGATCAGTGAAACTGCTCCTCCTCCGTCGAACCCGTCAGCGCCTTGACGCTGGAGGATCCGCCCTGGATCACGGTGGTGACGTCGTCGAAATAGCCGGCGCCGACCTCCTGCTGGTGGGCGACGAAGGTGTAGCCCTTCTCGCGCGCGGCGAATTCGGGCTCCTGCACCATATCGACATAGTGCATCATGCCGGCGCCACGGGCGTAGGCATGCGCGAACTGGAAGGTGTTGAACCAGTTGATGTGGATGCCGGCCAGCGTGATGAACTGATACTTGTAGCCCAGCGCCGAGAGCTCGTCCTGGAAGGTGGCGATGGTCTTGTCGTCGAGATTCTTCTTCCAGTTGAACGAGGGCGAGCAGTTGTAGGCCAGGAGCTTGCCGGGGCATTCTTTCAGCACGGCCTGGGCGAACTCGCGCGCAAAGCCGAGATCGGGCGTGCCGGTCTCGCACCAGACGAGGTCGGCATAAGGCGCGTAGGAGACGCCGCGGGAAATCGCCTGCTCCAGGCCATTCCTGACGCGGTAGAAGCCTTCCTGGGTACGCTCGCCGGTCAGGAAAGGACGATCGCGTTCGTCATGGTCGGAAGTCAGCAGGTTCGCGGCCTCGGCGTCGGTGCGGGCGAGCACGATGGTCGGCACTCCCATCACGTCGGCGGCGAAGCGCGCGGCGATCAGCTTTTCGATCGCTTCCTGCGTCGGCACCAGCACCTTGCCGCCCATGTGGCCGCACTTCTTGACGGCGGCGAGCTGATCCTCGAAATGCACGCCGGCGGCGCCGGCGGCGATCATGTTCTTCATCAGTTCGAAGGCGTTGAGCACGCCGCCGAAGCCCGCCTCGGCGTCGGCGACGATCGGCAGGAAGTAGTCGATGTAACCCTCGTCGCCGGGGCCGATGCCGCGGCTCCACTGGATCTCGTCGGCACGCTTGAAGGTGTTGTTGATGCGGCGCACCATGGTCGGCACCGAGTCGTAGGCGTAGAGCGACTGGTCCGGATACATGGTCTCGGAGGTGTTGCCGTCGGCGGCGACCTGCCAGCCGGACAGATACACCGCTTCGAGCCCGGCCTTGGCCTGCTGCATCGCCTGGCCGGCGGTGATGGCGCCGAAGGCGTTTACATAGCCTTTTTTGGCCTCGCCGTTGATCAGGCGCCAGAGTTTTTCGGCGCCGCGGCGGGCGAGCGTGTATTCGATCTGCACGGAGCCGCGCAAGCGCACGACATCCTCGGCGGAATAGCCACGCTTGACGCCTTTCCAGCGGGGATTTTCATTCCAGTCCTTTTCCAGGGCGGCGATTTGGGTTTGGCGATCGGTCATGGTCTTGTCCTCTCTCGTCAGGGTTCGGAAGGGGGTGCTGTGAGGCGGACTATAGCCGTAATTTTGCGCAGCAACAAGTATCTTATATAAGACATATGTTAGAAAATTTTGATGCTACCCACGCGCGAGTTTATGAGCTTCTTATGGTTTGGGGTCAGTGGAGGGGGGAGGCGGATACGATCAGCCCGTCGGCATCGGCGTAGAGCCATTCGCCGGGACGGAATTCCACGCCGGCGAAGCAGACGGGCACGCCGCTCTCGCCGAGATTCTTCTTGACGGTCTTTTGCGGATGGGTGGCGAGGGCGAGCACGCCGAGATCCAGCGTGGCGATGACGGCCGAATCGCGGATGCAGCCCCAGACGACGATGCCCGACCAGCCGTTTTTGACGGCGAGCGCGGCGAGCTGGTCGCCCAGGAGCGCGCAACGCAGGCTGCCGCCGCCATCGATCACCAGCACGCGGCCTCCACCCGGCTCATCGAGCGTCTGGCGCACCAGGCCGTTGTCTTCGAAGAGCTTCAGTGTGGCGATCGGGCCGTGGAAGGCGTGACGCTTGCCGAAGGAGCGAAAGATCGGCGCGGCGATGCGCACCTTGCCTTCGTGCGCATCGCATAGATCGCTGGTCGCGTAAGTCATCGCGTCAGACGGTCGAGGAGGAAGGCGAGGGCGCGCTTTGGTTCGGCGTATCTTCGAACATGAGGCGTACCCGGTCGTTCTCGTCGAGGTCGATGGTCACTTTGCCGCCATGGACGAGGCGCCCGAACAGCAACTCGTCGGCCAGCGCGGAGCGGATCGTGTCCTGGATCAGCCGCGCCATCGGCCGTGCGCCCATCAGCGGATCGAAGCCTTTCTCGGCGAGCCAGGCACGCAACGCATCGGTGAACACGGCCTCGACTTTCTTTTCGTGCAGCTGGCCTTCGAGCTGCATCAGGAACTTGTCGACCACGCGCAGGATGATTGCGGAATCGAGCGGCTTGAAGGGGACGATCGCATCGAGCCGGTTGCGGAACTCGGGCGAGAACATGCGCTTGATGTCGGCCATCTCGTCGCCCGGCTGCTTGCTGGTGGTGAAGCCGATCGTCGTCTTCTGCAACGACTCGGCGCCGGCATTGGTGGTCATGATGATCACGACGTTGCGAAAATCCGCCTTGCGGCCGTTGTTGTCGGTCAGCGTGCCGTGATCCATAACCTGCAGCAGGATGTTGAAGATGTCCGGGTGCGCCTTTTCGATCTCATCGAGCAGGAGCACCGCATGCGGTTTCTTCGTCACCGCCTCGGTGAGCAGGCCGCCCTGGTCGAAGCCGACATAGCCGGGCGGTGCGCCGATCAGGCGGCTCACCGCATGGCGTTCCATGTATTCGGACATGTCGAAACGGATCAGCTCGATGCCCATGCAATAGGCGAGCTGGCGTGCGACTTCGGTTTTGCCGACGCCGGTGGGCCCCGAAAACAGGAAGCAGCCGATCGGCTTTTGTGGGTTGCCGAGGCCAGAGCGCGACATCTTGATCGCCTGGGTCACGGCATCGATCGCCGCATCCTGGCCGAAGACGACGCTCTTCAGGTCGCGGTCGAGGTTTTTCAGCGCCGAACGGTCGTCGGCCGAGACGTGCTGCGGCGGGATGCGTGCGATCTTGGCGACGACTTCCTCGATCTCCTGCTTGCCGATCAGCTTCTTCTGCTTCGATTTCGGCAGGATGCGCTGCGCGGCGCCGGCTTCGTCGATGACGTCGATCGCCTTGTCCGGCAGATGGCGGTCGGTGATGTATTTCGCCGCCAGCTCGGCGGCATTGGTGATCGCCGCGGCCGAATATTTGATGCCGTGATGTTCCTCGAAGCGGGTCTTGAGACCGCGCAGGATCGAGACGGTTTCCTCGACCGAGGGTTCATTGACGTCGATCTTCTGGAAACGGCGCGAGAGCGCGTGGTCCTTTTCGAACACGCCGCGGAACTCGTTGTAGGTGGTGGCGCCGATGCACTTGATCGTGCCGGAGGAGAGGGCGGGCTTGAGCAGGTTCGATGCGTCCAGCGTGCCGCCCGACGCGGCGCCGGCGCCGATCAGGGTGTGGATCTCATCGATGAACAGGATCGCGTTCGGGTCGTCGGCGAGCTGCTTGAGCACGGCCTTGAGGCGCTGCTCGAAATCGCCGCGATACTTGGTGCCGGCCAATAATGCGCCCATGTCGAGCGAATAGACGGTGGCATTGGCGAGAATGTCGGGGACGCGGCCTTCGACGATGCGCCGCGCCAGGCCCTCGGCGATCGCCGTCTTGCCGACGCCGGCCTCGCCGACCAGGAGCGGATTGTTCTTGCGGCGGCGGCACAGCGTCTGGATCACGCGTTCGAGCTCCTTCTCGCGGCCGATCAACGGGTCGATCTTGCCGGTGAGCGCCATCTGGTTGAGGTTCTGCGTGAAGTTTTCGAGCGCGCCGCCCGTTTGCTGCGCCTCGCCCTCCTGCTCGCGGTTTTCCTCGCTCTTGCCGTTGTGCGCCGGCACCTTGGTGATGCCGTGGGAGATGTAATTGACCACGTCGAGACGCGAGATGTTCTGCTTTTGCAGGAAATAGACGGCGTGCGAATCCTTCTCGCCGAAGATCGCGACCAGCACGTTGGCGCCATTCACTTCTTTCTTGCCCGAGGACTGCACATGGAGGATGGCGCGCTGGATCACGCGCTGGAAGCCCAGCGTCGGCTGCGTGTCGATCTCACCGTCGCCGGGAACGGTAGGCGTGTGCTGATCGATGAAGCTGCTGACTTCGCGTCGCAAGCCTTCGATGTCGGCTGCGCAGGCCCGCAGCACGTCGGCGGCGGACGGATTGTCGAGCAGGGCCAGCAACAGGTGTTCGACGGTGATGAATTCGTGGCGCTTCTGGCGGGCTTCGACGAAGGCCATGTGCAGGCTGACTTCGAGTTCCTGGGCGATCATTGCTGTCCTTTCAATTCTCTTCCATCACGCAGGCCAGCGGATGCTGGTGGCGTCGGGCAAAGGCGGTGACCTGCTCGACCTTGGTGCTGGCCAAATCGCGCGGAAACACGCCGCAGACGGCGCGGCCTTGCTGATGAACCGTCAGCATCACGCGCGTCGCCTGCTCGCGACTCATGCGAAAAAACTTTTCGAGCACGACCACGACGAAATCCATCGGCGTGTAATCATCGTTGAGCAGCACGACCTTGTACAAAGGGGGCGGCTTGACTTTCTGCTGCTCCGGTTCGAGAACGACGTTTCCATTCGACAGGGACTTCTTGCGGGTTGCCATGAAATGATTGTAATGCGAATCGCGGCATGGACAAGCCGGCCGCCATCGGGGAATCAGCGAGGAAAAAGCCTGTCTGAGCCTTCCTTGGCTGGCCCCGTCGCGCATCCGCCGATGCTGTCATGCAACATAGAAAAAACTTGACGGGGGAGGGAAACTTCAGTAAAAGGCTGCCGTGTTTGGTGCAAGCTTCGTCCCAGCATTACCGAGTCACCGTGCTTCTCCGTGCATCCGCCTCTGATTCACCGGCCTGGCTCCTTCCTGCCGTCGAGAAACTTGTAACACAAACATGTCGCCGGTGATGCACCGCTTCACCGGATATATGTCACGTTTTAGGAAAGAGGTTTTATGGCAACGGGTACCGTCAAGTGGTTCAATGACTCCAAGGGTTTCGGCTTCATCACCCCGGACGATGGCAGCGAAGATTTGTTCGCTCACTTCTCCGCGATCAACATGCAGGGTTTCAAGACCCTGAAAGAAGGCGAGAAGGTCAGCTTCGACGTCGTCCAAGGCCCCAAGGGCAAGCAGGCTTCCAACATCCAGAAGACCTGATTTCGACGGTAGCTGTGCCGTCCTGCCAGCGCCGGTTTTTTAAGGCGCTGACAACAAAAAACCCGGCGATGCCGGGTTTTTTGTTGTCTTCCCGCTACATGCGCTCGATCATCGCCCGGCCGAACTCGGAGCACTTCACTTCCTTCGCCCCTTCCATCAGGCGGGCGAAGTCATAGGTGACGATCTTGTCGGCGATCGCGGCTTCCATCGACTTGATGATCAGGTCGGCGGCCTCCTTCCAGCCCAGATGGCGCAGCATCATCTCGGCGGAGAGGATCAGCGAACCAGGATTGACCTTGTCCTGACCGGCATATTTCGGCGCCGTGCCGTGGGTGGCCTCGAACACCGCATACTGGTCGGAAATGTTGGCACCCGGCGCGATGCCGATGCCGCCCACTTGCGCGGCCAGCGCGTCGGAGATGTAATCGCCGTTGAGATTGAGTGTCGCGATCACGTCGTATTCCGCCGGGCGCAGCAGGATCTGCTGCAGGAAGGCATCGGCGATCGCGTCCTTGACGACGATCTCGCGGCCGGTGTGCGGATTCTTGAAGCTGCACCACGGGCCGCCGTCGATCGGCTGGGCGCCGAACTCGTTTCGCGCCAGCGCATAGCCCCAGTCGCGGAACGCGCCCTCGGTGTATTTCATGATGTTGCCTTTGTGCACCAAGGTGATGCTCTTCCTGTCGTTGGCGATCGCGTATTTGATCGCGGCGCGCACCAGCCGGTCGGTGCCCTCGCGCGAGACCGGCTTGACGCCGATCCCCGAGGTGGCCGGGAAGCGGATCTTCTTGACGCCCATTTCCTGTTGCAGGAACTGGATGACCTTGCGCGCCCCTTCCGATTCCGCGGGCCATTCGATGCCGGCGTAGATGTCCTCGGTGTTTTCGCGGAAGATCACCATGTCGGTCTTGGAGGGGTCCTTGAGCGGCGAGGGCACGCCCTTGAAATAGCGCACCGGGCGCACGCACTGGTAGAGATCGAGTTCCTGGCGCAGCGCGACGTTCAAGGAGCGGATGCCGCCGCCGACCGGTGTGGTCATCGGCCCCTTGATCGAAACCGCATAGGTCTTCAGCGCCTCGAAGGTTTCCTGCGGCAGCCACTGGTCCGGGCCATACAGACGGGTGGCCTTTTCGCCGGCATACACCTCGAGCCAGGCGATCTTGCGCTTGCCGCCGTAGGCCTTGGCGACGGCCGCATCGACGACGGCCCTCATCACCGGCGTGATGTCGACGCCGATGCCGTCGCCTTCGATGAACGGAATGATGGGGTTGTCCGGCGTGGGTTGTCCGGCAATGATTCTCTGCCCCTCGGCAGGAATCTGGATGTGGGATTGGCTCATGACGACTCCAGTGGCGGTTGTAACGGTTTCATTATCCACGAATGGTCGTCGGGCCGCCAGCGGGCCGGGTGTTAGAATCTTTCCACCTTCCATCGATAACCCTTTGAAAGATGGGTATAACCCTGAGCCTGGCGCCGGGCGCGTCGTTTCTCGAACGGCAGGCGTTGGCGATCGCGCAGACTTTGCTGGCCGGTTTCGACAAGCACTACCGGCTGTTTCGCGAAAGTTCCGCGGCGGCGAAGGAGCGGTTCGAGGCAGGCGACTGGCCGGCGGTGCAGCAGGCGGTCAAAGAACGCATCCAGTTCTACGACGACCGGGTGGACGAGACGGTCGCGCGCCTGCACGGCGAATTCGGCCAGGATGCGCTGGATACCGACATCTGGCGGCAGGCCAAGCTCTACTACATCGGTCTGCTGACCGAGCATGGCCAGCCGGAACTGGCGGAGACCTTCTTCAATTCGGTGTTCTGCAAGATCCTGCACCGTACCTATTTCCACAACGAATTCATCTTCGTGCGGCCGGCGATTTCGACGGAATACATCGAGTCCGACCCGCCGGCCTACCGTTTCTACTATCTGCGCGAAGCCGACTGGCGCGCGGCGCTTGCCCGCATCTTGCTCGATTTCGGCTGGCGGCGCCCGTTCGCCGATCTCGCTCGCGATGTCGAATGGCTGCTGCGCGCGGTGCGCGAACGCTATCCCGAGCTGCCGCCGCGCGAGGACAATTTCCAGATCCAGGTGCTCTCCTCGGCCTTCTATCGCAACAAGGCCGCCTATGTGATCGGCAAGGTGGTCAATGGCGCGAGCGAATATCCCTTCGCGATCCCGGTGTTGCACGACGCGCAGGGCCGGCTCCATCTCGACACGATCCTGCTCGACGCGGCGAGCATCGGCCTGCTGTTTTCGCTCTCGCGCGCCTACTTCATGGTGGATATGCCGGTACCGGCGAACACCGTGCAGTTTTTGCGCAGCCTGATGCCGGACAAGCCGCGCGCCGAGATCTATTCGATGCTCGGCCTGGGCAAGCAGGGCAAGACCTCCTTCTACCGCGGCCTGATTTCCCACCTGCACCATTCGGCCGACCAGTTCGTCATCGCGCCGGGCATTCGCGGCCTGGTGATGCTGGTGTTTACGCTGCCGTCCTACCCTTACGTCTTCAAGGTGATCAAGGACCGCTTCGGCGCCAGCAAGGAAGTCGACCACGCCACGGTCAGGCGCAAGTATCAGCTCGTCAAGCAGATCGACCGCGTCGGCCGCATGGCCGACACGCTCGAGTTTTCCCTCGTCGCGCTGCCGAAGGCGCGGCTCGCGCCCGAGCTGATCGAGGAACTGCGCCGCGAGATTCCCTCCCAGCTCGAGGAGGAGGGGGACGACCTGATCATCAAACACCTGTACATCGAGCGGCGCATGGAGCCGCTCAACCTGTATCTGGAACGGGCGCTGCAGGCCGGGCGCGACGATCTGGTCGAACAGGCGGTGATCGAATACGGCAATGCGATCCGCGAGCTGGCGATCGCCAACATCTTTCCGGGCGATCTGTTGTGGAAGAATTTCGGCGTGACCCGTTACGGCCGGGTGGTGTTCTATGATTACGACGAGATCGAATTCATGACCGACTGCAATTTCCGGCGCATTCCGCCGCCGCCCAATGACGAAGCGGAAATGTCGGGAGAGCCCTGGTATTCGGTGGGCAAGAACGACGTATTCCCGGAGGAATTCGCCGCCTTCCTGCTCGGCGAGCCGCGCATCCGCGCCGCGTTCATGAAGCACCATGCCGACCTGCTCGACGTCGCTTTCTGGCAGCGCGCGCAGGAAGACATCCGCAGCGGAAAGATTCGCGATTTCTTTCCCTATCCCGAAGCCCTGCGCTTTTGCCACCGTTTTGCCGAAAGGAATGAAACCGCATGAAAGCCCCTGTCCTGGCTGCCTTGCTGCTCTTGAGCGGGGCCGCCTGCGCCCAGTCGTTGCCGGTGATCGAACTGAACGCCGGCATTCACCGCATCGAGGCCGAAGTCGCCGCCAGCAACGCGCAGCGCATGCGCGGCCTGATGGAGCGCACGACGCTGCCGCCGCAGCGCGGCATGCTGTTCGTCTTCGATCAGGAGGCACGGCACTGCATGTGGATGAAGAACACCTATCTGCCCTTGTCCGTCGCCTTCCTCGATGCCACGGGCCGTATCCTCAACATCGAGGAGATGCGACCGCAGACCGAGGACAATCACTGTGCCGCGCGGCCGGCGCGCTTTGCGCTGGAAATGAACGCCGGCTGGTTCGCAAACCGCGGGATCAAGCCGGGCGACCGCATCGGCGGCATCGACCAGGCGCCGCCGGCGTTCTGAAGCGATCTGTGCCGTATCACCAGCGCCGACTTTTGCTAAGCTCGACGAACCCACTCACGACGAGGAAATCCCCATGCCCGGACTGCTGCCCAACGTCGATCCCGACGGCCTGCTCGAATATTCGGTGGTCTATACCGACCGCGCGCTGAATCACATGTCGGCGAAATTCCAGGGGGCGATGCGCGACATCTCCCGCATCCTCAAGTCGGTCTATCGCGCCGAGGCCGCCATCGTCGTGCCGGGCAGCGGCACCTTCGGCATGGAGGCCGTCGCGCGGCAGTTCGCCACCGGCAAGAAATGTCTCGTGATCCGCAATGGCTTGTTCAGCTATCGCTGGAGCCAGATCTTCGAGATGGGCGCGATTCCTTCCGCGACCACGGTGCTGAAGGCGCGGCGGACGGCGCAGGCCCCACAATCCCCCTTCATTCCTGCGCCGATCGGCGAGGTCGTCGCGACGATCGCGGCCGAAAAGCCCGACCTCGTGTTCGCCCCGCATGTCGAGACTTCTTCGGGCATGCTACTGCCGGACGATTACCTGCGCGCCGTGGCGGAGGCCGTGCATGGAGAGGGCGGGATGTTCGTGCTCGACTGCGTCGCGTCGGGCGCATTGTGGGTGGACATGGCCGGACTGGGGATCGACATCCTCGTCACGGCGCCGCAAAAAGGCTGGAGCGGCCCGCCTTGCGCCGGACTCGTCTGCCTGGGAGCGACGGCGCTCTCGCGCCTCGAAGCGACGGCCAGCACCAGTTTCGCGCTCGATCTCAAGAAGTGGCTGCAGATCATGCAGGCCTATGAAAAAGGCGGTCATGCCTATCACGCGACGCCGCCGACCGATGCGCTCGTCGCCTTGCGCGATGTGATGCGCGAGGCCGAGGAGTTCGGTTTCGGGAAATTGCGCCAGGCGCAGATCGAACTGGGCGGCAAAGTCCGCCAGCTGCTCGCCGATGCAGGGTTCAAGAGTGTTGCCGCGCCGGGCTTCGAGGCGCCGGGCGTCGTCGTCTGCTACACCGACGATGCCGACATCCAGTCGGGCAAGAAGTTTGCCGCGCAAGGGCTGCAGACGGCCGCGGGCGTGCCGCTGCATTGCGACGAGCCGGCCGATTTCCGCACCTTCCGCATCGGCCTGTTCGGCCTGGACAAGCTGTATGCCGTCGAGCGCACCGTCGCTACGTTCGCCACTGCGCTCGGGAAGGTTTTGGCGCACTGAGCGTGGCGCGGGATCAGGCAGGCATGACCGAAAACTGGAAGGCATCGCTCGAACGCAAGCGCGCCGAACTCGCCGAGCAGCTGCATGCGCCGATGGCACGGCTGGCTTCGCTGTGTCCGCCGCTGTGGGGGGACCGGGAAAAACTCGATGCCTTGCTGCAGGAGCACTTCGCCGAGGTGCCGCATGTCAAGTATCTCTATTGCCTGGATCCCAGGGGAATACAGATCTGCGACAACGTCGGCGCGGACCGGCTATCGACCGTGCATTTCGGCCGCGACCGTTCACATCGCTCCTATATGCGCGAACCGATGCCGCCGTGGGGCTTCCTGCTCTCCGATGCCTATGTGAGCCAGTCGGGGCGTCCCTCGATCACCGCGCTGCATGTCGTCCGGCAGGGCGATACGCTGCTGGGCTATCTGGGGGCCGACTTCGATCTGCGTCATCTGCCAACGGCCACCGCCCTGCACGAGGAGTCGCGGGCCTGGCGGCAGATCAAGGGCGATCCGTCGATCCGCGGCACCGTATTCATGCAGGAGCGCATCGACAGCCCGATGGATCGCCACATCGACCAGGCGCTGACGATCCTCGAGGAGCTGATCACCGACCGGGGCTTGTTCCAGGCGGTGATCCATTTCTCCAGCAGCCGGGTCACCGCCTGGTTTCTCGATGACCCGTATCGCTACCGCCTCATCGACGACGAGGCGCTCGCCGACCCCGATGTCTGCCTGCTCTATCCGCGCCAGCCCTGGCCGGACGATGCCTCGATGCCGCGCGAGGCGATCCGGCCGATCCTGGCCGGCATGCGCGAGTTGCGCCTGGCCGATCGCACCATCTATCTGCGCTCGGCCTCGATCAACATCTTCAATGGCATGGTGAGCCTGACCTTTTCGTGCGACGGCTCGCATTACCTGAACTACACGGATTTTCTCGACCGCAAGAGCGGTTTCTGGCTCGGCATCGGCGGTTAGGGCCTGTTCCGATCATCCGGTGAATCATGTCGCGGGCCGGTAGGTGCGGCGCTGCTCGCTCTGCCGTGCGCAACGGTTTTTTCGCCGAGTGATTGATTCTTAACGATTCGTTGACGGAAAACAGGCTTTGATCTGAATCAAGACGAAATATCGGTGAATGCTTATGATGGCTACTTTTTTCGATCTGGCGCTTCCCCAACGTGTCAGGCGGTTCCATCATCATCCGGAGGAAAATTGTGTCACAAGACAAGAGTTCGATAGCCGATTCGGGGCCGGAGTCATCTTCGAGCCAACCACAGCCAGCGTCCGCTGACCCTTCCCAAGCCACACTGAAAACCTCGCGGCGCGATTTTCTGAAGAGCGGCGGGATGCTGAGCCTGTCTTCGCTGATGGGCACAGCGGCGTTGATGGCCGAATCCGACGATGCGCAGGCAGCCATCGAGTGGGCCGAGCACTTCCAGAAAAACTACCGGCTGATGACCGATGAAGAAAAGGCCGAGGCGCGCGCCCGGCTCGAAAAACGCTATTCGGAGGAATACGGCAAGCAAGTCACCGTCGATACCACGCCCGCGCAGCCGGGCGTGCTGATGGGCTACGCGCTCAACATCCGCAAATGCATCGGCTGCCGCCGCTGCGTGCATGCCTGTGTCGCCGAGAACAACCAGTCGCGCGGCAAGAACCGCCCGGGCGAAAAGATCGAATGGATCCAGGTGCTGCGTATGGAGCGCGGCAAGTTCGATGCGGAGAAGATGAATCACGGCTATCCCGAAGGTCTGGGCATCCAGGTCGGCGGCAATGCCTATACTCCGGTCGGTCAGGTGCTCGAAGGCCAATACCATTACACACCCGATCTCGTGCCCGAGAAGGATGCCACCTACATGCCGATCGCCTGCATGCAGTGCGAGAAGCCGCCGTGCGTCAAGGTCTGCCCGGTGCGCACCACCTACCGCGAGCCGGACGGCGTGGTCGTCATCGACTACAACTGGTGCATCGGCTGCCGCATGTGCATGGGCGCCTGCCCCTACTGGGCGCGCCGCCTGAACGTCACCAATCCGGTGCTGCCCAAGGAGGAGATGAATCCGGTCACGCATTACCTCGGCAATCGTCCGCGCATGCGTGGTGTGGTCGAGAAATGCCACTGGTGCCTGCAGCGTACCCGCCACGGCCGCTATCCGGCCTGCGTCGAGGTCTGTCCGGTCGGTGCGCGCAAGTTCGGCAATCTGCTCGATCCAAATAGCGAAGTGAGCCTGATCCTGGCGCGGAAGAACGTGTTCCGCCTCAAGGCCGACCTCAACACCTTCCCGAAATTCTTCTACTTCTACGATTGAGGAGGCGGCCGTGCTGACCAGTTTCATTACCGACTACGTGCGCTACGTCCTCAAGGGCGGCGCCAAGTTCTACACCTGGATGGGCGTGCTCGGCGTGCTGATCCTCGGCATGCTCTACGTGTTCTATCTGCAGAACACCGATGGCCTGATCGTCACCGGCATGACCAGCCAGATCCATGAAGGCCTTTATTTCGCCAATCTGGTCTTCCTCGTCGGCGTCGCTGCCGGGGCGGTGACCATCGTCTTTCCGGCCTATGGCTACCACCACGAGGGCATGCACAAGGTGGCGGTGCTCGGCGAGATGCTGGCGATCACCGCCGTGATCATGGTGATGATGTTCGTGTTCGCCCACATGGGCCGGCCCGACCGTCTCTGGCACATGATCCCGCCCTGGGGCATCTACAGCTTCTCCTCGATGCTCGGCTGGGACGTGATGGTGCTCACCGGCTACCTGATCCTCAACTTCGTCTGCGGCTTCTACTACCTGTGGTGCAAGTACACCGGCAGGCCCATCAACTACAAGTGGTTCCTGCCCGTGGTGTGGATCGCGATCGTCTGGGCGCTGTCGATCCACACCGTGACGGCCTTCCTGATCTCGACCATGCCGTCGCGTCCGATGTGGCATCACAGCATGATGCCGATCCGCTTCATCACGACGGCGTTCGCCGCCGGCCCGGCGCTGATCATCCTGGCCTTCCTGATCATCCGCAACAACACCAAGTTCTGGATCGAGGACAGCGTGATCAAACTGCTGACCACCATCGTCATCTGGTGCTTGGGCATCGCGATCTTCCTGACCATGTCCGAGGTGGTCGTCGAGCTCTACGCCCGTACCGAGCATGCCAACGGGTTGTACTACCTGATGTTCGGCCTGCATGGCCTGACCCGGCTCGTGCCGTGGTTCTGGACCTCGGTGGTGCTGATGGTCGGCGCCTTCATCCTGTTCCTGATCCCGCGCTTCCGCAACGACTTCAAGCTGCTGGTGATTCCCTGCGTGATGGCCTTCGCCGGCATCTGGATCGAAAAGGGCATGGGCCTGATCGTCCCCGGTTTCATCCCCACCCCGATCGGCGAAGTCACCGAGTATTACCCGAGTTTCGTCGAATGGCTGATGACTCTTGGGATCTGGGCCTTCGGCTTCTTCATCCTGACCATCCTGCTGAAAGGCGCGATCGGCATCCTGCTGGGCGAAGTGAAGTTCGGCGCACGGCCGGCCGCGGGCAGTCTCGGCGCGCAAGCCGCTGCAGCGAAGTGAGGCAACGATCATGAAAAAAATCGCTCTCTACACGACAATTTTCGCGCTCTTCGGCGGCGCGCTCTATGTGGCCGTCGCCGCCGGGAAGACAGGCGCGGCGACGCAGCCAGCCGAGGCGCAAGCCGCCACGACGGAGGCTGCGCCTGCGCAGCCTGCCGCCGCTGCGGAAACCGCTGCCGCTCCCGCCGATGCCGCCAAGGAACCTGTGGTCTGTTTCGAAAGCCGCAAGGGTGCCTCGGAAGTGACCCAGCGCGAAATCAGGCCGGGCTGGCCCAACGTCAAGTGCTCGCCCACCACGGGTGCCGCCCTCTGGTATGGCGATCCCTTCGACGGCACCGTGCCGATGGGCAAGATGCCCGGGCTCGAAAACATTCCCGAGGGGCATGCGCTAGTCAAGCCGCGCTCGGAGAAGCTGGCCATTTTGCCGATGTGTGCAACCGCCTGTCACAACGGCGTCGGTCCGAAATTCACGCCGCCGACACTGCCGAAGGACAAGAAGCCGACCCCGATCCCGACGATGGAAGGCCTGCTGCCTGAACTCAAGGAATTCCAGCATGGTCGTGGGCGTCTGTGGTGCCTCGATTGCCATCACACCACCCAGCGCAACAAGCTGGTCGACAACTTCGGCGATCCGATCGACTTCGACCAATCGCAGCTCTTGTGCGGCAAGTGCCATGGCGACAAGCTGCGCGACTGGCGCGACGGCATCCATGGCAAGCGCATCGGCGAATGGGCCAGCGATGGCAAGAAGCGCTGGTTCCTATGCACCGAGTGCCACAATCCGCACAACGTCCAGCAGGGCGAGCGCAATCGCGGTTTTGCCCAGCTGCAGCCCGAGCCGCCGCCGCCGTTGCCCAAGGGCATGCCGGACATGAAGCACGAGCTGGTGCATCCGGTTGCGCACTGATGTCCGACATCCCTGAGCAACCCAAGCCGCAGCGGGGGAATCCCACCTGGGTCCCCCCGGCGCTGACGCGCGAGGAAAAAACGCGCCACGTCGGCAAGACGCCGGTGTTCTTCGGGCCGCCGCTGGCGATCCTCACCGATGGCCAGAAGAATACGATGGAGATCTCGGGCAAGCTCAATCGCACCGCCGAGCGCTATCTCGAAATCCTGCGCTCGCACGGTTTGGAGCTGACCGAGGCGGAGCGGCTGTGCATCGCCCACATCTGCAACATCGGCTTCATGTCGCCGCAGGAGATCCGCGAGTTGCCCTTCGAAGTCGGCCTGACCCGCTTCGAAACCCCAGGCCTCGACAAGGCGGCGCTCAAGAAGAAGCTCGAATCCGCCAGCTTCGCCGATCTGGTGGCGGTGGTCGAATCTCTGGGGTTTTAGCCATGGCCAATCGCTTGAGCTGGGACGATCGTTACAGCATCGGTCATGAAAGTCTCGACGCGCAGCACAGGCACTTTTTCGAGCTGTGCAATGCCATGGCCGACTGCTTGGTCGAGGAAACGGCGGCTGAGCGCTTCGACCGGCTGTTCGCCGAATTGATGGAGAAAGCGCGGGAGCATTTCATGGCCGAGGAGGCCTTGCTCGCTGCCTGCGGTTATCCGGAACTCGACGACCAGCGCAGCGAGCAGGAGGAGTTCGCCTATCTGGTCAACGAGATCGCCACGACCGAAAATTTCGATCGCAACGAGCTGCAGACCTTCCTGGCGCTGTGGTGGGCTGGGCATGTGAGGGGCGCGGCACGGAACTATCCGGCCTGGCTGGCCGCCGGCACGGCCAACCCCGCGCGGTGACAGCGGGAACGGCAAACGAAACGGGCGCCGCGGCGCCCGTTTCGTTTTGATGGCAGTGGCGAGGGATTACGCGAAGTTCTTCGCGGCGAATTCCCAGTTCACGAGATGGTTGAGGAAGGTCTCGACGAACTTCGGGCGCAGGTTGCGGTAATCGATGTAGTAGGCGTGCTCCCAGACGTCGATGCACAAGAGCGGCGTGTCGCCGGTGGTCAGCGGGGTGCCTGCGGCGCCCATGTTGACGATGTCGACCGAGCCATCGGCCTTCTTCACCAGCCAGGTCCAGCCCGAGCCGAAATTGCCGACCGCGGACGCCTGGAAGGCCTTCTTGAACTCGTCGAACGAGCCCCACTTCTTGTTGATCGCATCGGCCAGCGCGCCGCTCGGGACACCGCCGCCGTTGGGCTTCATGCAGTTCCAGAAGAAAGTGTGATTCCAGACTTGCGCGGCGTTGTTGTAGATGCCGCCGGCCGGCGCCTTCTTGACGATCGATTCGAGATCGAGATTTTCGAATTCGGTGCCCTTGATCAGGTTGTTCAGGTTGGTGACATAGGCCTGATGGTGCTTGCCGTAGTGGTATTCGAAGGTTTCCTCGGACATGTGCGGCACGAGGGCGTTTTTCGGGTAGGGCAGCGGGGGAAGGGTGTGTTCCATGTTTGTTCTCCTGTCTTGGGGTTGATGATCGTGAAATGATATGGTGGTCGCAGGACAAATTACAACTCGTTGCCGGGCTTGGTTTTTTCGATGACGCCGGTGGCGGCGCCGCGGGCGAATTGCAATTCGATCCGTTCTCCCGGCGCAAGTCGGGCGGCATCCCGCACGATGGCCCCATCGGCGTCACGCACGATGCTATAGCCGCGCTGCAGCGTGGCGAGTGGTGACAGGCCGGCCAAGGCCCCCTGGCAGTGGGAAAGACTGCGTTGGCAGCGCATCACCCGGTCGTGTATCGCCTGGCGCAGGCGGTGTTCGAGGGGGGTGAGCCGCCCTCGTTGGGCAAGGCGCCGCTCGATCGCGGCCTGCAGGCGATGGTCGAGCGATTCCATCCGCTGGCGTCCGGCGGCGAGCCGCTGGGCGGGGTGAACGAGCCGCAGCGCGAGCCGGTCGAGTGCCTGCATGCGGCTTTCGAGCGCCGTCTGCAGCGTGCGCCGCAGGATAGCGGCGAGACTGGTGAGCTCGGTGGCGGCGGCATGCCAGCCGGCGCTCGCCAGCTCGGCGGCCGCGGTGGGCGTCGCCGCGCGCAGGTCGGCGACGAGATCGGCGAGGGTCGTATCGGTCTCGTGACCGATGCCGGCGATCGTCGGCATCGGCGCGGTGGCGATCCGGCGTGCCACGGCTTCGTCGTTGAAAGCCCACAGGTCTTCGAGGCTGCCGCCGCCGCGTACGATCAGCAGCACGTCGCATTCGGCGCGCGCATAGGCGCGGTCGAGTGCGGCGACGAGAGAGGGCGGCGCATCGGCGCCCTGGACGAGGGCCGGGTAGACGATCAGCTCGACATGCGGCGCCCGCCGCTCGAGAGCGGCGATCACGTCCGATAGCGCTGCCGCCTGCGTCGAGGTGACGATGCCGATCCGGCGTGGGTAACGTGGCAGCGGGCGCTTCCGGGCGGCATCGAGCAGCCCTTCGCGGCCGAGCTTGTCGCGCAGTTGCAGGAACATTTCATAGAGCCGGCCCAGTCCGGCGCGACGCAGAGCTTCGACGTTGAGCTGGAAGTCGCCGCGCGCCTCGTAGAGCGTGACGAGCGCCTGCGCTTCGACCTGCTGGCCGTTTTCGAGCCGCCAGGGCAGAAGCTGGGCGCGCGAGCGGAACATCACGCAGCGCACCTGCGCCTGTGCATCCTTCAAAGAGAAATACAAATGGCCAGAGGCGGCGCGGGTGAGGTTGGAAATCTCGCCGCTCACCCACAGAAGGGGAAAGCGCTGTTCGAGCAGCTGACGGGCGGCGCGGTTCAGTTCGCTGACGGTGAAGATTTCTGTGCTCAAGGGAGGCGAAAAGGGCTCAAAATGGCGGGCGGATGCGGGGGTGAATACTACCTCATCCACAATCCCGGTCCCTGATCGAGTAGGCCTTCGAAATATAACCGGAAACCTGCCGAAACTACGGTTTCTGCGTGTAACATTCTGAAAAATAAGGGACTTTATTTTGAGCAGTTTTGCGACGAAGTAACAAAAGTCCTTTCCCGATGGTCACTTAGGCACTTCATGCGCAAGAGACTCACAAAGTTATCCACAAAATTTGGGGATAATTCCGAATCGCGGCCATTTTCGGGTGCTTTTCCTCCCGATGCCGGGTCTTCGTTTCTGCTTCGCTGTTGAACGATGGATCTGGTTCCGCTCGAAATTCCTGCGCTGCTCGGCCTGTTCCGCGAGACCCTCGACAGCAGCCTGGTCGAGCGCGGCATGGCCGAGGGGCTCGGCCTCCTGGGAAATGCGGATGCCTTCTGGCAGGCCGTCGAGATGGCGGAATTGCAGCGCATGGCCCAAGGCGGCAATCCACACGCCCAGGCGGAGCTGGCCTGGCGTTGTGCCGTCGGCGCGGGTATTACCCCCTCCGCAGAGGATGCGGTGCGCTGGGCGTCGAGTAGCGCCGAGCAGCATTGCGCCGCCGGGGAAGCCGTGCTCGGCTGGCTGCTCTATCGAGGCATCGGCCTGCCGCGTGATTTTCGCGAGGCAGCGCGCCTGTTCGAGCAGGCGGCCCGGCAACGGGATGGCCGCGGCCAGACCTGGCTCGCCCTCTGCCTGCTGCGGGGGCATGGCGTCGCGGCCGACGAAGAGCGTGGTCTCCGGTTGCTCCGCGAGGCGGCGCAATCCGGCAACCGCGATGCGCAATACTGGCTGGGGCGGTTTTCATATACCGGCGAGCACCTGCCCGCCGATCCCGCCACGGCCGTGGAATGGTTGCAGCGGGCCAGCCTGCAGGGGCATTTCGAGGCCCACGATCTGCTTGCCCGCTGCCTCTTCTTCGGACGCGGCGTTGCGCAGGATCGCGCCGCAGCGGTGCGGCTGTGGGAGAAAGCCGCGGCGGCGCAGGTGCCGACGGCGATGTTCAGCCTCGGCCTCTGCCTTTATGCCGGAGAAGGGACGTCGGTCGACTACCCCCAGGCCGTCCGTTGGCTGCGGGCGGCGGCGCGCCAAGGCGTGGTCGAGGCGATGACCCTGCTCGGCCAGTGCGCCACCTTCGGCTTCGGTCTCGCGCCCGATCCCGAAGTCGGCCTCTCATGGTATCGCCGCGCCGCCGCGCTGGGCAGCCGCGAAGCGCAATACGAACTCGGCGAAGCCTATGCTACCGGCCGTGGGTCGCTGGAGCGCGATCTGGCGCAAGCCGTGCATTGGTGGCGCGAAGCGGCTGCGCGTGGCCATGCGCGCGCGCAGCTCAAGCTCGGCCATTGCCACCGCTGGGGGGAGGGCGTCGAGGAAAACAAGACGCTGGCGCTCGCCTGGTACCGGCGAGCCGCGGCCGGTGGCGAGGCGAGTGCCCACGTCTGGCTCGGGGAATGTCATGAGCATGGCGAAGGCGTGCCCCGTGATGCGGTCGAGGCGCGCCGCCACTATCACGCCGCGGCGGATGCCGGGCTCGCGCACGGCCAGGCCGAACTGGGCCGCTGCCTGCTTTACGGCATCGGTGGCCAGGCCGATGTCGCGCGCGGCGAGGCCCTGCTGCGCGAGGCGGCCGAGCATGGCTGGCAGCCGGCGCTGGACGAGCTGATGCGTTACTGGTTCAACGAGGGCGAACGGCATTTCCACGGCCGCGGCACGATCGCCGATGCCGCCCGGGCGCGCGAGTGTTACCGCAAGGCCGGCGAGCTCGGCCACCGGCGCGCCGCCTGGATGCTGGCCGAATGCCTGCGCCACGGCCTCGGCGGCCCTGCCGACGTCGTGCAGGCGGTGACCTGGTACCGCCGCGCGGCGACGCTTTTCGATGCCAAGCTGGCGCTGGCCGATCTCTATTACCACGGTGAGGGCGTGGCGCAGAATTACCGCGAAGCCTTCCGCTGGTTCGCGCAGGCCGCCGAGCAGCAGGAGGATGCCTATGCGCTCTACAGCCTCGGCTTCATGCTGCTCCACGGCCAGGGGGTGCGCCGCGATACGCGTCTGGCCTTGCGGCGGCTGCGTCGCGCGGCGCTGCTCGGCGAGCCGAACGCGCAGTACGAGCTCGGCTGCGCCTGGTATCGCGGGGTGGGCGGTGCAAAAAATCCGAAGCTGGCGATGAAATGGCTGCGCATGGCCGCCGCCCACGGCCACGAGGCGGCGCGCGCGTTCCTCGAAAGGATCGGGGAGGGCAAGAAGCTCAACTGACCGGTAGGACGATGCGCGCGGCCAACCCTCCGCCCTCGCGCGGCTTGAGTTCCAGCCGTCCGCGATGGGCACGGGCGATGCGCTCGACGATCGCCAGCCCCAGGCCTGCACCGCCGGCGTTGGAGCGCGCGGTCTCGCCGCGGGTGAAGGGCTGCTTGAGGCGCTCGGCATCCTCCGGGGCGATGCCGGGCCCGCGGTCGAGCACCGCGATGACGAGATCGCCGCCTTCGCGGGAGAGAGTCAGCTCGACCGGTGCGGCCTGGCCGCCATGGCGCAGCGCGTTTTCGACCAGATTGACGATTGCGCGGCGCAAGGGCTCGCGATGCGCCGGCAGCGAAAATTCGGCGCTGGCGGGACGGCACTGCACCTTCTCGCCATAGCGCGCGGCGATTTCGGCGAGCAAGGCGGCGAGATCGGTGGGCTGCGGGAGCTGACCGTCGATCGCCTGCGGACGCGCGAAGTCGAGGAACTGGCCGATGGTGCGGTCCATCTCGGCGATGTCGGCTTCCATCGCGGCGCGCGCTTCCGGTTCGGCGACCGAAAGCTCGATGTCCATGCGCAGGCGGGTCAGCGGGGTGCGCAGGTCGTGCGAGATGCCGGCGAGCAGAAGGCGGCGATCTTCCTCGAGCTGCTTGAGGTTCTGGCTCATCTGGTTGAAGGCGTGGGTCACGGCGATGAGTTCGTCCGGACCTCTTTCGGGTAGGGGCGGCGGCGTCTCGCCGCGGCCGAGCTGGCGCGCGGCGCCCTCGAGCGCCTTGAGCGGCCGGGCGAGGCGCAGCACGATCAGCCAGGCGCCCGCCAGCGCCAGCAGCAGCACGAGGGCGCCCCAGCCGAGCCAGTGCAGCGGGAAGCGGCGTTCGAGGCGTTCACGCGGCAGCGCGAGCCAGAAGTCGCCCTCTTCGCCGGGAAAGAGGCTGAAACTGACGAACAGGCCCGGTTCGCCGTTGAGCTCGAAGGCGAGCCGCGTCTCGGGGCCGAGCCGTTCGCGCAGATCGTGTTCGAGATGCCGGGTGAGGGCAGTGGGCGGCGGGGGGACGATATGGTCGCCGGCCTCTGCCGGATAGACGTGCACGCCCTCGATGTCGGAGAGCTCGGCGAGCAGGTCGATGCGCCGTTCCGGCCGCGCGGCCAGCAAGGCGGTGCGCGTGAGGTTGCTGATGCTGACGATGGTCTGTGCCAGCGCATGGGCGCGCGGCTCGACCTCGGCCTGGCGGAAGATCGCCAGCCACGCGGCCACCGCCGTGAGCATCAGCGTGGCGATCAGCAGGAAGGCGCGCCAGAGCAGGCTATGAGGCAGCAAGCGTCTTTTCTTGACCGTCAGGGACGAACACATAGCCGAAGCCCCACACGGTCTGGATGTGGCGTGGCTTGGCCGGGTCTTCCTCGACGAGCTTGCGAAGGCGCGAGATCTGCACGTCGATGGCGCGGTCGAACACGCCATGCTCGCGGCCGCGCGCCAGCTCCATCAGCTTGTCGCGCGAGAGAGGCTGGCGCGGGTGCTTGAGCAAGACCGCAAGCAGGCCGAATTCGCCGGTGGTGAGCATCGTCGTGGTCTCGCCGCGTTTCAGCTCGCGCGTGGCGAGATTGACTTCGACCGTGCCGAAGCGGACGATTTCCGGCATCGGCGCCGGCGCTCCCGCCGGTGTCATGGTGGCGCGCCGGCGCAGGATGGCGTGGATGCGGGCGACCAGCTCGCGCGGATTGAAGGGTTTGGGCAGATAATCGTCGGCACCGAGCTCCAGGCCGACGATGCGGTCGATGTCGTCGCCCTTCGCGGTGAGCATCAGGATCGCGATGTCGTTCTGCGTCCCGCCATTGCCGCGGAGGCGGCGGCAGATCGACAGGCCGTCCTCGCCGGGCAGCATCAGGTCGAGCACGATCAGGTCATACAGCTCGCGCTCCAGCGCGCGGTCCATGCCGGCCGCGTCCGCGACGGCCTTGACCGTGAAGCCCTGGTCGGCGAGATAGCGCTCGAGCTGGCTGCGCAGCCGCAAGTCGTCGTCGACGACGAGAAGTTTCGGTTTGCGGGTCTCGGTATTCATCAGGCGCAAGGATACCGCCGAATCCCGGCCGGAATCATTGCCGGATGTTACGTGGCCCGTCTCTGGCAACGGCTTGTTACAAAGGGGTGTTCGCCCTCATCGGTCGACCCCCTACAATGATCGTCATGAAAAACCTCGCTCATGTTCTCATCCTGCTGGGCTGCGCGGCGGGCACGACCGCCGCGCTGGCGCAGGCTGCGCCGCCGCCACCGCCTCAACCGGCACCCTACGAGGTGCCGCGCGGCCCGTGGCGCGACCTGGCGCCGGAACAGCGCGAGCGTTGGCGCGAATGGCATGACGAGCGGCGTCAAGAGCGGCGCGATGCCTGGCGTGAGATGAGCCCCGAAGAGCGTCATCAATTACGGCGCGACATCCGCGATGCCGGCAAGTTCTACCGGCGGGGTCCGCGGCACGACTGAAAATCCTCCTTGACTTCCCGGGCTGCTGTGCTTTGCTGAAAACATAGTAAAAGAGTCGGGTAATACCCGGCCCATTCCGATGTCTCAACCCGAACCAAGGAGACTGCCATGTACGACATCAACAAGTTCATCGCCAATCCCGGGCTCTTCAAACACGATGCGGAAGGCTTTCTCGCCGAGCTGCCGCACTGGTCGCCGCGGGTCGCCGGCCAGCTCGCCGAGGAAGAGGGCTTGCTGCTGACCGATGCCCATTGGGATGTCATCTACCGCCTGCGCGAGAAATACCGCACCATGGGGCCCGAATGGACGGCGCGCGAAGTGACCCGGGCGCTCGAAGAGGATTTCGCCACCCTCGGCGGAAGGCGCCATCTGTACGAACTCTTCCCGGGTGGGCCGCTGGCCCAGGGCTGCAAGCTGGCCGGCCTGCCACTGCCGCAAGGCACGCGCGATCCGTCGTTCGGCAGCGTGCATTGAAATCAGCCGACGTCCCAGTCGTGGGCGTGTAAGTGGGCGTGTGTCGCGCCGCCATGCCGGTGGCGATGGCGGTGCGCGAGACGGGCCTCTTCGAGGAGCGCGAGGTTGGCGAGCGCGGCGTCGACCGGGCCGTCGTAGAGAAGCCGCCCGCCCTCGCCCATCACCAGGCAGCGGCTGCCCAGTTCCGCGGCGAGCGAAAGATTGTGCGTGGCCGCGACCACGGTCGTGTCCGCCTCGAGCAGCGTGTCGATCAGCCAGCCGACGGTGGCGGGGTCGAGGCTCGCCGAAGGCTCGTCGAGCAGCAGCAGTTGCGGTTCGATCGCCAGTACGCAGGCTAAGGCGACCTTCTGCTTTTCGCCGCCGGAGAGCAGAAAGGGCGGCTGGTCGAGCCGGGGAACGAGACCGAACGCCGCCGCCCAGCGCTCGGCACATGCGTCGGGTTCCGGCAGCGCCAGCTGCCGCGGGCCGTAGGCGATCTCCTCGCGCACCGTCGGGTTGAACAGCATCGCCTCCGGGTGCTGGAAGAGCAGTGCGCATTCCTGGCGGAAGCGGCGGGCGAAGTGCCGGTCCGCCAGCGCCGACTTCGCCAGCGGTTCGCCGCGATAGCGGATCGTGCCGGCTTGTGGAAAGACGAGGCCGTTCATCAGCTTGAGCAGCGTCGACTTGCCGCAGCCGTTGGCGCCGAGGATGACGGCTTTGTCGCCTTGCCGAATCTTCAGCGACAGGCCGTCGATCACCGGCTTGTCCTCTTCCCAGCCGAAGCGGATGCGATCGAGCTCGATCATCGCTCGAAAGCGCCGCGCGAACGCATCGCCAGCGCGACTTCGGTCGATTGCGCCTGAGCCTTGTCGAGCAGGGCCATGGCCTGCGCGGCGGCATGGTGGCGGCGGTCGCCCAGGCGCGGACGGCAGGGGGTACGGCTGGCGAAGGCCAGCCGGAAATCGCGGATCAGTCGCTCGAACGCACGCGCCTGGCCGAGGGCCAGCGCGGCGACCAGCGTCGCCGTCGGCCAAGCCTGCAAGGCTTTGAGCAGATTCACGCGCGCGACGCACCAAAAGCCCAGATAGGCCATCAGCAGCACGCGCAGGTTGGCGGTGAGCAGCCAGCCGGTATCGAGCGCGCCGCGCCACAGTCCGACGATGACGACGCCGAGGCTCGCCGTCAGGTTGAAGGCGAGGATCGCCAGCAGGCTTTTCTTCAGGAGGCGCCAGCGCCCGGTTCCCGCCAGCGCGATGGCGAGGGCGAGCCCCGCGCCCAGCCACGCCGGATCGTGGATGAAAGTCGGCGCTGGCAGCACGGCAAGGTAGAGGAGAAGTGTCTGACGGGAAGTCACGGAAGCCATTTTCGCGCTTTTGCGTAGCGCCAGACGGCCAGCGTCAGCGCTGCCTCGCCCAGGCCGATCAGCGCATGCGGGATCAAGAGCGCCGGCAGCGTGATCTCGATGCCGAAAGGGAAGAACAGCGGCGCGCCGTCCGGCCGCTGCGCGATCAGTGGCTGGATGCCGAGCACCAGCGCGATCAGCGCGGCGGAGACCATCACCGCCAGCCAGGCGGCGAGGGCGACGGCGAGACTTTCGTTGAGCGGCCGCAGCAGCTTGAAGGCGAGGATGGCCGTCGCGCTGCCGGCCAGGCCCATCGCCAGGGCATTGACCGGCAGCGCGGTGAGACCGCCGGCGCCGAACAGCAGGGCTTGCAGCAGCAGCACGCCCGAATAGGCGAGAAACGCCGTGCGCAGGCCGAACAGCAGCGCGAGGAGCGCGATTCCCAGCGCATGGCCGCTGGTGCCGCCGGGCAGGGGCAGCATCACCAGCCCCAGGCCGTAGGCGAGCGCGGTGGTCATCGCCAGCCGGGGGACCTGCGTCTCGTCCAACGTCGTCCTCAGTCCGCGCGCCGCCCAGCCCCACGCGCCGACGGCGATCGCCGCGGCGGGAAGATAGGTCTGCGGCGAGAGGAAGCCGTCGGGGATGTGCATCAGAACAGCGTCGACACGGAAAAGATCAGCCGGTATTTTTCCTTGCCCTCGGCGCCTTGCTGGGCGGCGGATTCGTTCAGTTTCGTCCACACGGCTTTCTTGATGCCGCAGGCAAAGCTCATGCCGCCCTTGTAAAGGCGCACGCCGGGCAGGAGATAGAGCACCTTGCCGCCGCTGGCCTCCGCCGGCACACCATTTTCGATGTCGCGGCCGAGGCGCAGATACTGCGCTTCGAGCACGCCATCGACGCGCAGGCGGCGTTCCGCATCGGCGAAGAGGCGCTGCGCCAGACTCAGGTTGAGACGGGTTTCGCCGCCGAACTTCATCGTGTTGCCATCGGCGTAGCGGTATTCCTGGAAGCGGATCGTCGAGGCTTCGAGGTTGAAGGTCGCATCGCGCGAGAGCTGCCGGGTCGCGGTGAAGCCGAGATTGAAGGAAGGCTTGCCGAAGCCGAGCGACTTGCCGGGGTCGATCGATCCGTCGGCGAGGCGATGGTTGGCATCGCCCGTCGGCAGCGTGCCGCCGAAGAAGACGGTGAAATGCCAGTCTTCCAGGTCATCGAGGCTCTCGTGGGCGGGCACGAGCTTCAGACCGTCATCGTATTTGAAACCGATCTGGCCCATGACCGAGACGTCGGCCCAGCCCTTCGAATCGAGGCCGCCCGGCTCGTCGATCTTCGCGTGATGGGGGGCGAAAACATAGGCCGAGAACCAGGGCGTGAAGCCGTGGCCGACGCCGACCATCCAAAAGTCGGCGTAATCGCTCTCGGGATGGGTGGGGTCGGCATCGAAGGTCTTGAACTTGGCGTGGTCGAGTTTGGCATAGAGGAGGGTCTTGCCAGCGGGCAATACCGCCGAGCTGGCCGATTCCACCGGCGCGCCCGGGCCTTCCAGCGCGGCGGCGCCGACGCCGGCGACGCCGTGATGCGCCCGCGCGGGCAGGGCGGCAAAAATCGGCGCTAGCAGGACGGCACGAAGCAGGCGTTTCATCGATTGCGTCTCCCGAAGAGCTGGAACAGCCCGAACAGGCCGAAGATCAGGGCGAGACCCGAGCCGGCGAGCAGCCAGCGCGGCAGGGCTTCCGCACCGCCTGCCATCGGCCGCTGGCTCGCCGGCACGGAGAGTTCCTGGTTGACACCGTGCCCGTCGGCGGAAACCGCCGTCAGACGCCAATTTTCGATCGGGCCGGGCACGAAGGCGATGCGTCCCTGCGCGTCGGTATTGCCGACCTGCTGCGGCGTTTCCTGCCCGACCGGCGTCAGCGCGTATTTCTCATAGGCAAACGGCTGGCCATTGGCATAGCTGAGCGTGATCACCACCGCCTCCCTTGCCTCGATGTGCGTATGCACCTCATGGGCCAGGGCGAGCGCCGGCCAGACGAGGAGGAGATATCGCCAGGCTTTCATTGCGGCAGCTCGAACTGCAAGGTCGCGGCGCGTATTTCGACGTCGGCCCGGCCGTCTTTCAGCGGCCGTTCGAGGCTCGCCGAGATGAGCTGAAGGCCGTTATGGCGCAGGCGGATCGCGATGCGGCCGTCCGCATCGGTCTCGCCGCGCGTCTCGCCGTGGTAGGCCACGGGCACACTCGCCTGGGGCTTGCCGTCGAGGAAGACGCGTACGGTCAGCTTGTCGCCGGGCCGAAGTGCGAAGGGGTCGGCGCCCGGCACGATCTCCAGGCCTACGCCGAGCGGCTGGGAGAAGGCCGCACTCCAGGTTTCGAGCCGTTCGAGGCTCTCCAGCGAGCGCCAGCTCTTGATCGCCCCGGGCACTTCGTGCTTCGGCGCATTCTTCGTCTCCCACGGCGTCTTGCTCCAGTAGCCGGAGGAAGCCTCGACGAGCAGCGCCGCGCATTCACCGCTCGCCGTCCAGGGCGACGTGCCGAGAATGGCGAGCGGACGCTTCGCGCCGCGCGCGTCGAGGCAGGTGGCGGCGGTGACGAAGTCCTTGCCGTATGCGATCGTTTCGGCGCCGGCATGGGCGCTGTGGCGGTGGCCTTGGAAAAGGGTGATCTGCTTGCCGGATTTTTCCAGCCACAGGTCGTGGGCGAGCGCCGGCGTCATGCAAAGGATCAGCCCGGCGACCAATGGGATCGGGAGAAACCGGGATTTCATCGCCTCCCTCGTTCGTATGAAAATATTTGCGAATCATCATACGAGCGCCCGGCGGGCGAGTCAATCGCCCGCTGTGAGGAAAACGTCGCAACGATGCCAAAAACGGGCGCGAACCGGCATGGGCGCCCGGTAGAATCCGCGGCGTGAATCTGATCGCCTTCGAAGCGGCCACGCGCCGCCTGTCCGTCGCCTTGTGGTGCGATGGCGCCCTGCATGAGAAAAGCGCGGATTTCGCCCACGGCGGCTCCGAGGTGCTGCTGCCCTGGGCGCAGGCGCTGCTGGCCGAAGCCGGGCTGAGCCTGAAGCAGCTCGACGGCCTCGCCTTCGGCGCCGGTCCCGGTGGCTTCACCGGCCTGCGGCTGGCCTGCGGGGTGACGCAGGGGCTCGCCTGCGGTCTCGACCGGCCGGTCGTGCCGGTCGGCACGCTCGCGGCGCTGGCCCTGGCGAGCGGCGAGGGCCGGGTGCTCGCCTGTCTCGACGCGCGGATGCACGAGCTTTATCTCGGCGCCTACCTCGTGACCGGCGATGCGGTGGATGAGCTGATGGCGCCGAAAGTCGGCGCTGGCGGGACGGCACCTCTGCCGGACGGCGAAGGCTGGCGCGGCGCGGGCGACGGCTTCGCCAGCAGCCAGGGCGGGCACCTGCGCGAGCGCATGGGCAAGCGTCTGGCATCATGCGCCGCCGATGTCTTTCCGACCGCCGGCGCGGTGGCGCGGCTGGCTGCACCGGTGCTGGCGCGCGGCGGCGGCGTGCCGGCGCATGAGGCGCAGCCGGTCTATGTGCGCGACAAGGTGGCGCTCACCATTGCCGAGCGCCACGCGCTGGGCGGGGGCCGATGAGTTTCGCGCCGATGACACCGGACGACCTCGATGCGGTGCTGGCCATCGAGGAAGCGGTGCAGGAGTTCCCCTGGACGCGCGGCAATTTCGCCGATGCAATCGAAGCCGGCTATGATGCCTGGGTGATGCGCGAAGCGGACCGGGTGATCGGCTTCGCGGTGTTGATGCATGCCGTCGATGAGGCCCACCTGCTGGTGATCGGCATCGCCCCAGAGCGGCAGCGCGCCGGACGGGGCCGGGCGCTGCTCGAATTCCTCGCCGCGCGTGCGCGAACGGCCGGCATCACGCGCCTGCTGCTCGAGGTGCGGCCCTCGAACGAGGCGGCGCTCGCCTTCTACCGCCAGGCGGGGTTTGCCGAGATCGGCCGGCGGCGGGCCTACTATCCGGCGCGTGACGGAAGGGAAGATGCCATCGTGATGGCCAGGGAAACATGAACCGCGAACAACTCCTCAAGGAAATGGGCCTCGGCCCGCTCTGGAAACTGCGTCAGCCGGCGAAGAAATCACGCGCTGCCGCCGCCGCGCCCGCCGCCGAAGCGGCCATGCCGGTCGATGCGCGCACCGCGGCGATCGCGGCGATGGACTGGCCGGCGCTGGCCCGGGCGGTGGCGGAATGCACCGCCTGTCCGCTCCATGCCACGCGCAAGCAGGCGGTGCTCGGCGTCGGCGACATCCATGCCGAGTGGCTGTTCGTCGGCGAAGGCCCGGGCGCGGAGGAGGACGAACGCGGCGAACCCTTCGTCGGCCAGGCCGGCAAGCTCCTCGATGCGATGCTCGCCGCGATCGGCTTGAAACGCGGCGAGAACGTCTACATCGCCAACGCGGTGAAGTGCCGGCCGCCGGGGAACCGCACGCCGGAACCCGCCGAGACGGCGGCCTGCTGGCCGTTCCTCGCCCGCCAGATCGAGCTGATCCGCCCGAAGCTGATCGTCGCGCTCGGCAAGCCCGCCGCGCAGACGCTGCTCCAGCAGGAAGTGACGATCGCCCGGGCGCGCGGCCGGGTGCATGACTGCGCCGGCATCCCGCTGATCGTCACCTACCATCCCGCCTATCTGCTGCGCAACCTGCCGGACAAGGCCAAGGCATGGGAAGATCTGTGCTTCATGCGCAAGACGATGGCGAGCCTCCGGTAAAATCGCCCCATGGACCTCCTGCTCTCCAACGACGATGGCTATTCCGCGCCGGGCCTCGTCGCGCTCGCCGCGGCCCTGCGGGATCTGGGCAAGGTCACCGTCGTGGCGCCCGAGCGGAACAGGAGCGGCGCGTCGAATTCGCTCACCCTCGACCGGCCGCTCTTGCTCAAGACGGCGGAGAATGGCTTCCACTATGTCAATGGCACGCCCAGCGACTGCGTGCATCTGGCCGTCACCGGCATGCTGCCGGGAGAGCCGGACATGGTGATCTCCGGCATCAACCTCGGCTCCAACATGGGCGACGACACCATCTATTCCGGCACCGTCGCCGCGGCGATGGAGGGCTATCTGCTCGGCGTGCCGGCGCTCGCCGTGTCGCTGGCGAGCTTCGCCGGCCAGCATTTCGACACCGCGGCGCGCGTGGTGCGCGCGCTGGTCGAACGCTTCCGCGCCCAGCCGTTCGGCGCACCGGTGCTGCTCAACATCAACGTGCCGGACGTGCCGTTCGACGCGCTCGGCGGTTGGGAAGTGACGCGGTTGGGCCGGCGCCACAAGGCCGAACCGGTGGTCAAGCAGGTCTCGCCGCGCGGCGACACGGTGTATTGGATCGGCGCCGCCGGCCCGGCGGCCGATGCCGGCGCCGGCACGGATTTCCACGCGGTCGCGCAGGGCAAGGTGTCGATCACACCGCTGCAGATCGATCTGACGCACGCCGCTCAACTGGGCCGCGTGCGGGAATGGCTCGGGCTATGAACGCGCACGCCGGCGTCCGAGGTGTCGGCATGACTTCCGACCGCACGCGCGCGCGCATGATCGAGCGCCTGCGCGAACAGGGCATCAAGAACGAGCAGGTGCTGATGGCGCTCGGCGTCGTGCCGCGCCACATCTTCGTCGAGCCGGCGATGGCGCATCGCGCCTACGAGGACACCGCGCTGCCGCTGATCCTCGGCCAGACCATCTCCCAGCCCTACATCGTCGCGCGCATGATCGAGCTCCTGCTCGAAGGCCGTGCCGGCCTGGGCAAGACGCTCGAAGTCGGCGCCGGCTGCGGCTATCAGGCGGCGGTGCTCGCCCAGCTGACGCGCGAGGTCTATGGTGTCGAGCGCCTCGCCTCGCTGCTGGCACGGGCGCGCGAGAACCTCAAGGCCCTGCGGCTTACGCGCGTGCGCCTCAAGCATGCCGACGGCATGGCGGGGCTGCCCGAGGCGGCACCGTTCGACTCGATCATCGTCGCCGCGGCGGCGGCGGCCGTGCCCCTGGCATTGAAGGAGCAGCTCGCGGTGGGCGGACGCCTGGTGATTCCCGTCGGCGCTGGCGCACAGACGCTGGTGGTCGTCGAACGCACCGCGCAGGGCTGGAAAGAAGGCGTGTTCGAAGCGGTGCGCTTCGTGCCGCTGCTGCCGGGGGTAGGCTGATGAAACGTGGTTCTTGCACGCTCGCGCTCGTCCTGCTGGCCGGCTGCGCCAGCACCGGCCCGGCGCCGGTCTCCGAGCCCCGGACGCCGACGCGCATCGAGGCGCCGCGCGCGGCGCAGCCCGCCGCAGACGCGGGCAAGCTGCATGTCGTCAGGAAGGGCGACACGCTCTACAGCATCGCCCTCGAGAACGGCCTCAGCCCGCGTGATCTCGCCGCCTGGAACAATCTCGACAACAGTCACCGCATCGTCGTCGGTCAGACCCTGCGGCTGACGCCGCCCGGGGCCTCGCCTGCGCCCACTTCGGCGGCGACTCCGTCGCCGGAAGGCGCCGAGGTGCGGCCGGTCATCGGCAGCGGCGCCGTCGTCGCGCGTCCTCTCGATAGTGCCCCTGCCACGGGTGCCGTGTCGCCAGCGCCGACTTTCGCCCCCGGCAGCGCGGAGGCCGTCAAGCGCGCGCCGAAGGGTGGCAAGCTGCCGTATTCCGAAGCCAACCTCGCGCGTCTGAAAGGCGAGGCAACTCC
>JACAEF010000047.1 GCA_013388985.1 Rhodocyclaceae bacterium
CGCCCGGTACCGCGGCGCGCATCTTCACCGGCGCGCCGGTGCCGCCCGGCGCCGATGCGGTGGTGATGCAGGAACTCTGCGAACACGGCGCGGATGGACGGGTGATCATCAACGACGTGCCTCGCCCCGGGCAGAACATCCGCCGCGCCGGCGAGGACATCACCGCAGGCAGCGAAATCCTGGCGGCCGGCACGCGCCTCGGCCCGGCCGAGATCGGCCTCGCCGCCTCGGTCGGCATCGCCGAATTGCCGGTGCGGCGCCGGCTGCGCGTCGCGCTGCTCTCCACCGGGGATGAGCTCGCCGAACCCGGCCAGCCGCTGCCGCCGGGCGGCATCTACAACTCGAACCGCCATTTCCTGCGCGCGTTGTTCGAAACCTACGGCTGCGTGGTCACCGATGCCGGCCACGTCCCCGATACGCTGGAGGCCACGCGCGCGGCCCTGCGCGAGGCCGCCGCCGCGCACGACCTGATCGTCACGACGGGCGGCGTCTCGGTCGGCGAGGAAGACCACGTCAAGCCCGCCGTCGAAGCGGAAGGAGCGCTGTCGCTGTGGAAGATCGCGATCAAGCCGGGCAAGCCGCTGGCCTTCGGTCACATCGACAAAGTCGGCGCTGGTGGCACGGCACACACCGCCTTCATCGGCCTGCCGGGCAATCCGGTCTCCTGCTTCGTCACCTTCCTGCTGTTTCTGCGCCCCTATCTGCTCAAGCGCATGGGCGCCGCCGTCGTCGCGCCTCCCGTCCGAGAGCTCGTCTCCGCCTCGCACTGGAGCAAGCCCGAAGACCGGCGCAGCTTCCTGCGCGCGCGCCTCACCGCCGACGGCCGCGTCGAGCTGTATCCGAACCAGAGCTCCGGCGTGCTGACCTCCTGCGTCTGGGCCGACGGCCTGGTCGACACGCCGGCTCATCAGACCTTCGCGCCGGGCGATCCGGTGCGTTTTCTCGCCTTCTCGGATATGCTGTGACGCGATGACCCTCAAAGTGCTCTATTTCGCCAGCGTCAGCGAGGCGATCGGCCTCACTGCCGAAACCATCGACCTGCCGGCCGGCGTCACGACCGTCGGCGCGCTGCGCCAGCGCCTCGGCGAGCGCCATGCGGCGCTCTTGACCGCGAAGAACCTGCGCGCGGCGGTCAATCGGCAGATGTGCGGCTGGGACGCGCCGCTCGCCGACGGCGACGAGGTCGCCTTCTTCCCGCCGGTGACCGGAGGTTGAATGCAGGAAGTCTCCGTCCAGCAAGCCGATTTCGATCCCGGCGCGGAAATCGCCGCGCTCTCGGCCGATGATGCCGAAGCAGGGGCGGTGGCGAGCTTCGTCGGCCTCGTCCGGCGCGACAAGCATCACGGCGATGTCGTCGCGATGACGCTGGAACACTATCCCGGCATGACCGAGCAGGCGTTGGCCGAAATCGTCACGCAGGCGCGCGAACGCTGGCAAATCCGCCGGGTGCGGGTGATCCATCGCTTCGGCCGGCTGCTGCCGAACGAGCGCATCGTCTTCGTCGGCGTGACCTCGGGTCACCGCCACGATGCCTTCGCCGCCTGCGAGTTCATCATGGATTACCTGAAAACCCGGGCGCCGTTCTGGAAGAAGGAGGAAACCCCGGCAGGCGCCCGCTGGGTCGATGCGCGCGAATCCGACGATCGCGCGCTCGATCGCTGGAAGTAGCAGCGCTATTTCCTGCGGCTGGCCTTGGCCGGCTGGGCGGCCTCCGCCCTCTGGCTGAAGCCGGCGGTCGTCGCCTTGGCGATCTGCTCGAACGCGCTGTTCGCGGTCGCCATCGCCTGCTGCATCATCTCCAGCAGGTTCGGCGGCTGGCCGGGCAGCGTCTTCAGGAAGCTCTGGTAGGCATCGGCCATTTCCTGACTGCCGGAGGCGAGCTGCTCGGTGAGCATGCGGGCGAAAGCGGCGCGCGCCTCGTTGCCGATCTCGGCCACCTGCTGCGCGGCGGCCATCATCTTGCGCGTGGTTTCCTGCGCATACTCGGCGCGCAGGCGCATCACCTCCTGCGCATCCTTCGCCTGGGCGAGCGCCCGCGCGTTTTCGACGCCGGCGTTGAACAGCTCGCGCGCCAGCTCGTTTTGCAGCGCCATCACGCGCTGCGAGTTCTCGATCGACAGTTGCGCCAGATGCATCGCCGCTTCCATGTTCTTGCGGTTGAGTTCGCTCAGATGCTCGATTTTGCCGCTCATGATGGCCTCCCTTCGATGATGGATGCTTTCACTTTAGCACGGGGTCATGAATGGCGCACGAGCCCCATCCGGCCGTGGCCGAAGATGCGGGCGTCCATCGGCGCCGGCGGCGTACGCATCAGCGGAGTGAAATCCATCAGCGCGAGGATGTCGCGTTCGAGATCGATGCCGGGGGCGATCTCGGTCAGCTCCAGCCCGTCGGGGCCAAGGCGGAACACGCAGCGCTCGGTGATGTAGAGCACGCGCTGGCCGCGGCGGATCGCCTCCGGGCCGCTGAAGGTGCAGTGCTCGACTGCGCGAACGAATTTCCTTTCCCGGCCCTCCTGGCGGATGTGCAGGCGGCCGGCTGCGACCTCGATCTGCAGCCCGCCGGCGGTAAACGTGCCTACGAACACCACCTCGCGCGCGTTCTGCGAGATGTTGATGAAGCCGCCGGCGCCATTGAGCCGCGGCCCGAACTTGCTGACGTTGAGATTGCCGGCGGCATCGACCTGGGCCAGCCCGAGGAAGGCGAGATCCAGCCCGCCGCCATCGTAGAAATCGAACTGGGAAGGCTGGTCGATGATCGCCTGGGTATTGGTCGCGGCGCCGAAATTGAGGCCGCCGGCCGGGATGCCGCCGATCACGCCGGGTTCGGCAGTGAGTGTCATCTGCTCGCTGATGCGCTCTTCGGCGGCGATCGCGGCGACGCCCTCGGGCATGCCGATGCCGAGATTCACCACCGCGCCGGGGGTGAGCTCCAGCGCCGCGCGCCGGGCGATGATCTTGCGTTCCGACATCGGCATCGGCGGGATCGCCGAGAGCGGAACCTTGAGCTCGCCCGAGAAGGCCGGGCTGTATTGCTCGATGAAGGTCTGCATGTGGTATTCGGGCTTTTCGGCGACGACGACGCAATCGACGAGGATGCCCGGAATCTTCACCTGGCGCGGGTTCAGCGAGCCGCGCGCGGCGACGCGCTCGACCTGGCAGATGACGATGCCGCCCGAGTTGTGCACCGCCATCGCGATCGCCTGCGCTTCCAGCGTCAGCGCCTCCTTTTCCATCGTCACGTTGCCGTCCTCGTCGGCCGTCGTGCCGCGGATGAAGCCCACCTGGATCGGGAAGGCCTTGTAGAACAGGTATTCCTCGCCGTCGATCTCGATCAGCCGGACGATGTCCGTGGTCGTCCTTGCATTGAGCTTGCCGCCGCCGAAACGCGGATCGACGAAGGTGCCCAGGCCGACGCGGGTGAGCGTGCCCGGCTTGCCGGCGGCGATGTCGCGGAACAGGTGGGTGATCACACCCTGCGGCAGGTTCCAGGCTTCGATGCGGTTGCCGACGGCGAGTTCCTGCATGCGCGGCGCCAGCCCCCAGTGGCCGCCGATCACGCGGCCGACCAGGCCGTCGTGGCCCAGATGGTTGAGCCCGCGATCCTTGCCGTCGCCCTGGCCGGCGGCATAGACGAGACCGATGCCCCGGGGCGCGCCTTCCTCGAGATAGCGCTCTTCCAGCGCGACGGCGAGATTCTCGGCAAAGCCGATGCCGACGAAGCCGCCGGTGGCGATCATGTCGCCGTCTCTGATCAGGCCCACCGCCTCGCGGGCGCTCATGATCTTCCCGCCGTGGCGGGCGTGCAGCGCCGCCAGTTGCGTATGTTTCATGTGGTGGGACACGCTTCCACTCCTTCCTGCCGTCCCCGGCAGAATTCGAGAAACGCCGCTTCGTCCATCGGCCGGCCGATGAAATAACCCTGGGCCAGGTCGCAGCCCAGCGCCCGGAGCGCATTCCAGTCGGCCTGGGTTTCGATGCCTTCGGCGACCGTCTTGAGCTTCAGCCCATGCGCCAGCGCGAGGCTCGCCTCGACGATCACGTGCGCGTTCGGGTGCTCGCTGCAGCCGGTGACGAAGCCTTGGTCGATCTTCAGTTCCGTGAAGGGCACGCGCGCCAGTTGCGCGAGGCTGGCGAAACCGGTGCCATAGTCGTCGATGGACAGGCCGAAGCCCTTCATGCGCAGCCGGGTGAGGTTCTCCAGCGCAGGCGCGAGCGCGGTCATCGCCGCGGTTTCGGTGATCTCCAGCACCATGTGCTTGGGTTCCACCCCGCAGCCGGTGACGATCTCCGTTACCCGGTCGGCGAGCATCACGTCGGAGAGCGAGGTGGTCGAGAGGTTGACCGAGACGGTGACGTCAAGCCCGGCAGCGCGCAGCCGGCGGGTGGCATGGGCAGCCTGTTCGAGCATCAGGAAGGTGAGTGCGTCGATCCTGTCCGCCTGCTCCAGCGTGAGAATGAAGCCATAAGGGGAGACGATGCCTTGGGTGGGATGGCGCCAGCGCGCCAACGCTTCGGCGCCGACCACGGCGCCACTCCTCATGTCCAGCTTGGGCTGGAAGAAGGGCACGAATTCATGGTTGCGGATGCCGGCTTCGATCTCGGCCAGCGTGAAAGTCGGCGCTGGCGGGACGGCACGGCGATGCCGTGAGTCGTCGCCCGCAGCGATCAGCTGCGCCAGATGAATCCGCGTGACCGGCTTTTCCAGCACACCCAGGAGGCGCACGCCATAGGCATCGGCCATCTTGGCCACCGAGCCGAGCAGGGCCGGATCCAGCGCGCTGGCGATGATCACCGGCACGTCGGGCAGGCGTTTGCCCAGATGGCGGATGAAGGCCATGCCGTCCATCTCCGGCATGTCGAGGTCGCAGATCACCAGGCCCGGCGCGTGGCCGGCATCGAGCTGCGCGAGCGCGACGCGGCCGTTTGCGGCTTCGAGCACCTGTTTCGCGCCGATCGCGGCCAGCATGCGCGCCAGGATGCGGCGCTGGAAATCGTGATCCTCGACGATCAGGATCGAAGGCGGGATTTTCATTGTTATTTTTCCTCCGGAAAATCGGGGGGCGGCAGCGCTTCACGCAGTTTGGCCAGCACGGCCGCCCGCTGTCCGGGTTTGACGATGAAGCCGGCAATCCCCTGCTGGGCCGCGGCGCGCACCGTCTCGGCATCGGCATGGCCGGTGATGACGAGATAAGGAATGCCGGAGAGCGCCGGCACACGTTTTGCCGCCGCGATCAACTCCAAGCCGGAGACGCCGGGCATTTCGATGTCGGCCAGCACCGCATCGGGCTTGAGGCGTGGCAGCGCCACCAGCGCGCCCTGTGGATCGGTGAATGCGATCACCTCGTAGCCGGCGGATTCCAGCATCGTGGTGAGCACCTTCAGATAGACCGGATCGTCATCCACCACCACCAGACGCTGGGGCTGCTGCGCCAGCCAGGCGGCCGTTTCGGCCAGGCGCGGCGTGACGGCCGCAGCCGCGGCTTGCGCCTCGGCGCTGCTGGCGCTCAGCTGCCGCTCGGCCGGGGTGCAGGCCGCTTCGATCAGCGGGTGCAGTTC
>JACAEF010000130.1 GCA_013388985.1 Rhodocyclaceae bacterium
CAACATTTCCTCAAAGATTGGTTTGGATGAAAAAGAGATCCTTTTATGGAATAAAAATAAGGGATCTGAGTCGGCAGGAAATTTAAAGTACGCTCTAGAAAGGGCGAAGATTATATTATGGGAAGGTCATTGCCATGTGCATACGGCTTTTACCCCTTATGATGTTTATAATGTGAGAAAAAGATATCCCGGAGTAAAAATTATAGTTCATCCGGAATGTACAAAAGAAGTTGTTGATATCGCAGACGATTTCGGATCAACAAGCTTTATCGTAAAATATGTAGAAGAGGCTCCTAAAGGGGCTGTTATTGCGATAGGTACAGAAATAAATCTTGTAGCCAGACTTGCAAATAAGCATAGGGATAAGAAAATTGTCGAATTGAAAAGGTCGCTGTGCCCGAATATGTACAAGATTGACCTTGCCAAATTATTAGGTACTCTTGAAAACCTAAATGATTATGAGGTTGTTGTCCCCGAGAAAATAAAAAATGATGCAAGAAAAGCTCTCAGAAAGATGCTTGAGGTTTAGCAGATGATTCCTAAAAAATATCTCGATTCAATTGTTAGAATGTCTTTGAAGGAAGATATAGGAAAAGGGGACGTTACAACAGAGGCGATTTTAAAGGAAAACAGGAAGATAAGCGCATATCTTGTGGCTAAAGAGGACTTTATTCTGGCAGGAGTGCCGATATTCGAAAGAGTATTCAAGGTTCTTTCAAAAGATTTTGAGTTTAATTGGATCAAAAAAGACGGCGAGCCAGTCAAAAAAGGGACAAAATTCTGTTTTATTAAAGGCAGGATTAAAGAAATATTGAAGGGGGAGAGAACGGCGCTAAACTTTATCCAACGTTTGTCAGGCATCTCAACTTTGACGAGAAAGTTCGTTAAAAGATTAAATGACAGGAAAATAGTTATTACTGACACTAGAAAAACAGCTCCCCTTTTGAGAGAACTTGATAAATATGCCGTAAGATTGGGAGGCGGCAAAAACCATAGAATGGGCCTTTACGACGGGGTTCTTATTAAGGATAATCATATAAAGGCTGCAGGAACTATAAAAAAGGCTATCAAGATGGCTAAGTCGAAAATAAAAAAGGGAGTAATTATAGAGGTTGAGGCAAGGAGTTTAAAGGAAGTCAGAGATGCAATTGATGAAAACCCAGATGTAATTATGTTGGATAACATGGATGTTAGAAATATTAGAAGAGCCGTTAAAATAATCGGTGGAAGAATCAAGACGGAAGTATCTGGAGGCGTAACATTATCAAATATTCA
>JACAEF010000089.1 GCA_013388985.1 Rhodocyclaceae bacterium
GGTGGGGGTCGTGGACCAGTGCACGTCCTTCATGTGGACGTGGAAGATACGGCCACGAAACTCCTTGATGAAGCGGACGTAGTCGACGCCCTGGTAGCCGAAGTGGCTGGGGTCGAAGTTGAACCCGAAGCGTTTGTGCACCTTGACCGCCTCGACCGCCCGGGCCGCCGAGGCCAGGTCGAAGGCGATCTCGGTGGGGTGTACCTCCAGCCCGAAGTACACGTCCTCGTGCTCGAAGACGTCCAGGATGGGCTTGAAGCGGGTGGCGAAGTCCTTGAAGCCGGCGTCGATCTGCCCGGGGGCCACCGGCGGGAAGGAATAGAGCAGGTGCCAGATGCTGCTTCCGGTGAAGCCGTTGACCACCACGCGCTTGAGCTGCTTCTTGACCGAGGCCGGGGCGGCGTCGAAGAACTTGCGGGCCGCGCGGGCACTGTCCATCATCTCGGCGGCGGCCCGCTTGCGCACGCCCTCGGGGTTGCCGTCGCCCCAGACGTGGGCGGGCAGGATGGCCTTGTGCCGCTCGTCGATGCGGTCGCAGATGGCCTGGCCGACCAGGTGGTTGCTGATGGCGAAGCAGGCCAGGCCGTGTTTCTCCAGGGTCTCCCACTTGCGCTTGACGTAGCTGCGGTCCTCCAGGGCCTTGCTGACCTCGAAGTGATCGCCCCAGCAGGGCAGTTCGATGCCGTCGTAGCCGAACTTCTTGGCCTTCTTGCAGACCTGCTCGAACTTGAGGTCCGCCCATTGTCCGGTGAACAGTGTGACCGGTCGTGCCATCGGAGCTTCATCCTTTCGTTTTGGAACGCCTCATGCGACTTGCCTGCCGGGCTTTCAACCGCAAAGCTGGCCATGACTGTCTTTAGGAAGCATAAGGTGGCCGCGCCCATGCCGCCCCCGCTTCCGCTCGGGCCCGCAATATACCAGCGGGCGCGGCGATCGGCCAGCAGCATCCGGAAGATGCGGGAAGCCGGGGCTTGGACCGGCGGGGAAGGCCCTGGTCGCCGGCGGCACGAGATGCTCTAACTACTTCCGAGAGCTTGTCTTATGGCCCGTAGGCCCCCAGCAGTGCGAAGGGTACGCCGGGCCGGGCCAGGGCCCGCATCCGCCAGCGTTCGCTGAGGCGGGCGAAGGCCGGCGAGACGCCGAAGGTATGGTGGGTCCGCCTCAGGCCGGCCAGCAGGTCCTGGGAGTTTATGCGGTCGCGTCCGCCGCCGACGGCCTCCAGGCGGGCCAGCCAGCCCGCCACTGCCGGCATGAGCACCAGGGCGGTCAGCCCGGCGGCAAGGTCGTACCGGTAGTAGGCCGGCCCGGCGAAGGCATAGGCCTGGAGCTTGACCCGCATGGCCCGGCAGAGCGGTTCGAGGTCGTCGTCCTGGGCGGGCTGGACGGCGTCCACCGCTTCAAAGCTCGTCACCGGCCAGTCGCCAGCCACCTGGGGCACCAGCCCGCGGCAGGCGACGAAGCGGCGGGCCTGCCGGTATCGTCGCCACGAGCGTTGCAGCCTGCCCAGCGGCCCGGCCCGCAGGTCGGCGGGCTCGTCGGCCACCGCGTGCAGGAACAGCCATTGGCGGAAGAGCCGTCCGGCCCGCGTGGGCACCGGGGTCATGACCGGCCGGGTGGCCGCGCCCGCGGCCTCGTCGGCCAGCAGCGAGAGCAGCTCCGCCCAGCGCGGCCCGCGCACCCGCCGAACGCGCGCCTGGCAGAGCGACTCCAAGAGTCCGCAACAGGCCCGCAGCCTGGCCCGCCGCGCCAGGGCCGACCGTTGCAGCAGGCCGTCGAAAGCGGCGACCAGGGCCCGCAGCTCGGCCTCCTCGAGCGGGCCGGCCCCGGGCCAGGGGGGCGGCCGGCTCAGGGGCACCGCCCCGATCTGCCGGCTGAGCTCGGCGACCTCGTGTCGATGGGCCACGCAGGATCGGCCTCTGTTGGCCGCCACCGACGGGCAATCGAAGCGGAGGTCTGCGGCGACGCCACCGGGCGCGGGGGTCGGCACGAAGGGATACAACCGGCAGGCCAGCGGCTTAAGTCCCCGCGCCGGACTCATCCGGTTTGGGGGCCCCTTCAGTTGGGGGCCGCTCTCGGCGTGAAGCCGACAGCGCTCATCGTCGCCCAGGAACACACATCGGCCATCGGGCCGGTGAGCAAGCTGCCAGCCGCGCCGCCCGCCCAGCCGGTAGCGCTCGAACAGGGGGTGATCGGGGATCCGCCGTTCCCAACCAGCCTGGAGGATGGCCTGTCGCTGGCCCTGGTCTATAGTGACCACCAGGTGCCGGCAGCAGTACCCGCAACTGTGGCAGTCGAAGCGCTGGAAGACCGGAAGGGCGATCATCGGCCCGCTCGCTGAGGGTGGGGTTAAGACCGGGCGGCCCGTTCCAGCCCCTCGGCCCCTTCGGTAAAGCCGTCGAGGTCGCTGAGCTCATCGACGGCGTTAAGCTCGCGCAGGGCCAGGTAGGCGGCCTTCTGTTCGGCCTCTTTCTTGGAGGGGCCCCAGGCGCTGGCGTAGCGGCGGCCTTGGACCACCACGCTGACCTCGAAGCACTTGCTGTGGTCGGGCCCCTTCTCGTCCAGCAGGTCGTAGATGGGGGTGGCGCAGAGTACCTTCTGGGCGTACTGCTGAAGCTGGGACTTGAAGTTGCGCTGGTGCTCGGAGCGGGCGGCCTGCTCCAGGTGGTGGGAGGCGGTCCGGAGGATGAACCGGCGGGCGACCTCCAGGTCGCCGCTGTCGATGTAGATGGCCGCGATCAGCGATTCGTAGACCGCGGCGGCCAGCGAATGGGGCAACTGCCCCCGCCCGCAC
>JACAEF010000087.1 GCA_013388985.1 Rhodocyclaceae bacterium
TGAGCTTCTTTTTTATTCTTTTTTTATTCTAAAAGATGGTGCGGGATATTATCCCTCGGGGTTAGCCATATCCCTTCCAGAATGCTCTCCGGCTGAGATAAATGATAGTTGTCTATACAGCTAAACCAGAACATATAAGAGCCTTTCCCACTATCATCTGCTCCCCTTGTCACCTCAACGAGATTCCTCATCCGCTCCTTGCTCTTCGTGATGGTCAAGACCCGGAAGTTCTCTATGCCTAACTCCCTCTGACCGCCCTGCCTCCACCATAGCCAATATGCACGCATCTTGTTCAAAAACCGGGCATTCGTCATCGTTGACCTGTCCGCCTCCAAAAAGAAATACATCTTACCGCCAGAGTCCTCTATCTGAAAAAACCCATCTGGCACCACTGGCAGACGCCTATTCCTGCCTCCCTCTATGAAATGGACTTCCTGCTTTATCTCCTTCCCGCCATCGTTTAACCATTGCAACCTGATCTCAGGTTTGCCCCTCAAAGCCAATGTCAGACATGCCCTAAAATCTGACACCATCAAGGTGTGCTGGATGTATCTCTCGCCTACCTCCCTGTTCTTCTCATGCCAAGAGATCTTCCCCCTGTCAATCCCATATCTCTCTGCTAAAAGGTCTGCCCCTCTGTCGCCTAACCCATAGACCATCTTCTTCAGTCCAAACAACGGGTTGGAAAACACTATCTGGCTGATCGGTCTGTCAAGATATCCGTGATGATAGAGCTTCTGTAATCGCCTCAATATGGTCTGATCCGACCCACTAACTAATGCCTGTATCTGCTCCGAGTTCAGAAACCTGTATCGCCAGACCAAATCTATGATCTCCTCATCCCTCGGCTGTATTACAATCCCCCCTATGCTCTTGGGGTCCCTTGTATACCTCGGAGACCTTCTCAAAGGTCCTCCCTCCTATCCAAATCTCTTAATATCGGTTTTTTTAATACATGCGGTCTTTTATCCGTCGGGCGCCGATCCCACCCAAGAAGGCGAGTCTCTGACGACGACTGATTGGCTCGTGGGATCGTGCTACCGACCCATCTCTTTTTGGTGATGCCTCAAGCGAACCCGTAGCCCAAAATCCCTTTTGGGCTACGCCACACCCACTCCTCTATAAATACCCGTTGGCGGAGGAGTGGGTGTGGAAAAAGAGATGGGTCGGGAGGCATACCGCCGAACCGACGGATAAAAGACCGCATATCACTTATTATTGGTATACCAAAAATTTTATGTATATTCCTATGTATAGCCTCTGATCACTCAAAATCCTCCGGTGGATCATCTGGATAATTCTGCGATAGATACTCCCACCTCTCCTCATCAGTCTGAGGTAAGCCATCTATCAACTCCTGCTTTTTAATTTCTATTTGTTCTAATGTTGGCTTCCTTCCATTCATCGTCTCACTCGCTATCCAAAAACTTAACCTGCCCTCTATCCTCCTCTCTGGCGATACTTTATCCCAATTGGTGACACCTTGCCCTATGAGTTCTTCTCTGTATCTACGCCAGCGTTCCCGTTTGTCTTCATTCTTTCGTTCTTGCTCTTTCCTTTCCTGTTGCTTAAGGTATTCTTTTGGTGGCTGGTAATCCTCTTCAATGGCTTTACGCAAAAATCCCCCCGGGTTCCTCTCAACTAACAAACTTTTCCTCTCTTTGAGCCAATCAAATACCTCTATTTGTCTGAGTATATGTTCAGCTGGATGAGATTTAGCTAACATCTTCGCAGTAGCTGCTGTTATTCCTCTTTGTGTCAGTTGCTCAACCACATTGAAATCCTCAGCAGATAACTCCACTCTGCTCTCTATTATCTCTTCATCTTTAGGTGGCGGTAGCATAAACTCTAACTGCTCTTTCCCCCTGAACCTTTCAATCTCCTCTCTCGCCCTTCTCCCTGGGTAGTATCTGATGAGCCAATCCTTTTCTTTTCCTTCTTGAGGAAGTTCCTCCCAATCCCAGCTTTTAAAAAATCCCGTTTCTTTGAGTTTCTTGTGAGCAGGTTCAAGAACTTCCTTTGCCTTCGAAAGATATTTTTGTCGAACAATAGGTAAGAGAGAACAAAGGGTTGAATACTTATACGAGATGAACTTTCCCCCTCTCACCAATAGTCCATAGAATTTGACGCTTAAAAGTTCGTAGAGCCTCTGAGCAACGGGAGTTTCAAGAAGTCTATAGTAATCCCAGTTAATTGGCTTTACATAGTGAGCATTGATATTATCAAGGTACCAACTATTCAGAAAAAGGTAATTAGTGTCGGCTATTTCTCCATTCGGTAGTTTCTTTCCCTTGAAGATTACGCGTTCATAAAGGTGAAAAATATCCTCGATCCATTCTTCCTTTTCCTTGCTATAAAAAGTTCCTTCGGACTTGATTGATGTTGTTGTGATTCTCTCCAAAGCTTTCCTAATTTTTTTATATTGTGATCCACCGAATTTGTTAATTCCCATCCTTTTGCATAAGTTATATAGAGATCCTATGGGAATCGGATTCTGAATGGGCAGAGGAAGTTCGCTGATGATTTGCTCAATCGCTTTATGAACCTCTCTGTCAAAAGGCCCGGGGTATCCATATCTGGGGCTTGAGGTTACGATCCAAGCAATTTCCAGTTTTTGCAACCCTCTTGTTATTACCGTCCTGTATTCGGTTTCGGTTCTCCTTTTGGTGTCTTTATCCCAGAGTGCAAAGAAAGGAAGCACAAGAAGGTTAACTTCGGACTTGATTACTTCAGGAATCACCTCTTCACGTTCTCTATTGGCTTCTTTTGAACTCGGTTTTTCAACTTGTTTGCCGTTATTACGTAGAATTGTGTGCACTTTTGTTCTTCCTTCTGTGAATTTTTTACATACAAAACAACAACAAAAAATAACATTCGCTCATACAGTGTGTATACGTACTAGACGTACAGTACATATGTTGTTGTTTATGTTTAAAAACTTTAAAAACTTAGCAACGAAGTTATCCACATTGGAAATGACCTGTGGATCCTGATAAATAAAGGAGAAAGTTAGGTTGTGATATTGTTGAATTCTTCCATAGAGTGCCAATATTTCTTCCATAGAGTGCCAATATTTCTTGCCCCGGATTACGATACCCAAAAACTTAATAATGGTCCCTTATAGATTCACATCACTAGAAGGTAACATTTGTGAATTAAAACAGTCAACAGAAAAGCGTTAGGTTCAAAAACTCTCAATGGAAAAACTGTCAAGAACAAACAGATAATCACTGAAAATCTTATATCACAAAGATGTATAGCGTCTTGATGTTAAGAATTCCTAGAATCTAAAAGCGATATTTTTGAATATATCACAATCTTTGGTTACCTACTTGAAAATTCCAGAGCAAACTTATACAGCATCGTCTAAACCATGTTGATAGAGATACGTCCAGAGCAAACACTGAGGATCAGGTTTGCCACCAAAACCAAACAAAGATTCAGGTTTGTTCCATTTACCAATCTCTTTATAAGCCTTGGCAAGCTTCAAAGCTACAAAAGGTGTAGCAGCATTGGGTATGCGCTGAGATGTTGCTTTCTGACCGCGGTATCCACCCGGTGAAAGCAAGTAATTAACTGCATGACCTATTCTGTTAGTGTCCACAGAACCATCTTCGTTTCTGTATGGTGCTATCCATGTGGATTTATCCCGTATATCACCGACGTAAGCAAAACAGGAGTAATGAAGTTTGACGCCGTGGTGGTTCTTATACAAACCTTCATCTTCGGATGCATCATAGGGTATAGCACACAATACATTAGTAGGATGACGAAAAAGACCATAATGCGTAAAAAAGAAAAGGTCTGGTGGTGCTTGATCGCATTTTATATTAACCGCAAGATGAACATTTATTATGTTCGAAGGGTCAACTCTTGCTAGGACAATTGTCTCACCATCGAATGCCATGATATACGGAGTCCGATGTCTATTTGCATAACGAGCCGCTTGCACTAATGCTGATTGTAGATGTGGACATTCTATATCGTTGGCAAACAACCGGAATGACTTAATCTCAATTATTGCTAATTTCAACCCGCGATCAATAAGAGCGTAATCGGCATAATTTTGTTGAGTATTCAATTGTTCAATTTCGTATCCCAGCGGACCTTCTGCTAGTGCTTGAAACATTGTCTCAACATCTTTCTCATGGAGTCGCATCCCACTTTCTAACTTGGAAGCTATACGTCGGTATCGATCCTGAAAATCCAACCATTTCATGTCAAGATGATCTCTTATGTCCTTCTCAATTTTCGTGCTGTAACCCATCTTTCACTCTCCTGTCCATTTGTCATAGACATCTACACCTTCTAATTGCCTACATCTATTCAAATGGTGTCTAAAAAGTGATCACTAGCAGTGTGCTGAGATCTGTTGTTTTTGTTCAAGCCTTATCCTCTTCCTTTCCTTTCCCCAATCTTAATCTTCTCCACCACGGTGATTTGTGGTGTTCAAGAGCTTTCTGGGCATCGCCAAGCTGGCGGGTGAGTTGCATTATGATTGTATCCGAGCGCTGACGTGCTTCCTCTACTGCCCGATCCTTTTCTGCTATTTGTTTATCTTTGTCCATTAACTGATTTTGGAAATTCTCAATCTGTCTATCCTTTTCCTCTATTTGTTTTTTCAGTATGCTGACCATTTCTTCTAATTTTTCTATTTCCTTTTGACTTCCCTTGGGAATCCTTTTAGTTTTCCCCATTTCCGATGACAATGAACTATGGACAAGCCATAATCTACCATCACGTTTAGCTTTAAGCTGTCCTGCGTGTATCTTGTTTCTAATGTGCCTTTGGGAAATATTGAGGATTTCTGCGGCTTCCTTGACCGTTATCCATTCTTCCATAAAATCACCTCGTTAAAAGATACCATTTATGGAAGAGAATTGTCAACAAAGAATGTTAAAATGTCATAATTTCAAATGTGATCACCGCTAAATACATAAGCATTTGAAGAATGATCTATTCTTCTTCCTCATATTTCAGGATTTTTGTTATCTCTTCCTCCACTTTTTTTCTTGGGTGTCCATAAGTGCGACGTGAGCGATCACGCACCTGCTGTGCAATTGTTGTATTAAGTGGTTCTTCTGGGATCGCTGTATGCAGGGTAAAAGGTGTCACACTCTGTCCATTGACAGTTGTTTTAATACAAGCATGCCAATTAGGCAGGCTAGTTAAGTCAAGGTGAGTGAAATACGGGGAAAAATATGGCACTAGTAAGTCCGCATCTGTCCTTCCTAAACGGAAGCTGATCAGTGTCCCTACATTACCGAATATAGCCTGCACGATACGCTCATCCTTGATCTGGGAAACGAACTGGTTTGCCAAGACCAGTCCTAATCCGAATTTGCGAGCTTCAGAAAGCAAAAGTGTGAAGCTTTGAGTTGCGAGTGATTGAAACTCATCTACGTAAAGATAGAATGGTTTCCGCTCCTCAACTGGTATCTCTGTTCTAGACATCGCAGCTGCCATTATTTTCGCCATCAGCACCATCCCAAAGAACCGAGAGTTAGCTTCTGCTAATTCTCCCTTCGCCAGATTTACCATTAGGATCTTTTCTTCGTCCATGATCTGTCGGAGGTTAATAGTGGAAAGCTTTTGCCCGAAGATAAGTCGGAGTTTCGGATCGAAGACGAAGTCTTCGAACTTACTGCTCAAGTATTCACCCCATGTCGCTGACTCACTGTAACGTTTTAGGTAATCAATGTTGGGCAAGTTCTGACTTGTCCATCGTTCTAATTGAGGGTCTTTCCATTTCAGCGGCAACCACTTTTTCCAATACCATTTGTGTTGAAAGATCTCATAGAAATCTAACAATGTTCCGGGGTCATCTGGGTCAGACATTGCCAGTAACATGTTCATTTGCATATGCTGATAAAAGACTGGTCCGGCGAAATCTACAGCGGCATGTTCATATTGGTCTCTGATAAGTCGCTCCATAATGGAGCGCATCTCCCGAACTATGAAGTGTCGTTGCTCTTCGTTTCTGCATTCTAACATGTTTAGTCCCACAGGGAATTCCGTATCTGTAGGGTCAAGTATCACCACATCATCAATCCGGTTTTTCGGTATGCAGCATAGCAATTCATCAAAAAGGTCACCATGCGGGTCGATTACTGCTATCCCTCTACCTTTCTTTATGTCTTCTATGATCATGGTCTTGAGTAGAGTAGTTTTACCTGTGCCTGTCTGTCCAACAATATAGGTATGTTGCCTGCGGTCATGTTCAGTTAAGGATACTGGTTCTACAGAGCCAAAGTAGTGATTCTCACCTATCAGGAGAGTTTCCTCGTCTTCGGAATTCTGCCCTATAAGCGCTACTTCCCTCGGCAGCGGACGTGTTCGTGCGATGTGTACTTCCAAGCCTGGCAAACCTTCAGCGGTAGCTAAAGGGAAGCGAAAGACGCCCGCAGCTTCATATGCGGATACTAAGCTTCTCAACCGGTGTAGCTGATCTGGAGCTGACGATTTTCCCCATAGTTCAAAGTCCAAAGAGTGGATATTTTGTCTCGCTAATTGTTTTTCTTTTTCTGTTTTAGGGACGGCAATATTGTAACCCCCGGTTTGCAGATCCCTTATGGAAGATGTGGCGTAGTTTCCTGTCTCCGCAGAGAACTCTGCCCCAACAGTGGAGATAATCATTTCTGGTATCTGCTGAGGACTAGCGAGAGCGATATTTAGAAGAAACGGGGTATTCTGGAGGCATAGCAATTGGCTCAGCAGTTTTTCACAGATCACATCAGCTTGCATCTCATGGATCATTCCCGAGAGAATAGTGCTTTTCAATGCCAACACCTCTTTCCTTTGCCTATATCGTTCGCACTTGCCTATTTCCCTCATTAGTGCCTCTTCCTCTGCATGTGAGAGTCTTGCGGGTGCGATTGTCACTTGGAAGACCAAAGGGACATGATAAAGTAGAAAGATGCGCAACAGACCGGCAAGTGTTGTAAAGCGGGGGGCAAAAGGGTGGACGAAATAAATTGCCATCTCAGGGTTTTGTAATTCTTGAGACGTTATACGTTCTTGACCTAGAGTTGGTCGGGAACAATATTTTTGCAGATGGATCAGATTCTCCCTACGTCTAACCTCTGTTACTTCCGCCTGATTCCAGTCGAATGGCTTCCAAAGCAAGTGGAAACTTTCTTCGTCAGCAACTACGTTCCAGCTGTGATCTGGCATCCTTCCTGATAATAAGATATAGAGTGAATGGCAGAGAGATTGGGCTCGTTTTTCTGCTTCGGACATTTCATTCGCCACTGTCTTGCTCAGCAGTATTGTTTCAACACTACCAGCGGAAAACAGTAAAGGATGTGGGCTGGCAATATAACGGATAGCAAAGGTGTAGTCCTGTCCAGTGAAAAACAGACTATTGATGAGGCTCACTTGCTCTTGCAACCGCTGTGAGATCTCGTCCCGATTCTGAAGATATCTATCGTGCTCCGCAGGATAGGATGTCAGGCGGATAGCAAAGACAGCATTCCATGACGTTTTATCATGATTCTGCCATGTGTGGATATAGGGTTGTTGCCACATAATATCAACCTCCGACGTTCTGTGTCGTGGAGGGAAAAGGTTCCAGGATCGCATCCACGATGCCATAGGCTTTTGCCTCCTCAGCGGTCATAAAGAGTTCATGTTCCATATCTTTCTCAATACTGTCAGCTGGTTGTCCTGTCCATTCTGAGAACATCTGGATAAGTCTTTCTTGAAGCCTGATCATCCTTTGTGCATATCGACGGATATCTGATGTTTGACCAGCCAGAGCGGACGCAACTTGATGAAGCAATATTTCTGCATTAGGGCTGGCAAACCGATAACCTTTCCTCCCAGCTGCTAAAACCCACGCTGCCATAGAGGCCGCTTGCCCTATGCAGACTGTGCTCACAGGTGCCTGAATACATTGTATTGTGTCGATGATCGCTAACCCATCTAACACGCTCCCTCCTGGCGAATTAATATAGAGATCTATCTGTGCTTCATGGTTGTCTGCATCCAAGAGCAACAGGTCCGCTATCAGTTGGTTGGTGATCTCTGGAGAGATAGGTCCGCTTAAAAATAAGATCCTATGGCTCAATAATGTTGATGTCCCCATTATATTCTACCTTCCTTGAAGAATAGTAAGTGTCAATATCGGCTGTTCAGGAAACTATCCCATTAACTTTCTATCAAATACTTATTTTTAGGTAGATTATGTTCCCACGATTTTCCTGGGTTAAAATTATGACTCATAATACTTTGGCACAGTTATCAATTCAGCAGTTATTTGCAATTAAGACAGAATAGGAATTTACACAAAACTACTGACAAAGCCAGATCACATCCTTATTGGAGGATATTTTGAATTGTGGACTCAAATCTAATACTAGCACCCATTTGTTTAGTATATAGCTCCCAAAATTTTCTTATTGATCTGTACTGATCATCAGATTTCTCGCTGGAAGACTTGGCTCCGCATACAGATATTACAACGCCTGATAAATCTGGTATCATGTCTTCATCTTTTAAAATTTTAATTAAATTTGCACAATAATCTTCCTTATTTATGGGATCTCGCGAAAAGTTGTATCGTTTTCCGCCTATGATTGAATCCTCAATCATATCAGATAGTATTATAATATGCTTTTTTTTCTCATTAGAGAGTCTATCAGAAACAACAATGAATATGGAAAATATATCTGTGTATGGAGTTGGATCTAACTTATCTATCTTGTTGCAGACACTGTTGATTTGAAGTTTAAGGTCGCTGATAAATTTGTTCATTTCTCGCCTGTACATAAGTGGAGTTTTAGAAATATCATTTTTGGGGAATGGTTTACTAATTAACAAGGGTTTTGAATCTGATAACGTTTTGCTAGTAATAGGAAAAATAGAGAGTTCATCGCTACTCTTAAATGGCAAACTGGTCAGAGATTGAATGCATTCTTTATAGAATGAGCGCTCACCGTTGGTAGATAAAGATAAGTCAACAAATACATCAATGGAACGTGGTGTATCTTTTTGGCAGCTTATAATCATAGTAGTTAATATTAAAAGTATTGACATAAGAATCATTTTTGCTTTCATGGTCGTCTCCTTTTGGTTACGCCCAAAGCCTTATTTTTGTGACGTCTTCCTAAGGATACGACTTGTGCTAATTCTCCTAAAGCCAATATTTATAAGGCTCTAAATTTATAGGTTTTTGAATATTCTAAAAAATAATGCCCATTTTCATTGGGTTTACAAAAACAACTAGCACAAGCCGTTAAGAATACAACGTTATATAATTTTTCTCGTTAAGATTCTCATTTAAAAGATTTCGATTCAAATACTAAACTACCTTACTTCTGAAGTTTTTAGTTAAAGTAGGACACTTTCAGTTTGGCAAAAGAAGTTTACGATTTTGTGTATTGAGTTGTTCTGGAAATCAGAATGGTAGCGCATCTTTCTCGTTTGAAATATCTCGCTTAGTAGCTTCTCCAACGATATCTGATATCTTATATATTTTTTTGTGTTCGGATCTCACATTTTGGTGATCGTTTGATTCTGTTTCAAATTCAAATGATGGGATATCAATTACCGGATTGTTGTTGAATGATATAGGGCGTTCCATATTGCCAAGTTTCATCCTTTTACGTAAGTTATGATCCCGGTAGGCCGCTATAATTTCCTTAGCTGCTTCAACAACTGCTTCGGATTCTCCTTTTTTTTTGTCTCTAAGTGATTCCCTATTTGCGCGTATTTTTTGAAATCTTCTATGATTTTTTTCATACCGACGTTTCAAACCATATATGTGGGGATCAGAATCATGAGCGAAATATGAGGCAATAATTGATGCTATAAAAAGTGTTAAATTCAATGTTATGAAAGTAAATGTCGCCGTGGTGCTTGAAATCATGCGCTCTTGACCATTTTGAGCTGCTATTGTCATGTAGATATTTCTAATGATCGCTACAGCGACAAGAAAACTTACCGCGATGCACATGACAATGAAAAATAGAATCTTTTCTTTTTTGTCTTTGAGTCCATGTTTAATGAACCTACCACAGAAATGCCCTGCAAGCGGGAGTCCTATCATTATACTAATGGTCATTATGATCGTTATGATGCTACTTTCCCCGAAAAGTCCAAAGATTACGTAAGTTGTTGCTGCTTCAGCAAGCCCTATAATACTCAATACAATGTAGTAATGAGCCATCGAATTTACGGTCGTGTCTCTGCCAAGTCTATTTATAGCTTTATCATAATTATCCCATGCTCTTCTGAGAGTGTCTTTGGTAATTTGATACCTGGCACTCATTAGAGAATCAGCTGATTCCCATTTCCCATGGATCTTTTTTATAGTGTTATCAGCTGCTGCATGGACCCTTTGCTCAAATGGTGCTTGTTTGGGGTCATCCCTTTGTGGTAAGCCAATTTTTCCGTCTTTCTTTCCGTAGTACCAAGCTTTTAACCTCCAAAACATATTTGACCCTCCTCTATCAATTTTGATTATCGATTGTTGACGTATTGAATTTGCTCAATACGCCCATTTTTACTGCTTCATTGCTCCCCAGGTCGTTGTAAGTACATCCTCGTTGGGTTTTGGTGGAGCACCTGTCGGGCTATATACGACAAGTCTGGTTATTGAATTTTTGTAGTAGTTAAGAGTGATACTGCTTCCATTAGGATCCTGTATGTAATATGTGTCTCTATACTTATAGCTCACGACTACGTAATGTGGTAGACCACAATATAACACCTTCACAATGACAGGCTTTGTTCTATTTAGATACTTATCTATGTCTGAAAGCTTTTTGGTGTCTACTGTTGATTCCAGCATAATGCCTTTTGTATATCGCGAAGGCGCTGACCAAATCATTTCGCAACCATTTGCATAACCGTTGTTCTTTTTTAACCATTCATTTAACTTTCCTGGGTCAATATCTAATTTGCGATCGTAGTATTTGAAAACCATTGAAACACAGGTTATTACGCAACCAGATTTTCCTATTGTTTCACCAGAACAAGTTCCGAGCTGATTCTTAGCCCAGCGGGAGTCAAGTTGACTAAAATAAGGAATGTATGGACATACTTGGGCATCTGCAATAAATGTGGAAAACAATGTTAAAGCAACCAGAATAAAGATCATAAATATTCTTTTCATTTCAATCTCCTTTCAAATTTTTTTGTAGCTTTTACTTAATTTTTGAATTGCTTTTTGACCCATAAGAAAATGGGACATTTATAAGTGTCACCTCCCCGATGTCCCGTTGCTTAGTGTGTGTGGTTGCCATTCAAAGAGTCTAGTGGGAACTACTTGTGCCTTTCACGCCAATCTTTGTAGGCCTTTTCTCTGGATTCTTCTTTTGTTCTACCTAACCCTTCCGCTTTTTGACCACGATCATTGTAAAGTGTCGTTTTGTAATAATCAGTTCCCGGTATGCCGAAGAATGACTCTTTGGTTGTATATTCTTTTCGATTCTTTTCCATTTTCTCACCTCCTTTCTGAGCTCTGACAACTTTAAGCCGAGAAAATGCTACAAGATTCCTATCAAAAATAAATTATATAGAAGCATGTTCGTAGAAATATGTCATAAAAATCTCGGATTTTGAACTGATGGCTAGACGTTATATGAACATCCCGGTGCTTTCCACTTCTAGTAAAAAAATTTTCTTGGGTAGGTTGAAAAAAACAACGGACTGAGTAATTTAGTTTTTGAATCGATATTATTATACAACGGTTTTTTCTTTGAAAAATGTTATAAAAACTCTTGGATTTTGAAAGGGACCTCCAAGAGTATTTTGTTATAATTAGCTTTTTGGGATTAATGGTTGGACGTTATATGGAAACTCTAACAATTTGGTAGGTTAAAGAAAATAACAGCATGAAAAGTACGCAAATTAAGAATTCAGGCGTTCGCTTGGATCATTTGCTAGTGTTTTCAACTCATAGTTTAATAAAAACTGAACCTCTAAGCTTATAACCATCAGGTGTCTCAAAAATGATCTCCTTAGCATTCAGCGGCGGCAAAGCTTCTTCTATAGTTTGTCGGATATTTTTTACTAAGAGGTTCAACGCATTTTCCTTATTTTTGATGTCTTCCCCATATACTGCACTTAAGATATTTCCTCTTGGGACGGGCGTTCTTGACTCGGCAAGTGTCCAAAACAACTTACTCCTGTTCTTAGTAAGTTTAATTTCAACATCGTTGATGTAGATCCTTTTTCTGTTGGATTCATCAAGCTGGATACGTAGATGCGAGTAGATATCATCTTCTGGAGGCGTCTTTGTCCCCAACTGGAATTCCCTTGTCAACCTCCAGACAGCATAAGCGAGGTTACTCTGCCAGTTTTCATCTTTTCCTACCCAGTGGTTTATATCTATTCCTCTTTTTATGGCTTCATCACGTAGTTCACCTTTCTCATAGTGATCGGTAAGGATCGCTACCCCTATATCCTCTTTTAATGTTTCCCGAATTTTTTCTAGAGCTTCAAATCCGTTCTCCATCTGCCCACTGTCTGGGTTTTCTTCCCATTCTCCTATAGTTTTTGGTATATGCATATCAAGGCAAAGAAGGGCAGGATTTTTTTCTTTTGCTTTCTTTACACTATCTTCCACACTATGAGCGATTATCGTTTCATATCCGAGGTCATCCAAAAATTCTTTGATTTGGTTACACCAAATTTGGTTGTTCTCAACAACTAAAATCGAGAAAAGCGAGGTTGTGTAGGCGATTTTAGCTTCTTCGTTGTTGTAAGTTTTATGTATACCCCTTCTGATTTGATATTTCTTTTCGCCCCATGTTTCAACAGTTTGAATGATAAGGTATGGATTTATCAGTCTCCCCATTCTGTTGAAAGCTTCGTAAATCTTTTTTCTGATCTCATAAATATGATCATGAATAGAATCAGGTTTATAACCATCATAATTATAGGTTCCGTGCCCGTATACAGTTTTTAGTAATTCTAAAATACCTTCACATGATATCGGAAGCGGTTGTGCGCAAAGAACGGAAAATGTCCTAAAATAGAGAGGTTCAAGCTGAATTTCGACATCATCAATTATAACCGATCCTTGTCCATCCTTTTCAGAGATCTCTATCTTACTTACCCCTCTTTCTGTCTCAATCACTCTTCTAATACAGCTTTTTATACGTTCTTCACAGTCCTCCGCACCTTTCCAGATATAGTCTTCAGGTGCTATCCCATTAGTTATAGCCCAGCGGTGATCTTCTAAAAAGTCGTAATGGCTGGTCAAAAGGATAGTCCGGATGTTGAATCCATAACTGCGCAGTTGCTGAAGCAAATCTTTCCCGTACTTCCTGCTGCTCATTCCTCGTTTTAGTTGGTCTTCATCTTTTGGCAGTCCAAGGTCTAATATTACCAATATTCCCTCCCTTTGTTCCCTATTTACTCTTTGCAACTCATAAGGGTTTTCTCTCCTGATGCTTTCTCCTCGCTCATCCTCACCCCGGTTCCTACGAGTTTTCCACAGTTCACTAATCTTATTAAGTTTCTCTTTTGCTTCGTCGTATGTCTTCCAACAGTAGATTCCATCCTTCTTCAGATTAGGAAGTTCTTCAGCGACTATTTCTCCTATGGAAGTTGACCAAATCTCTTGATCTTCAATGATGAATACTCGTTCAATCTGGGTTAAAGGAATATAGTATCTCTTAGATGATTGTAAACGGGGAATTTCCGTAGGTATTATTCTTTGCCAGTTATTTAGCATTTCCTCTATAGCCTGAATGCTTTGTGGCGTGATCCCACCTTTTATGTTTTCAAAACACCCTTTGAGATCAATCAATAACTTCGTATCATCATCTGATGATATTTCCCTTGGGCTATTCAGGCATCTCTCAACAATCTTCCTTATATGTTCTGAATTTGATCGAACAGCTTGAGCTATATTCCTAAAAGAGTGGAGGAAGTTGTAAAAACTGCCCGGATCATCCTTGTTGGGCTCATTCTTCAAAATATCCTGAGCCTTCTTAGCTGCTTCCAGAAACTCGTTAAGATTTTGTTCATTAATCTCTTTTTGGAACGATTCTAATTTTGGTAAGATTATATTCGCGGCCTGTGAGTATACTCCGCCTTGTCCCTTCATTCGTTGGCTGAATTCTTTCATTTTTCCCAATTTACTGCTGAGCTCCCCGGAGCTTGAATGCCACCAACCGATCTCTCTTTTTAGTTCATAAAGGTGGTGTAAACAATCTTCATGGATTAGCATGTCCTTCTCCTTTCTTTGCTCTTTTACAGATGAGCCTATGAATAGTATCCGAGTTAAACTTATCCTCTCCTGTACAAACCTCAACACCGTTTGGGGGATCCTTGATCTCGTCAGCGGAGATCAATATCACCAACTTAACCTTCTCCAGAGCTTTCTCTGCAACTTCCCGTCCCTTTTGGGGATCCCCCTCGAGCCGCCAGTCGCACAAAAGCACATCTGGAGGATCATATTCAAGCCTGCAAATAGCCTCCTCGTATGAGCAAGCAAGATCGACACCGTATCCTATATTCATCAACCTTTTCATTGAACCCTGATCGTAGCCATCATCATCAACAATTAAGATGTATTCATATTCCTTAGGAGGTTCGTTAAAAACGGTAACTTTCTCTTCAGTTCCCGTGAGCTCTTCTTGAGATGTTTTTAATTCTCCCTGGATATCAAAGAGCAATCCGCGTAGTTCTTCTGCATTATTTATCTTTTCACTAAATATTTTATCCACTCTTTCTATTTTCTCCTTATCAACCCGATCGGGCAAGAAAGCTAACCCCCTTTTTAGGCGTCGGAATAATTCCTTAGCTTCGTTGGTATTGCTCCCAACCGCGTTTATCATATCATGTAACACTATTCGCAGAGAATCCTCAATGTGGTAATATTTTCTTACAACGTCCTTCAGTTGTTCAGAAGGTAACCCTTTCGCTGATTCAATGACTTCCTTTAGTTCATTTAAACGAAAAGGAAATTTGATAAAATAGCTTCCTGGCACCACTTCTTGAACTATTGGATATTTCTTTTTCAGCCTCTCCCTCTTCTCCAAGGATAGAAGGATCACAGGAGCAAGAAGTTGCATATCCCACCTTAGGGATTCAATGATCTCTGCCCCTTTTCCAAACTCCACTTGAAGTATTATTATCTGCTCTTCATCAAAGTCGCTTTGTAGAGGGAGGCGCAAGTCATCCAAATTGTCTTTTATCGTGACACCTCCAAAGGAGAAAGCTGACAATGCTCTTTTTATGGCTGTTGCAAGTCTTTCTTTGTCTTCAACAATTACTATGGTTTCCATATAACTCTCCTTTGACTTTTTTCTTTATTTTAATTATAACACAGGGTTTTCGTCTGAGAATGTCATCTTAATTTCTTTACATCCCTGGAGAAATTCTCGGTCGAGTAACCGATCGAGGGTAAACTTCATAAATGCTATTGCCTCCTCCCGTTTTGCTCCTGTGGGCCGTTGAAACTGCCCCCGTGTACCATATGCATAGGGATGAGCCATTTCATTCCTACGATAATGCAACTTTTTCTCATATTCTTTGAACGGGATAGCTTTCCATTTGTCTTCATCGCGTCCATCTGAATCCCTAAATAGTCCCTTTAGTCGCAACTCTTGAATAAGCCCCATGTCCAAGATGACGCGGTCATAAGGATAGTCGTCGTCATCTTGGAAAGTAGGATTACGAATCTCTTCTCCTTCCCAAAGCAACTGAAATGCCTCACGAAGCCACCTATGAATCAGGTTTCGGTCAAGCCATTCCTCCATTCCTTGGATATTTAAGAGTTCGTCCAAACTATGTGGTTGTTGCCCTTCTTGGAGGGGTAATTCTTTGGGGAGTGCACGGCTTTCCCATTTACCGTTCTTCCATTCAAGACAAGTAATTTCGCTTTTTTCTTCGACTGCTCTTATGGCACGCCAAATCGGTCTCAGCTCTGTCTTCTCTAAGCACCTGAGGATGGTATTTATCAGCTCTTTTCCTGTTGAAGTATCCTTCACCCAATATCCATCTGCTCCATATCTTTTTGCTTCTCTCCAGCTACGAACATCTCTTGAAGCAGACACGATGATAACCGGGAGATCAGGAAAGTCAGATTTGATTTGGCTAAGCAGTTTAATACCTGTAAACTCTTCATACGTGCGATTTTCGTCTTCACGCTCCAATCGCAAATCAAGGAAAACCAGATCATAAGGTGGCGATGCCATAATTTGCTCAAACTCTTTTTTCTTGTTTATATCATTTCCCAGTGCATCTTTTAGCTCATTAGCCTTTTCCTCGAAAAGGTGCTTAGCTTCGGCAGGATCGCTAATACACTCCAATTCCCCAGTTGAAGATCCGAATAACCCTATATGAAGCCCATACGACCACCCATACTGGTGGTCGTCATCAATGTAAATAAAACGGTAACCCTTTTCTCTTATGGTCTTCTGCATATCCTCTCGCTTTTCAGCCAGTTTTTCCTCTTCAGCTTCGAACTCCGTGCCTTGCTCTGCTTGTAGGAATTGCGCCTTTTTGAACCATATCTCCCCCTGCAACTCTTGTTTGTAACATTTATAACCATCGTCTTCTTCTGAGAGCCCAGAGAATTCCCTCAGAAACCTAAAAACGCCATCACGATTGCGATAAGTGTGCTCCCAAAGCCGCTTTTCTCCTTTATCATGCTCAGTTATCCATACAAAAGGTTTCATAGCATCATACACCTGTTTGTAGTCTGAAAATGGCTGATGATATTGCAATGCATCCCGAAAGACTGCAAGTGATGTTGGTAGTTTAACTACTTCACAGCTGGGAGAGAATATGATGGCATTGTCTACCTTTTGCCGGATGAGCCGAGCGGTTGTATCTATTGTGCCGACGACTATGGGCAATAGCGATAATGGGTCTAATGATGGTGTTAGCCGGATATGCTTAATTATTTCTAACCCGCCATAGTAAGAAGAGTCTGGACATTCCTTGTATACTAACTGTGCGCTCAAATAAAGCAGATCAGCGTTGTTGCTTCTACTCTGGAGAGCATCAAGGATATCAAGCAGGGGATCATCCTTGGAGATAAGGAGAACATGGAGGGAAAACGGTAAGGCACGTCCTAATGCTTGCACTAAGGCAATGTCGTTCTCCGCAACAAGTACCTGTCTGGTTCTATCAACTTGTCCACATTCTATCCATTCCATCTCCTGCCCACATTACTGTGCTCCTATTCCTCCTTCCAATCGGTCTATTAATTCCTCCAGCTGAGCAAACCACTGAACAAACCACTGGTCGAAATCCTTGCCATTAATTTTCTTCCCTATTGCTTCCAGAAAACAATCTGGTGAATTACAAATAACTGCTTTATCTAGTGCTTCAAAAAAATCTATAACAGTGGGGGTTGGCACCCATGTATTTTCATTAAAACCCAAACTCTTACAAAATTCCTTGAGTCGGTCGCTTTGTAATTCTGCTTCCTCTATGAGTTCTTTCAAGCACTTTTCATCGGGGAGGTCTTTGTCAGATAAGGATGTTGCTATAGTAATTCCGCTATCAAACTTTATTTCATCTTCCTTTGCCACTAAAAATTGCAAGTCTGCTAATAGCTGTAAGAATGGGGAGTTTCCATTCCTTCTATCTTGATATTCTTTGATGACTTCCTTTGCATATTCCCTCTTCCTATTTTCATTAGTTATTATTTCCAATGCCTGAAAATCTATATGGAATGGCAAGAAAAGGTGCGCGATGCGGTACTTGACGAGAGTTGGTCCTTTTGATTGGCTGCGCTTTAGCTCATCCCAAGAAGGAATCCAAAGATCCTTTTGTCGAGGATAATTATTTATCTGCGTTACTACCCAAAATGGATAATTCCTTTCCTTATTTGGCGCTTCTCCAGGAAAGAGGTAAAACTCTAAATTTTTGTATATTTTCCTCAAACATTGAAAATCCTCTATTTTGCTTCCATATGGATGACCTTCTTTATATTCATGGCAGAAGATAATGATCTCATCGGATATATCAATATTTGTGTCGGAGAAAACCTGCTTATAAAGCTGATCTGTAATTCTTCCAGAAGCATTAAGCAAAACTAAGCAATAATCTCCGTTGCTGAGGGAGATAGGAGCAGAGTATCCTATTCCATCTACGCAGTTGATGCATTGGCTGGAACAATTATCCCAATTTGCCATTATCACTCCTCTAGGACCTTTATATCCTACTATTATTAACCATTTATTCAAACCAATCACCTTCCTTTACGAGCCAAAAATGGTTTTTACTAAAGCATACTTTACTCCAAACGCTGGAGATTTTGGCTCCAAATTTCCTCCTACATCGAAACATCTCTCGATGTCTTCTATTGGGACATACCTTATTTTCATTCTTACCTCCTCAGATAAACCCTGAATCCAGTCTCGTGCTCTACCTGTAGTTATGACGACAAAGTCGTAGTTATTAACAAAGCTCCTATATTCATTCCAAAAATGCGTAACTGCTTCCACATCTCTTTTACCCTCTGACAATTTCTCTATAAAGCTCAAATGAATTACAAGGAAATGATTTTTGTCGTGGTTAACAAGTTTATCATCCTGTTCCCCATATATGCTTACACGTAGCTTGTTTAATAAGTCTTGCTGATCCTTTTTCATTGATTTATAACAATTGAATAAACGATTATCATAAATACTAATCTTTGTGGCAACAACTTCAATCCATTCGGATAATAAAACATCATTATCCATCATGTTTCTGAAATTTCTCATCACACCATCTGACTTGTAGGGAACTTGAATGCCATTGCCGTCTTTTGGTTCTTGGTGATAAAACTGATAGTAAGGAGTATCACCATCAATTTCTCCGAGTCCTTTCCAATCAGTTCTAGAAAATTTGTATTTATCTCCCCACGCACCTTCCCATAAGACTAATCCTTTTGGATATTTATCTTCGCATAATATGAACTCCTGCACCCATTTCTTATATAATTCTCCAAATTCACTATCAATAGTGACCACGTGCCTTATTGATGGTGAATTTGCTAAAAAATTGCTTTTTTCGTTCTCGTTGACCTTCACAATTTTGAATCTTCCAGGAGGTCCTGCTCCCCCTTTGTCTTTAATATTTGCCCAATCTTCGGATTCTCTGCCCTTCCATAGTTTAAATATCCATGCTATTCGTTTTTGTCCGTTGATTTCTTTAATTTCAAATTCCATAATTTTTTCACTTTCCTTTTGCCTCTTCTCTGTTTCCAAAAAATTGAGTCCTAAAATCATGCCTGCACAAAGAACGTTCTGCGAAGTACCACTCATATTAGGTTTATCCATTACTAAAATTCCTTCCCAATTCTCCATTTTCTTAACAGCATCCTCTATGCCGTTGTTGTCTGACGCCAAATCTATCCAATTGGTAATTCGATAAAATTCGCTGTCATCTTTAATTTCAATATGAAAAGGAATAATATTATTGTCGTCCTCTCGCTTCATGCAATGTTTCACATTTCTAATAATATTTTCCCATATCGTGTAAACAGCTTGTTGCCCAACAACTCCTTCGGGAAGAAAAACTTTGCACTTAGTCAAGTATTCCCACAATTGATTTAAGCAACAAAAGTAATTACTGTTAACCCTCTTACCAATGCGTTTTTGAAAAAGCTCTTGTCGTGTAGACTCTTGCTCGTTAATGCCTTCTTCTTCAAATCTATATATATTAATATCCTTTTTATCAGAAACTCCTATGTTATACTCTTGATTGTTGTAATGGATGTAAAACTCAATTCCATCAAAACCTTCTGATGATCCTAGCGAACCACACAGAAGATTATTTTTAGCAAAACTATCAATTAGCTCCCATAGGTTTACTATTTTGCCGCCAAACAAACTGCCCCCGCGACATATAGCATTCCAGAAAGCACTCTTTCCCTGCAAATAAGAAATGTACTCAGGAAGTTGACTATAGAATGCGACAATATCCTGTATGGTATTCGTCAGTTTGCCTTTTAAAAGTTCACGAATTCTTATGACCGATTCAGTTTCTGTTTCTTCTTCTCTAAGATTTTTCCATATTTCAGATACATACCTTCTCAATCCCTCAAGCCCATGGGCACCTATGTTATGAGCGTAAGATTCTACAAGAATATCGGTGCCGGCGGAGCGACTGGCAATTTCGAAGGCTTTACCGGACCAATCCATTAGAGTATTGTCCTTGAATTGTGAGATAAGGTAGGGGTATAGAAACCTTTCTAGAGATCTTTCTAACTTATCAAACTCCTCTTCTTGGATCGAAAGTATTACAACACCGCCCGAAGTTGCTATCTGTTCCTTTCCTCCAGATTCTACTATCATAGTAGGCACTTTAACTATTAAAAATCGCTTAAATCCTCCAAACAAAAACGGTGCGACACCAGCACTACTAATTTTACCATCAATCTGCCCTCCTGGCGTTTTCAGTCTTAGTTCTGGCAGAGCGATATCCTTAGTCGAATTTGGTTTTTTAAGCCCAAGCAAGTTATCTTCGATTATCATTTCTTCTGACACTGCCCCGGATTGAGAATATTGAGAATCAGGATATTGGTGGGACGATAGAAAATATTCAAACACTAAACGTGGGGCACCCCCCTCTCGTACCATGTTAAGCTTCAATGTGTCTTCCGTATATTGATTAAAAGATACTTTACCAATGAATACATCGTAGTCTGGAAAATTCTCTATTAATATTTGCACAAAACTTTCTTCTGATTCTGCCAAGCCTGTTATCATCTGGCTGAAGTTTCCCCTCATACTCTCTTTTAGTAGAACAGGGAGTTTTCGATTCAAAGTCTTCTCTGCTAAGTTCCAGTCAATGAAGTATAATACATCAATAATTTTCTTAAACGTACTTCCTTCAATGAAATTTTTCATATCCATAAGTCTTTCTTGCCATATTTTTTCTCTTTCTTTGCTTTGTCGAGTGTACAGTTTCCTCATTAATCCTATCATATCATCAGTGAATATTGCATTCATAGTAGCAATGTTGTCTGGGGTGATTGTTGAACCTTTTACCACATTTTGTACATCTTTTTCATCAATTTGAGTTTTCTCTAACAGATCTTTGTATTCTTGCACTAATGAATAGATCTTTTCTCTATTTTTTTTAGTTTTCTTGACATGATAGTCCTTAATTGATTCCAGCACCTCCCGCGAAGGTTCCGCGTCAATCCTTGCTTTTTCGAAAAGAAATCGAATGGCTTCTCTCCCAGAATATTTTCCTATACAAAATCTCTCTTTTCTGCTTAAGTCATAGGGATCTATACCTCTATAGGTGGAAGGATGTTTAAGTATCCCATCTATGTGGACCCCTGCCTTGTGAGTGAAAGCGTTTAAGCCAATAAGAGGCGCATTAGGAGGAATTATAATCCCTGTAAGTTGCTCAATGGTCAAAGATATTTTCTGAAGGAGTTCCAATTTTATTCCTGTTTTATAGTTAAATACTTTTTCAAGTATAAAAACTATCTCGGCTAATGGAGTGATTCCCGTTCGCTCTCCAATTCCATTTACCGTTGCTGTCACTATATTAGCACCACTCTGAATAGCGGAAATGGTGTTTGCTAAAGCCAAGCCCAGATCATTGTGAAAGTGAACTCCAATTGAGATATTTGGAAATTCTTGCTTTATTCCTGACACCAAAACTTTTATATTATCGGGAAGTGTGATTCCTAATGTATCACAAACTATAACCTTCTCTATGCCGTGCTCCACTAAAAAACTAATTATCTGAGACAGATACTCGCTTTCTGCTCTAGTGGCATCTTCAAGTACCGGCCAAGGTTTTAGACCTAGATCACAGGCAAAATCGATGTTTGTTCTCAAAATCTCCAAAAGCTTTTGTAAATTCATCCTTAGTTTATGAGTTGCCATAAACTGACTCGCAGGTATAATTATGAAAAAGTCTTCATATCCTAATTTTTTCACCATTTCTATGTATTCTTCCTTCATTAAAGAGGAGACAAATAGTTTGGTGTTTTTGAGCTGTAGTTTTCGTATTTGGGCTAAATTTTCGTTCTCCTCACGTGAGATTCCCACTGAGCCTACTTCAGCGAAAGGCACAGAAAGGGCATCCAACTCCCTTAGGAACCTAATCTTTTCTTCCAATTCAAACACTACTCCAGGAGTTTGTTCCCCTTCTCGAAGTGTTTGGTCAAGAATACTAATTTTCCTCGTATCTGTAGACATATATCACCTCACCCATTCTTAAATTTAGAGCTTTTTTAAGAAATCCATTGCCTAAAAATTGAATGACTTTTTCCCTTTTTCTGTTCAGATACTTACGTTCAAAGGAATTCCTCATACTCGCAAGTGTACCTAAATGATATATCTTCAATAAATCTTCGTAAGTGGTTACTATCTCCCATTCTAATGTGTAGGAACCTTGCAGTTTGTATCGAAGTTTTTTCCATAAATTTTCGAAATAATTAGTGTTTGTCGAGTAAATCTTTGCATCACTCCCCAATAGAAAAACTCTCTTGATCGTTGAAAAAAATATTTTTATATCTTCTGAGTATCTCTCAAGTGTTTCATCATTGAAATCTCCAACTAAAAGTCTTATATCTCTAGTAGGAGTGCCAAAAAAAATTAGACTGTTGGGGTTGATACGTTGTAACTTGGCAATTCCATGGCAAGGATCTCTCAACCAATGCAAAAAATCAATGAGCCATATAACATTAGGTTTTTGGGGAAAGGGAAAAAGATCCTCTGATTCTATATCCCAAAAGTAAAAGTGATAATCTATAAACTCTTCTAGTCTCAACGCTTTTTTTCTTTGATTGAGAATGGAGGAAACATCTTTATCCTTATCAAAACCGACATAAACCAAATCCAAATCCGGCGATGACTCCATTAACAACTTCTTACAAGCTAGGGCTATCCTTAATGAGTTAACACCTGTTCCAACACCTGCGTCTAATATTATAATACGCTTTATAGATTCTTCTATGTTTTCAGTGGTATGAAGGACCACAATCTTGCCTATTTCCTGCACTATATTCTCAGGGAATTTGTGCCATTTATCCCACGCTTCAAAATACTCATTTTGGTGTTTCATATTCTTTATCTTCTCCTCCACCTTCCAAAGCCTTAACTATAACTAATTCAGTAGAAATTTCACCATTAGCAAATATCCTTGCTTCTCCAGTAACCCCTTTAAATTCCTTCACTTGTTTTGCAGCCTGCAAAATCATTCTCCCATCTTCCTGATGTTGCGCTCCTTTAAAAACTTCGGCAATGAAACGACCCAAATCATAAGCATACGCAGAAATAAAGTTTGCTCGTTCTCTATACATCTGCTGGTATCTATTTCTAAAATTAACTGTATCTTCTTCTTTTGAGAAGTTAAACTTCGGCGCGGTGTAATAAGCTCCTATCAGAGCAGTTCCAGCTGCAGTTTTAGCATCCCCTGAACCAAGCTGCGAGGTAGATAAAATAGGCACCGACGGCTCCACCTCTCTTATTTGTTTGACTAATATTCCCAGGGAATTGCCATAACCAATTACTATATAGCCTTCATGGGAGACTGAATGGTATTTAGCCAATATGTTTCGGAAATCCTTTGTGTTCAAATCGTATCCCTCCTCAAAAACTACTTTTCCCCCTATCCTTCTAAAATTGCTTACAAAATTCTCAAAGGTTCCTCGTCCACCCTCATCGGCTACGTATAAAACTCCTACATTTTGGAGTGAAAGTCGCTCCTTTGCAAACTCTGCCAACAACTTGCTCTCTTCGGAATTATTAACAAAAAGCCTAAAAGCCCAATCACTTTTAGAAGCGATATCAGGATAAGTGGTTAAGGTTATAAAAAGGGGAATCTGTCTCTGCTCGGCTAAAGGTAGTATCGCTAGAGAAACTGATGACAAAGCGGTTATGATAGCGCTGACTTTGTGAATTTCAACCAATTTATTAAATGCCGAAACGGCTGTTTTAGGATCATTCATACTATCTTCCACCAGAAGCTTAACCTTAGGGCTATCAGAAGAAAGAGCCATTTCCAAACCATTCTTTACCCACACACCAGTTGCGGATGCCGGTCCTGTCAACGGCAGTATGGCACCTATTTTGATGACCTTTTGTTCTGGAGCGGGTTTTTTGGTGAGCCAAATACCCATTGCCACGGCGGCAATGACTACCACGATTACAATAATGGAAA
>JACAEF010000095.1 GCA_013388985.1 Rhodocyclaceae bacterium
ACCGGCTATCCGGCGGAGATGCTGGGCCTGGACGTCAATATCGAAGCGGACTTGGGCATTGATTCCATCAAGCGGGTGGAAATTCTGTCCGTGTTCCAAAAATCCTGTCCGCCCGAGCAGCAGGAGAAAATCCAGGCGGCCATGGACCGGCTGAGCAGCCGGAGGACGCTCCGGGAAATCGTCGATGTGCTGGCGGCTTCCCTGAACGGTTCGCAGTCCCCGGCGCGGGCGCCGAAGAGGGCCGAGCAGGCGGCTGCGGACGCCTCCGGCGCCCCGCCCAACGGCAAGCCGGCCGCCGTGCCGCGTTTCGTCATGAGAGCGGTGGAAGCGCCGCCGGCCGCGCGTCCCAGGCGGAAGTATCGCGACCGGTTGTGGGTGATCACCGATGAGGAATCCGGCATCGCCGCCGCCCTGGCCGCCGGGTTGCAGGACAGGGGGGAAACCGCGGTGCTGCTTCGGCACAGCGAACGGCCGGCCGCGCCCGAGGAACGGGTGTATTTCGCCGATCTCAGGCGGCCCGAAGAAGTCGAGACCGCGCTGGAGAGCATCCGCGCCCGGCACGGCCGCATCGGCGCGGTTGTTCATCTGCTGCCGCTGAGGAAAGGGCCCGGCTTCTGGCAGATGAGCCTCCCGGACTGGCGCGACCGGGTGCGGTTGGAGATCAAAAGCCTGTACGCGCTGGCGCGGTTCGGCGAGGACGACCTGGTGGCCCGCGGCAAGTCCGGGGGCGCGAGGTTCTGCGTGGTGACGGCCATGGGCGGGAAGTTCGCGACGGAGCCCAAGCCGGAGATCCGGCCGATCCACGCCGGCGTCGCCAGTTTTCTGAAGACCTTGTCCCTGGAGTTGCCGGAGGTCGTCTGCAAAGCGATTGATGTCGAGGGGCGCCAGCCCGCGCCGGCGCTGGCGGAGAAACTGCTGGCGGAACTGACATCGGAAGACGAGACTCTGGAGGTCGGCCTCGCCGGCGACCGCCGGATCACGCTGGCACCGGCGGTGGCGCAGCTCGGCGCCGATTCCGCCGGGGTTGTGGCGGACCGCGAATCGGTGGTGCTGGTCACAGGCGGGGCGCGCGGCATCACCGCCGAAATCGCCGGCTTCCTGGCGGCGCACTACCGACCGCGATTGATCCTGGCCGGCTTGTCGCCGCTCCCGCCGGCGGAGGAGCCGCCCGAGACGGCCGGGCTCACCGACGCCAAGGAAATCAAGGCTGTCCTGTGGAAGGGCCTGAGCCCCGCCGACCGGCGCCCGGCCAGCGTGGAGGCCAAATACAACCGTCTGTTGCGGGACAGAGAAATCAGGAGCAATCTCGAAAGACTGCGATCGGCCGGGGCCACCGTTGAATACCACCAGCTCGACGTGCGGGACGAACAGGCCGTGGAGGCGCTGCTGGAGCACGTCTACCGCAGCTACGGGCGGATCGATATGGTGATTCACGGCGCGGGCATCATTGAGGACAAACTGCTCCGCGACAAGACGCCGGAATCGTTTGACCGCGTGCTGCACACCAAGGTGGATAGCGCCTTCACGCTGGTTCGCAAGCTCCGTCCGGAAGGACTGAAAACCCTGGTCTTCATGTCGTCGGTCACCGCGACCTTCGGCAACCGGGGCCAATGCGACTACGCGGCCGCCAACGGAGTGCTCAACGGGCTGTCGGCGTTGCTATCGGCCCACTGGCCCGGGAGGGTGGTCGCCCTGAACTGGGGCCCGTGGGATAAGATGGGCATGGCGTCGGCCGGGGTCCGCGCCCAGTTTCTCGAGCGGGGCATCCACCTGATTGCCCCGGAAAGCGGGGTTGCCGCGGCTGCCCTGGAGATTCAGGCCGGGGGCAAGTCCGAGCCGGTGGTGGCGTTGGGCGACGGTCCGTGGGCCAAGCAGGCGGAACAGGTCCGCCCCCGCCCGGCGCGAGCGGCGGCGGCCGGAACGGCGGCGTGAACCGCCGGCAGGGAAAAGCGCACATCTTCGAATGCCGAAAATCAAAGTCAGAGACATCAACATTCATTACCTGATGGTCGGCCACGGTCCGGACGTGGTGATGCTCCACGGTTTCCTGGGCAACCAGGCGGTGTGGCACCTTAACATCGTCCCCAGCCTGCGGCGGGACTTCCGCCTGACCAGCTACGACCTCCGCGGGCACGGCTACAGCGAAATGACCGCGCAGGGGTACACTTCCGAAAACATGGCCCTCGATCTCAAGGGCCTGCTGGATGCGCTGGGCATCCAGAAGCCGGTGCTGGTCGGACACAGCTACGGCGCCGATGTTTGTCTGTACTTCGCTTACATGTTCCCAGACCGGGTCGAACGGGTGATTGCGCTCGAGCCGGGACTGGCGGCGCTGGTCGAGCAGCGCAAGGACAAGAACTGGATCGGCTGGAGCTATTGGGTGTCGAAGCTGGAGGAAGCGGGGCTTTCGGTGCCGCCCGACAAGCGCTCCGACGTGAACTATCTGCTGAACCTGACGCTGGAGACGAAGAAGATCTTCGGGCCGGCGCGAGGCTTGCCGCGGAATCGCGCCCCGCTGCTGAGGCTTCTGAACGAAACGACGCTGATGCAGGACTACGAAGTGGTCGGCGTTCTCACGCGGGAGGCGGTTCGCGAGATCCGGACCCCGGTATTCCTCATCTACGGGGAGAAGTCCCACTTTCTCGGCTCCTTCGAATATCTGCGCGACGCGCTGCCGCATTGCCGGTGGGCGCTGCTCCCCGGAGGGGAACACTTCGGCCCGCTGGAGCAGCCCGAACTGCTGACCGGACTCTTTCAGGAATACTTGCAGGGAGCCGGGCAGCGACCCGCCGAACCAACGGCGCGGCTGGCGTTTGAAACAGGCGGCGAGAGTTAGCGGGCGGCAGTCCTGTTCAGGCCGGCGGTCCGGGCTGCGCCGGAGAACGGAAGCCGCGGTTGGAATACCCGGTGGAAGCTTGCCGGTGCGGTACAATGGCGGAATCTGGGCGCCTTGAATCAGCACGAGAGCGGAACTAAGGATGACGCCGACCCCACTGGAAATTCAAGAATACATACTGAAGAAGCTGGAAGAGTTGTCAAACGATTGGGAGTACTCGCGGCCGATGGGGCCCGGCTCGTTGCTGTTCACGGAGCTGGGGCTGGAATCCCTCGACGCGGTTGTCTTGTGCACCGCGATCCAGGAGCACTACGGCCGGCCGATGCCGTTCGCCGAACTGTTCGCCGAACTCGGCGAGCAGCGACGCGACCTGTCGATCCGCGAGGTGGCCGAATTCGTCCACCGGCACCTGGACTCGTCTCCGGCGCCGGCCACGTTGCAGGGCTGAAAGGGGCCCGGATGCCCCTTGCGCGGCGCGGATTGACATGCAACCCGCCCCTTCGCCGTGGCGAACCGGGCGTCTGAGGCTTACCAGGGCGCCGGCAACAGGGGGGCCGTTTCCCCTTGGTGCAACCGGGCGCCTTCCAGGGAGTTGCTTGGCGAGATTCCTTCATACCGTGTGGCCGTTTGAATCCCATCTGCCCGCCCACCTGGCGGTGGCTGCGGCGCTGCGGGATGCGGGCCACGAAGTCGCCTTCTACACGGCCTCCCGGGCCCGCGAAGCGCTCGACGCCGAGGGGTTGAGGCTGTTCCCGTTTCAGGCCGTGAATCAGGACGAGGCGGACCGCCGGGTCAGCGCCGTTCTGACGCTGCGGAGGCGCCCGTGGCGGATGTGGAAACACTGGAGGGAATTCCTTCTGGGCACTGTTTCCGCCCAACTGTCCGACCTGAACGCCGTGCTCCGCCGGTGGACTCCGGACACGATGGTGTGCGACATCTCGATGCTGGCGCCGATCCTGGTGCTCCACGAGGCCCGGGGCATTCCGGTCGCGGTTCTCTCGCACCTGGGATACAACCTTCTGCGCGGTTCCGAACAGGCCGTACCCGGCCCGGCCGGGCTCAAGCCGAGGGGCTGGATCGCCCGCTCGCTCGCGGGGCTGGCGCGGAAGGCCGCCGACCTGATGACGGCGGACATTCCCGGCCGCGTCAGCCGGCTGCGCACGCAAAACGGTCTCCCGCCGGGCCGGCTTCGGATCGCGGAAATGATCGCCAGGATGCCGCTGGTCCTGATTCCGGGCCCCGCCGAGTTGGACTACTTCTACAAGAATCTTCCGGAGTCAGTCCGGTATGTCGGCCCCTGTCTCTGGCCGCCCGCGGCCGACGTGCCTCCCCGCAGCACGGCTGGACGCACCCCGTCGGTTCTGGTCGATGAAGGAACTCTCTATCCACCCGAGCCAAGGTTTCTGCGCGCCGCTGTTCGCGGCTTGGGCAGGCTGCCCGTGGCGGCAAGGGTGCTGGCGGGAAAGGGACGCGACATCTCCGGCCTCGCTCCGGACCGGATGCCCCGGAACGTGATTCTCCAACCCTGGCAGCCGCCGGTTCTTCTGACGGATTCCTGGGACGTTCTCGTGACCAACGGCAACACGGATTCGGTGATGTTTGCGCTCAGCCGCGGCATTCCGCTGGTCGTCGTTCCCTCCACGATCGATCAACAAGGAACGGCGCGCCGCGTGGAACACAGCGGCGCCGGCGTGCGGCTGGGCGAAGCGCTCTGCACGCCGGCGCGACTCACCAAAGCGGTGGAACGAGTGTTGAACAATCCGGCTTTTCGGGCACAGGCGCGGCGGCTCGCCGGCGTGCTGGCAACCTACGGGGGACCGGGAAAGGCCGCCGGCCTGCTGTCGGACCTCGCCGGAGGCCGGGCCGCCGTAGCATGAGCAAACGTACCAGTACCACGACGCTTCGTGAACTCCGGCTGTTTCTGCTACGATAGGATGAACTTTTCCCGCTGGCTGCGTTGCAGGACACAGGACGGCTTGAGCCGCAACCGAACGAAGACAGCGGCGAGCCGCGAAAGCGTCGCGGCACGTAAAGAATCTGCTCAGAGCGGGAATGCGGGGTTTGGCGGGGAGCAGCGGTCTTGCAGTTTTGAATCGGAGAGAAGCATGACATTCACCAGAACCATGGCGCACGGTCCTCGTGTGGCCGGAAACGGAAGACGGGATTTGGCGGCGAGGGAGAACCGCGCGCGCCGGCTGGCGTCCCTTGTGCCTCTGCTGGCGCTGCTGGGCGGCTCGGCGGCGGGCTTGCAGGCCTATACGGTCGACTACGCCGTCAGTGGGAGCTTTGGGAGCCCGATCAGCGGCTCAGACCCTTTGAATCTTTCCGGGAAATCGTTCCTGATCACGGGCTCGCTCAGCACGACCGCCACCCCGACCTGCAACGCAGGCAAGGGATACAGCACCAGCACCCTGAAGATCAGCATCGCCGGCGGCTCGCCGCTCACCATTGCCAGCGGCTGCGTGACGATCGACGCCGTGAACTCCCAGATGACGGTTTCCGGCAATGTGACCGTCGTCTTCATCTCGGTTCCCTTCTCGGCCACGGCCAAGCTCCCTCCCGGGACGCTGCCGTCGTCGGTTCCCTTCGAGTTCGGTTCGGCGGCCATGCAGGCCGGCAGCACGGCCACCTATGGAGACACTCCCACAACCCTCAACATCAGCGGCACGGTGAGCGCGACTACAACCGCTCCGAACATTTCCGCGTCTCCCTCGTCGCTGTCGTTCACCATGCAGCAGGGTGGGGCGCTGCCGTCGCCGAAAACTACGGTGGTCTCCACCAGCGGATCGACAGTGACCGTCACCGCCACAGCGTCCACCTCGTCCGGAGGCAACTGGCTGCAAGTTTCGCCGGGCAGCGGCTCGACGCCGGCCACGTTCACCGTCTCGGTGATCTTGGGCTCGCTGACCGCCGGCGTCTACAACGGCAACGTGAGGTTCACCTCCAGCCAGGCGAAGAACAGCCCCATCAATGTGCCCGTGACGCTGACGGTCAACCCGCCGGCGCCGACGATCTCGGCCAGCCCGTCCTCGTTCGCCTTCTCCTACCAGCAGCTTGGCAGCGCGCCGCCCAGCCAGGGCCTGACCATCAGCGCCATCAACTCAGGTCCGCTGGCCTACTCGATCAGCGTCTCGACTTCCTCGGGAGGGAACTGGTTGTCGGTTTCTCCGGGAGGCGGCACAACCGGCTCAACCTCGGAAACCGTTTCCGTGAACGTGGCCGGGCTGAGTCCGAATGTGTACAGCGGCACGATCACGGTGACCGCGGCCGGGGCGGCGAACAGCCCGTTGCAGTTGCCGGTGACGCTGACGGTGACGGCGGCGCCCAACCTGACGGCGTCACCCGGGTCGGTGGCGTTCGCCTACACCATCGGCGGCAGCGTGCCTGCCGGGCAAACGGTGGCGGTCGGCAGCACCGGTTCGGCGCTGAGTTTTTCGGTGTCGGCCTCGACGAGCTCGGGGGGCGCCTGGCTGTCGGCGGCCGGAGGGGGAACGACGCCGTCGAACGTGACCGTGTCGGTCAACGCCGGCGTTCTGGCCGGTCTCGGCGCCGGGACGTACAACGGTTCGGTCACCATCACCTCCGGCGGCGCGGGCAACAGCCCGCTCACCGTTCCGGTCAGCTTGACGGTGAGCGCGCTGCCGCTGCTGACGGTCAGCCCGGCGAGTCTGGTGTTCGCATACCAGACGGGAGGCAGCGTGCCCGGCGCGCAGCCCGTCAGTGTGGGCAGCAGCGGCTCCGCTCTCACCTTTTCCGTTTCGGCATCCACCAGTTCCGGCGGCGCCTGGCTGGCCGCCTCCGGCGGCGGCACGACCCCGGGAGTGGTGAGCGTATCGTTGAACGCCGGCGTGCTCAGCGGACTGGGTCCGGGCACTTACAACGGGAGCGTGACGATTACCTCCGCCGGCGCCGGCAACAGCCCGCTGGCGGTGCCGGTGTCGCTGACCGTTTCCGCGCAGCCGCTGATCGTCTATGGTCCGAGCAGCCTGTTCTTCGCCTTTGCGGTCGGCGGAAGCAATCCCGCGCCTCAGAACATCTCGCTGTCCAGTTCGGGTGCGCCTCTGAACTTCACGGTTTCCACTAGCGCTTCCTGGCTGTCGGCTTCTCCGCCGAACGGGACGACGCCGGGCAACCTGAGCGTGTCGGTAAACCCCTCCGGGCTTGGCATCGGCACCTTCAACGGGTCGGTCACCATTACCGCGGCGGGGGCCGGCAACAGCCCGGTGACCGTCCCCGTGACCCTGACCGTGTCGGGAGTCGTGAACCTCACCGCGACTCCGGCGTCGTTGAGCTTCCTCTACCGGGTGGGACGTCCGCGCCCTTCGGCGCAGACAATCAGCGTTTCCGCCGCCGGAGCGTCCGTAGCGTTCTCGGCGAGCACGTCCGGAGGGACCTGGCTGTCGGCGACGCCAGGCGGGACGACTCCGACGAACGTGACTGTCTCCGTGGACCCGACGGGGTTGACCGAAGGCGCCTACAACGGTACGGTGACGATCTCCTCCTCGGGGGCCACCAACAGCCCGCTGACGATCCCGGTGACGCTCCGGGTGACGCAAAGCGCAACCCTGGTTGCCGAGCCGGAGACGCTGAGTTTCGCCTATCAGATCGGCGACAAGAACCTGGTGCAGCGGGCGAACGTCGTCCTCACATCGAGCACCGGCTCGCTGATCCGCTTCTCGACGTCGTCGTCGGCGGAGCCCTGGCTCTCGGTGGCGCCGCCTGACGGCCAGACCCCCGGCACGATCGTGGTCTCGATCGACGCAACGGGGTTGGTCGAAGGCGTTTACACGGGCTCGATCGAGGTCTCGGGCGTGGGGGCGGCGAACAGCCCGCTGCTCATCCCGGTGACGCTTACCATCACCGTTCCCGACCCGGCCATTTCCGTGATCACGGATGCGGCGAGTCTCCTGCAAGGCCCGGTGGCGCCGGCCTCCTTCGTCACCTTGTGGGGCGACTGGATGGGCCCGGAGGAGCCGGTTTCTCTGCAACTCACTCCGGACGGCACGCGGGTGGCGACCGAGCTGGCCGAAGTTCAGGTTTTCTTTGACCAGACTCCGGCGCCGCTGCTGCTGGTCCAAGCCAGGCAGATCAACGCCATCGCCCCGTACTATGTGGGCCAGCGATCCAAGGTCAAAGTGCACGTGGTCTACCGGGGCCGGAAGTCCAACGAGATTGAGCTGCCGGTGGCGGCCGCCGCACCCGCGATCTTCACCAGCGACCAGACCGGCGTCGGCCAGGGCGCGATTCTCAATCAGGACAACGTCACTCCGAATGACGAGGCGCATCCGGCCGAGCCGGGTTCGGTCATCGTGATTTTCGCCGAAGGCGGCGGGCAAACCAATCCTCCGGGACTGGACGGGCTGATCGCGGGGACGGACCCGTTGACGCTGCCCAGGCCGGCCCTGCCGGTGTCGGTGCTGGTGGACGGCGTGGATGCGGAGGTGTTGTACGCCGGGGCCGCGCCTTTGTCGGTGGCCGGGAGCTTGCAGATCAACGCCGTGTTGCCGCTGGGAACCAGGCCGGGGGCGGTGCCGATTGTGGTGAAGGTTGGTTCATTCGAAAGCCAGCCCGGCGTCACCGTCTGGGTCCGGTAGCGGGGATCCTGAGCGCGCGCCGAAACCTGCTAGACTGAAGCCCGCAGGAGGCGCGGGGCGGGCCGGAAGCGCCTGCCCCGCCTGGCGCGAACAGCCGGGCCTGCCCGCCTGGAGGTGACGGCTGCGCGCCGGGCACGGAGCGGCGGCGGAAACACCCATGAAAGGCATCATTCTGGCAGGGGGCTCAGGCACGCGCCTGTACCCGATCACGCTGGCCATCAGCAAGCAGCTTTTGCCGGTCTATGACAAGCCGATGATCTACTACCCGCTGTCCACGCTGATGCTGGCGGGCATCCGGGAGATCCTGATCATCACCACGCCCCACGAGCAGCACCTGTTCCAAAGGTTTTTGGGCGACGGGGGAGGTTCGGCCTCCATCTCCAG
>JACAEF010000053.1 GCA_013388985.1 Rhodocyclaceae bacterium
GGCTATGGCTATGGCTATGGCTATGGTTACGGCTATGGCTACGGCTATTCCGGAAAAACCGGTGCCAGCGCTGCCCGGCCCTGAGGATAATGGCTGAGGAGGGTTCCTTGATCATGCGCGCTCCCAGCCACAAATCGGCGCAGCTATTCGGTTGCCTGCTCGGGGGACTGCTGCTGACGGCGAACACCCTGGCCCAGGAAGACGCCACCGCTCCGGCGAGCCGGCCGGCCTGGCTGATCACGCCGAGCATCTCCGGCAGCCTGACGCTCACCGACAACGTGCGGCCGGGGCTGGCCGACAAGCGCAGCGACCTGATCACCTCCATCGCTCCGGCGATCCACATCGACGGCAAGGGCGGGCGGGTGAGTGGCAATCTCAACTTCGCCTGGCGCCAGAATTTCTACGCCAACGAAAGCCGCTACAACAACGATCAGATGTCCCTGTCGGCGAACGGCAAGGCCGAGCTGGTCGAACAGTGGCTGTTCCTCGACGCGCTCGCCAGCATCGCGCAGCACGCCAATTCGGTGTTCGGCACCCAGACCGCCAGCAACGAGCTGGTGAATACCAACCGCGCGCAAACGACCTCATGGCAGTGGTCGCCCTATGTGCAAGGCTATTTCGGGGCCAGCAACGTTTCCTATGAGCTGCGTTATCGCGACATCCGCACCACGGCGGACAGCGGCCTGTATGCCACCGGCTCCGATGTCGATACGCAAATCTGGAGCGGTCACCTCGCCGGCGGTACGCCGCTGGCGCTGCTCGGCTGGTCGCTGCTGGCCGAGGACCAGCGCACCAGTTTCCGCGTGCGCGATACCCAGTCCAGCCGCGTCATCGGCAAGCTCGAATATCGCCTCGACCCGCAGTTCAAGGTGAATGTCAGTGCCGGCCGGGAATCCGACAATTACAGCAATTACCAATGGCAGCACCGCACCGTCACCGGTTATGGACTCGACTGGGCGCCGACCGAACGCACGCTGCTCAAGCTGGCCAAGGAAAAGCGCAGCTTCGGTGATGGTCACACGATCGATTTCAGCCACCGCACCGCGCTGACCGCCTGGAAGTTCGTCGATACCCGCAGCGTGGTCATTCCCGCCCAGCAATTCACCACGGCGCCGGTGTCGACGGCCTACGACCTGCTGTTCCTGCAACTCGCTTCCAGCATTCCCGATCCCGTTGCCCGCGACCAGGCGGTCAGCGCCTTGCTGCAGAGCGCCGGCATTCCGGCCAACAGCCTGATCTATGGCAACGTCGTCACCGCCCAGCCCTTCATCCAGCGCCGTCAGCAAGCCTCCGTCTCGCTGACGGGCGCGAACAACACCGTCACGTTCACCGCCCAGCGCAGCAGCAATACCCGGCTGGGCACCGGGGTGAGCCCGCTCGACGATTTCGCGCTCTCACAGAACATCCGTCAGTCAGGGCTGAGCGCCAGCTGGGCGCACAAGCTTTCGCCGCTGAGCAATCTGACCTTGAATGCGCTGACCTCGCACAGCCGCGGCGATGCCGGTCAGGACGCGCGCCTGCGTTCCCTGTCGCTGCTCTACACCACGAAACTCGGCGCTCGCACCACGGCATCCTTCGGCCTGCGGCAGAGCAACTACGACAATGCCGGCACGGGTACCGCGGATTACACCGAGCACGCACTGACGGGTACGTTGTCCGCCTCCTTCTGAGACGACCATGTATGAAGCCTACTACGGCTTGAAGGTCAAACCCTTCCAGCTGAATCCCGATCCTGCGTTTTATTTCGACAGCAAGCAGCACCGTCGTGCCAAGGCCTATCTCGAATACGGCCTGCACCAGAACGAGGGCTTCATCGTCGTCACCGGCGAGATCGGGGCCGGCAAGACCACCATCGTGCGCGGCCTGCTCGACAGTCTCGACAAGGACAAGGTCGTCGCCGCGCAGATCGTCAGCACCCAGCTCGATGCCGACGACATCCTGCGCATGGTCGCGGCGGCTTTCGGCGTGCGCTTCAAGGATCTCGCCAAGGCCGATCTGATCCTCGCGCTCGAAGCCTTCTTCGTCGAGATCGCACGGCGCGGCAAGCGCTGCCTGCTGATCATCGACGAGGCGCAGAACCTGACGCCGCGCGCCGTCGAGGAGTTGCGCATGCTGTCGAATTTCCAGTTCGAATCGCACGCGCTGCTGCAAAGCTTCCTCGTCGGCCAGCCGGAATTCCGCGCCATCATGCTCAGCCCGCAGATGGAGCAGCTGCGCCAGCGCGTGATCGCCGCCTGTCATGTCGGGCCGCTGAGTGCCGCCGAGACGCGCGACTACATTTATCACCGCCTGCGCTGCGCCGGCTCCAAGGGTGAACCGAAATTCGACGATGCCGCGCATCAGGCGATCTTTGATGCGAGCGGCGGCATTCCCCGCCGCATCAACGCGCTGTGCGACCGGCTGCTGCTGCTGGGGTTCCTGAATGACAAGAAGCTCTTTGGCAAGGAAGACATCCAGGAAGTCGTCAATGAGATGGGCGGCCAGATCGGCGTGGGCGCGAAACCCACCACCGCGGCACTCTTGGCACCGCAGGCGCTGGAGGGTGAGTTCGCCTCCAGCGGAGGAGACGTGGCGCTACAGATCGATGCCGAGACGGCCCGGGATGCCGGCAAGGCGCTCACCAGCATCAGCAACCGGCGCATCGCCGACCGGCTGCTGCGTCTCGAACGCAGCCTGGTGCGCCTCGAGCAGACCAACACGATGATGCTGCGCGTGCTGCAGCAGCTGGTCGACGCGGCGCGCTCCGGCAAGGCCGCGCGCGAGGCCGCGGACAAGAAGCCCGACAAGGAAACCTCGACTAGCGACATGGCATGAAGACCAATGCGCTGACCATCGATGTCGAGGATTATTTCCAGGTCTCGGCCTTCGCGCCCTATATCGACCGGGCCGACTGGGACAAGCGCGAATGCCGCGTCGAGCGCAATGTCGCGCGCATCCTCGCGCTGCTCGACCGCCACGGCGTCAAGGCGACCTTTTTCACGCTCGGCTGGATTGCGGAACGCCATCCCGGTGTGGTGCGCGAGATCGTCGCCAACGGGCATGAGCTGGCGAGCCACGGCTATGGTCACGAACGCGCGAATCGCTTGACGCCGCAGGCGTTCGCCGCTGACGTCCAGCGCGCCAAGGGAATCCTCGAAGACCTTTCCGGCCATGAAGTGAAAGGCTATCGCGCGCCGAGCTTCTCGATCGACGCCGGCAATCGCGAATGGGCCTTCGAGACGCTCGCGCGCGTCGGCTATCGCTACAGCTCGAGCGTCTATCCCGTGCGCCACGATCATTACGGCATGCCGGGCGCGCCGCGCTTTTCCCATGTGCCGCATGCCGGCGTGCTGGAAATCCCGCCGACCACGGTGCGCGCCTTCCTGCGCAACTGGCCGGCCTCCGGCGGCGGCTATTTCCGCCTGCTGCCCTATGCCGTCTCGCGGCGCCTGATCATTCATGTCAACGAGATCGAAGGCGAGCCGGCGGTGTTCTATTTCCACCCCTGGGAAATCGATCCCGAGCAGCCACGCATTCCAGGCATCGACGCGAAGACGCGCTTTAGGCATTACCTGAATCTCCACCGCATGGAGCAACGCCTCGAACGCTTGTTGCAGGATTTCCGCTGGGGGCGGATGGACGAGATCTTTCTCGGACGATGAGCGGGACGGTCACGATTGCCCGGCTCGACAGGCATGATGCGAATGCCGTTGCCCGCTGGGAGGCTTATGTCGCGGCGACACCGGCGGCGACGTTCTTCCACCGCGCGGCCTGGCAGAACATCCTCGAAGACGTTTTCGGCCACCCGACCTTCTTCCTCTCGGCCGAGCGGAGCAGGCGGATCGTCGGCATCCTGCCGCTCGCGCAGGTGAAGAGCCGGCTCTTTGGCAATGCGCTGGTTTCCCTGCCTTTCTGCGTCTATGGTGGCGTCGTCGCCGACGATGTGGAGGCGGCGGCGGCGCTCGAAGCGGAAGCCGAGAGCATCGCCCGCGAGTGTGAAGTCGAACATCTCGAATACCGCAACATCGAAGCCCGCCATGCCGACTGGCCGCGCCAGGACCTTTACGTCACCTTCCGCAAGGAAATCCTGCCCGACGAGGAGGCGAATATGCTGGCGATCCCGCGCAAGCAGCGCGCGATGGTCAGGAAAGGAATCAAGAACGGCCTGCGCGCGGAGATCGATACCGATGTCGAGCGCTTCTTCGCGCTCTATGCCGACAACGTGCGCCGACATGGCACGCCGGCGCTGCCGAAACGCTATTTCACCCGCCTGATGGCCGAGTTCGGTCCGGACTGCGAGGTGCTGACCGTGCTCGATGCCCAAGGCACCCCGGTCAGCAGCGTGCTGAGCTTTTATTTCCGCGACGAGGTGCTGCCTTACTATGCCGGTGATGCGCTGCGCGCACGCGAGTTGGCCGCCAACGACTTCAAATACTGGGAGCTGATGCGTCGCTCCTGCGCGCGCGGCCTCAAGGTCTTCGACTATGGCCGCAGCAAGGTCGGCGCCGGCTCGTATGCGTTCAAGAAAAACTGGGGTTTCGAGCCGACGCCGCTCAATTATGAATACCGCCTCTACAAGCGCGAGGGCATCCCGCAGAACAACCCGAACAATCCGAAGTATCGGCTGATGATCGCCACCTGGCGCCGGTTGCCGCTCTGGCTCACCAACCGGCTCGGCCCGCTGATCGTGCGCAACCTGGGCTGATGCATGGCGAACCTGCTATATCTCGTCCATCGCCTGCCGTATCCGCCGAACAAGGGCGACAAGGTGCGCTCCTTCCATCTGATGAGGCATCTGGCCCGCGCGCACCGGCTGTATCTGGGCACCTTCATCGACGACCCGGCCGATGAGGCGCATCTGGACGACGTGCGCGGCTACTGCGCCGATCTCCATGTCGCCCGGCTCACGCCGCGCCGGGCGAAGCTGCGCAGCCTGCGTGGCCTGCTCACCGGCGAGGCGCTCTCGCTCCCCTATTACCGCGATGCCGTCCTGCGCCGCTGGGTCGATTCCTTGTGCGACATCGATGCGGCGGTCGTTTTTTCCTCCGTCATGGCCGACTATCTGCCCGAGCGGCTGCCGGCGCTCATCGATTTCGTCGACATGGATTCGGCCAAGTGGCGGCAGTATGCGACGACGCACCGCTGGCCGCTGTCCTGGCTCTATCGACGCGAGGGTGAGCGGCTCTTGGCTTTCGAGCGCACCATCGCCCAGCGCGCCGCGCATTCCTTTTTCGTCACGGAGGCCGAGCGCGATCTGTTCCTCGCCGCCGCGCCGGAGTGCGCCGGCCGCGTGGACGCGATGGGCAACGGCGTCGATGCCGATTTCTTCTCGCCTGAACACGGCTTCGCCTCACCGTATCCGGCGGGAGAGCTCCCGCTCGCCTTCACCGGCGCGATGGACTATTGGCCGAACGTCGATGCCGCGGTCTGGTTTGCCAGGGAAATCCTGCCCGCCTTGCGCGACCGCCATCCTGCGCTGCGCTTCTACGTCGTCGGCCGCAGCCCCGATCCGGCCGTGCAGGCGCTGGCGGGGGAGGAGGTCGTGGTGACCGGCACGGTAGCCGACGTGCGGCCCTATCTCGCCCATGCTGCCGTGGTGGTCGCGCCGCTGCGCATCGCGCGCGGCATCCAGAACAAGGTGCTCGAAGCGATGGCGATGGCGCGGCCGGTGGTCGCCTCGGCCGCCTGCGCCGCGCCGATCGCGGCCGAACGCGGCACCGAGCTGCTCGCGGCGGAAATGGCTGCGGACTATGTCGCGCAGATCGGGTCCCTGCTCGCCGATCCTGCTCGTGCCGATGACATTGGTCGGGCGGCGCGTCGGCGCGTGCTCGCCAGCTACAGCTGGGACGCCCATCTCGCGACGATCGACCGTCACCTCGCCCAGCTCGCGCCATGAGTGCCGTATCGCCAGCGCCGACTTTCGCATCCCGCCCGAGCTGGAAGCAGACGGTCGCGGTGCTCGTCCTCGTCGAGCTCGCGCTGCTCGCGTTCTACTTCGAGACGGCGCGCGCGATGGTCGAGATCTGGTGGCGGTCCGGGACGTTCAATCACGCCTTCCTTGTGCCGCCGATCAGCCTCTGGCTGATCTGGGAAAAGCGCCGCGAGCTGGCGCGGGAAGCGCCGCGTCCTGCGCTTTGGCTCGCGCTGCCGCTCGCCGTGATCGCCTGCGGCTGGCTGATGGGCGAACTGGCCGCCGTCAATGTCTTGACCCAGTTCGCCCTGGTCGGAATGCTGGTGCTGGCCGTGCCGTTGGTGATCGGCCTTCGGGCCGCCCGACGCATCGCCTTCCCGCTGGGCTTCCTGTTCTTCGCGGTGCCGTTCGGTGAGTTCGTCATGCCGACGATGATGGACTGGACGGCGAAATTCACCGTGCTGGGCCTGCGCGCCACGGGCATCCCGGTCTATCAGGAAGGGCTGCATTTCGTCATTCCCTCGGGGCGCTGGTCGGTGGTCGAAGCCTGCAGCGGCGTGCGCTACCTGATCGCCTCGATCGTCGTCGGCACGCTGTTCGCCTATCTCAACTTCCGCTCGCTCAAGCGCCGGCTGATCTTCGTCGCCGTCGCCATCGTCGTGCCGCTCGTCGCCAACTGGCTGCGTGCCTACATGATCGTCATGCTCGGCCATCTGTCCGGCAACGCCCTCGCCGTCGGCGTCGATCACCTGATCTACGGCTGGGTGTTCTTCGGCGCGGTGATGCTGATCATGTTCGCCATCGGTCTGCGCTGGCGCGAGGATGAAACCGGGCCTTCTGCCGGCCTTGCGCGGGAAGAGGCAAGAGCGAAGCCCGCAGCGCACCCGCGGGATGTGCTGCTCAGTGCTGCACTGGCCATCGGCATCGCAATCACCCCACGTGCCGCGCTGATGTGGCTGGACGGCGGCCCGGTTCAGCCACCGCCGCAGCTGAGCGCGGCAGCGCTCGCCCAAGGCGGGTGGCAGCTGGCCGAAGCGCCGCTCGTCGACTGGCAGCCGGCCTTCGCCAATCCCTCGGCTACCCTGAACGTCACGCTCGCCAAGGAGGGCCGGCGCGTCGGCGTCTTCATCGCCTGGTATCAGCAGCAGAACTACGAGCGCAAGCTGATCAGCTCGGAAAACGTGCTCGTCAAAAGCAGCGACCAGGATTGGGCGCAGACCGCACGAGGGGAGAAGTCCATTTCGCTGGGCGGACGGACAGTTGGCGTACGCACGGCGAGCCTGCGTCGCATCGATGCCGGGCTGACCAGCGAGAGTCAGCGCCTCATGGTCTGGCATTGGTATGACATCGACGGCCGCGTCGTCATCCGCGATGCCCTCGGCAAGCTGATGCTCGCCCTGAAGCGCCTTGCGGGGCGTGGGGATGCTTCCGCCGCGGTGTTCGTCTATGCGCCGGAGCCCGGCGCCGAAGTGCTGGCGCAATATCTTTCCGAAGCGGGCGCGGGCATCGAACGCCTGCTCGCCGAAGCGGACGCTGCGCGCAGATAGAATCCACGCAATCGAAGGAAAGGGGAAAACATGGCAACGAAATCCAATCTCGCCAACACCGTCGTCGCCGTCGTCGGCCTCGGTTATGTCGGCCTGCCGCTCGCGGTCGAGTTCGGCAAGAAATACAAGACCATCGGCTACGACCTTTCGGAAGCGAAGGTCGCCAGTTACCGGAAGTTCATCGACCCGACCGGCGAGGTGAGCAGCGAGGCGCTCAAGGCGGCCAAGCGGCTGACGGTGAGCACCGATCCGGCGACGATCGCGGAGGCCGACCTGATCGTCGTCGCCGTGCCGACGCCGGTCGATGCGGCGCACATTCCCGACTTCTCGCCGCTGGTCGGTTCCTCGACCACGGTCGGCAAGTACATGAAGAAGGGTGCGACGGTGGTCTATGAGTCCACGGTCTATCCCGGCGCGACCGAAGAAGTCTGCATCCCGCTTTTGGAGCAGCATTCCGGCATGAAGTGGAAGAAGGATTTCCATGTCGGCTATTCCCCCGAGCGAGTCAATCCCGGCGACAAGGAGCGCACGATCACCAAGATCGTCAAGGTCGTCTCCGGCGACGATGCGAAGACGGCGGATTTCGTCGAGGCGATGTATGCATCCGTGATCACGGCAGGCGTGCATCGCGCCAGCAGCATCAAGGTGGCCGAGGCCGCGAAGGTGATCGAGAATACGCAGCGCGATCTCAACATCGCCTTGATGAACGAACTGGCGATCATCTTCGACCGCATCGGCATCGACACGCTCGAAGTGCTGCAGGCGGCCGGCACCAAGTGGAACTTCCTGCCCTTCCGGCCCGGACTGGTCGGTGGCCACTGCATCGGCGTCGATCCCTATTACCTGACGCACAAGGCCGAGATGCTCGGCTACCACCCGCAGGTGATCCTCGCCGGCCGGCGCATCAACGACGGCATGGCCGCCTGGGTGGCGCAGCAGACCGTCAAGCAGATGATCGCCAACGACTGCCACGTCAAGGGTGCCAAGGTGATCGTGCTGGGGCTGACCTTCAAGGAAAACTGCCCGGACCTGCGCAATTCCAAGGTCGCCGATCTGGTCCGGGAGCTGCAATCCTTCGGCTGCGAGGTCGCGGTGCATGACCCGCTCGGCGAACCGGCTGAGGCGATGCATGAATACGGCATCGAGCTCAAAAAGTGGAATGCGCTGCCCAAAGATGTCGATGCGATCGTCGCCGCCGTCTCGCACAAAGAATACCTCGCCATGCCGTTCAGGAAGCTGACGGCGAAGCTCAAACGCGGCGGGCTGTTCGTCGATGTGAAATCGGCCTATGACCCGAAGGCCGTCACCAAGGCCGGCTTCAAGCTCTGGCGTGTGTAACGGGCAGGGACCGCGCGCACATGAAAATCGCCGAACTGCTGCAGTCGCTGGCCGATGCCCAGGTAGCCTATGTGCTGGTGGGTGGGCTGGCGGTGCAGTTGCACGGCTACATGCGCGCGACACTCGATATCGATCTCGTTTTGGCCTTGGACGATGGCAATCTCGAAAGATTCATCGCAGTGGCGAAGAAATACGGTCTGCAGCCCAATATTCCTGTGCCGCTCGAAGCCTTGCGCGATGCGAATCAGATCGAAACATGGCATCGGGAAAAAGGCATGCTTGCATTTTCCTTGCGTGAACCGCAGCCTGGCGGCAAGGTTGTCGACATTCTGGTGAGACCACCATTATCCTTCGAGCGGCTTGAGCAAAACGCCATCACTGGAGAGTTGTTTGGCCGAAAAGTCATGATTGCCTCGATCGATGATTTGTTGGCATTGAAGCGCCACGCCAGCCGCCCGAGGGATCTCCTCGACATCGAGGCTCTGGAGAAAATCCGCCGTGGAGAAGATCCGAATGTCTGAATCGAGCGCACGCGAAAGCTCAGTCGTCATTCCGCAGGACATCCTGCTGCTTCGCCTGGAGCAGTCGGAAGAATTGCGCGAGTTCACCCTCCAGATGTGGCTGCAGAATCCCGCGCTCGCCCGACAGGCAGGTGGCAAGATTGCAGAGCTATTGGCCCCGCTGGACACCACTTCATGACAGCAACGATCTACGATACGCTGCGTAACGAGCTGCGCTCGCATCCGCGCACCTGGCTCGTCACCGGCGTCGCCGGTTTCATCGGCAGCAACCTGCTCGAAGCCCTGCTGGCGCTCGGCCAACGCGTGGTCGGCCTCGACAACTTCGCCACCGGCTACCATCACAACCTCGAGGCGGCGCTCGACGATGCCAGCATCGCCGCCGGTCTTCCACGAAACGAGCTCGAAGCGCGGTTCCACTTCATCGAGGGCGACATCCGTGATTTGGACACCTGCCGCGAGGCGATGTGGTGGCAGCAGGGCACCGCCCGCCATGCGGTCGATTACGTGCTGCATCAGGCGGCGCTCGGCAGCGTGCCGCGTTCGCTCGAAGACCCGATCACGACCAACTCGGCCAACATCGACGGCTTCCTCAACATGCTGGTCGCGGCGCGCGATGCCAAGGTCGCGCGCTTTGTCTATGCCGCCAGCAGTTCGACCTACGGCGATCACCCCGATCTGCCCAAGGTCGAAGAGAAAATCGGCAAGCCGCTCTCGCCCTATGCGGTCACCAAGCTGGTCAACGAGCTCTATGCCGACGTCTTCGCGCGCGCCTACGGCTTCAGGACCATCGGCCTGCGCTACTTCAACATCTTCGGCAAGCGCCAGGATCCGCACGGCGCCTATGCCGCAGTGATCCCGAAATGGATCGCGGCGATGATCCACGGCGAGCCGGTCTATATCAACGGCGATGGTGAGACGAGCCGCGATTTCTGCTACATCGCCAACACGATCCAGGCCAACCTGCTGGCGGCGACCACCGAGAATCCCGAAGCCACGAACCAGGTCTATAACGTCGCCGTCGGCGAGCGTACCTCGCTCAACGCGCTGTGCGCCTTCCTCGTCAAGCATCTGGCCCAGCGCTATCCTCATCTCGCCGGTTTCAAGCCGATCTACCGCGATTTCCGTGCCGGCGACGTGCGTCACTCGCTCGCCGACATCACGAAGGCGCAGCGGCTTCTGGGTTATGCGCCGACGCATCGCATCGACGCCGGGCTCGAAGAGGCGATGGCCTGGTACATCGACCATCTCCAATGACCGGCCGGCACGATGCGCGACCGCTGGTGCTGCATGTGTTCTACCGCTTCGATGTCGGCGGGCTGGAAAACGGCGTCGTCAACCTGATCAACCGCTTGCCGGCAGACGCCTACCGGCACGCGATCCTGGCGCTCACCGAGGTCACCGACTTCAAGCAGCGCATCGTGCGTGATGACGTCCAGTATTTCAGCCTGAACAAGCCCCCGGGCCATCTGTTCAAACTGTATCCGCGTCTGTGGCGCCTGTTCCAGAAACTCAAGCCCGCGATCGTGCATAGCCGCAACCTCGCAGCGCTGGAAGTGACCGTGCCGGCATGGGCGGCCGGCGTGCCGGTGCGCATTCACGGCGAACACGGCTACGATGTCCATGACCTGGGCGGCAGCAACAAGACCTACCAATGGGTGCGGCGTGCCTACAACCCCTTCGTCAGCCACTGGATCGCGCTCTCAAGCGATCTCGGCGACTATCTGACCCGGCGGGTCGGCATTCCGGCGCGCAAGGTGACGCAGATCTGCAATGGCGTCGATGCCGAGCGCTTCCGGCCTGCCGTCTCGCAATCACCGACTTTGCCTGGCTGCCCGTTTCACCGTCCCGAACATTGGCTCGTCGGCACCGTCGGCCGCATGCAGGCGGTCAAGCACCAGACCCTGCTCGCCCGCGCCTTCATCCGCGCGCTCGAACTCGCGCCCGAGCTGCGCCCGCGGCTGCGGCTGGTGATGGTCGGCGACGGCCCGCTGCGTGCCGGATCGCTCGCGTTGCTCGAGGCGGCGGGCGTTGCGGATCTCGCCTGGCTGCCGGGCGAGCGTCACGACATTCCAGATGTGCTGCGCGGGCTCGACTGCTTCGTGCTGCCCTCGCTGGCCGAGGGCATCTCGAACACCATCCTCGAAGCGATGGCGAGCGGGCTGCCGGTGATCGCCACGAATGTCGGCGGCAATCCCGAGCTGGTGAGCGAAGGCCACACCGGCCGGCTCGTGCCGCCGGACGATGTCGAGGCGATGGCGCAAGCGATCCTCACCTATGCGCGAAATCCGTCGATGGCGCAGGCGCATGGCCGTGAGGGCAGGGCGGAGGTCGAGCGGCGCTTCAGCCTCGAGGCGATGGTGGGCGCCTATCGAGCGCTTTACGATCGGTTACTATTCGGACCGCATCCTCAAAGTCAAAACCAATAAATCATGTGCGGCATCACCGGCATCTTCGACACCCGTGGCAAGCGCGACATCGACCGCGACGTGCTCTCCCGGATGAACGAATCGCAGTTCCACCGTGGGCCGGACGAGGGCGGGCTGCACATCGAGCCGGGCGTGGGCCTGGGGCATCGGCGGTTGTCGATCATCGATTTGTCAACCGGCCAGCAGCCGCTCTACAACGAGGATGGCAGCGTCTGCGTCGTCTTCAACGGCGAGATCTACAACTTTCGGGAACTGATCCCCGAGCTGCAATCGCTCGGCCACGTCTTCCATACCAAGAGCGACACCGAGGTCATCGTCCATGCCTGGGAAGCCTGGGGCGAGGACTGTGTGACGCGCTTTCGCGGCATGTTCGCCTTTGCGCTCTGGGACCGCAATCGCGACACCCTGTTCCTCGCGCGTGACCGGCTCGGCGTCAAACCCTTGTTCTATGCGCTGCTCGACGACGGCACCTTCCTGTTCGGCTCGGAACTGAAATCCCTGCTCGCGCATGGGGGGCTCAAGCGCGAGATCGACCCGCTCGCGGTCGAGGAATATTTCGCCCTCGGCTATGTCGCCGAGCCGCGCTGCATCTTCAGGCAGGCGAAAAAGCTGCCGCCGGCCTGCACCTTGAAAATCGGCGCTGGCGGAGCGGCACTGCCCGAGCCGCGCCCGTATTGGGACGTGCGCTTCACGCTCGATGCAAAGCTCGACGAGATCGAGGCGCGCGAAGAGCTGGAGCGGCGTTTGCGCGAATCGATCCGTCTGCGCATGATCGCCGAAGTGCCGCTCGGCGCCTTCCTCTCCGGCGGCGTCGATTCGAGCGCGGTGGTCGCGCTGATGGCCGGCGTGTCGAACGAGCCGGTGAATACCTGTTCGATCTCGTTTTCCGATCCGGCCTACGACGAAGCCCGCTTCGCGCAGCAGGTGGCCGATCGCTACCACACGCGCCACTTCGTCGACCGGGTCGAGAGCGACGATTTCGACCTGATCGACACGCTGGCGAAGCTCTACGACGAGCCCTACGCCGACAGCTCGGCGATCCCGACCTACCGCGTCTGTGAGCTTGCGCGCCGGCATGTCACGGTGGCGCTCTCCGGCGACGGCGGCGACGAGAGCTTCGGCGGCTACCGGCGCTACCGGCTGCACCTGATGGAAGAGCACCTGCGCGCCGCGCTGCCGCTGGGCTTACGCCGGCCGCTGTTCGGTCTGCTGGGCCGGCTCTATCCGAAGGCCGACTGGGCGCCGCGCATCTTCCGTGCCAAGACCACTTTCGAGGCGCTCGCCCGCACCTCGGTCGAAGCCTACTTCCACAGCATTTCCGTCATCCGCAATGCGCAGCGCGATCGACTCTACAGCGATGCGTTCAAGTCCCAGCTCGGCGGCTATAACGCGCAGGCCGTGTTCGACCGTCATGCCGCGAAGGCCGACACCGACGACCCGCTCGCGCTGATCCAGTACATCGACCTGCACACCTATCTGATCGGCGACATCAACACCAAGGTCGACCGCGCCAGCATGGCGCATTCGCTCGAAGTGCGCGAACCGCTGATGGATCACCCGCTCGTCGAATGGCTCGCCACGCTGCCTTCGTCGTTCAAGATGCGCGGCGGCGAGGGCAAGTGGCTGCTCAAGAAAACCATGGAGCCCCATCTTCCCCACGACATCATGTATCGGCCGAAGATGGGCTTTGCGGTGCCGCTGGCGCGCTGGTTCCGCGGCCCCTTGCGACAGCGCGTGCGCGACGAGCTGCTCGGCGGACCGCTGCTGGAGACCGGCTGGTTCAATCGCGAGGCGATCCAGCAGATCGTCGAGCAGCACGAATCCGGCGTCCGTGATCACAGCACGCCGATCTGGGTGCTGTTGATGTTCGATGCTTTTCTCCGTCACAACGGGGCAATTCAATGAGTTTGCGGAAAGCGGAGTGGGTTGAGAAAACTTCTTGTGTATTGACAAGGGCAATACGTTACGACGACAATTCGTGCGTCGCCCATCGGCATGGATATCCATTACGAGCTCAACGGTGATCTGTTCGTCTGGGACAAAAGCAAAGCCGAGCTGAACTGGCGCAAGCATGGTGTCCGTTTCGAGGAGGCGGCGACGGTTTTTTCCGATCCGTTGTTCGTGCTCGTCGATGCATCGAGGAATGGCGAGGCGCGCGAAGCGGTCATCGGCTTCGATGCCATCGGTCGCCTGCTCTATGTGGTGCATGTCGAAGTGCATGGCGACTACATTCGAATCATCTCCGCCCGACGGGCGGAACCGGAGGAGGAACGCCGTTATGCTGACTGAACGTTTGAAAAACCGTCTCAAAAAAGACCGGCCGATGACTTCGATCACGTTGCGCATTCCGGTCGATGTCGTGGCCTCGATGAAGGAGATTGCGCCAAGGCGGGGTTTCAGCGGTTATCAGGCCTTGCTGAAGTCCTATATCAGCGAAGGGTTGCGTCGCGACGAAGCGCAATTCGCCTCGGATGCCACCGCCAGGCTGATCGAGGCATTGAAGAAGCGCGGTGTCCCCGAGGCGGTGATTGACGAAGCGGCGCGTGAGCTCGCCGCCTGAGAAAAGTTTCATGACCCTACTCTATCTCGTCGCCGGCGCGCGGCCCAACTTCATGAAGATCGCCCCGATCGTGCGCGCCCTCGAAGCGCACGGCGGGCTCGATTACCAGATCATCCACACCGGCCAGCACTACGACCGCGAAATGAACGACGTCTTTTTCGAGGAGCTGGGCATTCCGGCGCCGGACGTCTTCATGGGTGCGGGCGGCGGCAGCCACGCGCAGCAGACGGCGAAGATCATGACGGCTTTCGAAGAGCTCTGTCAGGCTAACCCGCCCGATGCCGTGCTGGTGGTCGGCGATGTCAATTCGACGCTCGCCTGTTCCATCGTCGCCAAGAAGCTGCACATCCCCGTCGCGCATGTCGAGGCGGGCTTGCGGAGCGGCGACATGGCGATGCCCGAGGAGATCAACCGGCTCGTCACCGACAGCATTTCCGACTGGTTCTTCGTCACCGAACCGAGCGGCATCGCGCATCTGCGCCGCGAAGGCAAGCCGGAGAGCGCGATCCACTACGTTGGCCATGTGATGGTCGACAACCTGCTCTACCAGGCGGAAAAGCTCGCGCAGAGCGATGCCGAATTCGAAACGAGCTTCTTCAAACGCACTCATCCGCGCTATGGCGTGGTGACTTTGCACCGGCCGAGCAACGTCGATGATCCCGAGACATTCGCCCGCATCGGCGGCGCGCTCAGGGAGATCGCGCAGGACCTGCCGCTGCTCTTTCCCGTGCATCCGCGCACGCGCGGCAATCTGCAAAAATTCGGCATCGATCTCGGTCCGAACGTCACGCTCGTCGGCCCGCAGCCCTACATGGCCTTCCTTCACTTATGGAAAGATGCCGCGGTCGTGCTCACCGACAGCGGCGGGCTGCAGGAAGAAACCACCGCGCTGGGCGTGCCCTGCATCACCATCCGCGAGAACACGGAGCGGCCGATCACGGTGGAAGAGGGCACGAACGTGCTTGCCGGCACCGACCCAATGAGGATCGTCGCCGAAGCTCGCAAGATCCTGCGCGGTGAAGGCAAGCAAGGTCGCCGACCGCATCTGTGGGACGGCAAGGCGGCCGAGCGCATCGTCGAAATTCTGTCGAGAGAGTTGGAAAAAACATCATGAAAGTCCTCATCACCGGCGCGGCAGGCTTCATTGGCTCCGCATTGGCCCTGCGCCTGCTCGAACGCGGCGATGCCGTCATCGGCATCGACAACCACAACGACTACTACGACCCGGCGCTGAAAGAGGCGCGGCTCGCCCGTCATGCGCAGCATCCGAACTATGTGCATCTGCGCATCGACATCGCCGACCGTCAGGCGATGGAAGCCGCCTTCGTCGAGCACAAGCCGAACCGGGTCGTCAATCTCGCCGCGCAGGCCGGCGTGCGCTATTCGCTCGAAAACCCGCTCGCCTACATCGACAGCAACCTCGTCGGCTTCGGCCACATCCTTGAAGGCTGCCGGCATCATGGCGTCGAGCACCTCGTCTATGCGTCGAGTTCCAGCGTCTATGGCGCCAACACGACGATGCCCTTCTCGGTGCATCACAATGTCGATCATCCGCTCTCGCTCTATGCCGCGACCAAGAAGGCCAACGAGCTGATGGCGCATACCTACAGCCACCTCTACGGGCTGCCGACGACGGGGCTACGCTTCTTCACCGTCTATGGCCCGTGGGGCCGGCCCGACATGGCGCTGTTCAAATTCACCAAGGCGATCCTTGCCGGCGAGAAGATTCCGGTCTTCAACTACGGCAGGCACCGCCGCGACTTCACCTACATCGACGACATCGTCGAAGGCGTGATCCGTGTGCTCGACCAGCCGGCCCGGCCGAACCCCGACTGGTCTGGCGACCACCCCGATCCCGGCAGCAGCCGCGCGCCCTGGCGCGTCTACAACATCGGCAACAACCAGCCGGTCGAGCTGATGGACTACATCGCCGCGCTGGAGGCCGCGCTGGGCCGCAAGGCCGAGATGGAACTCTTGCCCCTGCAGCCGGGCGACGTGCCCGATACCTATGCCGATGTCGCCGACCTCGTGCGCGAGTTCGGCTACAAGCCTTCCACGCCGGTCTCGCAGGGCGTGGCCAACTTCGTCGCCTGGTATCGCGACTATTTCAAGGTCTGAACATCATGAAAATCGCCATTGCCGGAACCGGTTACGTCGGTCTGTCCATCGCCGTGCTGCTCGCCCAGCACAACGAAGTGGTCGCGCTCGACATCGTCCCCGAGAAGGTCGACCTGCTCAACCGCAAGGTCTCGCCGATCGTCGATGCCGAGATCGAGGACTACCTTGCGCACAAGCCGCTCAAGCTGCGTGCTACCCTCGACAAGCGCGAAGCCTATGAAGGCGCGGAATTCGTCGTCATCGCCACACCCACCGACTACGACCCCGAGACCAACTACTTCAACACCAAGTCGGTCGAGGCGGTGATCCGCGACGTGATGGCCATCAACCCGCAGGCGGTGATGGTGATCAAATCCACCGTGCCGGTCGGCTACACCGCCAAGACGCGCGCCGAACTGAACTGTGAGAACCTGATCTTCTCGCCCGAGTTCCTGCGCGAAGGCCGCGCGCTCTACGACAATCTCTACCCTTCGCGCATCGTCGTCGGCGAGCGCTCGGCGCGCGCCGAGACCTTCGCCAGCCTGCTCAAGCAAGGCGCGCTCAGGCCCGACGTCCCGGTGCTGTTTACCGACAGCACCGAGGCCGAGGCGATCAAGCTGTTCGCCAACACCTATCTCGCCATGCGTGTCGCCTTCTTCAACGAGCTCGACACCTACGCCGCCACCCACGGCCTCGACACGCGCCAGATCATCGAGGGCGTCTGTCTCGATCCGCGCATCGGCAATCACTACAACAACCCGAGTTTCGGCTACGGTGGCTACTGCCTGCCGAAAGACACCAAACAGCTCCTTGCCAACTACCGCGACGTGCCGCAGAACCTGATTCGTGCGATCGTCGATTCGAACACCACGCGCAAGGACTTCATCGCCGACGAGATCCTCCGCCGCAAGCCGAACGTGGTGGGCGTCTATCGCCTGATCATGAAAGCCGGCTCCGACAACTTCCGCGCATCATCGATCCAGGGCATCATGAAGCGCATCAAGGCCAAGGGCATCCCGGTGATTGTCTATGAGCCGGTGCTCAAGGAGCCCGAGTTCTTCCACTCGAAGGTGGTCAATGACCTCGCCGCCTTCAAGCGCGAGGCCGACGTCATCATCGCCAACCGCCTCACCGACGAGATCCGCGATGTGCAGGACAAGGTCTATACGCGCGACCTGTTCGGGCAGGACTGAAACTCGGCGCTGGCGAGACGGCACTTTCGATTGGTTTGATTTCATGCGAACCATATAATCGGCCGGGTGAGAATCCTCTACCACCACCGCACGGCATCGAAAGACGGCCAGGCCGTCCATATCGAGGAGCTGATCGGCGCGCTGCGCCAGCTTGGTCATGAGGTGCGCGTCGTCGCGCCCGAGATCGCGCCCGCTGGCGGGATGGGCGAGGATGCCACGCTGGTGCACAAGCTTAAAGCCGCGCTGCCGAAGGCCCTCTACGAACTGCTCGAACTGGCCTATTCCTGGGTGGCCTATCGGCGGCTCTTACAGGCGGCGCGTGAATTCGAGCCGGATTTCATCTACGAACGTTACAACCTCTACCTGCTGGCTGGCGCCATGCTCAAGCGCAAGCTGGGCATTCCGCTCTTGCTCGAAGTGAATTCGCCTCTCGCCGAAGAGCGCAGCCGCCACAGTGGCGGCCTCGGGCTGCCGCGGCTGGCGCGCTGGGCCGAAGCCACGGCCTGGCGCAGCGCCGACCACGTGCTGCCGGTCACCCGGGTGCTGGCCGGCTACGTCAAGGCCGCCGGTGTGCCGGACGAGCGCATCACCGTCATTCCCAATGGCATCAACCGCGAGCATTTCGCGGTCGCACCCGCGCCAGATCAAGCCAAACTGCGACTGGATTTGTCGGGCAAGCTCGTGCTCGGCTTCACCGGCTTCGTGCGCGACTGGCATGGCGTCGATCGGGTGATCCGCTGGATGGCGACCCCAGGAGCGCCGGCCAATGCGGTGCTGCTGGTCGTCGGCGATGGTCCGGTGCGCGGCGATCTCGAAAAGTTGGCCGAGGATTTGCGGCTGCGTGAGCGCGTGCGCTTCACTGGCGTCATCGATCGCGACCGGGTGCCCGAGCATGTCGCCGCGTTCGACATCGCCCTGCAGCCCGCGGTGGTGCCTTACGCCTCGCCGCTCAAGCTGTTCGAATACCTGGCCTTGGGCAAGGCGGTCATCGCGCCACGGCAGCCCAACATCGAGGAAATCCTCGGCGATGGCGACAATGCCTTGCTGTTCGACGCCACCGAGCCGGGCGCCTTCGAGCGCGGCCTGACGCGGCTGTGCGCCGATCCCGAACTGCGTGCGCGCCTTTCCGCTGCCGCCGCCGCGACCATCGACCGCCTCGACCTCACCTGGCTGGGCAATGCGCGCAAGATCGTGGCGTTGGTCTGCCGCTCATGATCCGCACACTGCTCTTCTCCACCCTCTACCCCAGCAGCGTGCGCCCATCGCACGGCATCTTCGTCGAGACGCGGCTGCGTCACCTGCTGACAAGCGGCCAAATCGAAACCCGCGTCGTCGCTCCCGTCCCCTGGTTTCCCTTCGCACATCCGCGCTTTGGCGAATACGCGAAGCACGCCGCCGTGCCCGCGCACGAAGTCAGGAACGGCATCGACGTCGCCCATCCGCGTTACCTGCTGCTGCCCAAGATCGGCATGAACTGGGCGCCAGCGAGTCTCGCACGCACGGGTCTGGCCGCCGCCCGCCAGCTGATCGCCGAAGGTTTCGATTTCGACCTCATCGACGCCCATTACTTCTACCCCGATGGCGTTGCCGCGACGATGATCGGCCAGGCGCTGGGCAAGCCGGTGGTCATCACCGCGCGCGGCACCGACATCAACCTGATCCCGCAGTACGAAAAGCCGCGCCGCATGATCCTGCAGGCCGCGAAGGATTGCGCGGCGATGATCACCGTCTGCCAGGCGCTCAAGGATGCGCTGGTCGAACTCGGCGCTCCGCCGGAAAAGATCACCGTGCTGAGGAATGGCGTCGATCTCGAACTGTTCCGGCCGGAAGACAAGGCCGAGGCTCGCGCCGCCTTCGGCATGGGTGACCGCTTCGCCATCGCCTCGGTCGGGCATCTCATCGAGCGCAAGGGTCATCATCTGGTCATCGAAGCCCTGGCGCAGATTCCCGATGCCAGGCTCTACATCGCCGGCAGCGGCGAAGAGGAAATCCGCCTGCGCGCGCTGGCTGCACGGCTGGGTGTAACGGATCGTGTGCGCTTTTTCGGTGCCATGCCGCAAGCCAAACTTCGCACGCTCTACAGCGCCGTCGATTGCCTGGTGCTCGCCTCCAGCCGCGAAGGCTGGGCCAACGTGCTGCTCGAAGCCATGGCCTGCGGCACGCCGGTCGTCGCCAGCAACGTCTGGGGCACGCCCGAAGTCGTCGCCGCACCCGAGGCCGGTTTGCTGATGGACGAGCGCAGCGCCGGTGGCATCGTGCGCGCCGTCGCCCACCTGCGCGATGCTTTGCCGACCCGCAGCGCCACCCGCGCCTACGCCGAGCAATTCGGCTGGCAGCCGACGAACGACGGGCAGCTGGCACTGTTTCGGCAGGTTCTTGGTCGGCAATAGTCGGCGCTGGCGGGACGGCACCCTCGGCTGGTCAATTGCCGGATGTTCATAGATAATTGCATCGTTCTGTACATTCAGAGGGCATCATGAAACAGGCCACCTTCACCGAAGTCCGCAACCACGCCAAAACCTATTTCGATCTCGTCGAAGCGGGAGAGTCGGTACGCGTGCTGCGCAACGGCAAGCCGATTGCCGACATCGTTCCCGTGGTGGCCGACCTGCCGTCATGGAAGCGCCGCAAGGCCCAGCCCCTGGTTCTTGATGGTGTTTCCGTCAGCCGCATGATTCTCGAAGAGCGTGCCTCGGGCGCATGAGGGTCGTTGGGGTGCGCGTCTTCTTCGACAGCTCGGCCTTCGCCAAGCGCTACATCAGCGAAGCCGGTACCGATGCGGTTCTCGCCTGGTGCGATCAAGCCACGGAAATCGGGCTTTCCGCGATCGCGCTGCCAGAAATCATTTCCGCATTCTGTCGTCTGCGTCGCGAGGGGAGGATCGACGAAACCCAGTACCGCCAACTGAAAGCCCTGCTGCTGGCGGATATCGAGGATGCTGCGATCTGCGACCTGACGCCGGCAGTTCTGGCGCAAACGATTGCCAGCCTTGAAAAGAATGTCCTGCGCGGCATGGATGCCATCCATATCGGCAGTGCGGTGGTGTTGCAGGCGGATGTCTTTGTGTCGGCAGACGCACGTCAGCGCGAGGCTGCAAGCATGGCTGGGTTGCGTGTCGAAGCCGTGTGACCCAAAGCTCGGCGCTGGCGGGACGGCACCCCCGGCAAGATAAACCTGCTTCCGTCCATGCACTCCGTATAATCAGCCGCCATGAGCCACGCTTTTCTGTTCGTCCCTGCTGCCGGCCAGACTGAAGCGCCATGCTTCCACAAAGGCGTGCGGGCGCTGGGCGACTTCAAGGGCGTGCGGATCACCGACAGCGCCGACTCTCCCACCGCCTCCCTCGCTGTCGCCCCCGCGACAAAGGCAGCCGACAAGCGTATCGCCCGCTCGGCTGATGGCAAAATCTGGATCGCCGACCTGGGCCTGTGGCTGCCTCTGCCCGCCGAGCACGGGCGCGATGCGCATTGGCTCATCGAACAATACCTCGCCCATGGGGCGGAAGGCCTCGCGCGCCGCCTGCAAGGCCTGTTCGCGCTGCTGATTGTCGACCAGCGTACCCGCCTGGCCCACGTCATCACCGACCGTTGCGGCAGCCTACACCTCTATTGGCGCCAAATGCACGACGGCATGGCCGTCTGCACCTCGTCCGCCGTGCTCGCCAAGCTGGACGACACACAGCTCGACCCCGTCGGCGTGCATGAATTCATCGCCACCGGCAACATCTACGAAGACCGCAGCCTGTGGCTGGGCGTCCACAAGATCGGTCCGGCCACCGTGCTGACCCTCGATTCCGCCGGCACGCAAACCCGCAAGTACTGGGATTTCTCCGCCGTCGAGCCCGAGTGCCTCGATCTCGAAGCTGCCGCCGAGCAAACCCACCACGGCCTCGTCGAAGTGCTCAAGGCATTGCCCGATACAGGCGAGCCGCTGATCTCCGACCTTACCGGCGGCTACGACTCGCGCCTGCTGCTCACCGGCTTGCTGGCCGCGCAGCGGCCATTTCACACCACCGTCTCGGGCAGCGCCGACCATCCCGATGTCACCGTCGCCTTGCCGTCGGCCGCGCCATCGCGCCCATCGCCGGCTACACCAACACCACGCAGATGGACTGCGTCTATTACAGCCTGCGCATGCAGCGCTGGCAGGGGCGCATCGCCAGCAGCACCAATCAGCTCTGGCCGGCGTTTTCGCCGATCGGATTTGTCCAGGTGCTCGACCCCATCTTCGCCGCCCGGGCCGACACGCGCTTTCGCAGCCTCCTCGCGCGCCGCCTGTTCCAGCGCTTCACTCCAAAACTGGCGAACATTCCGCTCGAACATGGCTACCCGCCCGTGCCGGCCTCGCTCTTCAACCTGTGGCGCTTCTCGCCCCTGCTGTGCCACTACGGCGGTAAGGTCATCCACAAGGTGACCGCCAAACTCGGCATGGCCCGCAAACCGGCTGCGCCGACAGTGCGGCCCGATGACACGACACTCCTGCGCGAAACCGGCATCGCCGAAGGGCGGCAAGTGCCTCGCATCCTGCAATCCGGGCTATTCAATGAGCAGGCACTTTGCAATCTGCTCGAAAACAACAGCCTGACGAGCGGCCCGCGTGTGGAATAATGGCGGCGATTGATGACATTGGAAACTTTGTATCGAATCTCGACAACGCATAACAAAACCGATTTGATGATTGATTGTCTGTGATCCATGGATTACACTTAGCCGATGTTTGAGATCCGGAAGAGTGACACTTATGAGCAGTGGTTTCGCAAGCTGAAGGACCGGCAAGCGCAAACCCGGATCAACGCCCGGATTCGTCGCATCGAGATTACCGGCAACTTTGGCGATGTGAAGCCCGCACGCGAAGGGGTAAGCGAGTTGCGAATCGACTATGGCCCTGGCTATCGCATCTATTTCATGCAGCGAGGTTCGGTATGGGTGGTATTGCTGGCCGGGGGCGACAAGAGCACGCAAGATACTGATATCAAGACGGCGATCAAGATCGCCAAGGAATGGAAGGATTGAACATGGCAGAGAAGTTCACACGATGGGATGCGGCGGAATATCTCGAATCAGAGGAGGACATGGCGCTCTATCTCGATGCCTGCCTGGAAGAAGATCCGGGCGATGGCAGCCTTGTTCGCGCTGCATTGAACGACATTGCCCGCGCGCGTGGCATGACACAACTTGCTCGGGATACCGGTCTTACGCGCGAAGGCCTTTACCGCGCACTCTCGGCAACCGGAAACCCCGAGTTCTCGACGGTAATGAAAGTCATCAAGGCGCTCAAAATCAAGCTGCATGCAGCCCCTTCGATGTCGGCCAAGCCGCGCAGGTCGCCACGCAAGAAACCAGCGGACGAATTGGCGACAGCCTAGCCTTGCACACGGATGTTCCGCTCGCCAAGCGAACTGAAACTCGGCGCTGGCGAGACGGCACTCCGTCACGAAACAAACCTCCAATCATGCCCCTTAGCCTGCCCATGATCCTCAAGGCCATCGCGAGCAACCAGATCGCGCGCTTCGCGCCCGGCCTCTATGTGCGGCTGACGGGGCAGACCGGGCGGGGCGATAGCGCGCAGGAAAGCCCGGCCGACATCGCCGGCTACTTCCGGCAGTGCGTCTCGGATTACGCAACCATCCTGGATATTCCAGCTGGCGGCCTGCCTGAAGCATCAAGTTTCCTGGCTGGCGCGATGACGCTGAGCAGCACTACCGGTTGCGCCATGTTTGCCACTGCCTTCCGTGGGGCGTGTCCTTGATGAAGGCCAGGGAAAAAGAAATTCACTTTCGTCGTTTGGTCGGTAAGTCATGATACAAATGCATCATGCGTGATTTGTTGCTTACCGCCATCGTTTTCGGTTCGATCCCATTCATCCTGCGCAACCCGTTCAATGGGTTACTGATGTGGATATGGCTAGGCATCATGAATCCTCATCGGCTAACTTGGGGGTTCGCATATAGCATGCCATTTGCGCTGATCGTGGCCCTTGCTACCTTTACGGGCATGCTGGTGAAAGTAAAAAGCCTTTATAAGTTTCCTCATGATCGTGCGGCCATTGCGCTGGTACTGTTTTTTTTCTGGCTCTGCGTGTCGCCCTTGTTCTCTTTTCATCCGGAACAAGAGCTGGAGATGTGGCTAAGACCTGCAAAAATTTTATTGATGTGCCTTATTGCGTTGCTACTCGTGGGGACGCGCGATCAATTGCATAAGATGACATGGGTGCTTGCCTTGTCGATTGGCTTCTTTGGCATAAAGGGCGGCATATTCACCATCGCAACCGGCGGTGCCTACAGAGTCAGGGGGCCGGAAGACAGTTTCATTTATGACAACAATGCATTGGCACTGGCTATCATCATGTCGGTTCCGCTGTTTCGTTATCTACAGCTGCAATCCGAGAATGTGTGGATCAAGCGGGGATGTTTGGCAGCAATGATCCTGTGCGTCATTTCGGCATTGGGCTCGTATTCTCGCGGTGCCTTGTTGGCATTGATTGCCATGGGATTGTTCCTCTTTGCCAAAAGCCGCCAGAAATTACTGATCGGGTTGTTGATCGTCCTCGTGGTGCCTATGGTGCTGTATTTGATGCCAGAACACTGGTTCGCTCGTATGAATACCATCGCAGAATACAATCAGGATGCTTCGGCGCTAGGCCGGCTCAATGCCTGGTGGGCTGCCTGGAATCTGGCTCTCGATCGTTTCCCGATCGGTGGCGGCTATGCGATCTACGAAGCCGATGTCTATGCACGTTATGCACCAAACCCAGATTTGGTATTGGCGGCGCACAGCATCTATTTTCAGGTCTTGGGGCAGCATGGTTTCATGGGGCTGTTTCTATTTCTATTGATCTACGGCTTTTCATGGCTAAATGGGGCATGGATCGTTCGCAATACTAAAGGCAAGGTTGGGCTCGAATGGGCGCATGATCTGGCCGCCATGTGCCAAGTCAGTCTGGTTGGCTATGCCGTTGGGGGGGCCTTCCTCAGCCTGACTTATTTCGATCTGCCTTATTACATCGTGATCATTCTCATCGTCCTACGGACGATAGTACGGCAGGTACTGGCCGAAATGGGGCGAAATGGCAAGTTGCAACAGCAAAAGGAAGTCGTGTTGGCATGATCGATGGCACTCCCTTGCTATTCTGGCCGCCGTTGGGGCAACGCCTGTCGATCCTCATTTTTCACCGCGTGCTGGAAAGACGGGATCCGTTGAGGCCGAACGAGCCCACCGCGGCCGATTTCGAGCGGATGATGGCCTTTTTCGCTCGACATTTCGTCGTGCTGCCGCTCCGTGAGGCTACGCAACGCTTGCGCAATGGAACATTACCAAAACGCGCCTGCTGCATCACCTTCGACGACGGCTATGCAGACAACCTGACCATCGCTTTGCCCATTCTCGAAAAATACGACCTGCCGGCAACCGTTTTTGTCGCAACAGGCTACCTCGACGGCGGACGCATGTTCAACGATGCTGTGATCGACGCGATGGCCAAAGTAGGTGAATCCTCCATCGATTTGACCAAAATCGGGTTAGGGCGGCATTCGCTTGCAACGGAGGAAGAGCGGTTGCTGGCCGTCACACGGATTCTCAACGTACTCCGCTATCGCGAGCCCGAGCAGAGAAATGAAGATGTCGCCAGGCTGCTCGAAATCGCACATTGTGGTGCGCTGCCAGACAATATCATGTTGACTTCGGCGCAGGTGGCAGAACTCGATCGTCGTGGAGTGGAGATTGGCGGGCACACGGTAAATCATCCTATCTTGACTTCCCTGGATGACGATCGAGCGCGTGCTGAAATTGTCGAGGGAAAACGCCGGTTGGAGGAAATCGTCGGTCACGCCGTAACGGCTTTTGCCTATCCGAACGGCGTGCCGCTGCGCGACTATGTGAGACAACATGTCGATATGGTCAGGTCATCGGGTTTCGAGATTTCTGTCACCACGGCACATGGCGTGGCGCGGCGCGGCAGCGATGTCTTCCAATTGCCACGTTTCACTCCATGGGGGACATCGACGTTGAAATGGGGAGCGAGGATGACCGTTAACGCTTGGAACGGTAAGGCAGTGACATGCTGAATGAACAGGATCGTTCCAGCGGCAAAGCGTGGGATACCAGCTCTCACGAGGATTTCTACAAATACTACGAGCAGCAGAGCCTGACACCCGAAACGCTGGAGCGATTTCGCTCGGTACGCGACTTGCTGCTGCGCCAACTGGCAGGAACGCCGCTCGAACGGCCCTTGGAGGTTCTCGATATCGGCTGCGGGGCGGGAACGCAATCACGCTTTTGGCTGGAACGCGGCCACCATTACTGGGGAATCGATATCAATGAACCCTTGATCGCTCTGGCGCGCAGACGTGCAGAAGAAATGGGCCTGTCGGCTCGTTTCGATGTCGGCACGGCGACGGCTTTACCCTGTCCGGACCGTAGTGTCGATATCTGCCTGTTGCCCGAACTGCTCGAACATGTCGTGGATTGGCAGGGGTGCATGACCGAGGCGATCCGTGTATTGCGGCCAGGTGGCTTGCTTTATCTCAACACCAATAACAAACTCTGCCCCAAGCAGCAGGAGTTTAATCTGCCGGGCTATAGCTGGTACCCGGGGTTCCTCAAGCGGTATTACGAAAAAAGAGCTGTTACCGATCGTCCCGATCTTGTGAACTACGCGAAATATCCGGCCGTGAATTGGTTCAGCCCCTATGGCTTGATCGAATACCTAAAACCGCTTGGTTTCGAATGTTTCGACCGATTCGATATTGCCGATTTGCATGGCAAGGGATGGGCAGTGAAACTGCTGCTCGTCGCGGTGCGGAACCTGCCCCCCCTGCGGTTTCTTGGGCATGTGTTTACGCCCTATAGTCTCGTCGTGGCGAAAAAATTACCTACCTGATGCCTGACGACATGCAACAAAGCTGCGGGCGCGCTTGGCCGAGCATTTCGGTCGTGATTCCGGCCTACAATGCCGAACGCTTTGTGCTGGATGCACTTCGCAGCGTGATCGATCAGGACTGGCCAACCATTGAAATCCTGCTGATCGACGATGGATCGACCGACAAAACAGTCGATCTGGTCAAAAAGGAAACGCCCCAGGTAACCATCCTGCAGCAAGCTAATGCAGGTGTCGCAGCCGCAAGGAATACCGGGCTCAAAGCCGCAAAGGGCGAGATGATCTGCTTCCTCGATGCGGATGATGGCTGGTTCTCAGGCAAGCTGGAGGCGCAAGTCGACTATTTGGAAAAGCACCCCGAAGTCGGCATCGTTTATCATCGATGGCAGGTATGGGACCCAGAAAAAAACCCCCGTCCTGAACAGCCATCTCATGCGCAAACGTCGAACGAAATCGACGCCACCCTGTCTGGCTGGATCTACCCACAATTACTACTCGACTGCATCGTGCATACCTCGACAGTCATGATGCGGCGTGAGGTCTTCGAGAAAATCGGTTTTTTCGATCCCACATTGGAAATCGGCGAGGATTATGACTATTGGCTTCGTGCCTCGCGTCATTTCCAGTTTCACAAACTCGCCAGAGTTTATTCTTATTACCGTCAATCACCCGATAGCCTGACCCGCTCGCCTAAATCGAAAAATTATGGATACGATTTGATTGCTCGGGCGGTGGCGCAGTGGGGGAGGGTCTCGCCGGATGGTTCGGTCGTGCCTGGATATGCGCTCGATCAACGTCTGGCCGAACTGGCTTACGGATTTGGCTATGCGCACTATCATCGCGGCTCGATGATGAAAGCCAAGGAATCATTTGCTCGCGTGCTGCGGCATCAGCCGGGAAACTGGCGCGCGTTGGCGTATTGGATGCTGGCGGGCCTCTCGTCTGTAAGGAAAAAAAATTCCACTTGATCGTCAAAGTCAGCGAGCGAAAAGTCCAGTTGCGCGACGAAACGCATTCCGAACATTGGCTGACAACTTTGTTCCCAGCGTATAACGCGGTAACCGGGTCTCTGCCGTCTCGATGCGGCGATACTGCTCGATATACCGTTGCCTGAGATTGCGGAGATCATAGAATTCCCGGGCGATCTGGGGGCCGCGGTTACGTAACGGAGCATATAGATGGCGATTCCCGGCCTCCAAAGCCTTGCGCAGCGCTCCCGGATGTTTCATGTCGATGAAGATGCCTTCCTTGACGATCAATTTTTGATTTTCGTGATCCGTGCAGATGACAGGCAGTCCCATCGCCATCGCCTCGATATAAACGATGCCGAAGGTTTCGAATAGCGACCCCAATACGAATACATCGGCCGCTGCATAAGCCTGGGGTAGATCGTGGTGTGCCATCTTGGTAAAAATGATCCGCTCCCCCATGAGCTCTTTGCCAAGTTGCACGATGGCAGGGGTATCGGGGCATTCCTGGCCGACGATCACGAGCCAGGCGTCGGGCACGCCGGAAACTTCTCTGATCACATAGTCCATCCGTTTGTGCCAGTAGCAGATGGTGCCTACGCTGATGACGACGAATGCGTCCTCAGGGATGCCGTGTCGGGCGCGAAAATCGGAGTGCACACCGGGATGAAAAAGCTCGGTATCCACGCCATGCGGAATCATGAAGGCCTTGCCTTTCGCAGAACGGGCAAGGTTGTAATCGGTATGCTCCTGTACGAAATCGCAGCGCGGCAAGTCACGCGCGGGCATAGCGCCACCATTGGAAAAGACGATCTTTGGCGTTTTTGAAAAAAAATGGCGGTGATCGTAGATGATGTTGCAGACATCTTTCTCTAGACAATGGATGATGTCGTATCCTCCTTCCAGTAAAGGCTTGAGTGCAGCATAAGCAAAAGTTTCGGCTTCGAGGCGCAGGCGTTCGCTTTCCTGCATTGCTGCTACCCACTTCTGAGAGGCGGCTACATGTACATCTTTTATAAATGGCGAGTTGCGCGAAACATTGTCGATGACGATCTCGCCTGGTGCTGGATCGCCTCCGCCTTTGAACAGGGTGATATCCAATGAGTCTTTCAGAAGTTCAAACAGGTCGCGGGCAAAAATCTCATGCCCGCGCTGAATGTTGCTGAGACCGGAGCAAAGAAGGGCAATCCTCATCTTTCAAATTCCAGAACTGGAATGTTAATTGCCTCGTCTTGCCAAAATACGCTTGCTTGCGAGGCGACCGGCGATAGCAAGAGCTTTGGAAAACATGCGCAATTCAAGATTAGGACAGAACTTTTTGGCGATATTGCGGTATTTCCGGTACCCTTTCAGCCATTCGATGGCGTAGTGCGTGTCATATGCAATCAGGCGTAACTGGCCTTCGAGGTAATTGGCTGTCGCTTGCTTGCGTTCCTCTGCACTTATAGGAAAATTGTCGCTGACGTATGCCATGACTGTGGCCTTTTCGTATTCGTGCAGCCAGGAATGGTGCATTTTCGAGCGCACGGTGTTACGGGAGAATCTGAAATAGTTCAACGCCGTCGCAATGTAAGCCAAGTCGGATATCTCCAACAGTTTCGCGTAAGTAAAGTAATCTCCACAGTATCGCATCCTTTCATGCGCATAGCCTGCCGCGATGAGAGTTTTTTTACGGATGAGTGCGGAGCTTACATTGGGAATCATGCACTTGCGGAATAGAAATGGACCGCATTCTGTTTTACCC
>JACAEF010000064.1 GCA_013388985.1 Rhodocyclaceae bacterium
AGGCGGCGGGCGCGGCAACGGCCGGCGCCGGCGCGGCCGCAGCGACCGCTGCGGGTACGGGTTCGGCGGTGGGCGCGGGCAGCGGAGCGGGCGCGGCCGCCTGGGGAGCGGGTGCGGGTGCGGATGCCGTATCGGCCGCGGCGGGTTCGAGGCTGACGATTACCGTGCCTTCGGAAACCTTGTCGCCGAGCTTGACCCTCACTTCCTTGACGATGCCCGCGGCGGGGCTAGGCACGTCCATCGTCGCCTTGTCCGATTCCAGGGTGATCAGCGCATCCTCGGCCTTGACCGTATCTCCCGGCTTGACGTGGATCTCGATGACCGGCACGTCCTTGAAGCCGCCGATGTCGGGAACCTTGATTTCCATCGTTCAGACTCCCAACGGATTCGGTTTGGCGGGATCGAGGCCATACTTCGCAATGGCTTCGGCAACCTGCCTGCGCTCGACGGCGCCCTCGTCGGCGAGCGCCGACAGCGCCGCCACGGCGATCCAGCGGCGATCCACCTCGAAGAAGTCGCGCAGCTTCTCGCGCGTGTCCGAGCGGCCGAAGCCGTCGGTGCCGAGCACCGTGTAGCGCCGCCCGCCTTCGGTGATGAACGGTCGGATCTGTTCGGCATACAGGCGCACGTAGTCGGTCGCCGCGACGATCGGCCCGCGCGTGTCGGCGAGCAGCGCCTGCGCATGGCAGACGGGCTTCGGCGCCTCGGGGTGCAGCAGGTGGTAGCGGGTGCAGTCGTGGCCGTCGCGCGCCAGCTCGGTGAAGCTCGTGCAGCTCCACAGGTCGGACTCGATGCCCCAGTCGCCGCGCAGCAGGTCGGCGGCGGCGATCGCCTCGCGGAAGATCGCGCCGGAGCCGAGCAGCTGCACGCGCGGCGCATTGCTGTTGGCGCCCTTCCTGAACAGATACATGCCCTTGACGATGTCGCGCTCGACCCCGGGCGGCATCGCGGGATGCTCGTAGTTCTCGTTCATCACCGTCAGGTAGTAGAAGACGTCCTCCTGCTCGGTGACCATGCGGCGCAGGCCGTCCTGGATGATGACCGCCAGCTCGTAGGCGAAGGTCGGATCGTAGGAGATGCAGTTCGGGATTGCGGCAGCGAGCAGCTGCGAATGGCCGTCCTCGTGCTGCAGCCCTTCGCCGTTGAGCGTGGTCCGACCGGCGGTGCCGCCGATCAAAAAGCCGCGCGCGCGCGAGTCGCCCGCCGCCCAGGCGAGATCCATCGTGCGCTGCAGGCCGAACATCGAATAGAAGATGTAGAACGGCAACATCTGCACGCCGTGCGTCGAATAACTCGTCGCCGCGGCGATCCAGTCGGCCATCGCGCCGGCTTCGTTGATGCCTTCCTGGAGGATCTGGCCGTCCTTCGATTCCTTGTAGAACATCAGCTGGTCGGCATCCTGCGGCACGTATTTCTGCCCTTCCTGGTTCCAGATGCCGACCTGGCGGAACAGCCCCTCCATGCCGAAGGTGCGCGATTCGTCCGGCACGATCGGCACGACGCGCCGACCCAGCTGCTTGTCCTTGATCAGCAGGTTGAGCAGGCGCACGAAGGCCATCGTCGTCGAGAACTCGCGCCCTTCGCCGGAAGCCTTCAGGAGCGGCTCGAAGGCAGACAGCTCCGGCACCGGCAGCGGCTCGACCTTGCGGCGGCGCTGCGGCAGGTAGCCGCCCAGTGCGAGGCGGCGGCTCCGCATGTATTCGAGCTCGGCCGAACCTTCCGGGAATTTCAGGTAGGGCAGCTTTTCGAGATCCTCGTCGGCGATCGGCAGGCGGAAGCGGTCGCGGAACGCCTTGAGCGAGGTCGTGCCCATCTTCTTCTGCTGATGGGTGATGTTCTGCGCCTCGCCGGATTCGCCCATGCCATAGCCCTTGATGGTCTTGGCGAGGATCACCGTCGGCTGGCCGGTATGCTCGACGGCGGCCTTGTAGGCGGCATACACCTTGTGCGGATCGTGGCCGCCGCGATTGAGGCGCCAGATGTCGTCGTCGGTCCAGTTGGCGACCATCGCCTTCAGTTCCGGCGTGTTGAAGAAATGCTCGCGCACGTAGGCGCCATCCTTCGACTTGAAGGTCTGGTAATCGCCATCGACGCATTCCATCATGCGTTTCCTGAGCAGGCCCTTCTTGTCCTGCGCCAGCAGCGCATCCCAGTAGCTGCCCCAGATCACCTTGATCACGTTCCAGCCGGCGCCGCGGAATTCCGCCTCGAGTTCCTGGATGATCTTGCCGTTGCCGCGCACCGGGCCGTCGAGGCGCTGCAGGTTGCAGTTGATGACGAAGATCAGGTTGTCGAGCTTTTCGCGTCCGGCCATGCCGATCGCGCCGAGCGATTCGATCTCGTCGACCTCGCCGTCGCCCAGGAAGGCCCAGACCTTGCGGTCGCCCGTCTCGGCCAGGCCGCGATCTTGCAGGTATTTCATGAAGCGCGCCTGATAGATCGCCTGCAGCGGCCCCAGGCCCATCGAGACGGTGGGGAACTGCCAGAATTCCGGCAGCAGCCAAGGATGCGGATAGGATGGCAGGCCATGGCCGGAGACTTCCTGACGGAAGCCGTCGAGCTGTGCCTCGGAAAGCCGCCCGAGCAGGAAGGCGCGCGCGTAGATGCCGGGCGCGGAATGCCCCTGGAAGAAGATCAGGTCGCCGCCGCTGGGATGACCCGGCCCGCGCCAGAAATGCTGAAAGCCGACGTCATAGAGCGTCGCCGCCGAGGCGAAGCTGGCGATGTGGCCGCCGAGGTTCGACTGGCCGCGGTTGGCACGCAGCACCATCGCCAGCGCGTTCCAGCGCACATAGGAACGGATGCGGTTTTCGATCGCATAGTCGCCGGGCGCCAGCGGCTGGCGGTCGACGGGAATGGTGTTGACGTAATCGGTATTCGCGGAATAGGGAATGTTGATGCCGGCGCGCTGGCCCAGCGTGATCAATTGCTCGATCAAGAAGTGGGCGCGCTCAGGCCCGGCTTGCTCGATGACGGCTTCCAGCGCGTCGAGCCACTCGCGCGTCTCCTGCGGATCGGCATCGGCGGTTTGGGCGGCCAAAACGGAAGCCGCACCAGGCTGAATCTCGGACATGTCTCCTCCTGTGTTGGAGCGATGAAATTGCGCCTCGCGGGGTGCGCGAAGCGGATGTTCGTATGGGCCGCCGGGTGGGCGGCGTAGCCGATGTTAAAGGGTTAAACTTGTCCTCGCAATCGGGCAGCGCAACATGATCGGTGCAAGCCGCAGCCCGGACAATGAGGAGAACGCGCAATGTTCCAGGTTCGCTTTCATGGGCGCGGCGGCCAGGGCGTCGTCACCGCGGCGGAGATGCTCTCCATCGCGGCCTTCGACGAAGGCCGCCATGCCCAGGCCTTTCCGAGCTTCGGCTCGGAGCGCACCGGCGCGCCGGTGGTCGCCTTCTGCCGCATCGCCGACCGCGAAATCCGCCTGCGCGAGCCGATCGTCGCGCCCGACGCGCTGATCATCCAGGACCCGACGCTCTTGCATCAGGTGGACTGCTTCGCGGGCCTCAAGCCCGACGGCTACATCCTGATCAACACCGGCAAGAGTTTCGCCGAACTCGGCCTGGGCGATTTCGTCGCCAGCCACCGTCCCGAGCGGCTGTGCGCCATTGCCGCCACCGAACTGGCCTTGAAGCATGTCGGCCGCCCGGTGCCCAACGTGCCGCTGCTGGGCGCCTTCGCCGCCGTCACCGGCATCGTCCGGCTCGATTCGGTGATCAAGGCGATCCGCGAAAAATTTTCCGGCAAGATCGCCGAGGCAAACGTCGCCGCAGCGACCGAAGCCCATGCGCTCGTTCGGCAGAAAATGGAGGCTGCCCGCCATGCTGAAACAGTGTGAAGGTTCGCGCGCCGTCGCCGAGGCGGTAGCGCTGTGTCGCCCCGAGGTGGTCTGCGCCTATCCGATCTCGCCGCAGACCCACATCGTCGAGGCGCTCGGCGAGATGGTCAAGACCGGCCAGCTCGCGCCCTGTGAATTCATCAACGTCGAATCGGAATTCGCCGCGATGTCGGTGGCGATCGGCGCTTCCGCCGCCGGCGCCCGTAGCTACACGGCCACCGCCTCGCAGGGCCTGCTCTTCATGGCCGAGGCGGTGTTCAACGCCTCGGGTCTGGGACTGCCCATCGTCATGACGGTGGCCAACCGCGCCATCGGGGCGCCGATCAACATCTGGAACGACCACTCCGACGCGCTGGCGCTGCGCGATGCGGGCTGGATCCAGCTCTTCGCCGAGAACAACCAGGAGGCGCTGGATCTGCACATCCAGGCCTTCCGCCTCGGCGAGGAATTGTCGCTTCCCGTCATGGTGTGCATGGACGGCTTCATCCTCACCCACGCCTACGAGCGCGTCGACATGCCGACGCAGGAACAGGTCGACGCCTATCTGCCGAAATACGAGCCGCGCCAGGTGCTCGATCCCGCCGAGCCGGTGTCGATCGGCGCGATGGTCGGGCCCGAGGCCTTCATGGAGGTGCGCTACCTTGCCCATGCCAAGCAGATGGAGGCGCTGAAACTCATTCCCGCCTACGCGGCCGAGTTCAAGCAGGTGTTCGGCCGCGACTCGGGCGGCCTCACGCACACCTATCACTGCGAGGACGCCGAGACCATCGTCGTCGCGATGGGCTCGGTGCTCGGCACGATCAAGGACGTCGTCGACGAGATGCGCGCAGCGGGCCACAGGATCGGCGTGCTGGGCATCACGCTGTTCCGCCCTTTTCCCATCGAGGGCGTGCGCGCCGGCTTGCAGGGCGCCAAGCGCGTCGTCGTGCTCGAAAAGAGCATGGCCGTGGGGCTGGGCGGCATCCTGTCGACCAACGTGCGCATGGCGCTCTCGGGCTTGCACATGCACGGCTACACGGTGATCGCCGGGCTGGGCGGCCGCGCGATCACGAAGAAGTCGCTGATGGGACTGTTTCTCAAGGCGGAAAAGGATGCGCTCGAACATGTCACCTTCCTCGACCTCGACTGGGCCATCGTGAACAAGCAGCTCGAGCGCGAGAAGGCGCGTCGCCGCTCCGGCCCGGTCGCCGAGAACCTGCTGCGCGATATCGGCGTCGTCGCCGCCCGCAATTACTGATATGGCCCGCCCCCCTTCGCCCCCCTCGCGGGGGGTTCCCGCTAGCTCGCTGCGCTCGATATCACGGGCGTCTTCGTGGCAAGATCGTCTCGGTTTGCGCCTTCGGCGCGTGCCGCGTTTGCTTGGGGCGGCCCTGCGCAAACGCTGCGCATTCTGACAACGGAGATCGGAGGCACTGATGAGTTACCAGCCTATCAAGTTCTACCAGACCGGCACCTTCACCGTCGGCAACCGCCTGCTGCCGCCCGAACAGCGCAGCGTGCAGGCGCAGGTGAAGCGCTACAACTCGATCAACTCCGGTCACCGCGCCTGTCAGGGCTGCGGCGAGGCGCTCGGCGCGCGTTACGCGATCGACGCCGCGATGGAGGCGACCAACGGGCGGTTGATCTGCGCCAACGCCACCGGCTGCCTGGAGGTGTTCTCGACGCCCTATCCGGAAACGAGCTGGCAGGTGCCGTGGATCCATTCGCTGTTCGGCAACACCGCCGCCGTGGCGACCGGCATCGCCGCAGCGCTGAAGGTGAAGAGGCAAAAAGGCGAGCGCCGCCACATCCGCGTCGTCGCCCAGGGCGGCGACGGCGGCACCACCGACATCGGCTTCGGCTGCCTCTCCGGCATGTTCGAGCGCAACGACGACGTGCTCTACATCTGCTACGACAACGGCGGCTACATGAACACCGGCATCCAGCGATCGAGCGCCACGCCGCCGGCCGCGCGCACCGCGACGACGCCGGCCGCGGGGTCTGAGCCGGGCAATCCGTTCGGCCAGGGCAAGTTCGTGCCGGCCATTGCCTTGGCGCACGAGATTCCCTACGTGGCGACGGCGACGGTGGCCGATCTCAGGGATCTCGAAGCCAAGGTGCGCCGCGCGATGGAATTCCACGGCGCGCGCTATCTGCACATCCTCGTGCCCTGCCCGCTCGGGTGGGGCACGCTGCCGAGCGAGACGATCGAGATGGCGCGGCTTGCCAAGGAGACCGGTCTCTTTCCGGTGTTCGAGGCCGAATACGGCGAGCAAAAGTCGGCGCTGGCGATACGGCACAAGCAACCGGTCGAGGCCTATCTCAAGCCGCAGAAACGCTTCGCCCACCTGTTCGCGCCGACCCTGCGCACCGATGTCATCGCCCGGCTGCAGGCGCTCGCCGACCGCAACATCCGCAAATACCGGCTGCTCGAAGGAATGTGACATGGACAAGCCCTTCGCCATCACCCTCGATCCCGGCTCATCGCTCGCCAACCGCACCGGCTCCTGGCGCACCTTCCGGCCCGTCTATGTCGACCGGCTGCCGCCCTGCAACGCCGCCTGCCCGGCCGGCGAGAACATCCAGGGCTGGCTCTATCACGCCGAGGCCGGCGATTACGAAGCCGCCTGGCGCGCGCTGACCGAGCACAATCCGCTGCCCGCGATCATGGGCCGCGTCTGCTATCACCCCTGCGAAGGCGCCTGCAACCGCCAGCATCTGGACGAGGCGGTGGGCATCAATTCGATCGAGCGCTTTCTCGGCGACGAGGCGATCCGCCGCGGCTGGCGCTTCGCCAAGCCCGAAACGCACAGCGGCAAGCGCGTGCTCGTCGTCGGCGCCGGGCCCTCGGGTCTTTCCGCCGCCTATCATCTCGCGCGGGCAGGCCACACGGTGGAGATCCGCGAGGCCGGCCCCCATCCCGGCGGCATGATGCGCTTCGGCATCCCGAAATACCGCCTGCCACGCGAGATCATCGATGCCGAGGTAGCCCGCATCCTCGAGCTGGGCGTCGTCCTGAAGCTCGATACGAAGGTCGCCGATCTCGAAGCGGCGATGAACGAAGGCTTCGACGCCGCATTCCTCGCCGTCGGCGCGCACATCGGCAAGCGTGCCTACATCCCCGCCGGCACCGCCGCGAAGATGCTCGATGCGGTCTCGGTGCTGCGTTCGCTGGCAGGCGACGAGAAGCCCCGGCTCGGCCGCCGCGTCGTCGTCTATGGCGGCGGCAACACGGCGATGGATGTCGCCCGCTCGGTGAAGCGCCTGGGCGCCGAACCGGTGATCGTCTATCGCCGCACGCGCGACAAGGCGCCGGCGCACGATTCCGAGATCGAGGAAGCGCTCGAAGAAGGCGTGATGATCAAGTGGCTCTCCACGATCAAGCATGCCGATGCCGGCGAGATCACGATCGAGAAGATGGTGCTCGACGAGAAGGGCTTTCCGCAGCCGACCGGCGAATACGAGACGCTCGCCGCCGACTCGGTGGTGCTGGCGCTCGGCCAGGACGTCGATCTGTCGCTCTTGGAAAACGTGCCGGGGCTGGAGGTGAAAGACGGCGTCGTGCAGGTCGGCCCGAACATGATGACCGGCCGCCCCGGCGTCTTCGCCGGCGGCGACATGGTGCCGTCCGAACGCACCGTGACGGTCGCGGTCGGCCACGGCAAGAAGGCCGCGCGCCACATCGACGCCTGGCTGAAGGGCGAAACCTATGCACCGCCGGAAAAACACGAGCTCGCCACCTTCGACAAGCTCAACCCCTGGTATTACAGCGAGGCGCCGCATCAGGTGCGGCCGATGCTCGACATCCTGCGCCGCCAGTCCACCTTCGACGAGGTGGTACAGGGCCTGGACGAAACGAACGCCCTGTTCGAAGCGCGCCGCTGCCTGTCCTGCGGCAACTGTTTCGAATGCGACAACTGCTACGGCGTCTGCCCGGACAACGCGGTGATCAAGCTCGGCCCCGGCAAGCGCTTCAGGTTCAATTACGACTACTGCAAGGGCTGCGGGCTGTGCGCAGCGGAATGCCCGTGCGGGGCAATCAAGATGGTGCCGGAAGGCAACTGAGTCAGCGCGCAGCCAGCGCCAGCCTGCGCAGCTTCTCGTGCATGCGTTCGAGGTTGATGTTGAGCATGCGGAACAGCCCGCGCATGAAGTGGTAGACCTGACGCGGGTGGGTCTCGATCAGCAGTTCGAAATCGTCGGGCCGTACGGCATAGACCACCGTCGGCCCCTTGGCCTTCAAGGTGACCTGGCGCGGGGTGCGCTCGACGAAGGAGCGGATGCCCGCGCAATCGCCCGCCTTCATCTTATTGACGACCTTTCTGCGCCCCTCCACCATCGCGATCACCTCGATGACACCGCTGACGACGATAAACAGCGTGTTGTCGTCATCGCCGGCCTTGACGAGGATTTCGCCATCCGCGAGATCGCGCACGTTCATCACCGTCACCAGCGCCTCGCAGTCGGCATCGCTCAAGTATCTGCCCAGCTCGGACTCCTTGATGGGCAAGCGCACAGGGGCGCGTTCTTCGACGAATTCCATGACATGTCCCAATATTGCCGGTCGGGAAAAAGTATAGTCAGCCGCAGCGGTTCGACTGCATAGTTTGATTTTTGCCACAGATAGGTCTTGTCTATGACCGAGGGATTGGGAGCGACGCCGCCGGCCGCCTCCGCCACGTTTCGCTTTTATGCCGAACTCAACGACTTCCTCACGCCGGAACGGCGTCAACGCGCTTTCACGGCCCGGCTCGCGCGCGCCGCGACGGCCAAGCACATGATCGAGGCCTGTGGCGTGCCGCATACCGAGGTGGCGTTCATCTTCGTCAATGGCGAGCCCGCGGACTTCTCCACACTGCTCGCGGACGGGGACCGGATCGCGGTCTATCCGGCCTTCGCACATCCCGATCTCGCGCCGCACGCGCCGCTCGATGCACCCCCGCCCGGCAAGCCCCGTTTCATCGCCGACTGCCATCTCGGCGGCCTCGCCCGCCTGCTGCGCATGGCCGGCTTCGATACGGCCTACCGCAACGATTATGACGACCGCGAAATCGCCAGGCTCTCGGATCGCGAACTTCGCATCGTGCTCACGCGCGATCTCGAACTGCTGAAGCTGCGCACGATCCGCCACGGCGCCTATGTGCATGCCTTGAAGGCCGAGGCGCAGTTCGCCGAGATCGTCCGCCGCTTCGCGCTGCTGCCGCATTTCACGCCGTTTTCGCGCTGCCTTCTCTGCAATACGGAGCTCATCGATGTCGACAAGGAAAGCGTGCTCGACCGGTTGCCGCCCGCAGTGCGCGAACGCCAGCAGCAGTTCCGCCGCTGCCCGGACTGCGAACGTATCTATTGGCCCGGTTCGCACTGGGAACGGATGCGGCTCAAACTGGCCACGGCCGTCCGGTGATGAAGCCCGGCGAGCTGCCGGGCATGGCGCTGCCGCGCGGCCCGATCGACCGCGCACGCGCTCAGGAAACTCTCGGCGAGCGCATCGAGGCCGACCACGCCCGGCATTTCCGGCATCTCCCAGCTTGCCAGATAAGCGGCGAGCTTGTTGGGGTGGCCTACCAGCGAAGGCGGCAGGAAACTCAGCCGCGGCAAGGCGAACGCGCAGGCCACGACATGACCGTGCAGGCTGGTGCCGACGAAGCCCTGGCTCGATGCGATCAGCGCGACGATCTGCCAGATATCGAGGCTTTCGAACATCTGCCAGGCGGCCTGGGCGAGCCGCGCCGCGCAGCGGCGATAGACCTCGAGATCGTCATGCCAGGGCGCGCTGCCGGCGCGGAAGAAGACGATGCCCCAGCCGGTTTCCGCCGCGATTGCATCGAAAGCGTCGGCAAGCGAAACCAATGTCGCATCATCGCCACATTCGGCGGCGAACTGCACGGCGACGAAGCCGGCTGGAAAGCGCGAGCGGATGCTGGCCACCTCCCCTTTCGTCATCTCCTCGTCGATGCGCGCCCCGAAGCGCTCCCCGATCACCGCCACCGGATCGGGCGCTAGCTCGGCCGCGATGCCGGCGGCCGCCAGGGCGGCCTGGGTCGCCCGGTCGCGCACGATGAGGCAATCGGCGTCCGCGAGCTTGGCGAAAACCTCGTCTTTCAGCGCAGGCTCGGCGCGCTCGAGATCCGCACCGCCGACGGCATTGAAGACGATGCTGCGGGCGGCGGGGAAAAGCTCGCGGCCGAGCACATAGGGCGCTGCGGCGCCGAAACCGAAACGCTGCACCGCATGGGCGTGTGCGCCGGCCGGATCGGCATCGAAGCGCGCAATCATCCCGGCAAGCTCGTCCGGTCCGGCAAGCATCACCGCCGCCTGCCAGGCCGTCGTCGTCAGAATCTCGCCGCCGACATGGACGATCTCGACCGGCGCCGCAGCAAAGCGGCGCGACAGCTCTGCGATGGCCTCGACCCGAAAGCCGCCCCAGGCAGAAAGATCACGCTCGATCAGCCCGGCCGGGATGAGGGTGCGCCCGGCGAGATAAGAAGCGGCGACATGCGCGAACAGCAGATCGCCGAAGTTGTGGCGATCATGGGCGCCGAAGAGGAGCGTCGGTGCCGTATCGCCAGCGCCGACTTTGGCGCCCATGATCGCCGCAGAGCCCCTCCGCTAACGGCGCGCGGACCGCTGCCGGAAAACCGCGGGCAGCAAGGCGACCAGCATCAGCCAGAGCGTTCCCGGCTCGGGCACCCGCCCGATCGGCACGGCAGCGAGGAAAGCCTGCGCCAGCAGCGAATGGCCGTAAGTAGTCGGGTGAATGCCGTCCCAGAAGAGATAGCCGGAAGGATCATTGACGCAAGCGATACTCACGGCGCAAGGATCGGACACGTTCGTCAGGCCATAAAGACCGGGGTTTCCATAGATATTGGCCATTGCATCATGCAAATCGAAGAGCATCAAATCGCCATCGAAAACGGCATCAAAGCCATTGAGTAGCAGCTCAAGCTCGGAATTCATCGCCATCGCAATACCGCCTGCCACCAAGGTCGCCATGGGCTCTATAGTGACCAGCGACTGCACTGCAGGAGTGATGCCGATATCCGGCACATTCCACACCGCGATGTGCTGGGCGCCGACGTAGGCCAGCGTGTTCAGTACCGTCGTCATTCCGTCCAGATAATTCTGGATCAGCGCATTGGGATCGGTGGTCGGATCGCCATCGATCGCCGCAGCGAAGACGTCGCGCACGTCATTGCCGCCACCCTCGACGATGAAAAGGGCATTGGACGGTGCCGGATTGCCATTCAGGAGCAGCGCATAGGCAGAAACCTGATCGACGAGACTAAAAGGGAAGCCCAGGGGCGGTGTGCTGCCGACCCGTGCACCGCCGAACGCGAAGTTGGTGCCGTTGATCTGGCCGCTCATGGCCTGTGAAAAGCTCAAGCCAGCCAGCGCTGCCTGCGTAGGAAGCCCGGTGATCGCAGAAACGTAATCCGGCCACACGCCGCCGTTCGAATAGCGGTTCGAGGTGTATGGGAAGGTCGGCACCAAAGTCCCATCGACCTCGTCAACTCCCGGTGCGATGGGAGCCTCGGTACGCTGTCCCACATAGGCGCCCAAAAAACCATAACCCGGCTGACTCGCCAAAACAGGCATGGCCACATCGAACACCCAGGCATTGTTGCCGGTATCGGCGAGGCTGTCGCCGAAGATGTAAAGACTGCCGTAGCTGGCGGCCTGGCTGGGGGTGCTGCAGAAAAACCCGCAAGCGCAGAGGCTGAGCAATAGAGATCGCGCCTTCATTTTGTTCTCCCTGAAACATCAACGAAAACCCGCACTTACCAAGCAAGATTCATGCTTTTTGGCGTTTTCGTTGAAACTCATCGGCTTGCGTTTTTCAGAAAAAGACGATGTAAAAAGAACCGACATTCTTGGCCGGCTTCACATCTGCTATCTGCTTCATCCCCTGTGCTGCCGGCTCCGCGCTGGCCGGCCGTAGAGCTTGCGCAGTTCGTCCTTCGCGGCCTCCAGCACGGCGCGCTGATCGGCCGGCAGATTGCGGCCGGCGCGGTTGATATAGAAGTTGAGCATCGACATCGCCGACTGGAACGGCCCGGCCTTGCGCCGGCTGCTCGCCTCGGCCGAGGCCGCGAGCGAACGCGCGATCGCGGCCGGGTCGTCCCAGGTGAACACCCCCTCTTCGAGATCGAGCGCGAAGCTCGTCTCGGTCACTTGTTGCGACCAGCGTCGGGGTTTCTTCTCATCCATCCTGGACTGCGGCACCTGTCCGCGCCTGCGGCCGCCGCCAGATCAACCGCCCATCGCGCCACACCTCGCGGATGCGAGAGAGCGGAATGTCATGCGCGCGGCCCTCCTCGTCGACCAGGGTGAGGAGCGCGGGATTGTCGGGATCGCGGCCGATGTCGGCCAGCCTGACATGGCGGATGGCGTGCGCGACGCGGTCCCAAACCCCGAGCACGAATTCGCCACGGCCGAATTCCGGGTCCCAGCGGATGCGCGCGAGCAGTTCGTGGATCGGTTGCATCAGCCTTTGATGCACACCAGCGGCAAAAGCTTCGCTACCTTGCGCGCCAGCCCGGCGTGATGGGCCGCATCGACGACGGCGGTGACGTCCTTGTAGGCGAGCGGCGCCTCTTCGGCGACGCCGCGCAGGCTGGGACTTCTGATCAGGATGCCACGGGCGGCGAGCTCATCGACGATCCTGCGTCCCGAGTAGCGGCGCGTCGCCTCGTTGCGGCTCATCGCCCGTCCAGCGCCGTGGCAGGCCGAGCCGAAGGCGCGCTCCATCGTGCCGGCGGCGCCGGCGAGCACCCACGACGCGGTGCCCATGCTGCCGCCGATCAGTACCGGCTGACCAACATCTCGGTATTCCGTGGGCAGTTCGGGGTGCCCCGGGCCGAAGGCGCGGGTGGCGCCCTTGCGATGCACGAACAGGCGCTGCCGTTCGCCGCCGACGGTGTGGATTTCCTCCTTGCAGGTATTGTGCGAGACGTCGTAAAGGAGCGGCAGGCCCGCGCCCGGAAACAGCGCGGCGAAGACCTCGCGCGTCAGATGCGTGAGGATCTGCCGGTTGGCGAGCGCGCAGTTGATCCCCGCCCGCATCGCGCCGAGGTAGCGCCTGCCCAAGGGGGACGAGAGCGGCGCGCAAGCGAGCTCGCGATCCGGCAGCGTGAGGCCGAACGAAGGCGCGGCGATCGCCATCTCGCGCAGGTAATCGGTGCCGATCTGGTGGCCGAGTCCCCGCGAGCCGCAATGGATACTGACGACGACGTCGCCCTGGCGCAGGCCGTAGGCCGCGGCGGCTTGCCGATCGAAGAGCTCAACCACCTCCTGCACTTCCAGGTAATGATTGCCGGAACCGAGCGTGCCCATCTCGTCGCGCTGGCGCTTCTTCGCCTGGGCGGACACCGCCTGCGGATCGGCGCCGGCGACACTACCGCCCTCCTCGATGCGCGCGAGGTCTTCGGGCCGGCCGAAGCCCTGCGCCACGGCCCAGCGCGCGCCGCCGGCGAGCATCGCGTCCATCTCCTTGTCCGCAAGGCGAATCGCACCGGTGCTACCCACCCCGGCCGGGATGCGCGCGAAGAGCAGGTCGGCGAGCGGCTGCTTCAGCGGCTCGACCTGCTCACGTGTCAGGCCGGTGAGCAGGCAGCGCACGCCGCAGGAGATGTCGAAGCCGACGCCGCCGGCCGAGATCACACCTTCCTCCGGCGTGAACGCCGCCACGCCGCCGATCGGAAAGCCATAGCCCCAGTGGGCATCGGGCATCGCGAAGGATGCTGCGACGATGCCCGGCAGCTTGGCGACATTCGCCACCTGCTCGCGCACCTTCTCGTCCATCGCCGCGACGAGATCGCGATCGGCATAGATGACCCCCGGCACGCGCATCGCGCCGGTCCGCGGCACTTCCCACTCGTATTCGCTCTTCTGGATCAGGCTCTTCAGTTCCATGATGTCCTCACACGTCCACGACGCACTGCGCGAGCCACTGGCCGTCGGGCAGGCGCGCCACTTTCAATTCACAGAAGCTCGCGCCCTTGATCTCGGCCGCCGGTTGATGACGCGCGACATCGACCGGCTCGCCCCAGGCGGTCGCCGTCAGATGATGATCGTCGATATTCACCTCGAAGCGCGAGAACAGCAGTTTCCGCGTCGCCATCTCGTAGATCAGGGCATTGAGCCAGTCGAGCAGCAAGAGTTCGTCATCGGGCGCGCTGCATTCGATATGTGCCGTCTCACCAGCGCCGACTTTGGCAGGGTCGGTGATCACCGCGGTCATCGCCAGCGCCGCGCCGGCAAAGGCTTCCGCGCGCGTCGCGCCGATCCCGCGCACGCCGACGTCGGCCTCGTGTGCGAAGGTCTCCCACTTCATCGCCGCGTCCTCGCGAGGAGCGGCATGAGCTCGGCGAGCGGCCGCGTGTTCAGCACGTCCCTGGCCTCCAGCCAGCCGCGCCGCGCCTGGCCGACGCCGAAGCGCAGGTGGGCGAAATCGGCGCGGCTGTGCGCGTCGGAATCGATCGCGACGAGCACGCCCTCGTCCTTGGCCAGCAGGCAATCGCTGTCAGTGAGATCGAGCCGCTCGGGATGAGCATTGAGCTCGAGGAAGCAGCCGCGCTGCTTTGCCGCGCGCACGATGCGCGCCATATCGACGTCATAGGGCGGGCGGCCGTCGATCAGCCGGCCGGTAGGATGGGCGAGGATCGTGAAAAAGGGGCGCTCCATCGCGCGCAGGATGCGCTCGGTCTGCTGCGCGCGCGAAAGCTCAAAGCGGCTGTGGATCGCGCCGACGACCAGATCGAGTTCGCCAAGCACGTCGTCCGGCAGGTCGAGGCTGCCGTCTTCGAGGATGTCGACCTCGATGCCCTTCAGCAGCCGGAAGCCGTGAAAGGTTTCGTTGAGCCGGTCGATTTGCTCGCATTGCTCCAAGAGCCGCCGCGCATCGAGGCCGTGCGCCATCGTCAGCCGCCGCGAATGCTCGGTGATCGCCAGATATTCGAAGCCCAGCCGCTGCGCCTCGGCGGCCATCGCCGCGAGCGTGTCGTGACCGTCGGTGGCCTGGGTGTGCGCATGCAGGTCGCCGCGCAGGTCGGCCAGCGTCACCAGCCGCGGCAGCCGGTGCGCGCGCGCGGCGCCGATCTCGCCGCGGTCATCGCGCAGCTCGGGCGGAATCCATTCGAGCCCCAGCGCGGCATAGACCTCCTCTTCGCTGGCGCCGGCGAGCCTTTCCCTGCCGCGGAACAGGCCGTATTCGTTGAGCTTGAGGCCGGCCTCTTGGGCGAGCTTGCGCAAGGCGATGTTGTGCGCCTTCGAGCCGGTGAAGTAGAGCAGCGCCGCGCCCCAGGCGGCCGGTGTGATCACGCGCAGATCGACCTGCAGGCCGCTTTTCAGGATCACGCTGCCGCGCGCCTCGCCCGCGGCGAGCACCTCGCGCACCTCCTCATAGGCGGTGAAGCGCCGCATCACGGCCGCCGGATCGCGGGTCGCGACGAGGAGGTCGAGATCGCCGACCGTCTCGCGCGCGCGGCGGAAGCTGCCGGCGACCTCGATCCTTTCCACCGCGCCCGCCGCCTTCAGCCAGGCGACGAGCGACGCGGCATATTGCGCGGCGGTGACGAGCTTGATGCGCCGCGCCTGCGAGAGGTGCTGCGCCACCGCCTGCAGGATGTTCGCCTCGGTCTTGGCGCCGAAACCGGGTAGCTGACGGATGCGGCCGTCGCGCGCGGCGCGCGCGAGCTGTTCGAGCGTCTGGATGTCGAGCTCGTGCCACAGCGTGCGCACGCGCTTCGGCCCCAGGCCGGGAATGTGCAGTAGTTCCGTGATCGCCGGCGGCAGCTCCTGGCGCAGCTTTTCCAGCGCGCGGCATTTGCCGGTCTCGACGATCTCGCGGATCTTCGCCGCCAGGTCCGCGCCGATGCCCGGCAGCTTCGTCAGGTCCTCGCCGTGCTCGACGAGCGTGCGCAGTTCGCGCGACCATTCGCCGACGATGCGCGCCGCGTTGCGATAGGCGCGGATGCGGAATGGATTGGCGCCCTCGATTTCGAGCAGATCGGCGATCTCGGAGAAGATCGCGGCGATGTCGGCATTGTGGATGGGCATGGCCTTCCTTTTCCGGCGGAGCAGATACGCCGCCGGTTTATTTCATTATCCCCCGGAATCCACCGTTTTGCTCTCCCTATAATCGGGCGATCGACATGACGAGCCTTCCGATCATTCCATGACCGCGCCCGCTCCCCTTCCCGCCGACCAGCTCGCCCAGCGCTGCGATCCCGCCCAGCTGGGCTTCGCCACCACCGCCGAAGCGCCCGCGAGATCTTCCGGCATCGGCCAGGAACGCGCCCTAGCGGCGCTGCGCTTCGCGATCGAAACGCGTGCGCCCGGCTTCAATGCCTTCCTGCTCGGCGAACCGGGTTGCGGCCGCCATCGCCTGGTGGCGCGGCTGCTCGCCGAACAGGCCCCGCAGCAGGCGGTGCCGCCCGATCTTTGTTACGTCAACAACTTCGCCGACGGCAACCGGCCGCGGTTGCTGATCCTCCCGCCGGGTCGCGGCGCGCGGCTGAAGGCCGACATGCAGCATTTCGTCGCCGAGCTGGCGAAGGCGATCGCCGCCGCCTTCGAGAGCGACACCTTCCGCGGCCAGGCCGAGGCGATGCAGGAGGAATACAAGGAGCGCGAAGATCAGGCGCTGCGCCAGCTCGGCCAGACCGCCAGCGAGCACGGCATCGCGCTGCTGCGCACGCCGCAGGGCTTCATGTTCGCGCCGCTCAAGGGCGAGGAGACGATGGGCCCGGAGGATTTCGATGCCCTGCCCGACGAAGAGAAGGAACGGCTCAACAAACTGATCGAAGCGTATGGCGACGAGCTGCGCGAGCTGCTGCACCAGTTCCCGCGCTGGCGGCGCGAGCTGCAGGCGCGTCTCTTGGCGCTGAGCCGCGACACCATGACCCTGGCGGTCGGCCATCTGATCGAGGAGCTCAAGGCGCACTATGCCGATCTCGCCAATGTCGTCGCCTTCCTCGACGAAGTGATGCGCGATGTCGTCGACAGCGCCGAGGAACTGCGCGAGACGAAGAGCGAGGCCGAAGGCCCGGTCAGCGCGATCGCCGGCAACCTGCCGCTGTCGCGCTATCAGGTCAACCTGCTCATCGACCACGGCGCGACCCAGGGCGCACCGGTGGTCTTCGAAGATCAGCCGAGCTTCCAGAACCTGATCGGGCGTGTCGACCACATCGCCCACATGGGCACGCTGATCACCCATTTCACGATGATCCGCGCCGGCGCGCTCGCCCGCGCCAACGGCGGCTATCTGGTGCTCGACGCCGAAAAGCTGCTCGGCCAGCCCTATGCGTGGGAGGGGCTCAAGCGCGCGCTGCGCGCGCGTCAGGTGCGCATCGAATCGCTCGGGCAGATCTTCGGCCTGCTCTCCACGCTGACCATCGAGCCGGAGCCGATTCCGCTCGACCTCAAGGTGATCCTGATCGGCGAGCGCCTGCTTTACTATCTGCTGAAGGAATACGACCCGGAATTCGAGCAGCTGTTCAAGGTGGCGGCCGATTTCGACGACGAAGTGCCGCGCGATGCCTCCAGTGTCACCCGCTATGCGGGATTCATCGCCGACGAAGTGCGCGCCAAGCAGCTGCGTCCGTTCGATGCCGGTGCCGTCGCGCGCGTCATCGATCACGCGGCGCGGCTTGCCGACGATGCCGCGCGTCTGACCACCGCCACGCGTCAGATCGCCGATCTGCTGATCGAAGCCGACTTCCATGCCGCGCGCTCGCAACACACGGTGGTGGCGGCCGCCGATGTCGAGGCGGCGCTCGCCGCCCGCCGGGCGCGCAGCGAGCGTCTGCAACGGCTGGGCATCGAGGAGATCCACCGTGGCGTGCGCCTGATCGATCTCACCGGCAGCCAGGTCGGCCAGATCAATGGCCTGGTCGTCTTCGATCTCGGCGGCGAACGCTTCGGCCAGCCCGTGCGCATCAGCGCGACGATCCGCCTCGGCGAAGGCGAGGTGATCGACATCGAGCGGGAAGCGGAGCTCGGCGGGCCGATCCACTCGAAAGGCGTGATGATCCTCGCCTCCTTCCTCGCCGCGCGCTATGCCCGCCTGCAACCCTTCTCGCTCACCGCCAGCCTGGTGTTCGAGCAGTCCTACGGCCCGGTCGAAGGCGATTCCGCCTCGCTGGCCGAGCTCGCCGCATTGCTCTCGGCGCTGGCCAATGCGCCGATCCGCCAGTCCATCGCCGTCACCGGCTCGGTCAATCAGTTCGGCCAGGTGCAGGCGATCGGCGGCGTCAACGAAAAGGTCGAAGGCTTCTTCGATACCTGCCAGGCCGCGGGGCTCAGCGGCGAACAGGGGGTCATCATCCCGACGGCCAACCGCGCGCATCTGATGCTGCGTCCGGACGTGGTCGAGGCCTGCGCGGCCGGCCGCTTCCATCTGTGGGCCGTCGACAACGTCGATCAGGCGATCGAGATCCTCACCGGCGTGCCCGCCGGTCTGCCGGACGAACAGGGCAACATCCCACCCGGCACGATCAACTATCGGGTCGCCGTGCAGCTCGCCGAGATGGCCGCCTTGCGCCAGACGTTCGCCGAGGCCCACGGCAGCGGCGGCCGCAAGAAGCGCAAGAAGCATTGAGCAAAGGCACCGTGCCTTCCCTCTCCCCCCTCTCCGGGCTATATTGAGACCATAAGGGGATGGAATGGAAAGCACGGCGATCATTCGCAAGACTCCCGCCGACTGGCGTGTGCCGCCGAATTTCCGCGATTACGCGGCGGAGCGTCAGCGCTTCGACTGGCATGCGGTGGCCGGCAGGCTTAGCGGACCGGCGGGTTTCAACATCGGCTGGGCAGCCACCGACCGCTGGCTGGAAAGCGATCGCGCCGGCAAGACAGCATTCCGCTTCCTCGCCGCGGGGCAGCCGCCGAAAGAGATGACGTATGCCGAGCTGGCGCGGCAGACCAACCGTTTCGCGAACGTGCTGCGGCAACTGGGCTGCACGCCGGGCACCGTGGTGTTCGTGCTCGCCGAGCGCATCCCCGAGCTTTACGTCAGCGTGCTCGGTGGCCTGAAATGCGGCTGCGTCGTCTCGCCGCTGTTTTCCGCTTTCGGCCCCGAGCCGATCGCGACGCGCATCAACCTCGGCGCCGGGCGGGTGCTGGTGACCACCGATCTGCTCTACGAGCGCAAGGTGGCGCAGTGGCGCGAGACGATGCCGACGCTCGAACACGTGCTGCTCGTCGCGGCGGACGGCGGCCAGACCGCCGTGCCCGGCACACTCGATTTCGCCAGCCTGATGGCCACGGCGAGCGAGGCTGCCGTCGGCGTGAGCACGGCGCCCGAGGATCTCGCGCTGCTGCATTTCACCAGCGGTACCACCGGCACGCCGAAAGGCGCGATGCACGTGCAGGAAGCGATGCTGACGCATTGGGCCACGGGCTACTACGCGCTCGATCTCCATGTCGACGATGTCTTCTGGTGCACTGCCGATCCGGGCTGGGTGACCGGCATGTCCTACGGCATCATCGCGCCGCTCTTGCATGGCGTGACCTCGATCATCGACCGCGAGGAGTTCGACGCCGAGCGCTGGTACGGCATCTTGCAGGAGCAGCACGTCACGGTCTGGTACACCGCACCGACGGCGGTCCGCATGCTGATGAAGGCCGGCGCGGAAGTCGCGCAGCGATACCGTTTTCCTGCGCTGCGCTTCATCGCCAGCGTCGGCGAGCCGCTCAACCCAGAAGCGGTCTGGTGGGGCAAGGAGGTATTGGGCCTGCCCATCCACGATAACTGGTGGCAGACCGAAACCGGCGGCATCATGATCGCCAACACGCCGGCCTTCGACATCAAGCCCGGCTCGATGGGCCGGCCGCTGCCCGGCGTCGAGGCAGCGATCGTCGCGCGGCATGAGGACGGCAGCGTGAGCGTGATCGACACACCCAATACAGAAGGCGAACTGGCGCTCAAACGCGGCTGGCCGTCGATGTTCCGCGGCTACCTCAACAACGAGGAGCGTTACCGCAAGTGCTTTGCCGGCGATTGGTATCTGACCGGCGACCTGGCGAAACGCGATGCCGACGGTTATTACTGGTTCGTCGGCCGTCTTGATGACGTGATCAAGTCGGCCGGCCACCTGATCGGCCCCTTCGAGGTCGAGAGCGCGCTGATGGAGCATCCGGCGGTCGCCGAGGCCGGCGTGATCGGCAAGCCCGATCCGGTGGTCGGCGAGATGGTGAAGGCCTTCGTCTCGCTGAAGAAAGGCTGGGAGGATTCCGAGGCGCTGCGCAGGGAACTGCTCGCCCATGCGAGGAAGAAGCTCGGCGCCGCCGTCGCGCCGAAGGAGATCGCCATCCTGCCGAGCCTGCCGCGCACCCGCAGCGGCAAGATCATGCGTCGGCTCTTGAAGGCACGCGAGCTGGGGTTGCCCGAAGGCGACACCTCGACGCTGGAAGGAGGTGCGTGAGATGGCCATCGAGCATCGTCCTCCGCCCCCGCCCAGCGGCCCGGTGCCGTGGGACAAGGACTTCGCGCTCAAAATGCTCGCCGATATGCTGCGCATCCGCCGCATGGAAGAGAAGTGCGCGGAAGCTTATGGCGAAGGCAAGATCCGCGGCTTCCTGCATCTCTACATCGGCGAGGAGGCGGTCGCCGTCGGCGCGCTCGCCGCGCTGCGGCCGGAGG
>JACAEF010000061.1 GCA_013388985.1 Rhodocyclaceae bacterium
ACATATCGCTGCGTCGCCGCGCCTGGCAATCGCATCCCGATTCGCCTCCAGCGCCGCCGTCGCATGAATGAGAACAGGCCCTAGGCAATCTACCGCGTCTTGCCCATCCAGTAAATTCGTTTAAACATGATGGCCCGCCAGATAAAACCGAAGTGTCGGCCCCGATGCGTCGGACAGCGGTCCGCGTCGCCAGGCGCAGCCTACCCGCCGCCGGTCATCAGCGCTTCTTCATCGGCGGCAGGTCGGTGCAGCTGCCATGCGCCACCTCCGCCGCCATGCCGATGGATTCGCCCAGTGTCGGGTGCGGGTGGATGGTCTTGCCGATGTCGATCGCATCGGCGCCCATCTCGATCGCCAACGCAATCTCGCCGATCATGTCGCCGGCGGAAGGGCCGACGATCGTGCCGCCGACGATGCGGTGCGTCTCGGCGTCGAAAACCAGCTTCGTGAAGCCATAGTCGGCGCCGTTGGCGATCGCGCGGCCCGATGCCGCCCAGGGGAATTTGGCGACCTCGACCGCTCTCCCCATCCTTTTCGCTTCGTCTTCGCCCACGCCCACCCAGGCGACTTCCGGATGCGTGTAGGCGACGCCGGGGATCACCGCCGCGTCGAAATGCGCTTTCTGCCCGGCGGCGGCTTCGGCGGCGACATGGCCTTCGTGCACCGCCTTGTGCGCGAGCATCGGTTGCCCGACGATGTCGCCGATGGCGAAGATGTGCGGCACGTTGGTGCGCCGCTGCGAATCGACCGGGATGAAGCCGCGCTCGTCCACCTGCACGCCGGCCTTGTCGGCGCCGATCTTCCTGCCGTTCGGGCTGCGTCCCGCCGCCTGCAGGATCAGGTCGTAGCGTTGCGGCTCCGCAGGCGCCGCCTCGCCCTCGAAGCGCACCCAGAGGCCGTCGTCCTTCGCCTCGACGGCGGTGGTCTTCGTCTTGAGCATGATCCGCTCGAAGCGATGGGCGTTTTGCTTTTCCCAGACCTTCACCGCGTCGCGATCCGGCCCCTGCATCAGGCCGTCGAGCATCTCGACGACGTCGACTTTCGCGCCGAGCGTCGAATAGACGGTGGCCATTTCGAGCCCGATGATGCCGCCGCCGATGACGAGCATCTTCTGCGGTACCCGGCGCAATTCGAGCGCGCCGGTCGAATCGACGATGCGCGCATCGCGCGGCAGGAACGGCAGATGCACGGCGGCGGAGCCCGCGGCGATGATGCATGTCTGGAAGCGGATGACCTTCTTCTCGCCGGTCTTCTCCTGTCCAGTGCCGGTGGTCAGCTCGACTTCGAGATGATGGGCGTCGAGGAAGTGGCCGTAGCCGCGCACGACCTCGACTTTCCGCGCTTTCGCCATGCCGGCGAGTCCGCTGGTGAGCTTGCCGACCACCTTGGCCTTGTGGGCGCGCAGGGCATCGATGTCGACCGAGGGCTGGGCGAACGTCACGCCGGCAGAGGCGACGTGCCGGGCTTCCTCGATCACCGCGGCGACGTGCAGCAGCGCCTTCGAGGGAATGCAGCCGACATTGAGGCAGACGCCACCCAGGCTCGGGTAACGCTCGACCAGCACCGTCTTCAGTCCGAGGTCGGCGCTGCGGAAGGCGGCCGAATAGCCGCCCGGGCCGGCGCCCAGCACCAGCATTTCGGTTTCGATATCCGGGGTCATAGCATCACCCTGCGGAAGTCGCCGAGCAGTTGGGCGAGGTAAGCATTGAAGCGCGTCGCCAGCGCACCGTCGATGACGCGATGGTCGGCAGAGAGCGACAAGGGCAGGATCAGGCGCGGCACGAATTCCTTGCCGTTCCACACCGGCTTCATCGCCGCCTTGGAGACGCCGAGGATCGCCACTTCCGGCGCATTGACGATCGGCGAGAAGGCCGTGCCGCCGATGCCGCCGACCGACGAGATCGTGAACGTCGCGCCCTGCATCTCGGCCGGGCCGAGCTTGCCTTCGCGCGCCTTGGCCGCCAGCGCCGCGGTCTCCTGCGCGATCTCGAGCACGCCTTTCCGGTCGGCGTCCTTGAGCACCGGCACGACGAGGCCGTTGGGCGTGTCGGCGGCGAAGCCGATGTGCCAGTAGTGCTTGAAGACCTGGTTTTCGCCATCCAGCGAGGAATTGAGATCGGGATATTTCTTCAGCGCCGCGACCACGGCCTTGATGATGAAGGCGAGCATCGTCACCTTGAGGCCCGACTTCTCGTTATCCTTGTTGAGCTGCACGCGCAGCGCTTCGAGCTCGGTGATGTCGGCATCCTCGTGGTAGGTCACCGCGGGGATCATCACCCAGTTGCGGGCGAGATTCGGCCCGCTGATCTTCTTGATGCGCGAGAGCGGCCTGACCTCGATGGGGCCGAACTTGGCGAAGTCCACCTGTGGCCAGGGCGGCAGGTTCAATCCCGGGCCGGCGAAAGTCGGCGCTGGCGGAACGGCACCCCCGCTCAGCGCCGCCTTCACGAAAGCCTGCACATCCTCTTGCGTGATGCGCCCCTTCGGGCCGCTGCCCTTGACCTGCGCGATGTCGACGCCGAGCTCGCGCGCGAAGCGGCGCACCGAAGGGCTCGCGTGCGGCTTGACGCCGTCGAGCTCGGCGACGATCTCGGCGGGCGAGGGCATGCGCACCGGCGGGGGCAGGATCGCGATCGTCGGCGTCGGCGGCGTCGGGCCGGAGG
>JACAEF010000084.1 GCA_013388985.1 Rhodocyclaceae bacterium
CGCGACGGGGCCGAAGGGCGGAACGAAGCACGGTGGCACGAGCTTGCCGGCGACCGCCCTACGGAGCGCCGGCCCGACGACCGAGACGGAGCGCGAAAGTCGGCGCTGGCGAGACGGCGCGGAAGGGAGAAAAGGGCAGACATGGGCGGCAACGGCCTAACGTCGAAGCTCAGGAGCGCGAGCCTGCGCAGCAGGCGAAGCGTCCCTCTGGAGCGGAGGGTTAGAAGGAGTTCTACCACTTGAGGGAAGACAATGGCCCGTATTCGATCTCGGCAGCCTCACAAGCCTCTTTGATGACTTGCAACATTGTCTGTGAGTTCAAGTTTGTTCCGAGCCAGACGCCTGCCACTTTGCGGGAGAATTTTTCCGCGAGGTCTTTCCTGTTGGCCTCGTAAAGCTGATCGCGATCGTTATGAACATAATGGCGCGTTCGGTGAGAACTAGACCGGTATTGCTTTTCATCCACGGAAATTAGCTTTTCAGTGAAGGAGGGGTTCTCTTTCGCCAGCTCCTCGATAACCATGACTACGGCATCGATTTTTTCCCAGGGTTTGTAGACGTCATACCGATCCCAGCGGTAATCAACGCGTCGGCGAAATACGACTCGCAACGGGGAGCGATGAAGATTTGCGAATACTCCTGTAGTTACAGACTCTTGGGCCATTATGCTCCCCTTCACTTGCACTTGATGAAGAGATTGCGCGTAACGATGGTTCCGGACTGAGCATAGAACCCACCAGATGCTGACAAGGTGTTTGCACCGTAGCCACCCGATGCAATAGAAAATGGCACAGCTTCGCCTTGTTGATTTACGACTAAGTAACCTTTGTCGCCGCAAATCTCTCCGGCTTTCTCAAGACAATGACCGAAATTCATTAAAGCGCCTCCGCAATTTATGTTGAACCCTTTGCTTCCGTCAGAAAGGAATACCTCTTTGGAAGTAGCGCATCCTTGTAGTGCGGTGACAAAAGCTACCGTAGCCAACGTACGTGTCATTTCTTTCTCCTTCTAACGTCTATTTGACGATATCTTTGATTAGTTCGATCACCTTGCTTGATGCTGGCGGCCAAACGACATTAAAGCCTTGCCAATTCCATGATGGTTCAAGTCCCGCCGCCTCATTCACTTTTGAAGCTGACACATCAATGGGTTTCACGGACTTCAAGAAATAAACTAGGCCCCAAGTATCGCCATATTCATCCGGCCCCCAAAGATGTTCGGCCAGCTTTTCATTAAATGTCGTGAATGTCACAATCCCTCGTAAGTAAACTTGGTTCCCATTGCGAAAAAGAACGAGGGTTTTTTTGGGGAACATCTTTGCCCACTGGGGCACTCGCTCGAATTTCACACCCCAGACGTGGACAATGCCGTCAGGATGCATTTGCTCCAATTGCTGATAGTCCTTCTCTGAGAGAAAGCGCCGAATGAATTGAAGCTTGATTGGTTTCTCAAGCGTCTTGGCTGCATTGATACGCGCGAATTTGCTGGTTGCTGGCTGTAGGGCGACCGTTGCCATAGGTGAACTCTAACGTGTTAGCTCAGGGGCGCGAGCCTGCGTAGCAGGCGAAGCGTCCCTCTGGAGCGCAGTGTTAGGCGATGACGCCCGCAAGAGCGCCAGCGCCCGAAACCCCCGCCCGGCGCGGTAAGCGGCTGCGGCGGACGAGGAACCCGAAACCCTGCGAGCCCGCGACGGGGCCGAAAGGCGAAACGGAGAACGGCAGGGCGAGACTGCCGGCGACCGCTCCACGGAGCGCCAGCCCAACGTCCGGGACGGAGCGCGAAAGTCGGCGCTGGCGAGACGGCACGGAAAGGAGAAAAAGGCAGGCATGGAAGGCAACGGCCTAACGTTGGAGGTAACCGGCCGCCGGAGCGGCAAAGCCGCGGAGGGAACCTGCAAGCGTAGCTTGCAGGCGGTCCGTGTTGACCGAAAGGTTAGACCTCATTCACTCCACTTTCTTTAAGTAGCGGTAATAGACGTTCTTCCGCTTTTCTTGGCTGAAGATCGACATGATGAAAGTGCCCTTTTCAAACACCTTTCCGTCGAAGAACACAGGGTTGCCCATGAAAACCGCGCCCCAAATTAGCGTTTGGGGAACAGATTTCTGTTCGGTCTTGATGATGCCTTTCTGCACGACGGTGTAGGTAATGTCCTTAGGCAGGGCCTTAAACGCTTCTCGCAGTGTTTCGCTCGTTTGCTTGGAATGCTCAGAAGAGCCCAACGTGTTTAGCGTTCCATCAGGCTCAAAACAGAACCATTGATATTTGGCTGGCCAAGGGTCTATTTCGTTAATTTGCTTTTTGGCTTCGTCAGAGAAGCTTATCAATTCCCAGCAGCCCGTAATGTCTTCAGCGCGTTCGACAGGCATGTTTAGCGCCGACGCAAGGATCGGGTAGAACAAGCAAGCTAGCAGCAGGAATGTCTTCTTCATTTTGTCTCCTTGGGCGGCATGAAATCTGATGACTAACGTCTAGTGAACGCAGAAAAAGGTGTATAAAACCGGCGGCCAGTGTGTCTACCTGCGCCGAAATTAAAGCAACTCACTGAATCGTATGGTTTCATCCGCGCTTTCTCCGGATATCACACCTTCCATTTCGCCCGACGCCCCCAGGCCGCCCAAGCTGCTCGATCAGGTGCGCTCGCGGCTCAGGACGAAACATTACTCCATCCGCACGGAAGATCAATATGTCTTTTGGATAAGGCGCTTCATCCGTTTCCACGGCCTGCGCCATCCGCGCGAGCTGGGGGC
>JACAEF010000082.1 GCA_013388985.1 Rhodocyclaceae bacterium
CCGACAGCCTGACCCTGGTGCGGACCCAGAACCTGGCCTCACCCCTCCCGGAGGCTGTGGATTTGAACCGGGCGGTGGAGTTGCTGCAACAGGTCCAGGACCAGCTCCAGCTTCTGAACAAAGACCAGGCCGGGGAGCTGTATCAGGTCCAGCGGCTGCGGGAGCTACTCTACCGGATTTCCACCCCGGAGGAAATGTAGTATTGCCGGCACCATGAAGTCCGGATACGCCAAACGTCTTCTGAAGATTTCTGAGCCCTGTTCAATGGGCAATCCCAGGGAAGGAGCCCCCCGGTCCCATCCAGGGGGAGCAGGAAAGGAAGGATCCCGTGGAACTCTTGGCCCTCTATCTGCTGCTCGTGGTTTTTTGGTGGCGGGGTTTGGAAGAAAGCCAGTTGGTGTAATGGATACGCCGAGGAGGTCCTGAAATCCTGAGGTCTTGATCATCGGGTTCAGGGGGAAAGGAGAAAGAGCGCAATTTTTTCCCATCAGAGATTGTGGAAGGCATCAGCCTCAACCCAGGGGGGGTGAGATCATAAAACGCCAGGAGAAGCCGGACCTTGATAAGTCCCGGCAGCTGAGCCGGAGTTGCACCCTTAACCTTTGCTGCAGAGTGATCTTATGAAAATCCATGAGCTTTTGACACTGCCAGTAAGTCCCATGTCCTCCCCTGCTCCCACCGGGGTGAAGGACAAATTTGCGGCCTACCTGCAGGAGGCCATGACTGCCAAACAACCCCCGGCAAGTCCACCGGCTTTGGGAGGGCCGGCTTTGGTAAATAAGGTGGCTGCGGCCGGGGAAGCCGCCGGGGCCCAGGACCTGGTGGATACCGTGCTCTCCCGTCTGGAACTATTTCAGGAGGCCTTAGGAAGACAAGGGTTGCCTCTGGGGAGCCTCACCCCCTTGGCCCAGGCGCTGGAGGAGGACAGCCGCCGGCTGGCCACCGTGGCCCAGGGCCTGCCTGGAAATTCCCCCCTCCGCCAACTGACGGAAGAGGTGGCCGCCCTTACCTGGACCCAGAGCTATAAATTTAGGCGAGGTGATTACCTGTAAGCACAGAAACCGGAGTGACGGCACCCTTATCCCCCAGGGAGGGTGGGGCGGCCCGCGAGGGAGCCGAAAAAGCCGTTGAGCAGGGCCTTATCCCCCGGGGAGGGTGGGGCGGCCAGGGGTCTATAACCCTGGGCCCCCTTCCGGAATATTTCCGGGAAGCCCTCCCTAATCCTGAAAACGGAAGATTTTGGCGGAGATAAGCCGGTCATCCTCCGCCGCCCGGATTTCCGCCCGCAATTCCCGGGGCCTGAGGTGCAGGAGGGCATAGGTGGGGGGATGGCCGCGATCCTGGCGGTCCCGAAGATGACCGGGGTTGATCCAGGCAGTTCCCTGGCGGTCTTCCAGGGTGGGGGCATGAGTGTGCCCGAACAACACGGCATGGACCTCATAGGAGGTAAGCTCCGGATCCAGGTCCCCGGGAGAGTCATGCTTATGCCGGGACTCGGTGTGGGTGAGGAGGAATTTCAGCTCTCCCAAGGCGAGCACCCGGCGGTTGGGTATGGCGGGATCGCGGTATTCCGGGCAATATACCCCGGGGACCCCCACCACCTGAAGCCCGGTGCCGGCCGCCGCGTCCTGGTCCCGGTAGTCATCTCCCAGATGCAAAAGCACCCTCACCCCCTGCTCATAAAGCCGGGTTGCCAAGGCACGGAGGCCTGCGCCATTGCCATGGGTATCACTTACCACCCCTATCACCATGACCCCTGCCTCCTCATTTTCGGTATTTTTCGGAGGTTTCTTGCAATTATTGGTTTTCCCAGCCTGCCCACCGAAGCGGCGGGGAGGGAACCCTGAATCCCCCGGCCCCGCCCTATCTCCGCCGGGGCTGAGACAGCCCGAACCACGGCGGTTTTTATGACTTACGGCGCGGTCCGCATATACAACACCTGGTTTTTTTTTTATAATATTGCAGGAATAACCGAAAGGCCAAGCAGAGCTTTCAGGAACCTATTCCCCACCCTGGGGCCGCCCCATGGCCCATGAGGATAAGCGATATGGCCAGCCATGTCTTTATAAGTTATTCCAGCAAAGACAGAGACATCGCCGAAGTCACCTGCGCCGCCCTGGAGGCGGGGGGTATTCCCGTGTGGATAGCCCCCCGGAATATCATGCCCGGGAGTGATTACGGGGCGTCCATCATAGAGGCGCTGGAATCGGCCCAGGCCATCATCCTTCTCCTGTCTTCCAACTCCAACGCCTCCCCCCATATCAAACGGGAAATCGAGAGAGCCGTCAACAAAGGCATAGCCATTATACCTCTGCGCATTGAAGATGTCATGCCCTCAAAATCCCTGGAATATTTCATCAGCACCCAACATTGGCTGGACGCCTTTACTCCGCCCCTGGAACGTCATCTCCAACATCTGGTGGACACTTTGCGGGTCCTTCTGCAGCAGCAGTCGCCGACCCCCGAAGCGCCTTCCCCGCCCCCGGGACAAACCCGCGCCGTTCCTCGCGCCGCC
>JACAEF010000065.1 GCA_013388985.1 Rhodocyclaceae bacterium
CATGTGGGCCGGGCGAGGATTGAAACTAGCGGCGATGCGTCGGCGGCTGTTGTCACTTCCTGACGCCCGGCTCCATGTGGGCCGGGCGAGGATTGAAACTCGGGCGAGACGTGGCGCGTGACGCCACAGATGCTCTAGACGCCCGGCTCCATGTGGGCCGGGCGAGGATTGAAACGCGTCAGCGCCGTCAGCCTGCAAGTAGCTGTCAAGACGCCCGGCTCCATGTGGGCCGGGCGAGGATTGAAACTTGCACGTCGTGTGCAACATCTGTCCGCTGCCGATGACGCCCGGCTCCATGTGGGCCGGGCGAGGATTGAAACTTCCGCCTACTCTCCGCGCCGACAACCGACGTAACGGACGCCCGGCTCCATGTGGGCCGGGCGAGGATTGAAACACTCAAGACCTAGAGGACATGGCGCAGGGTGCCGTGACGCCCGGCTCCATGTGGGCGGGCAAGGATTGAAACTCGTCATCTCCTGTCGATCAGTGCCGTTTCGGCTGCCTTCGATTGGAACTTGTCCCGCTCGCCACCAATAGACTTGGGTAATCCGCCATAGCTGGTGGTACTCTGTTAAAAAAGTACGGCGATGTAGATTCGTCTGTGGGTATAGATGAAGTAAGCTTTTCCGTCGGCCCGCAGACCTACGATTACTTTTTCGTCTCCGAGAACATCGCGGGACGGGTTCGGGATGTCAAGGTCGATTTAGGCACCCGGTCATCGGACCACCAGCCGGTGGTGCTCGCATTGAAGGGTTAGAATGCCGCGCCATTGCATTCCGGAGATCTGCCATGTGCCTTGCCATTCCCGCCCGCGTCATCGAAATGCCCGATGAAGAAACCGCGATCGTCGATCTGGGCGGCGTCAAGAAGGCGATTTCGCTGGCGCTGGTCGAGGACGTGACGGTCGGCGATTACGTCATCGTGCATGTCGGCTTCGCGCTCAACAAGCTCGATCCAGAAGAAGCGGAAAGGACGCTGGCGCTGTTCGCCGAGATGGGCGAGCTGGTCGCCGCGCAGGATGGCGTGACGGCTGCTTCATGAAATACATCGACGAGTTCCGCGATGGCGGTTTGGCGCGCGGCCTCGCGGCGGCGATCGCGGCGGCGGCGCGGCCCGAGCGGCAGTATGCCTTCATGGAGTTCTGCGGCGGCCACACGCATGCGATCTCGCGCTACGGCGTGACCGATCTGCTGCCGGCCAATGTGCGCATGGTGCATGGGCCGGGCTGTCCGGTGTGCGTGCTGCCGATCGGACGCATCGACATGGCGATCGAACTGGCGCTCGATCGTGGTGCGATCCTGTGCAGCTATGGCGACTGCCTGCGCGTGCCGGCTTCCGCTGGCTTGTCGCTGCTGAAGGCGAAGTCGCGTGGCGGCGACATCCGCATGGTCTATTCGGCGGCCGATGCGCTCGAGGTCGCGCGCAAGAACCCACAGCGCGAGGTGGTGTTCTTCGCGATCGGCTTCGAGACGACCACGCCGCCGACCGCGGTGGTAATCCGTCAGGCCGCGCAGGAAGGGCTGAAGAACTTCAGCGTGCTCTGCTGTCATGTGCTGACGCCGGCGGCGATGCACTGCATCCTCGCTTCGAGCGAGGTGCGGCTCGACGGCTTCGTCGGCCCGGCGCACGTGTCGACGGTGATCGGCAGCCGGCCTTACGAGGTGTTCGCGAAGCAGCACGGCAAGCCGGTGGTGATCGCTGGCTTCGAGCCGCTCGACGTGATGCAGGCGATCCTGATGCTGATCTGCCAGGTCAATGACGGGCGCAGCGCGGTCGAGAACGAATTCACCCGCGCGGTGACGCGCGAGGGTAACAAGAAGGCGCAGGCGCTGGTCGACTCGGTGTTCGAGTTGCGGCAAAGCTTCGAATGGCGGGGCTTGGGCAGCATCGCAAACTCGGCGCTGGCGATACGGCACGAATACGCGGCCTTCGACGCCGAGAAACGCTTTCATCTGGAATACCGCGTGGTGCCTGACCACAAGGGCTGCGAGTGCGGCGCGATCCTGCGCGGCGCCAAGGAACCGCGCGAATGCAGACTGTTCGGCAGCGTCTGCACGCCGGAGAATCCGGTCGGTTCGTGCATGGTGTCCTCGGAAGGCGCCTGCGCCGCGCACTACACCTATGGCCGTTTTCGCGGAGCAGCAGTGGATCAAAAAAATTTTTGATCGATAATGATCAAAAAAATTGAGCGCCGGACTTTGCGGCGTTTGACGCGGATCAAAAGCCCTCTTTGTGCTCGTGGCTATAAAACGGCAAAACAACCACAAGAGGGAGTGGCGATCCATGAGCACGTCCATCTTCGATCTCGATCACGAGAGGTTCGTTGTCGCGGAAGAGCGGCTGCATATGCCGCGGCGCGAGTTCCTGCAGTTCTGCGCCACGGTGGCCGCAACCCTGGGCCTGCCGGCCGGCGCGGAAGCGGCGGTGGCCGAAGCAGTGGCTACGGCGAGGCGTCCCTCCGTCATCTGGCTGCATTTCCAGGAGTGCACCGGCTGTTCGGAATCCTTGCTGCGCGCCGAGCATCCGACGCTGGAAAAGCTGATCCTCGACGTCATCTCGCTCGACTACCACGAGACCCTGATGGCCGCGGCCGGCCATCAGGCCGAAGCGGCGCGAAAGAGCGCGATGGCGGCCAACAAGGGCAAATACATCCTGGTCATCGAGGGCGCGATCCCGACCAAGGAAAACGGCATCTACTGCAAGGTCGGCGGGCAGACGGCGATCGAGCTCACCAAGGAATGTGCGGCCGATGCGGCGGCGGTGATCGCGATCGGCTCCTGCGCCTCGTGGGGCGGCATGCCCTCGACGGTGCCCTCGGTGGCCGGCTGGGATAGCAGTCCCACCGGCTCGGCGGGCGTGGCCGAAATCCTCGGCAAGCCGGTGGTGACGATTCCCGGCTGTCCGCCCAACCCCTACAACTTCCTCGCCACCGTGGTGCATTTCCTGACTTTCGGCACGCTGCCGGCGACCGACAAGCTCGGCCGGCCGCTCTTCGCCTACGGCCGGCTGATCCACGAAAACTGCGAGCGGCGCGCGCATTTCGATGCCGGCCGCTTCGCGATGGCCTTCGGCGACGAAGGTCACCGCAAAGGCTATTGCCTCTACAAGCTCGGCTGCAAGGGGCCGGAGACTTACGCCAACTGTCCGGCGATCGGCTTTGGCGATGCGGGCGAGAACAACTGGCCGGTCGGTTGCGGCCACCCGTGCATCGGCTGCACCGAGAAGGGCGTGGGCTTCACTAAGCCGATCCACACCGTGGCGAAGATGCTCAACGTCGCGCCGCCGCTGCAATATCCGCGCATCGACGAGCCGATCGGCAAAGGCGCGAGCTTCGCTTCTGCCGCAGCGTTGGCGGCGATTGCCGGCGCTGCGGCGGGTGGGGCGGCGATGCTGGCGCGCAATCTCGGTCTGTCGCATCAGGCCGCCGAGCTGGAAAAGGCCAAAGAAGCCAAACCCAAAGCGGAGGCTTGAAATGAACAGCCGTCGTGAGTTCTTGAAGCGCGCCGCGGCCGGCGCCGCGGGCGCTGCCATTCTCGGCGCTGGCGGGACGGCATCGGCGCGCGAAACCCACAAGGTGCCGCCCGGCGGACTGGGGCTGCTTTACGACGCGACGCTGTGCGTCGGCTGCAAGGCCTGCGTGGCCGCCTGCAAGGAAGCCAACGGCAATCCGCCCGAATTCAACACCGTCGATCATCTGTGGGACACGCCGCTCGACACCAGCGGCTACACCTTCAACATCATCAAGATGTATCGCAACGGCACGATGGAGACGAAGGATGCCGAGACCAACGGCTATTCGTTCATGAAGGTTTCGTGCCTGCACTGCGCCGATCCTTCGTGCGTTTCGGCCTGCCCGGTATCGGCGATGACCAAGGACCCGGCCACCGGCATCGTCAAGTACAACCCGGACAAGTGCATCGGCTGCCGCTACTGCGTCGCGGCTTGCCCGTTCGGCATCCCGAAATATCAGTTCGACGATCCGTTCGGCCGCATCGGCAAGTGCGAGCTGTGCCGCCACCGGCACAAGGACGGGCACTATTCGGCCTGCGCCGAAGTCTGCCCGACCGGCGCGACGCTGTTCGGCAGCACGGCCGACCTGCTCGCCGAAGCGAAGCGGCGCCTGGCGCTCAAGCCGGGTGAGAAGACGACCTACCCGCGCGGCCGTCTCGGCGAGGCGAAAGCGCCGGGCGTCACCTGGCGCGAGGAGCCCGACCAAAGCTATGAGGGCACGGTCGGCAATTATCAGCAGCACATCTACGGCGAGACGGAATACGGCGGCACGCAGGTCTTGAAGCTCTCCGCCGTGCCGTTCGAGAAGGTCGGCATGCCGAAGCTGCCACCGTATTCGTCGGCGGCGACCTCGGAGACGATCCAGCACACGCTGTATGGCGGGCTGGTGATGCCGGTGGCGGTGCTCGGCGCGCTCGCGTGGGTGGCCAAGCGCAACGTGAAGCCGGAAGCGGAGGAAGGAGATCGGTCATGAGCGCGCAAGTCCATCATGCCAAACCCGCGCCGGTCGGCGGCCCGCTGCTCAACGCCGTGACCCTGACGGCCGGCGTGCTGATCGCCATCATGGCGATGATCTTGCTGGTCCGTTTCTTTTACGGCCTCGGCAGCGTTACCCACCTCAACGATGGCTATCCGTGGGGCATCTGGATCGTCGTCGATGTGATGATCGGCTCGGCCTTCGCCTGCGGCGGCTTCTCCGTGGCGATGCTGGTCTATATCTTCAACAGGGGCGAGTACCACCCGCTGGTGCGCCCGGCTTTGCTGGCCAGCCTGTTCGGCTACACGCTCGCCGGTGTCGCGGTGATCGTCGACCTCGGCCGCTGGTGGAACGTCTGGAACATGTACTGGCCGTGGTCGGCGAACCCGAACTCGGTGATGTTCGAGGTGGCGATCTGCATCACGCTCTACATCATCGTGATGTGGATCGAGTTCGCGCCGACCTTCTTCGAGAAGTTTGGCATGAATGAAGCCAAGCGCCGCCTCTCAAAAATCATGTTCCTGATCATCGCGCTCGGCACCCTGCTGCCGATGATGCACCAGTCCTCGCTCGGCACCCTCTGGGTCGTGCTCGGGCAGCAGGTGCATCCTCTCTGGCAGACGCCGGTCGTGCCCCTGCTGTTCCTGCTCACCGCGATCATCACCGGCTATGCCGTGGTGCTGTTCGAATCCTGCGTCGCCTCGAGTGCCTACCGGCGCAGCATCGAAATGCATCTCCTGACGCCGCTTGCCAAGGTGATGCTCGGCATCGTCGTGGCCTATCTCGTGGTGCGCTTCGCCGATCTCCTCTGGCGCGGCGTGCTGGGGCTCGCATTCGCCGCGACGCTCGAAGCGCTGATGTTCTGGCTCGAGATGGCCTGCTTCTTCGGCGTCTTCCTGGTCATCGGCACGGCAGCGCAGCGGCGCAACCCGGCGCGGCTGTTCCTCGGCGGCATCCTGTTGATGCTCGGCAGCTCGCTGTTGCGCCTCAACGGTTTCCTGATTGGCTACGACACCGGCGGCGGCTACCAGTACTTCCCGTCGCTGACCGAGATCCTCGTCACCGTCGGCATGTTCTCGATCGAGGTGCTCGGCTACGTCGTCATTACCCGCCGCTTCCCGGTCCTGCCGCGCGAAGCGGCCCATGCCTGAAACGCTGGAGAAAAAAATGAGCAAAAGAATCACGATCGATCCGATCACCCGCATCGAGGGACACTTGCGCATCGACGTCGATGTCGACGGCGGCAAGGTGAAGAAGGCCTGGTCCTCCGGCCAGATGTGGCGGGGCGTCGAGCTGATCCTGCAGGGCCGCGATCCGCGCGATGCGTGGACGATCACGCAGCGCATCTGCGGCGTGTGCACCACCGTGCATGCGATCGCCTCGGTGCGCGCGGTGGAGAACGCCTTGCAGATGGAAGTGCCGCTCAACGCGCAATACATCCGCAACCTGATCATCCTCGCCCACTGCGTGCATGACCACATCGTGCACTTCTATCACCTCTCGGCGCTCGACTGGGTCGATGTCACGCAGGCCTTGAAGGCCGATCCGGACAAGGCCGCGGCGCTCGCCGAGAGCCTGTCGTCCTGGCACCGCAACGGTAAGCAGGAAATGCGCGCGGTCAAGGAGCGGCTCGCCGGCTTCGTCAATGGCGGACAGCTAGGCATCTTCACCAACGGCTATTGGGGCCACCCGGCGATGAAGCTGCCGCCGGAAGTGAACCTGCTCGCCGTCGCCCACTACCTGCAAGCGCTCGAAGTGCAGAGGAAGGCCAACAAGATCGTCAGCATCCTCGGCTCGAAGACGCCGCACATCCAGAACCTCGCGGTCGGCGGCGTCGCCAACCCGATCGCCACCGATTCGCAGTCGGTGCTCACCGTCGAGCGGCTCATGGCGATCAAGAGCCATATCGACGAACTGGCCGACTTCGTCAAGAACGTCTATCTCGTCGATGTCGCGGCGATCGGCGCCTTCTATGCCGACTGGACCAAGTATGGCGCCGGCATCACGAACTATCTCTCGGTGCCCGACCTGCCGCTCGACACCAAGGGCACGCAGTTCGCGCTGCCCGGCGGCTACATCGAGGGAGGCGACGTGGCGAAATTCAAGCCGATCACGAGCTTCAACGACGACTTCTGGGGCAAGGGCGTCGAGGAATCGGTCAAGCATTCGTGGTACGACTACAGCACCCAGAAGCCGCTGCATCCCTATGTCGGTGAAACCAAGCCGAACTACACCGACTTCCAGGCCGACGGCAAGTATTCCTGGCTGAAATCCCCGACCTTCTACGGCAAGCCGGCCCAGGTCGGCCCGCTCGCGCACGTGCTGGCAATGGTTGCCGCCGGCCACGAGCCGACGAAGAAATATGCGACCACGGCCCTTGATCTCGTCTCTCAGCTTGCCAAGACCAAGGTCGGGCTCGACGCGCTGCATTCGACGATCGGCCGTCATGCCGCCCGCGCGGTGCGCTGCGCGGTGATGGTCGATCAGCTCGGCGAGCAGTGGCAACTGCTGATCAACAACATCGCCAAGGGCGATACCAAAACCTTCAATCCGCCGGTGTTCCCGAAGGGTGAGGCGATGGGCGTCGGCTTCCACGAGGCGCCGCGCGGCACGCTGTCGCACTGGGTGGTGATCGACGATGGCAAGATCAAGAACTACCAGTGCGTCGTGCCCTCGACCTGGAATGCCTGCCCGAGGAACGAGAAGGACGAGGCCGGGCCGTACGAAGCCTCGCTGCTCGACAATCCGATCGCCGATCCCGAAAAGCCGCTCGAAGTGCTGCGCACGGTGCATTCCTTCGACCCCTGCATCGCCTGCGCGATCCATCTGACGGACAAGGAGAACGAAGCCACCATCTCGGTGAAGGTCGTCTGAGCGGGCAATGCGGGCAGTCGTGCTCGGCGTCGGCAACACGATCCTTGCCGACGAGGGGGTGGGTGTGCGCGTGATCGAGGCGCTGGAACGCGACTACGTCATGCCGCCGGAGGTGGCGGTGATCGACGCCGGCACCTCGGGCATGGAGATGCTCGAAGACCTGTCGCATCTCGATTTCCTGCTCGTCGTCGATGCGATCGCCGCCGGCAGGGCACCGGGAGAACGGGTGCGGCTCGAAGGCGAGGAGGTGCCGGTGTTCTTCCGCCGCAACCTCTCACCGCACGGCATCGGGCTCTCCGACGTGCTCGCCTCGCTCGAATTCCTCGGCGCGGCGCCAAAGGAGATGCTCATCCTCGGCGTGCAGCCGGCCTCGCTGGAGCTGTCCACGGAACTGACGCCCATGATCGCCGCGCGGGTGCCTGAACTCGTCGCCCAAGTCGTGGGCGAACTGACGCAGCGCGGCTGGGTGCCCACACGCAAAGTCGGCGCTGGCGAGACGGCACATGCACGCTGAAAACCCGGCCGCACGGATCAAAGCGGTGTTTCGCCGCATCCATGTCGAACGGATGGCCGGCCTGCCGCTGCTCAATCCCGCCTTGGAGGTCGCCGCAGTCGGCTTTTCTCGTCACAGCGACGATTGGCGTGGCGTGCTGGTCACGCCGTGGGGCATCAACCTGCTGCTCCTGCCCGCGGTCGAGGATTGGCCCGTGCCGCCGCCGTTGGAGCGCGCCTTCCGCCAGTATCCGGCCGGCAGCTTCGCCTTCCTGCCCAATCATGAGGAGGGACTGGGCGATTACCTCGCCTGTCCGCTGATCTCCGACATGAAGCCGTTTGCCGACCAGGAAACCGCGCTGGCCACTGCGCGCGCCTGCCTGATCGCGCTCGACATCGCGCCCGGCCAGACGCCGGCGGATGCGCCGGGCGCACCGGACTCGCTGGAACGGCGCAGGTTTCTGCTGCGCGGAATGAAAGAGTAAGATAGCCCGCGATACGGTGAGGCTGACCGACGAGGCTGATTTCTATGGGACTGCCGCAACTCAAAGAAACACGCTACACCTACGCCGATTACCGGCAATGGCCGGAGGGAGAGCGTTACGAGCTGATCGACGGCGAGGCCTGGGCGATGGGCCCGGCGCCCTCGCGCCGGCATCAAGAGGTGATCGGCGAAATTTTCCGCCAGATCGCCGACGCGCTCGACGGCACACCCTGCCGCCCCTACATCGCGCCCTTCGACGTGCGCCTGCCGCAGGCGAACGAAACCGACGACGAGATCGATACCGTCGTCCAGCCGGACATCAGTGTCATCTGCGACAAGACGAAACTCGACGAGCAGGGCTGCCGTGGCGCGCCGGACTGGATCGTCGAAGTGCTCTCGCCGGCCTCCGTCGGCCGCGACCAGATCATCAAGCGCGCGCTCTACGAACGGGTCGGCGTGCGCGAATACTGGATCGTGCATCCGACCGATCGCGTCGTGACGATCTACCTGCTGGAGAATGGTGCCTATGGCAAGCCGGCGATCCACGAGCTCATGGGCGCGACTGCGGCGACGATCCTGCCCCGGGTCGTCATTGACTGGGCGCGCGTGATGCGCGACTGAGACCCGGTAGCATTTCTTTCATGCACGAAATGTCGCTCGTCGAGGGCGTGCGCGAGCTGATCAATGATGCCGCGGTGCGCGAGGGTTTCAGCCGCGTGAAGCAGGTGCGCGTGGAGATCGGCGAGCTTTCCGGTGTCGAGCGCGAGGCGTTCGCGTTCTGTTTCGACATCGTCATGAAGGGCGGCATCGCCGACGGCGCGCGGCTCGAGGTGATCGCCACGCCCGGGCGCGGACGTTGCGCGGCCTGCAAACGGGAGACGGCGCTGGCCGCGATCTACGATCCCTGCGAACATTGCGGCGCGTATCCCGTCGAGGTCGTCGGCGGCACCGAGATGCGCGTCATCGATCTCGAAGTGGAGTGAATGAGAAATGTGCACGACATGCGGTTGCGGTGAAGGCGAAACGAAAATCGAAGGCGATGAGTTGCATGCGCACACTCATGCGGACGGCACCACGCACAGTCATCCCTACGCGCCTGGCCGTACGCACACCCATGCCCACGCCCGTACCGTTCGACTCGAACAGGACATCCTCGCCAAGAACGATGCCTATGCCGCGGCCAACCGCGAGCGCTTCGCCGCCCGGGGCATCCTCGCGCTGAACCTCGTCTCCAGCCCGGGCTCGGGCAAGACCACGCTGCTCGTCAAGACCATCGAGGCGCTGCAAGGAAAGCTGCCGATCGCCGTCATCGAAGGCGACCAGCAGACCAGCATGGACGCCGAGCGCATCCGCGCCACCGGCGCGCCGGCGGTGCAGATCAACACCGGCAAGGGCTGCCACCTCGATGCGCACATGGTCGGCCATGCGCTGGAAAAGCTGCCGCTGGAAAAAGGGGGGGTGCTGATGATCGAGAACGTCGGCAACCTCGTCTGTCCGGCGGCCTTCGATCTCGGCGAGGCCGGCAAGGTGGTGATCCTCTCGGTGACCGAGGGCGAGGACAAGCCGCTCAAGTATCCCGACATGTTCCGCGCCGCGCGGCTGATGCTGATCAACAAATGCGACTTGCTGCCTTATCTGCAGTTCGACGTGGAGAAGGCGATCGGCTACGCGCGCCGCGTCAATCCGCTGATCGAGGTGATGCGCGTCTCCGCGACCACGGGCGAGGGCATGGCCGAGTGGCTCTCCTGGATCGAGAAGGGCGCGGCCGCCACGTCTGGTAAATGAGGTGCCTGAAGCGCTGCGCATCCGCGTCACCGGCGTCGTCCAGGGCGTCGGCTTCCGGCCTTTCGTCTGGCGGCTCGCCCATGACCTTGGCCTGAAGGGCTGGGTGAAAAACGACGCCGCCGGCGTCGAGATCCATGCCGAGGGCAAAGCGCTCGATGGCTTCATCGCACGGCTGGAAAGCGAGGCGCCGCCGCTTTCCCGCATCGATGCGGTGGTGGTGCATGCCGCCGCCCACGAAGGCCATGCCGGCTTCGCGATCGTCGAGAGCACAGGCGGCAGGGTCAGCACCGCGATCGGCCACGACACCGCCACCTGCGCTGCCTGTCTCGCGGAATTGTTCGATCCGGCCAATCGCCGCTATCGGCACCCGTTCATCACCTGCACGCATTGCGGGCCGCGTTACACCGTCACGCGACGGCTGCCCTACGACCGGCCGCAGACCAGTCTCGCGCCGTTTCCGCTCTGCGCGGACTGCCAGCGCGAATACACCGATCCGGCCGACCGGCGCTTCCATGCCGAGACGACCTGCTGCCCGAACTGCGGGCCGCACCTGCAACTGCTCGATGCGGCGGGACGGCCGATCGCCGGCGACCCGATCGCCGCGACGCTCGAACTCTTGCGCGCGGGCAGGATCGTCGCGATCAAGGGGCTGGGCGGATTCCATCTCGCCTGCGATGCAACGAACGCGGAAACCGTCGCCGCCTTGCGCGCGCGCAAAGCTCGTGAGGAAAAGCCTTTCGCGGTGATGGTCGCCGACGTGGAGACGGCCAGCCGCTACGCGAAAGTCGGCGCTGGCGGGACGGCACTGTTGCAATCCGCCGAGCGGCCGATCGTGCTGCTGGAAAAGCGGATCGAATTGCCGGGCGTCGCGCCGGGGCTGGCCGAGATCGGCCTGATGCTGCCGGCCACGCCGATCCAGTTCCTGCTCTTCCACGACGCGCCGGAGCTGGCGCTGGTGATGACCAGCGCCAATCCGCATGGCGAGCCGCTGGTGACCGGCAACGACGAAGCGCTCGCGCGCCTTGCCGGCATCGCCGATGCGTTTCTCCTGCACGACCGCGAGATCGTCGTGCGCTGCGACGATTCGGTGCGCCGGGGCAGCGGCTTCATCCGCCGCGCCCGCGGCTACGTGCCTCGCGCGATCAAGCTGCCGCATGCCGTGCCGGCCGTGCTGGCGGTCGGCGGCTGGTTCAAGAACACGGTCTGCGTCACCCGTGGCGACGAAGCCTTCGTCTCGCAGCACGTCGGCGATCTCGACAATGCCGCCGCCTGCGGCTTCTTCGAGGAAACCGTCGCGCATCTGCTCGCCATCCTCGATGTCGAGCCGGAAATCGTCGCCCACGACCTGCATCCCGATTTCCATTCGACGCGCTTCGCTGCGGCCTTCGCGGCGCAACGCGGCATTCCGGCCATCGGCGTGCAACATCATCATGCGCACATCGCCGCCGTCTGCGCCGAGCATGGCGTAATGGCGCCGGTGCTGGGGCTGGCGCTCGACGGCGTGGTCTTGGGCGCCGACGGCACGGCCTGGGGTGGCGAGCTGCTGCGCGTCGAGGGCGCGACATGCGAGCGGCTGGGCCACCTGCGCCCGCTCGCCTTGCCGGGTGGCGACGTGGCGGCGCGCGAGCCCTGGCGCATGGCGGCTTCTGCCCTGCATGCGCTCGGGCGCGGCGACGAGATCGCGCGACGGTTTGCCGACGAGCCGGCCGCCCCGACAGTCACGCAAATGCTCGCGCGCGGCCTGAATAGTCCCCCGACTTCCAGTGCAGGGCGCCTTTTCGATGCGGTGGCGGGCCTGCTCGGCGTGCGGCGGCGGCAGAGTTTCGAGGGCCAGGCGGCGATGCTGCTCGAAGGGCTGGGGGCGCGGCACGGCGAGGCGGCGCCGCTCTCCGACGGCTGGCGGATGCAGGAGGGCGTGCTCGATCTGCTGCCGCTGTTCGCCTATCTGGAAGACTGCGAGGATGCGAGCGCCGGCGCGGCGCTGTTCCATGCCACCTTCGCCGCCGCGCTGGCCGACTGGGCCGCCGCCGCGGCCGAGCGCACCGGCATCCGCATCGTCGCCGCCGCGGGCGGCTGCCTGCTCAACCGCTTGCTGGCGGCTGCGTTGCGCAGTAGGCTCGCGGCGCGGGGCCTGCAATTGCTCGAAGCGCGCGCGCTGCCGCCCAATGACGGTGGATTGTCGCTTGGTCAGGCCTGGGTGGCCGGGCGCGGCGCGTAGGTGCTTGATACTTCGGCTACCTCGCCCCCATCTAAGGGCATCATCTGATTCGGAACAGGCGAACGCATGGAATTCAGGAACTATTACGACGTGCTCGGCGTCGCGCGCGATGCGACGGCGGAAGAGATCAAGAAGGCCTTTCGCAAGCTGGCCCGCAAATACCATCCGGACGTCTCGAAGGAGCCGGATGCGGAACAGCGCATGAAGGAGGTCAATGAGGCCTATGCGGTGCTGTCCGATCCGGAGAAGCGCGCGGCCTACGACCAGCTGGCCCAGGGCTACCGGCCGGGCCAGGAGTTCCGCCCGCCACCCGGCTGGGACGCGGGTTTCGAATTCAGCGGCGGGGGCTTTTCGCCCCATGAGACCGCGGAGTTTTCGGACTTCTTCGCCGAGCTGTTCGGGGGACTGGGTGGGCGCACGCGCCGCAGCGGGGGCTTCCATGCCCGCGGCGAGGATCATCACGCGAAGATCTATCTCGATCTCGAAGACGCCTTCCGCGGCGCGACCCGGCAGATCAGCCTGCGCGCCCCCCGGCTCGACGCCCAGGGCCATGTCGTGCTCGAAACACGCACGCTGAACGTGAAGATCCCGAAGGGGGTGCGTGAGGGCCAGACCATCCGGCTGGCCGGCCAGGGTTCGCCGGGCATCGGCGGCGCGCCGGCCGGCGACCTGCTGCTCGAAGTGCATTTCCAGCCCCATCCGCGCTTCCGCGTCGATGGCCGCGACCTGCACATGACGCTGCCGCTGGCGCCCTGGGAAGCCGCGCTGGGGACGGTGATCCCGATCGAGCTGCCCGAAGGCGGCGTCAAGGTGCGCATCCCACCCGGCGCCCAATCCGGCCAGCAGCTGCGGGTGCGCGGCAAGGGCATTCCCGCCGAACCGCCGGGCGATCTGCTGCTGAGTCTGCAGGTGGTGCTGCCGCCCGCCGACACGCCGCGGGCACGCGAACTCTATGAGACGATGGCGCGCGAGCTGGCCTTCGATGCGCGCGCCGGGAGATGAGCATGAGCGAGAACGAAATCCTGATCGGCACCCTGCTCGACGAGAGCTGGCTCACCCTCGAACAGGTCGCGGCCGCCTGCGATGTGGAAGCGGACTGGCTGCGATCCCATCTCGAAGCCGGCCTGATGCCGCATGCCGAGAGCGTGGCGGGCGTCTGGCGCCTGGCCGAAGAGACGCTGCGGCGTGCGCGGCGCATGCGCGCGCTGGAGCGCGATTTCGACGCGGTGCCCGAGCTGGCCGCGCTGGTGGCCGATCTGCTCGAGGAAACCGAACGCCTGCGCACGCGGCTGCGCTGCCTGGGCGAGGAGTGAATGGCGCAGTCTCATGCCCTGCTGAACCGGCTGCAAACCCTGCTGCTGGTGGCCGTGCTGCTGGCGATCGCGGGCGCGGCGGGGTGGCTGCTGCTCGGTCCGGACGGGCTCTGGATGGCGCTCGGCGCCTCGTTGCTGGTGCTGCTGGTCGAGCCGGCCGCCGCCGGGCGTCTCACCTTGGCCCTGTATCGCGCCGAACCGCTGCCGCCCGAAGCGGCGCCCACCCTGCATCGGCTGGTGGCGGAACTGGCCGGTCGGGCGGGGCTGACCAGCGCTCCCCGTCTTTACCGCATCGCGAGCCCCTTGGCCAATGCCTTTGCGGTTGGCCGGCGTGACGATGCCCACATCGCGCTCACCGACGGCCTGCTCTCCATGCTCGACCTGCGCGAGCTGGCCGGGGTGCTGGCGCATGAGATCGCCCACATCGCCCACGGCGATCTCCGGGTGATGGGGCTGGCCGACTACGTGAGCCGGCTGACCGCGCTGTTCGCCCTCACCGCGCAGGTGCTGTTGCTGTTCTCTCTCCCCGCCTGGCTGGCGGGAGCGGTGGAGGTGCGCTGGACGGGCATGCTGTTGCTGCTGTTCTCGCCGCAGCTGGCGCTGCTGGCCCAGTTGGGTTTGTCGCGTGTGCGCGAATTCGATGCCGATCTCGCCGCCGCGCGCCTCACCGGGGACCCGATCGGCCTTGCCTCCGCCCTGCGCCGCATCGAGCAGGCGACGCGCTCCTGGCGGGCGTGGCTGCTGCCGGGCTGGGGCAATCCGGAACCCTCCTGGCTGCGCACCCATCCGGCCACCGAGGAGCGCATTGCGCGGTTGCTGACATTGGAAGGGAGTGACCGCTGGCTGGCGGTCGAGGACTGGCGCTGGCCGGGAACGCCGCCGGCGCGGCATCCGCGCTGGCGCGTGAGTGGCATCTGGCATTGAACGGAGGAAAGGAACCTCATGGAACAGAAAACCCAGTGGAATACGCTGTACTGGCTCTTCGCGGTGCTGGCACTGCTGTTTTTGCAGGACTGGTGGCAGGCGAGCCGCAGCATCGAGCAGGTGCCCTACAGCGAGTTCGAGCAGGCCCTGAAGGAAGGGCGCGTCGCCGAGGTGACGGTGACGGACAAGGTGCTCACCGGCAAGCTGAAGTTTCCGGACAGCAAGGGCAAGACGATAATCATGGCTACCCGCGTCGAGCCTGATCTCGCCGCGCGGCTGTCGCAATACGACGTGCCTTACCAGCGCGTGATCGAGAGTACTTTCCTGCGCGACCTGCTGTCGTGGATCGTGCCGGCGGTGGCCTTCTTCGCGGTGTGGTTCTTTCTGTTCCGCAAGTTCGCCGAGAAGCAGGGCATGGGCGGCTTCATGACCATCGGCAAGAGCCGCGCGAAGGTCTATGTCGAGAAGGATACCGGCGTCACCTTCAATGACGTCGCCGGCGTAGACGAGGCGAAGGCGGAGCTGCACGAGGTGGTGGATTTCCTCAAGAGCCCCCGCGAATACGGACGGCTGGGCGCGCGCATCCCGAAGGGCGTGCTGCTCGTCGGCCCGCCGGGCACCGGCAAGACGCTGCTCGCCAAGGCGGTGGCGGGGGAGGCGGGCGTGCCGTTCTTCTCGATCTCCGGCTCGGAATTCGTCGAGATGTTCGTCGGCGTCGGCGCCGCAAGGGTGCGCGACCTGTTCGAGCAGGCGCGCGAGCGGGCGCCGGCGATCATCTTCATCGACGAGCTCGATGCGCTCGGCCGGGCGCGCGGCGCGGCGGGCCCCATCGGCGGCCACGACGAACGCGAGCAGACGCTGAACCAGCTGCTCACCGAGATGGACGGCTTCGATTCCTCGGTGGGGCTGATCATCCTCGCCGCCACGAACCGGCCGGAAATCCTCGATCCGGCGCTGCTGCGCGCCGGCCGCTTCGACCGCCAGGTGCTGGTCGACCGCCCCGACAAGAAGGGCCGCGTCGACATCCTGCGCGTCCATGCGAAGAAGATCGCGCTGGCGCCGGATGTCGACCTGGAGCAGGTGGCGGCGCTGACGACCGGCTTTTCCGGCGCCGACCTGGCGAACCTGGTCAACGAGGCGGCGCTGATCGCCACGCGGCGCAAGGCCGATGCGGTCGCTCTGGCCGACTTCACCGCCGCGGTGGAGCGCATCGTCGCCGGGCTGGAAAAGAAGAGCCGGGTGCTCAACGAACAGGAGCGCCGCACCGTCGCCTATCACGAGATGGGCCATGCGCTGGTGGCGCTGGCCTTGCCCGGCACCGATCCGGTGCATAAGGTGTCGATCATCCCGCGTGGCATCGGCGCGCTCGGCTACACGATCCAGCGGCCGACCGAGGACCGCTATCTGATGACGCGCGAGGAGCTGGAAAACAAGATCGCGGTGCTGCTCGGCGGCCGCGCGGCGGAAAAGCTCGTGTTCGGCCGGCTGTCGACCGGGGCGGCGGACGATCTCGCCAAGGCGACCGACATCGCGCGCGACATGATCACCCGTTACGGCATGGACGAGGAGCTGGGCTACATCGCCTATGAAGCGCAGCGGCCGCGCTTCCTCGACGTGCCGGAGATGGTTTCGGGCGGCTGCCGGGTTTCCGAGGCCACCCAGGGGCGCATCGATCTCGCCGTGCGCGGCATCGTCATGGGCGTGTTCGAGCGCGCCTATCGCATCCTGGAGGGCAACCGCGCCATCCTGGAGCGCTGCGCCAACGAGCTGCTCGCCAGGGAAACCCTCGACGAGGCGGCGATCGCCGCGCTGACCGCCGATCTCGTCAAGCCGGCGGCATCGCCGGCCGTCGCTACCGGCTAAAACGACACTCGGTCGTTCGACCGCGAACGAGATCAATCGGAGTCCAAACATGAATCCTCGCCAGTCCTTCGACCGCTTCCGCCAGGAATGGGCGGTTCTCGGCATCTACGAGCGCATCGAGCAGATCGTCGCGATCATCCTGTCCGCCGTCATTGCGGTGATCGTGGTGATCTCGCTGCTCCAGCTGATCCAGCAGGTATTCGCCCTGCTTTGGGTCAACGCCTTCAATCCACTCGATCACAAGGTCTTCCAGACGGTGTTCGGCGCGATCATGACGCTGCTGATCGCAATGGAGTTCAAGCATTCGATCATCCAGGCGGCGATGCGCCGCGGCAGCATCATCCAGCTCAAGACGGTGATCTTGATCGCGCTGCTCGCGCTGGCGCGCAAATTCATCATCCTCGATCCGGAAAGCGTCGGCGCCGACAAGATCGCCGCCCTTGCCGGGGCGGTGCTCGCGCTGGGCGTCGTCTATTGGACGATTCGCGAACGCGATGAGCACGAACATCGCATCGAAGGGCAGGAAAGCAAATGAAATCCGGCTCCTTGCTGCGCGTCGTTTTCTTGCTGGCGGTCCTGTTCCTCGCCTGGCAGGGGGTTTCTCTATGGCTGGACCGGGGACGCGATGTCCAGCCGCGCACGGTGACCGCGCGGGGCGAGCTGGCGGCCGACGAGCAGGCGACGATCGAGCTGTTCGAAAAAGCGAAGGACAGCGTGGCCTACATCACTACGCGCGCCGCGGTGATGGATGTGTGGACGCGCAATGTCTTCACCGTGCCGCGCGGCACCGGCTCCGGCTTCATCTGGGACGATGCCGGCCATGTCGTCACCAATTTCCACGTCATCGAAGGGGCGAGCGAGGCGACGGTGAAGCTCGCCGACGGCCGCAGCTTCCGCGCCGCCCTGGTGGGCGCTTCGCCCGCGCACGACATCGCGGTGCTGAAGATCGGTGTCGCCTTCAAGCGTCCGCCGCCGGTGCCGATCGGCACCAGCCATGATCTCAAGGTCGGCCAGAAGGTGTTCGCGATCGGCAACCCGTTCGGTCTCGACTGGACGCTCACCACCGGCATCGTCTCGGCGCTGGACCGTTCGCTCGCCACCGATAACGGGCGCAGCATCGAACATCTGATCCAGACCGACGCGGCGATCAACCCGGGCAATTCCGGCGGACCGCTGCTCGATTCCGCGGGTCGCCTGATCGGCATCAATACGGCCATCTACAGCCCCAGCGGGGCGAGCGCTGGCATCGGCTTCGCGGTGCCGGTGGATACGGTCAACCGCGTCGTTCCGCAGCTGATCGCGAAAGGCAAATACCTCCGTCCCGCCCTCGGCATCGAGGTGGAGGAAGGGCTCAACAGCCGGCTGGCGCGGCTTCTGGGCGTCGAAGGGGTGATCATCCTGCGCGTGCTGCCCGACTCCGCCGCGGCCGCCGCAGGCTTGCGCGGCGCCTCGCTGGCGCCGGACGGATCGCTGGTGCCCGGCGACATCATCGTCGCCGTCGGCGACAAGCCGGTACGCGGCGTGCGCGAACTGTTCGCCCGGCTCGACGATCATCAGGTCGGCGAGGTCGTCACGCTGCGCATCCTGCGCGATGGCCGCCCCCTCGAGGTACCCGTCACGCTGCAGGCGGGCGCCTGAGCCTTCATCCCTGCCGGCTGCTGCGGCACGTCGGCGGACGTGTGGATAGAATCGGCACTTTTGAGGAAATGATCATGGCCCAGCCGCTTTTCGAGTCTTCCCTCACCAGCCTGCCGCTGATCAATCGCGGCAAGGTGCGCGACATCTACGCGGTCGGCGACGACAAGATGCTGATCGTCACGACCGACCGGCTTTCCGCCTTCGACGTGATCCTGCCGGACCCGATTCCCGGCAAGGGCGAGGTGCTGACCCGGCTGGCCAATTTCTGGTTCGCGAAGCTCGCCCACATCGTGCCCAACCAGCTGACCGGCATCGACCCCGAATCGGTCGTGAAGCCGGAAGAGCGCGAACAGGTGCGCGGCCGCGCCATCGTCGTCAGGAGACTCAAGCCGCTGCCGATCGAGGCGGTGGTGCGCGGGTATCTGATCGGTTCCGGCTGGAAGGATTACCAGAAGACCGGCAAGGTCTGCGGCATCGCGCTGCCGGCGGGCCTGCGCATGGCGGAAAAGCTGCCGCAGCCGCTGTTTACGCCGTCGACCAAGGCAGAGCTCGGGCAGCACGACGAGAACATCGATTTCGCCACCGTCGAGAAAACCCTCGGCGCGGCGTTGGCCGCCCAGGTGCGCGAGGTCGCGCTCAGGCTCTATACCGAAGCCGCCGAATACGCGGCCACGCGCGGCATCATCATCGCCGACACCAAGTTCGAGTTCGGCCTGGACGAGCAGGGCAAGCTTTACCTGATCGACGAAGTGCTCACGCCGGATTCCTCGCGTTTCTGGCCGGCCGACAGCTATCGGGTGGGCACGAGCCCGGCGAGCTTCGACAAGCAGTTCGTGCGCGATTACCTCGAGACGCTGGACTGGAACAAGCAGGCGCCGGGCCCACGACTGCCGGCGGAGATCATCGAGAAGACCGCGGCGAAATACCGTGAGGCGCTGGAGCGTCTGACGCGCTGACACCTGCCGTCCCGCCAGCGCCGACTTTCGTTGAAGCCGGCGCGTCCGTCCCTATTTTCAAAACCATGAATCCACTTCTCGATTTTTCCGGGCTGCCGCGTTTCGCGGAGATCCGGCCCGAACATGTCGCTCCGGCGATCCGCCAGTTGATCGATGAATACCGTGCGCTGCTCAAGCGTCTGGAAAGTCCCGAGACGCCGCCGACCTGGGCGGACTTCGTCCAGCCGCTGACCGATGCCGGCGAACGGCTCGGCCGCGCCTGGGGCGTGGTCGGGCACCTGCATGGTGTGAATGACGTGCCCGAATGGCGCGAAGCCTACAACGCGCTGCTGCCCGAGGTGACGCGCTTTTATGCCGAGCTCGGCCAGAATCTCGCGCTCTTCGATAAGTTCAAGGCGCTCGCGGCGAGCCCCGAATATGCGCGGCTGAACCCCGTGCGGCGGCGCATCGTCGATCACGAGCTGCGCGATTTCCGGCTTGCCGGCGCGGAACTGCCGGCCGAGCAAAAGCCGCGCTTCCAGGCCATCCAGGAGGAACTCTCTGCGCTCGGCGCGAAGTTCTCGGAGAACCTGCTCGACGCCACCAACGCCCATGCCGAATGGGTGACGATTGAGGCCGGGCTATCCGGCCTGCCGGAAGACGTCAAGGCGGCGGCGCGCGCGGCGGCGGAACGCGAAGGCAGGCCGGGCTGGAAGTTCACGCTGCATGCGCCGTCCTACCTGCCGGTGATGCAATACGCCGACGACCGGAGCTTGCGCTACCGGATGTATCGCGCCTATGCAACGCGCGCCTCCGAACTGGGCAAGCCGGAATGGGACAACGGCCCGCTGATCGAGCGCATCCTCGAATTACGCGCCGAGGAGGCGAAGATGCTCGGCTTCGCCAACTACGCGGAGCTCTCGCTGACGCCGAAGATGGCCGATTCGCCGGGAGAGGTCGCCGCCTTCCTGCGTGAGCTGGCGGCCAAGGCGCGGCCGGCAGCCACGCGCGATCTCGCCGAGCTCAAGGAATTCGCCGCGCGCGAACTGGGACTCGATGCCCTGGAAAGCTGGGACATCTCCTGGGCGTCCGAAAAGCTCAAGCAGGCGCGCTACAGCTTTTCCGACGACGAGGTCAAGCAGTATTTCCCCGAGGCCAAGGTGCTCGAAGGCCTGTTCCGCTGCGTCGAGACGCTGTTCGGCGTCAAGATCCTGCCCGATGCCGCGCCAGCCTGGCATCCGGACGTGCGCTTTTTCCGCATCGAACGCGACGGCCGGCTGGTCGGGCAATTTTTCCTCGATCTCTACGCGCGCGAGACGAAGCGCGGCGGCGCCTGGATGGCGGACGCGATCAGCCGGCGGCGCAAGGGCGACGCGATCCAGACCCCGGTCGCCTATCTGTGCTGCAACTTCCCCGCGCCGGTCGGCGACAGGCCGGCGCTGTTTACTCATGACGAGGTGATGACGCTGTTCCACGAGACCGGCCACGGCTTGCACCACCTGCTTACCGAGGTCGAGGAGCTGGCGGTTTCCGGCATCGACGGCGTCGAGTGGGATGCCGTCGAGCTGCCCAGCCAGTTCATGGAGAATTTCTGCTGGGAATGGGACGTGCTCAAGGACATGACCGCCCATGTCGATACCGGCGCACCGTTGCCGCGCGCGCTGTTCGAGAAGATGGTCGCGGCGAAGAATTTCCAGAGCGGGCTGTTTACGCTGCGCCAGATCGAGTTCGCACTGTTCGACCTGCGCCTGCATTGGGAAAACCGCAAGGACTTCATGACCGTGCTCGACGAGGTGCGCCGCGAAGTCGCGGTGATCCAGCCGCCCGAGTGGAACCGCTTCCCGCACAGCTTTTCGCACATCTTCGCGGGCGGCTACGCGGCGGGCTATTACAGCTACAAATGGGCCGAGGTGCTCTCCGCCGATGCCTATGCCGCCTTCGAGGAGGTCGCGCCGGAAATCGGCACGGTGCTCGATGCGGCGACCGGCGAGCGCTTCTGGCGCGAGATCCTCGCCGTCGGCGGCTCGCGCCCGGCACTCGAATCCTTCAAGGCCTTCCGCGGCCGCGAGCCTTCGCTCGATGCGCTGTTGCGCCATAATGGCATGATGGTTACATCGTCATGAGGAGTAGCGAATGAAACGTTCCGTCATATTCCTGGGTCTGCTATTGGCTGCCGGCATCACGCAAGCACAGTATTACCGCTGGGTGGATGAGCAGGGCAAGGTGCATTACGGCGACCGTCCTCCGCCGTCGCTGGCGGGTAAGGCGCAGGTGATGCGGCATGGCGCGCCGGCGCCGGATCAGCAGCTGCCCTACGCGGTGCGCGAGGCGATGGCGAATTTCCCGGTGACGCTCTACGTCAGCGCCGATTGCAAGGAAGGCTGCAACGATGGGCGGGAGTATCTCAAGACGCGCGGCATCCCCTTCACCGAGAAGAACGTCGCGACGAAAGACGAGATGGAAGCGCTGAAAAAGCTCGTCGGAACCGAGGAGGCGGCCGTGCCGGTGCTCGCCGCCGGCACGAAACACGTCGTCGGCTGGCGGCTGGCCGATTGGCAGCGCCTGCTCGATGCGGCCGGCTACCCGAAGGAAAAGGGACGCTAAAGCGTTGAAGATCGCGACCTGGAACGTCAATTCGCTCAAGGTCCGCTTGCCGCATCTGCTCGATTGGCTGGCGGCAACACAGCCCGATGTCGTCTGCCTGCAGGAGACGAAGACCGAGGATGCCGGATTCCCGTTCGCGGAACTCGCCGCGGCCGGCTATCGGGCGATCCACAACGGGCAGAAGACCTACAACGGCGTGGCGATCCTCACCCGGAGCGAACCCGCCGGCATCGTGCGCGAGCTGCCGGGGTTCGGGGATGCCCAAAAGCGTCTCCTCGCCGCGACCGTGGAGGACGTCCGCGTGATCTGCGCCTATATGCCGAACGGCCAGGCGGTGGGCTCCGACAAATATGCCTACAAGCTGCAATGGCTCGATGCGCTCGTCCGCTGGCTTGGCGAGGAGCTGCAGCGGCATCCGCAACTGGCACTGCTGGGCGATTTCAACATCGCGCCGGAGGATCGCGATGTGCATGATCCGGTGGCCTGGCAGGGGCAGGTGTTGTGTAGCGAGCCGGAGCGCGAGGCTTTCCGCCGACTGCTCGGGCTGGGGCTGGTCGATGCCTTTCGCCTCTTCGATCAGCCGGAAAAGAGTTTCAGCTGGTGGGATTACCGGATGATGGCCTTCCGCCGCAACCACGGTCTACGCATCGACCACATCCTGGTTTCGCCGGAACTTGCCGCGCGTTGCAAGGCCTGCTCCATCGACAAGGCGCCGCGCAAGCTGGAGCGGCCTTCCGATCATGCCCCCGTCGTCGCGGAGTTCGCGTTGTGAGTCTCGATGCGCTCTACCCGGTGCTCGGCGAGCTGCCAGACGAACTACGCACCCGCATCGCCGCGACGATCCAGCCGATGAGCGTGCCGGGTGGCACGGTGCTGTTCGATGAACGCCAGCCCTGCCAGGGTTTTCCCTTCGTGCTCTCGGGTTGCATCCGTGTGCTCAAGCGGGCGGCCAACGGCCGCGAGCTGCCGCTTTACAAGGTGCTGCCGGGCGAGAGCTGCATCATCACCTCGAGCTGTCTGCTCGGCCATGCCGACTACAACGCGCGCGGCGTGACGGAAGGGAAGACCCGTCTCGTGCTGCTGCCGCGGCC
>JACAEF010000060.1 GCA_013388985.1 Rhodocyclaceae bacterium
ACGTCCTCGCGCGTCACCGCCGCGACCTTCTTCGGGAACTGGTCGAGGTAGTCGAGCGGCAGAGCGTAGAAGCCGATCAGCGACAGATAGCCCAACAGCTTCGCGTTGCTGTCGATCCTGAGCGCCTGGCCCTGGACCAGGTTCTTCTTCGCCGCGGCGAGTTCCGCCGCGGTCGGGCCGTCGGCGAGGAATTTCGTCAGCACCTCATCGACGACCTTGAGCGCATCCTGTGTCTGTTCGCGCTTGGTCTGCAGGCCGATCTCGAAGGGCCCTTCGCGCAGGCGCGGCGCGAAGGTGGAATAGACGCTGTAGGCGTAGCCACGCTTCTCGCGCACTTCCTTCATCAGCCGCGAGACGAAACCGCCGCCGCCGAGCGTGTAATTGCCCACGAGCAGCGCAAAGTAGTCGGCATCGGCGCTGCGGCGGATCGCGGGCAGGCCGATGTGGATGTGCGCCTGCTCGGCCGGATGGGCGATCTTGAACGTGGCGCGCGGCGGCAGGGTGACGGGCGGCAGCGGCGCGGGCGCATCGCCCGCCGGCAGCGCCTCGGTGAGACGGATGGCGATCGCTTCGGCCTCGGCGCGTGTCACGTCGCCGATGATCGAGACGACCGCACCCTTGGCCACGTAATGCGTTCGATGAAAGGCGAGGAGATCGTCGCGCCTGATGCCGGCCACGCTCTCGGGCGTGGCGACGTTGCCGTAGGGATGCTCCGGATACAGCGCCTGCGCGAAGCGCTTGGCGGCGATCGCGTCGGGCCGGGTGTCGGCTTCCTTGAGCGCTTCGATGGTGCGCGTCTGCTCGCGGCGGAAGGACTCTTCCGGAAAAGTCGGCGCTGACAGCACGGCACGCAGGAGGGCCAGGGCGCCTTCCTTCTCCTCGCGGGAACTGAGCGTGCGCAGCGTGACGCTGGCCTTGTCGTGATCGGCGCTCGACGACAGATGCGCGCCCAGCTCATTGATGCGGGTCGAGATGTGCTCTTCGTCGAGCTCCGGCGTGCCCGCTTCGAGCAGCCCCGCCGTGAGGCTGGCCACGCCGGCCTTGCCGGCAGGACTGCGCGCGCCTCCGGCGGGAAAGTCGAGCTGCACGTCGAGGATCGGCAGATCATGGCTTTCGACGAAATAGACCTTCGCGCCCGTCGGCGCGATCCAGTGCTGGATCTGCGGGCCGGCCCACACCGGCGCGGCGATGAAAAAGAAGAGAGCGAACAGCAATCGCATGACGGAGTCCTCAATGACGGGTAGCGAAGCCGCGGCGCTTCGGTGTCACGGCATCGAGCGGTTGCGGATCGAGCACGGCGACGGTGAGCGTGTCGTCGGAAAAATATTTCTTCGCCACCGCCTGCACTTCCTCGGCCGTGACGCTTCTGATCTTGTCGACGAACTTGTCGATGTCGCGGAAGCTGTGGCCCGCGGCCTCGATCTGGCCGATCTCCATCGCCTGCGCCATCATCGAGTCGCGCTTGTAGACCTGCGCGGCGACCACCTGGGTCTTGACGCGCTTGAGTTCCTCGTCGCTGACGCCCTCGTCCTGAATGCGCTTGAGTTCAGTGCGCAGCGCGGCTTCGAGCTCGGCGACCGTATGGCCCGCCGCCGGCTGGCCGTCGAGGATGAACTGCGCTTCGCCGCGCACCGTCGCGTCGTAGCCCGCGCCGGCCGACTGGGCGATCTTCTCGCCGCGCACCAGCCGCTTCGGGAAACGCGCCGCGTCGTTGCCGTCGAGCAGTGCGGCGAGCACTTCGAGCGCGAACGGCTCGCGGTCCCGGTCGATATCGACGAGCTTGGGCGCCTTCCAGGCCATCATCAGATAGGGCAGCTGCGCCGGCGCTTTCACCGTCACCCGGCGCGGTCCTGCCTGCGCCGGCTCGAGCTGCGGTTTCCTGACCGGCAAGGCCCGCGCCGGATGCTGGCCATAGGTCCGCTCGGCAAGCTCGAACACGGCCTTGTGGTCGACATCGCCGACCACGACGACATAGGCGTTGTTCGGCGCATACCAGGCGCGATACCAGTCGCGTGCATCCTGCCAGGTCATGTTGACGAGATCGTTCATCCAGCCGATGATCGGCCGGCGGTAAGGGTGGGCCATGAAGGCGGCGGCGTTCAGGGCCTCGTGGACGCGCGCCTGCGGGTTGTCGTCGGTGCGCAGGCGGCGCTCCTCCATGACGACCTGGATCTCGCTGGCGAATTCCTCGGCCTTGAGCTGCAGGTGGGCCATCCGGTCGGCCTCGAGCCGCATCATCTCGGGCAGCGCTTCTTTCGGCACGATCTGGAAATAGGCGGTGTAATCGAGGCTGGTGAAGGCATTGTCGCGCCCGCCGGCGGCGGCAACGCGCTTGTTGAATTCGCCGGCCGGAACGTTCTTCGTGCCCTTGAACATCATGTGCTCGAGCACGTGGGCGACGCCGGAGGTGCCGTCTTTTTCGTCCATGCTGCCGGCGCGGTACCAGACCATGTGCACGGCCACCGGCGCGCGGTGGTCTTCCTTGACGATCACGCGCAGGCCATTCTTGAGCGTAGTCTCGAAAGGATTTGCGAAAGTCGGCGCTGGCAAGACGGCACCCAGCGCCCAAATCAACGATAAGATTCTGATTTTCATGGAATGCGTGCTTCTTGATTAGAATCGTGACCGCATCATAGCGTGTGCAGCCATCGCCTACGACCGGATTCCGCGAGCCCGGGTTCCCAACCTTGCCATTCCTTTTCGATCCCGGATGAAATGATCGAACCATGAAACCCTTGCGGATCCTGTGTCTCATTCTGCTGCTCCTGTCGGGTTTCGCCCGGGCCGACGTTCCGCCCGCGGTCGCCTTTTTCTATGGCGAGAAGCCGCCCTGGGACGTGTTGCAGGCTTTCGATCTGGTCGTCGTCGACCCGGATCACGTTCCCGCCCCGGAAAGCGCCGCACTCACGGCGACCCGGCTTGCAGCCTATGTCGCCGTCGGCGAAGTCCAGCCGCAACGATCCTATGCGGCCAGGATGCCGAAAGCATGGCTGATCGGCGACAACGCCGCCTGGGGCAGCCGGATCATCGATCAATCGGCGCCGGGTTGGCCCGAGTTCTTCGTCTCGCAGGTGATCGCGCCGTTGTGGGCCGCAGGGTATCGCGATTTCTTTCTCGACACCCTCGACTCCTATCACAAGGTGGCCACGACGCCGGAAGCGCGAGCGCGTCAGGAAGCCGGCTTGGTGGCGGTGATCCGCGCCCTGAAGACGCGATTCCCGCAAGTCCGGCTGATCTTCAACCGTGGCTTCGAGATCCTGCCCAAGGTGCATGAACAGGTGTATGCCGTGGCGGCAGAATCGCTGTTCGAGGGCTTCGATGCCGCCGCGAATCAGTATCGGTCCGTGCCGCCGGCCGACCGTGAGTGGTTGCTGACGCAGCTCGAACGCATCCGCAGCGAATATCGCCTGCCGGTGATCGCGATCGACTACGTCGCGCCGGCCGAACGCGAGAAGGCCCGGCAAACGGCGCGGAAGATCACCGAGCTCGGTTTCATTCCCTGGGTGGCGAACGCGGCATTGGACACGGTGGGCGTCGGCGCGGTCGAGGCGATGCCACGCCGGATCCTCGCGATCCACGAGCCGCTCGCCGACGAATATGCGCTGCGCTATCACCCGCTGGTCCGCCTCGCCCAAACGCCCCTGAACTATCTGGGATACACCCTAGAAACCGCCGATCCGGATCATCTGCCCAGCCGGCCGCTTGCCGGCCAGATCGCCGGCATCGTCGTATGGCTCAACGAGCCGCTCAAGACGGCGCCCAGGCAGGCGCTGATCGCCTGGCT
>JACAEF010000054.1 GCA_013388985.1 Rhodocyclaceae bacterium
CCAAGGGACGCTTGTGATTGATCGCCACCGCCACCGACAGGCGCTTGATGGCGCCCGGGGATGCGCGGATATGACGGACGGTCTTGTCGAGCTCGTAGTTGATCGTCGCGTTGCGCGTGAAGTTGCCTGCGCTGGCTGTGCCAGCCGCCGCGGCCCCGGCCACCGGCGGCGAGGTGATCGGCGCGGTCGCCGGTACCGGCGGCTGGTTGCTGAGCGCGCCGGGCACGCCGAGCGCCGGCGGGCTGCCAGAGCCGCTCTCGGCGGTCTGCTGGCTGCGGATCGCGGTCTTCGGCGCCGGGTTCGGCTGATAGCTCTCTTCGACCTGCTCGACCTGCTGAAATCGATCTCGGCCGCCACCTGGGTGCGGAAATTGCCCTTGCCGAGCAGCGGTTCGAGGATCGTCTCGATGCGCTTGACGTATTGTGCTTCGACTTCCTTGACGTAGCCGAGCTGGCTGGGATTCAGGTTGTCGTTCTTGAAGCCGTCCAGACGCTGCGAGATCAGCTTGCCGTCCTGGTCGATCACGCTGACGTTGGCGGGGGAGAGCTGTGGCACCGAGGAGGAGACCAGATGGACGATGCCGGCGATCTGCGCCGGCTCGAGCGTGCGCCCCGGTTGCAGGCTGACCAGCACCGAGGCAGAGGGCTTCAGGTCGTCGCGCAGGAAGGCGGTCTGCTTCGGGATCGCCAGGTGTACGCGCGCGGCGCGCACGGCGCCGAGTGACTGGATCGAGCGTGCCAGCTCGCCTTCGAGGCCGCGCTGATAATTGATCTGCTCGGCGAACTGGCTGATACCCAGCTTCTGGTTTTCCATCAGCTCGAAGCCGACCAGCCCGCCTTTCGGCAATCCCTGCGATGCGAGCTTCAGGCGCGCTTCATGGACCTGGCCGACCGGCACGAGGATCGCACCGCCGCTCTCGGAGATTTTGTAGGGAATGTTCTGCTGCTGCAAGGCGGCGACGATCTGGCCGCCATCCTGATCGGAGAGATTGGAGAACAGCACGCCGTAGGGCGGTTCCCTGGTCCACGTCCAAGCGCCGACCAGGAGCGCGATGGCCAGCGCGACCATCGCCATCGCCATCAGCTTCTGGCGGGCGTCGAGTCGGGAGAGCGCATTCAGGCCGAAAGGAAAGACGGGCGAGGCGGTTGCCGGTTCTGCCATGTCGCGGATTGGGTCTCCAATAGGGTGCGGGAGGGATTGTGACGCGCCCAAGCAAGACGGGTTCCTGCAATGAGCGGCAATAATTGCCGCCATTTCGGTCATTGTTTCGGCCTTATTCCCCGTATTGCCCTTGCCGAGTTTGCGCGAACATGCTGCCGATGAATTCGTCCGCCCCCGTTTCCGCCGATGCCACGCTCGATCCCGCGCGCCTGGCCGAGGCCTTTCGCCTCTTCAATCAGGTTTCCGAAGAGCTCTCAGCCGCCTATGGCGCCCTGGAAAAACAGGTCGAGCGGCTCACCGCCGAGCTGGCTGCCGCGAATGCCGAGACGCAGCGCCTGCGCGAGCAGGCGGAACGCAACGCCCGGCTCGCCGCGATGGGCGAGATGGCTGCGCAGCTCGCCCACCAGTTGCGCACGCCGCTCGCCGCGGCGCTGCTCTATGCCGGCAATCTGGAAACGCCGGGCCTGTCCGAAGCCAGCCGCATCGCGATCGCCGGCAAGACGGTGGAACGCCTCAAGCATCTCGAACGCCTGATCCAGGACATGCTGCTGTTCGCCCGCGGCGAGGTGCTGGGACGCGAAACCTTCGGCATCGCCGATCTCATCGGCGAGCTTGCCCACACCTTTGAGCCGCTGGCGCACTCGCGCGGGGTGGCGCTCACGGTGAATGCGCCACCGCCGGAATTGACGCTCACCGGCAACCGCAAGGCGCTCGCCGGGGCGCTCACCAATCTGCTCGAAAACGCGCTGCACGCGGTGGCCGGCCGCCCCGACGGCAAGATCGCCGTCGCCGTCGAGGCGGGTGACGAACGGATCACTTTCACTGTCACCGACAACGGACGCGGCATGCCGCCCGAGGTGGTGGCGCGGCTGTTCGAGCCGTTCTTCACCACGCGCGCCGATGGCACCGGGCTGGGGCTGGCGATCGCGCGCGGCGTCGCCCGCGCGCATGGCGGCGGCATCGAGGTGGACTCGGCCCCGGGCCAGGGCAGCACCTTCCGGCTCGCCGTCGGACGCGGCCCGAGCGATGCGGCAGACGAAATGGAGCAGAACAGATGACCAAACAGACGATGAACATTCTCGTCGTCGAGGATGACGAAGCGTTGCGCGACGCGCTGCTGATCACGCTGGAAACCGCCGGGCACCAGGCCAGCGGCGCGGAGAACGGCCCGCAGGCGCTCGCGCTGATCGAGCGCCAGCCTTTCCAGATGGTGATCTCCGACCTGCGCATGGCGCCGATGGACGGCCTGCAGCTGCTCGCCGAGATCCGCAGCCGCAGGCCCGGCCTGCCGGTGCTCTTGATGACGGCGTTCGGCGACGTCGACAAGGCCGTCGCGGCGATGAAGGGGGGGGCCTGCGATTTCATGCTCAAGCCCTTCGAGCCGAAGGCGCTGCTCGAGCAGATCGAGCGCTATGCGCTGCCGCCGCAGGCCGAGGGCGTGATCGCCGCCGACCCGAAGACACGCGAGATCCTGCTGCTCGCCGCGCGTGTCGCCCGCACCGACGCGACCGTGCTGCTGACCGGCGAATCGGGCACCGGCAAGGAGGTGTTCGCGCGCACCATCCACGACCAGTCGCCGCGGGCGAAAGGCCCCTTCGTCGCGATCAACTGCGCGGCGATCCCCGACAATCTGCTCGAAGCGACGCTGTTCGGCTACGAGAAAGGCGCCTTCACCGGCGCGCAGACCGCCCAGGCCGGCAAGTTCGAGCAGGCTGATCATGGCACCTTGCTGCTCGACGAGATTTCCGAAATGCCGATCGCGCTACAGGCGAAGCTGTTGCGCGTGCTGCAGGAACGCGAGGTCGAGCGCGTCGGCGGCAAGAAGCCGATCCCGGTCGATATCCGCGTGCTCGCCACCTCGAACCGCGACATGGCGGCCGAAGTCGCCGCCGGCCGCTTCCGGGAAGACCTCTACTATCGCCTCAACGTGTTCCCGCTGACGATCCCACCGCTGCGCGAGCGTCCCGCCGACATCGTGCCGCTCGCGGAACACTTCCTCGCCGTGCATGGGGCGCGGCTGGGCCGGCG
>JACAEF010000143.1 GCA_013388985.1 Rhodocyclaceae bacterium
CAAACGCTCCACGCGCTCCGCCTGCGCTTTGACCCAGCCTACCACGACGGTGTTGTTCATCAGCGCGCGCGTTCCCCATCCGCCCGGAATCAACAAGATGTGCGGCGGCGGGCAGTCGTGGATGGTGTAGCGCGGGTTGACGCTCAGCCCGCCGCGCGCCTTCACGGGCGCGGCGGTTTCCGCAACCGTGAATATGGTGAACGGCGATGGGTCGTTGACCTCCCCCGCCACGCTAAACACCTCAAACGGCCCGGCGAAGTCCAACACCTCCATCGCGTCGAAGATCAAGATTGCCACATTGCGCCGATCCGCCATCGCGTGCACCCTCCTCGTTTACACGGCAGTATAGCACGAATTGAGCTACCGCCTACTGATCCCGCCGCCATGCAGGTTGAGCAGCGCTGAGCGCCAGGCTCGACGGACCCGGCGCTAGGGGATGGATAGCTCCCGCCTGAAGCGCGTGTCATCCACGCCGTTGCGCACATAGACCGGCCATTGCGCCCACCCGACCGTTCCGATCAGCCGGTAGTTAGACTCGACATAGGCATAGACGCGCTCCATCTCTGGTAAAGCCTGGTAAGTCGGCGACGGTTCCCACGTCTGCCGCCTCGATGGTTCGAGCGAGGGGATCACGCCGATGACTGGCGTCGTGTCGATGATGAGTTTGGGCTGGCTGCGCCGGATGTCATCAAGGAACTGCTCGATCATCGCCGCGTTCTGATAGCCTGCTGTGTACAGGGGATACTGGTAATGAAAGCGCGTCGGCGAACGCCGCCCGGTCGTGAAGTTAAACGCGGTCGCCGCGCCCCACATCAGCACTTCGTCGTCTTGGGACGTGGTATTCACAATATACGCAACGACCGCTTGATCCCGCGCGTAATCTTGCGACCGCGCGGCTGAAATCCACTTTGACGCAGGGACGGCGCTCGCCAACGCGAGCGCCGCGAATACCCAAACCCCGTTGTGAACCTTCCTGATCCGGTCGCTGGTCATAAGGGCGTGGGCGAAGAGTCCAGACAACACCGCACAAACTGGCAACCAGGTAGTGAAGTAATGCTCGAAGAGGAACCCCGATGTTGCCGTGAGCGCCCATTCGGCAGGCAAAGCGATCAGCGATGCATAAACCAGCGCCTTTCCCGCGCCGAGCCGTTCCCGGTTGCGCAGGGTGAACAACACACCTCCAATCCATCCCACGACCGCAAACAGCATGATACCCGAAGGAAACAGCACGTACCACCCGACAAAAACGCTCATAACCCTTTGCGTGAGTGGGTTGTGCGCGGAGTAGGCGAAGTTGTAGCGGAACACCGCATCCCACAGGTCGGCGAGCGC
>JACAEF010000104.1 GCA_013388985.1 Rhodocyclaceae bacterium
CGTGCAGATGACGGTGAAGCTGATTGCGCCGATCGCGATGGAAGAGGGCCTGCGCTTCGCGATCCGCGAGGGCGGCCGCACCGTCGGCGCCGGCGTCGTCGCTAAAATCATCGAGTAAGTATTCATTGTCGTTCGGGGCGGTGCCTTTCGAGGTGCCGCCCTTTGTGGTCTTTATCGCAGGGGTATAGCTCAATTGGCAGAGCGGCGGTCTCCAAAACCGCAGGTTGGGGGTTCGATTCCCTCTGCCCCTGCCACTTGCCTGATGGTTACGCTGACGGACGGAAATGGCCGATAAACTGAAGTTCGCCCTGGCGCTCTTGCTGCTCGTGGCGGGAATCGCGGGTTTTTACCTGCTCGCCGAGCAAGCGCTGGTGGTGCGCGTGCTTTCGGTTCTGCTCGGCTTTGCCGCGGCTGCCGCGGTTGCGTGGTTCACCGAGCCCGGGCAGCGCTTCGTGGTGTTCGGTCGGGAAGCCATTGCCGAGGCGAAAAAGGTCGTCTGGCCGACGCGCAAGGAAACCGTGCAGACCACGCTGATCGTTTTTGGTTTCGTGGTTGTGATGGCCTTGGTTCTCTTTCTGACCGACAAGACCCTGGAATGGGTTCTTTACGATCTGGTGCTGGGCTGGAAAAAATCATGACGAAACGCTGGTACGTGGTGCACGCCTATTCGGGCTTCGAAAAATCGGTGCAGCGCGCGCTCACGGAACGTATCGCCCGTGCAGGCATGCAGGATAAATTTGGCCAGATTCTCGTGCCGGTCGAAGAGGTGGTCGAGATGAAAAGCGGCCAGAAGAGCATTTCCGAGCGCAAGTTCTTCCCGGGGTATGTGCTGGTCGAGATGGAGATGGACGACGATACCTGGCACCTGGTGAAGAGCACGCCCAAGGTGACGGGCTTCGTCGGGGGGACGGCCACCAAGCCAACGCCGATCACCGAGAAGGAAGTCGAGAAGATCATGCAGCAAATGCAGGAAGGGGTGGAAAAGCCCCGTCCCAAGGTGCTGTTCGAGGTCGGCGAAATGGTGCGTATCAAGGATGGGCCGTTTACCGATTTCAACGGCACGGTCGAGGAAGTCAACTACGAAAAGAACCGTCTGCGTGTCTCGGTGAGCATTTTCGGTCGTGCCACTCCGGTAGAGCTCGAGTTTGCGCAGGTCGAAAAGGCATAGATGAAGATAACCGGCGCCGCAGCGGCTCATCTGCGGTACGAGGAGCGTCGTCACACAGGCGATGCGTTATGACTCACTCACTGGAGTAGGTAAACATGGCGAAGAAAATCGTCGGCTACATCAAGCTGCAAGTGCCGGCCGGCAAGGCGAATCCGTCGCCTCCGATCGGTCCCGCGCTCGGCCAGCGCGGCCTCAACATCATGGAATTCTGCAAGGCCTTCAATGCGCAGACCCAGGGCATGGAACCGGGCTTGCCGATTCCGGTCGTGATCACCGCCTATGCGGACAAGTCATTCACCTTCATCATGAAGACGCCGCCGGCGACCGTTCTCATCAAGAAGGCGGCCGGCGTCCAGAAAGGTTCTGCAAAGCCACATACCGACAAGGTCGGCAAGATCACCCGTGCGCAAGCCGAGGAGATCGCGAAGACCAAGATGAAGGATTTGACGGCCGCCGACATGGAAGCGGCGGTGCGCACCATCGCGGGTTCTGCCCGCAGCATGGGGATCACCGTGGAGGGCGTGTGACATGGCGAAGCATTCCAAGCGCGTTCAGGCCTTGCGTGCCAAGATCGATCGCAGCAAGAGCTATCCGCTGGCGGAGGCTCTATCGTTGGTCAAGGAGAATGCCACGGCGAAATTCAATGAATCGATCGACGTGGCGGTGAATCTGGGGGTGGATGCGAAAAAATCCGATCAGGTCGTGCGCGGTTCGGTCGTTCTCCCCGCCGGTACTGGGAAGACGGTGCGCGTCGCAGTGTTCTGCCAGGGCGCGAAAGCCGAGGAAGCCAAAGCGGCAGGTGCCGACATCGTCGGTTTTGACGATCTGGCTGCCGCGGTCAAGGCGGGCACGATCGATTTCGATGTCTGCATCGCCACGCCGGACGCGATGAAAGTCGTCGGCCAGTTGGGCCAGATCCTTGGTCCGCGCGGTTTGATGCCCAACCCGAAGGTGGGTACCGTGACCATGGATGTCACCACTGCCGTCAAGAATGCCAAGGCTGGTCAGGTCCAGTATCGCACCGACAAGGCGGGAATCGTGATGTGCACCATCGGTCGTGCTTCGTTCACGGTCGATCAGCTGCAGCAGAACATGGCTGCACTGATCGAGGCCTTGAACAAGGCAAAGCCGGCGGCAGCCAAAGGCCAGTATCTGAAGAAGGTCTCGGTGTCTTCGACGATGGGGCCTGGCGTGCGAGTGGATCAGGCATCTCTGGTTGCCGTACAAGCGTAAAGACTTTGGGCCGTTGCCTGGCAGTCGGCGGGTGACGGGTTATCAAAGACCGCAGGTGTTCGCAAGAATTTAATCGTTGGGCGGTTTGCCAACGGCCTGCGCAGATGGCGTAACCCGAAGGCAGGGATGCAGATTCCTGAATGAAGGTCGCCGTATCGCCACCACCGGTTTTCGGTGGTGGACTTTGAAAGAGGAGTTGACCGTGGGTCTCAATCTTGACGACAAGAAGGCGGTCGTCGCCGAAGTGTCCGCCCAGGTGGCGGGCGCCCAGTCGATCATCGTCGCCGAGTACCGTGGTCTCGAAGTGGGGGATATCACCGCCCTGCGTGCTGATGCGCGCAAGGCCGGTGTGTATCTGCGAGTGCTGAAGAACACCCTGGTGCGTCGTGCCGTCGCGGGTACGCCGTTCGAGGGGCTTGCCGAGAAAATGGTCGGACCGCTGATCTACGGAATTTCCAAAGATCCGGTGGCTGCGGCCAAGCTGCTGCACGATTTCGGCAAGAGCAACCAGAAGCTCGTCGTCAAGGCGGGCGCCATGCCGAATTACGTCATGGATGCGGAAGGGGTCAAGGCGCTTGCCTCGATGCCCAGCCGCGAGGAGTTGCTGGCCAAGCTGCTCGGCACCATGCAGGCGCCGATCGCCCAGTTCGTCCGTACCCTCAACGAAATCCCGACGAAGTTCGTCCGGGGGCTCGCTGCGGTGCGCGACGCCAAAGAGACTGCGTAATCGTATTTTTGAACCAATTTTCATTCAGGAGTCATCATCATGGCTGTTAGCAAAGCTGAAATCCTTGATGCCATCGCTGGCATGACCGTTCTGGAGCTTTCCGAGCTGATCAAGGAAATGGAAGAGAAATTCGGCGTTTCCGCCGCCGCCACAGCGGTTGCGGTGGCGGCGCCGGCCGCGGGCGCTGCTGCCCCCGCCGCCGAAGAGAAGACCGAGTTCACCGTCGTGCTGCAGGCGGCGGGCGAGAAGAAGGTCGAAGTCATCAAGGTCGTGCGTGCCGCGACCGGGCTTGGCCTCAAGGAAGCGAAGGATCTCGTCGACGGCGCTCCGAAGCCTGTCAAGGAAGGCATTCCGAAGGCGGACGCCGAGGCGCTCAAGAAGCAGCTGGAAGACGCCGGCGCGAAGGTCGAAATCAAGTAATTGTCATTGCATCATGGGCTGGCCTCCTCGCGGATGGCCAGCCTTTTCGCATTGGTTCTTCGAAACACGAACCGCATGACCAGGTTTCAGCGTACAGCGACCCGCCGAAGCAGATCGCTGCCCCCTGAGTCCTGACTGACGGAGCGAACATGGCCTACTCGTACACCGAGAAAAAGCGTATCCGCAAGAGCTTCGCAAAGCGCGCGAACGTATTGAACGTTCCCTTCCTGCTGGCAACCCAACTGGAATCCTATACGCAGTTCCTGCAGGTGGATGTGCCGCCTGCTCAGCGCAAGGACCAGGGTTTGCAGGCCGCCTTCAATTCGATTTTTCCGATCGTCGCCCATTCGGGTGGGGCGCGTCTCGAATTTGTCGAATACCGTCTTGGGGAGCCTCCCTTCGATGTCAAGGAGTGCCAGCAGCGTGGTCTGACATTCGCATCTCCGTTGCGCGCCAAGGTGCGCCTCGTGATTCTCGACCGGGAAAGCAGTACCGAGAAGGTCAAGGAGGTCAAGGAGCAGGAAGTGTATATGGGCGAGATCCCGCTCATGACCACGACGGGATCGTTCGTCATCAATGGGACCGAGAGAGTCATCGTTTCCCAATTGCACCGCTCTCCGGGCGTGTTCTTCGAGCATGACAAAGGCAAGACGCACAGCTCCGGCAAGCTGCTCTTCTCGGCGCGGATCATCCCGTATCGTGGTTCCTGGCTCGATTTCGAGTTCGACCCGAAAGATCTGCTCTATTTCCGTGTCGACCGCCGCCGCAAGATGCCGGCGACCATTTTGTTGAAGGCGATCGGCATGACCCCGGAACAGATTCTGGCGACCTTCTTCGAAATGGATACTTTCCATTTGAGCAAGAAGGGCATCCAGTTCGAGGTCGTGCCTGAACGGTTGCGGGGCGAGATTGCCAAATTTGACATTTACGACAAAAACGGCAAGGTGCTGGTCGCCAAGGACAAGCGGATCACGGCGAAGCACATCCGCGAGATGGCCGAGGCCGGCATCAAGAAGATCGTCGTTCCAGAGGACTTCCTATTGGGTCGGGTCGTGGCGCAAAACATCATCGATCCGGCGACGGGCGAAATTCTCGCCAATGCCAACGATGAAATCACGGAAAGTCTTTTGGCCAAGTTGCTGGAAGCCGGGGTCGAAACCTTACAGACTCTCTATACCAACGACTTGGATCGTGGTCCGTACATTTCCCAGACATTGCGTATCGATGAAACCGCCGATCAATGGGCGGCGCGGGTGGCGATCTACCGAATGATGCGACCGGGCGAACCGCCTACGGAGGACGCTGTCGAATCGCTCTTCCACGGTCTGTTCTTCTCCGAAGAACGTTACGATCTGTCACCTGTCGGCCGGATGAAATTCAACCGCCGTGTCGGTCGCGAGGAGATCACTGGTTCCAGTGTTCTGTCCAATGAGGACATCATCGATGTCGTGCGTATCCTCATCGACCTACGCAATGGCCGGGGCGAGGTCGATGATATCGACCACTTGGGCAATCGTCGCGTCCGTTCGGTCGGCGAACTTGCCGAAAACCAGTTCCGCGCCGGCCTCGTGCGTGTCGAACGCGCGGTCAAGGAGAGGTTGAATCAGGCCGAATCGGAAAACCTGATGCCGCATGATCTGATAAACGCCAAACCGATCAGTGCCGCGATCAAGGAGTTCTTCGGTTCGAGCCAGCTTTCTCAGTTCATGGATCAAACCAACCCGCTCTCCGAGATTACTCACAAGCGTCGTGTTTCTGCACTCGGCCCGGGCGGATTGACGCGTGAGCGTGCGGGCTTCGAAGTGCGTGACGTCCATCCGACCCACTATGGTCGGGTTTGTCCGATCGAGACGCCGGAAGGGCCAAACATCGGTCTGATCAATTCGCTGGCGTTGTACGCGCGCACCAATGAATACGGCTTCCTGGAGACGCCCTACCGCAAGGTCATAAATGGTCGAGTGACGAGCGAAATCGAATACCTCTCGGCCATTGAGGAAGGCAAATACATCATTGCTCAGGCCAATGCTCAACTCGACAAGGATGGTCGGCTCGTCGATGAATTGGTTTCCTGCCGCTACAAAGGGGAATTCGAACTGAAGGAGGCATCAGAGGTCCAATACATGGACGTCGCGCCAGGTCAGATCGTATCCGTGGCCGCATCCCTGATCCCCTTCCTGGAGCACGACGATGCAAACCGGGCCCTGATGGGAGCCAACATGCAGCGTCAGGCAGTGCCTTGTCTGAGGCCGGAAAAGGCTCTCGTCGGTACCGGTCTGGAGCGGACGGTAGCCGTCGACTCCGGGACAGCGGTGCAAGCGCTGCGTGGCGGAGTGGTCGACTATGTCGATGCGAACCGGATCGTCGTCCGCGTCAATGACGATGAAACAGTGCCGGGCGAGGTTGGAGTCGATATTTACAATTTGATCAAATACACTCGTTCCAATCAAAATACCAACATCAACCAGCGTCCGATCGTCAAGGTTGGCGATGTGATCGAAAAGGGAGATGTGGTGGCGGATGGTGCATCCACCGATCTGGGCGAATTGGCGCTTGGCCAAAACATGCTCGTGGCGTTCATGCCCTGGAACGGCTACAACTTCGAAGACTCGATCCTTATTTCCGAGCGTGTCGTTGCCGAAGACCGTTTCACCTCGATCCACATCGAAGAGCTTACGGTCGTAGCCCGCGATACCAAGCTAGGCCCGGAAGAGATCACCCGCGATATCGCTACTCTGGGTGAGGCCCAACTATCGCGCCTCGACGACTCCGGTATCGTCTATATCGGTGCCGAGGTCGAGGCAGGCGATGTTCTGGTAGGCAAGGTGACACCGAAAGGCGAAACGCAATTGACACCAGAGGAAAAGTTGTTGCGCGCCATCTTTGGCGAGAAGGCCTCCGATGTCAAGGACACTAGCTTGCGCGTGCCATCCGGGATGGCGGGGACAGTAATCGATGTCCAGGTATTTACACGTGAGGGTATCGAACGCGACAAGCGTGCGCAATCGATCATCGATGATCAATTGAAGAGCTACAAGCTCGATTTGGCCGATCAGATGCGCATTGTCGAACGTGACACTTTTGCGCGTATCGAGCGCCTGTTGATCGGCAAGGTCGCGAACAAAGGCCCGAAGAAGCTAGCCAAGGGAACCAAGATCACGAAGGATTATCTGTCTAGCATCGAACATTATCACTGGTTCGACATCAGTTTGGCAGACGAAGAAGCGCAGCAGCAATTGGAAAGCCTACGGGATAGCCTTGAGCAGACGCGCAGGGATTTCGACGTTGCCTACGAGGCCAAGAAGAAAAAACTTACGCAAGGTGATGAACTGCCGCCTGGCGTACAGAAAATGGTCAAGGTGTATCTGGCTGTGAAGCGCCGGCTTCAGCCGGGTGACAAAATGGCTGGCCGGCACGGCAACAAGGGTGTTGTTTCCCGCATCGTTCCTGTCGAAGACATGCCTTACATGGAAGACGGAACCCCTGTGGATATCGTGCTCAACCCACTCGGTGTTCCTTCGCGGATGAACATTGGTCAGATTCTCGAAGTCCATCTGGGCTGGGCAGCGAAGGGACTGGGCGACAAGATCAACGCCATGCTGCAACGGCAGGCTGCTGCCGCAGAAGTACGCAAGTTACTCGAGAAGATCTATACCGTTCATGGACAGGGATCGGAAATCAACAGCTTGACTGACGAAGAGATTCTCGAGCTGGCCAACAACCTACGGAGCGGCGTACCTTTTGCCACCCCTGTGTTTGATGGCTGCAAAGAAGAAGAAATCCGTGCCATGCTCGATCTCGCCTATCCGGAAGAGGTAGCGAAGCGTCTCAGTCTGACCGAAACGAAGACGCAAGCCCGTCTCTACGACGGTCGTACTGGTGAAGCCTTCGAGCGGCCCGTCACAGTTGGCTATATGCATGTTCTCAAGCTGCACCATTTGGTCGATGACAAGATGCATGCCCGCTCTACCGGACCATACAGTCTCGTCACGCAACAGCCGCTCGGCGGTAAGGCCCAGTTCGGTGGCCAACGCTTTGGTGAAATGGAAGTATGGGCGCTCGAGGCCTATGGTGCCGCCTACACGCTGCAGGAAATGCTGACCGTGAAATCAGACGACGTCACCGGCCGTACCAAGGTTTACGAAAACATCGTCAAGGGCGAACACAGAATCGATGCCGGCATGCCCGAATCCTTCAATGTACTGGTGAAGGAAATTCGTTCCTTGGCGATCGACATCGACCTTGAACGTTATTGATCACCTTCGACCCGCGACAGGAGTTAACACATGAAAGCATTGCTCGATCTGTTCAAGCAAGTCACGCAGGAGGAGGAGTTCGACGCGATCACCATCAGTCTGGCGTCGCCCGAAAAAATCCGTAGCTGGTCGTATGGTGAGGTGAAAAAGCCTGAAACCATCAACTACCGTACTTTCAAACCGGAACGCGATGGTTTGTTCTGTGCCAAGATCTTTGGCCCCGTCAAGGATTACGAGTGCCTCTGTGGCAAGTACAAGCGGCTCAAGCACCGCGGCGTGATCTGCGAAAAATGTGGTGTCGAAGTAACCCAGGCAAAGGTGCGACGTGAGCGCATGGGCCATATCGAGCTGGCCTCGCCGGTTGCCCATATCTGGTTTTTGAAGAGCTTGCCGAGTCGTCTCGGGATGGTGCTCGACATGACGTTGCGCGATATCGAGCGAGTGCTCTATTTCGAAGCATACGTCGTGGTCGATCCGGGTATGACACCTCTTACCCGTGGCCAGTTGCTGAGCGAAGACGACTATCTGGCCAAGGTCGAGGAATACGGCGATGAGTTCACTGCCGTAATGGGTGCGGAAGGGGTGCGCGAATTGTTGCGAACCCTCGATTTGGCTCACGAAATCGAGACCTTGCGCCACGAACTCGAAGCAACTGGCTCCGAAGCGAAGATCAAGAAATTCGCCAAGCGTCTCAAAATCCTTGAAGCTTTCCAGCAGTCCGGGATCAAGCCGGAATGGATGATTCTCGACGTCTTGCCCGTCTTGCCGCCGGATTTGCGGCCATTGGTCCCCCTTGATGGCGGGCGGTTTGCCACTTCAGATCTTAATGATCTGTATCGTCGTGTCATCAATCGTAACAATCGCCTGAAGCGTCTACTCGAGCTGAAAGCGCCGGACATCATCGTGCGTAATGAAAAACGCATGCTCCAGGAAGCAGTCGATTCGCTGCTCGACAATGGGCGCCGTGGCAAGGCGATGACCGGCGCCAACAAGCGCCCGCTCAAGTCGCTTGCCGACATGATCAAGGGTAAAGGGGGACGTTTCCGTCAGAACCTGCTAGGCAAGCGTGTCGATTATTCAGGTCGCTCCGTGATCGTGGTAGGACCGCAGCTCAAGTTGCATCAATGCGGCCTGCCGAAAAAGATGGCGCTGGAACTTTTCAAGCCTTTTATTTTTGAGCGGCTTGAAAAGATGGGTATTGCCAGCACGATCAAAGCCGCCAAGAAGGAGGTCGAGAACGAGTCGCCGGTCGTTTGGGATATTCTCGAGGAAGTCATCCGCGAGCATCCGGTTCTGCTCAACCGTGCTCCCACTTTGCACCGCTTGGGTATCCAGGCATTCGAGCCGGTATTGATCGAGGGAAAGGCGATCCAGCTGCATCCGCTGGTGTGTACTGCTTTCAACGCCGACTTCGACGGCGACCAGATGGCGGTCCATGTACCGTTGTCCCTCGAAGCGCAGGTTGAAGCCCGAGTATTGATGCTGGCATCCAACAACATTCTGTCACCCGCCAATGGGGCGCCGATTATCGTCCCGTCACAGGATGTCGTGCTCGGTCTCTACTATGCCACCCGGGAGAATGCCGCAGCGCGAGGAACGGGCATGTGCTTCGCCGACATCTCCGAAGTGGCTCGGGCCGTGGAATTGCGTCAAACCGACCTGCACGCGCGCATCTCGGTACGCATTCGCGAATACGAGCGTAACGGTGATGGATGGATTGAGAAGATCACCCGTTACTCGACTACCGCTGGACGTGCCTTGCTCTCCGAGATACTCCCCAAGGGATTGCCGTTCAGGATCATCGACAAGCCGCTCAAGAAAAAAGAAATCTCCAAGCTCATCGATGAGAGTTTCCGTCGTTGCGGATTGAAGGAAACCGTAGTTTTTGCAGACAAGCTGATGCAGACGGGTTTCCGGCTCGCGACCCGCGGGGGCATTTCCATCGCTATTGATGACATGCTGGTTCCCACTCAGAAACAGAGCATCATCGAGGCTGCGGAAGCCGAGGTCAAAGAAATTGAAAAGCAATACACCTCGGGTCTCGTCACAGTGGGAGAGCGTTACAACAAAGTAGTCGATATTTGGGGGCGTGCGGGCGATCAGGTCGCGAAGGCGATGATGGACCAGCTGCAGCATGAAAAAGTTGTTGATGCCAGCGGGAAAGAGGTCATCCAGGATTCATTCAACTCGATTTATATGATGGCAGATTCTGGGGCACGGGGCTCTGCTGCACAGATTCGTCAATTGGCCGGGATGCGCGGATTGATGGCGAAACCTGATGGCTCGATCATTGAAACGCCAATCACGACGAATTTCCGCGAAGGTCTGAATGTGCTGCAATACTTCATCTCGACGCATGGCGCACGCAAAGGCCTTGCCGATACGGCATTGAAGACGGCGAATTCAGGGTATTTGACGCGCCGCTTGGTCGATGTGACGCAGGATCTAGTCGTTACCGAGGAGGATTGTGGAACGACGCATGGCTTCGTCATGAAGGCGCTCGTCGAAGGTGGCGAGGTCGTCGAACCGTTACGTGAACGGATTCTTGGCCGCGTGGCGGCAGTAGATGTGATCAATCCGGAAAACCGCGAGGTGCTATTCACGGCCGGGACGCTGCTTGATGAAGATGCAGTGGATATCATCGAGCAGCTCGGGATCGATGAGGTCACGGTACGCACCCCGCTGGCTTGTGAAACCCGATACGGCTTGTGCGCGAAGTGCTATGGACGCGATCTAGGCCGAGGCTCCTTGGTGAATGTCGGCGAAGCCGTCGGGGTGATCGCTGCTCAGTCCATTGGCGAGCCAGGCACTCAGTTGACGATGCGCACCTTCCACGTGGGTGGTGCGGCTTCCAGGGCCGCAGCGCAAAGCCAGATCGAAGCGAAGAGCGCCGGCATTGTTCGTTTCTCCACGTCGATGCGCTACGTGACTAACCCGAAAGGCGAAAAAATCGTCATTGCGCGTTCGGCAGAGGTCATGATCATCGATGCCAATGGCCGCGAACGCGAACGGCACAAGGTGCCATATGGTGCCTTGTTGCTGGCAGAAGACGGCGCTCAGGTCAAAGCTGGCGCGCAGCTGGCGACCTGGGATCCTCATACGCGACCGATCGTCACCGAGTACGCTGGTACGGTCCGTTTTGAAAACGTCGAGAAGGGCGTAACCGTTGCCGAGCAGATGGATGAGGTCACCGGCTTGTCAACGCTCGTCGTCATCGACCCGAAACGCGGAGGCAAAACTCAAGCCAAGGGGCTACGTCCCCAAGTCAAGCTGCTCGACGAGAATGGCCAGGAAATCAAGATCCACGGCACCGATCACTCTGTCGTCATTACCTTCCAGATCGGCTCGATTATCACCGTCAAGGATGGCCAGTCAGTGAGCGTTGGCGATGTCCTGGCGAGAATTCCCCAGGAGTCTGTGAAAACCCGCGATATCACAGGTGGCTTGCCGCGTGTCGCCGAGCTTTTCGAGGCACGTTCGCCCAAAGATGCCGGTATGCTCGCGGAGGTTACTGGTACCGTGTCTTTTGGCAAGGATACCAAGGGCAAGCAGCGTCTGATGATCACGGAATTGGATGGCACGACACATGAATATCTGATTCCGAAAGACAGGCATGTGATGGCGCATGACGGGCAAGTCGTCAATAAGGGCGAAGTAATCGTCGATGGTCCGGTTGATCCTCATGACATCTTGCGTCTCAAAGGCGTTGAGGAACTTGCGCGTTACATCATCGACGAAGTGCAGGATGTTTACCGTCTCCAGGGGGTCAAGATCAACGACAAGCACATCGAAGTCATCGTGCGTCAAATGCTGCGACGCGTCGTGATCACCGAGCCCGGTGATTCTCGCTTCATTCGCGAAGAGCAGGTCGAGCGCTCGGAAGTCCTGGAAGAAAACGACAAGCTGATTGCCGCCGGGAAGAGGCCGGCTGAATTCCAATACATGCTACTGGGTATCACCAAAGCCAGCTTGTCGACCGATTCGTTCATTTCGGCTGCTTCGTTCCAAGAAACCACTCGTGTGCTGACCGAAGCCGCCATCATGGGCAAGCGCGACGAACTGCGCGGCTTGAAGGAGAACGTGATCGTAGGCCGACTGATCCCGGCAGGAACCGGCCTGGCATATCACCGCACGCGGCGCATGCAAAATGCCGCGAATGCTGACGAGCAAATGGATGTGCATCGGGGTAATCCCGAGCAGGCAATGGTTTCCGGAGTAGCAGCAGAGGCAGGCGGCAGTTGACGGCAGGAAAGGGCCCTAATACAATCCCGCCTCTTTTTCAGAGTTGTCTCCTATGGGCTTTTACCGCCGATTTGGACGGTTCACGAATCAGGAACGATAGTTATGCCGACAATTAATCAGCTTGTGCGCAAGCCGCGTCAAGCAGAAAAGACAAAAAGCAAGGTCCCTGCCTTGGGGGGGTGTCCTGCAAAGAGGGGTGTTTGTACCCGGGTCTACACAACAACACCCAAAAAGCCGAACTCGGCGTTGCGAAAGGTGGCGAAGGTTCGTCTGACCAACGGATTCGAGGTGATCTCGTATATTGGTGGAGAGGGGCATAACCTCCAAGAGCACTCAGTTGTTCTGATACGCGGTGGACGTGTCAAGGATCTCCCGGGCGTGCGCTATCACATCGTGCGTGGTAGTTTGGATACCCAAGGAGTAAAGGATAGAAAACAGGCTCGTTCGAAATATGGCGCCAAGCGCCCGAAAAAGGCCTGATCCAGCAATTTGCTAGAAAGGTTCAATTATGCCTCGTCGTAGAGAAGTGCCCAAGCGTGACATCCTGCCCGATCCCAAGTTCGGCAATGTCGAGGTCTCCAAGTTCGTCAATGTCATCATGACCAGCGGAAAGAAGTCGGTTGCGGAGAGAATCGTATATGGCGCTTTTGGGGTGATTTCGCAAAAAAGCGGCAAGGACCCGATCGAAGTTTTTACCTCCGCGATCAACAACGTCAAGCCGGTTGTTGAGGTTAAGAGCAGGCGAGTTGGTGGGGCCAACTATCAGGTTCCTGTCGAAGTGAGGCCGTCGCGACGGCTCGCGTTATCAATGCGTTGGATCCGTGAGGCTGCGCGCAAGCGGAGTGAGAAGTCTATGGATCTTCGTCTGGCCAGTGAGCTTCTCGAGGCGGCGGAAGGTCGCGGCGCCGCTATGAAGAAGCGCGAAGAGGTTCATCGCATGGCTGAGGCCAACAAGGCGTTTTCGCATTTTCGTTTTTGATCGAGTGGATGGTACTGTTTCCGTTTGCAGGCGGAAGCAGCTGATGAATTGTTCCGTGCGGTGCGGTTGCCGTGCAAGGCAAGCGGTTCCGACGGCAGGTTAAGAAAGACAGGTAAACCAAGTGGCCCGCAAAACACCTATTGAGCGCTATCGCAACATTGGTATTTCCGCGCATATCGATGCCGGGAAGACGACCACTACTGAGCGCATTCTGTTCTATACCGGCGTCAATCATAAGATTGGTGAGGTGCATGATGGCGCGGCAACCATGGACTGGATGGAACAGGAGCAGGAGCGTGGAATCACTATCACCTCGGCTGCAACGACCTGCTTCTGGAAGGGGATGGCGTCGAATTTTCCGGAGCATCGCATCAATATCATTGACACTCCGGGCCACGTAGATTTCACCATTGAGGTTGAGCGCTCAATGCGCGTTCTTGATGGTGCATGTATGGTTTACTGTGCGGTAGGCGGGGTACAGCCGCAATCCGAAACGGTGTGGCGCCAGGCCAACAAATATGGTGTGCCGCGTCTTGCTTTCGTGAACAAGATGGACCGGACGGGTGCCAATTTCTTCAGAGTTCACGACCAGATGCGGGAGCGGCTCAAAGCCAATCCTGTCCCCATCCAGGTGCCGATTGGCGCAGAAGAGAAGTTTGAGGGTGTGGTCGATCTTGTCAAGATGAAGGCGATCATCTGGGATGAGGCGTCGCTGGGCACCAAATTTACCTATGGGGAGATTCCTGCGGATCTTATAGAAACCTGCAAGGTTTGGCGAGAAAAAATGCTCGAGGCGGCGGCCGAGGCATCCGAGGAATTGATGAATAGATACCTTGAGGAAGGGGATCTTCCCGAGGCAGACATCAAAGCGGCATTGCGTCAGCGCACCATTGCCGGTGAAATCGTGCCGATGTTGTGTGGCTCGGCGTTCAAAAACAAAGGCGTTCAGGCCATGCTCGATGCAGTCGTCGAATACTTGCCGGCGCCGACAGATATTCCTCCAGTCCGGGGTATCCTCGAAGACGGTTCGGAAGGGGAGCGCAAAGCCTCAGACGATGAGCCTTTCGCAGCGTTGGCCTTCAAGATCATGACGGATCCCTTTGTAGGCCAGCTAACTTTTTTCCGCGTTTATTCGGGTGTGATCAATTCGGGCGATACAGTCTATAACCCCGTCAAAGGTCGCAAGGAACGGATTGGACGCATTTTGCAGATGCATGCCAATCAGCGCGACGAAATCAAAGAGGTTCGCGCTGGTGATATCGCAGCGGCAGTCGGCCTCAAGGAGGCGACGACAGGCGAGACTCTCTGTGCGGTCGATAAGGTGATCACATTGGAGCGTATGGAGTTTCCCGAGCCAGTGATCCATATCGCGGTGGAACCGAAGACAAAAGCGGATCAGGAGAAGATGGGTATTGCGCTCAGCCGGCTTGCCCAGGAAGATCCATCGTTCCGCGTGCGAACGGATGAAGAATCCGGTCAGACGATCATTTCAGGGATGGGCGAGCTTCACCTCGAGATCATCGTCGATCGGATGCGGCGCGAATTCAATGTCGAGGCCAACATTGGCGCACCACAGGTTGCTTATCGCGAGGCAGTGCGTAAGGCTGTTGAGCAAGAAGGGAAGTTTGTCAAGCAATCTGGCGGCCGGGGGCAATATGGACATGTCTGGATCAAGCTTGAACCCAACGAACCGGGCAAGGGCTATGAGTTTATCGATGCCATCAAAGGCGGTGTGGTTCCGCGCGAATACATTCCGGCAGTCGATAAGGGCATCCAAGAGACATTGCCAAATGGTGTCTTGGCCGGTTTCCCGGTCGTGGATGTCAAGGTAACCTTGTTCGATGGTTCATACCATGACGTCGACTCGAATGAGAATGCTTTCAAGATGGCTGCATCAATGGCCTTCAAGGATGCTATGCGCAAGGCCAATCCGGTTCTTCTTGAGCCGATGATGTCCGTCGAGGTTGAAACTCCAGAAGAGTACATGGGCAATGTGATGGGAGACCTTTCTGGTCGCCGTGGCATGGTGCAGGGTATGGAGGATTTGCCCGGTGGGATCAAGGTCATCAAGGCAGAGGTTCCTTTGGCTGAAATGTTTGGTTATTCAACGCAGCTGCGCTCTCTCACTCAGGGGCGTGCTACCTATACAATGGAATTCAAACATTACAGCGAAGCTCCGAAAAACGTCGCCGAGGCGATCATCAACAAAAAGTAACCAGTTCTTTAAAGGAAGAAATCATGGCGAAAGGCAAATTTGAGCGTACGAAGCCGCACGTGAATGTGGGGACGATTGGGCACGTTGACCATGGGAAGACGACGTTGACGGCGGCGATCACGACGATTTTGGCGTCGAA
>JACAEF010000066.1 GCA_013388985.1 Rhodocyclaceae bacterium
TCCGCGCCGGTCGGGGGGTTCTGGCGCTGGCGCTCTTGCGGGCGTCATCGCCTAACATTGCGCTCCAGGGGGACGCTTCGCCTGCTGCGCAGGCTCGCGCCCCTGAGCTTGAACGTTAGCCGACGATAACCCTATGGCGCCAACAGTCGTCCGTGAAGGTCCTTTCCGACTCTTCTTCTTTTCCCGTGAAGAGCCGAGAATGCATATCCACGTGGCTCATCCCGATGGTGAAGCCAAGTTCTGGCTCGAGCCTTCGGTTTCCCTTGCGGGCCATACGGGTCTGTCAGCGAAAGAGCTTTCCACTGCCGAGGAAATCATCCTTCGCCACTTGCAGGAGATCAAAAATGCCTGGCACAAACACTTTGGCCGCTGAGGTCACCCATATTTCCAAGCACGGCTTCTGGCTACTGCTTGGTGACGAAGAACTGTTGATTCCGTTTTCCGAGTTTCCCTGGTTCCGGCAGGCAACCGTGGACCAGCTTTGTGATGTTGAATGGCCTACGGCCGACCACCTTTATTGGCCCCAGCTCGACGTCGATCTGTCTGTCGAGTCTATCCGGCATCCCGAGCGCTTCCCGCTGGTGTCTGCCGTTTCGGCTAACTCTGCGCTCCAGGGGGACGCTTCGCCTGCTGCGCAGGCTCGCGCCCCTGAGCTTGAACCTTAGGCATCGCAATGAAGCTCATGGGATACTAATCACATGAAAGTCAGTGAGATACTTGAGCTTCTGCGTAAAGACGGCTGGTTATTGGTGGCAACCCGAGGCAGCCACCGCCAGTTCAAGCATCCTGTAAAACCAGGGCGCGTCACCGTCGCGGGCAAACCAAGTGATGACCTCGCGCCAGGAACACTGAACAGCATCCTCAAACAAGCATCACTGAAGGGTTAAAACCATGCGCTATGCCATCGTTATCGAAAAAGCCGGAAACAATTTCTCCGGGTACTCTCCCGATTTGCCGGGCTGCGTCGCAACCGGTTCCACTGTCGAGGAAACGGAAGCCGAACTGCTTTCCGCGATTCAATTTCATCTTGATGGTCTGCGCGAGGACGGCCTTGCGCCGCCTCCAGCACAAACTGTGGTTGAGTATATGTTCGTCCCTGCCTAACACCGCGCTCCAGTTGACCTGCCCGACTTTTTTGTGCCGATGATTTCTGGAAAGATGGCTCTTCAACCGAAAGGAAGAGCCGATGAGAAAGAGCAGGTTTACCGACGAGCAGATCGTGGCCATGCTGCGCCGGCCATGCCCCAGAGTATGACGCTCGGGTCTGTATTCGTCGTCATCGCCGCGATTACCGACAGCATCTATGCCTTGGCTGCCAGCGCGGCCAAACCAGCCTTGCACGCCGGCCTCGTAAGCTATCTGGGCGCCCGTTTGGGCGGCGGTGTGTTGATCGGTCTGGGCATCTACACTGCACTGGCAGAATCACGCGATGCGCGATAGGCTCGACTCTTCCCCATCAAACGATACGCGCCTGTCACACCGTGTCTCCAAGCCCGTGGGCCGCATCTTGCTGCTCGCCGGCTGCATCATCGTAGGCTGCGTCATCGGTTTCGTGGGCGAGCATTTCTCGGGCAGCTCGGCCTGGTTCCTCGCGGTGCCCGGCCTGATGGCGCTCTCCTGGCTGTTCGTCGCCAATCCGGACGAGTGCCTGCCCGACGGGAAATGCCGGCTTCCTCCGGACGATTCGGCCGATGGTTAGCCGCTCGCTGTTGGGGCTTGGCTTCGTCGTCGTGCTGGCATTCGCGCTGGTCAATGGCGCCCGCTTGATGCGCCGCCTCGAAAGCGCTCATACCGAGGTATGGAACAGGCTCGGCCGACCGGATTTCCTCCTCTCCCGCGGTATTGGCCCGCGCATCGCGCTGGTGCGCTACGTCTGGTCGGGCGCTTGGCGAATGCTCGACGATGCCACCTTGAGCCGCCATTGCCTCGCGGCGCTGATCGCTGAACCGCTGTTGGTGGCGCTGTTCGCGCTGCTCGTGCTGGACTGATCAGCGCCACCCAAAATTACGGCTGCCTAGGCGCGGTTCATTGCCGGTGCGCCGGCTCCGCCACGAAAATCTCGACGCGGCGATTCTTCGCCCGGCCTTGCGGGGTGTTGTTGTCGGCGATCGGCTCGCGCGAGCCCCGGCCATCGATCGCGATGCGGTGGGCGGCGACGCCGCGTGACACCAGGTAATCTCGCACGGCGGCGGCGCGGTTGATGGAGAGCGGATTGTTGATCGCGTCCGTGCCGGTATTGTCGGTGTGACCGATGATGGTGACCGTCGTCGCCGGGTTCTGGTTCAACGTCGTGGCAAAGCGATCGAGAACCGGCCGCAGCTCGGGCTTGATTTCGTAGCGGCCGGAATCGAAGGAAATGTCGCTGGGAATTTCCAGTTTGAGCTGGTTGTCGGCAGTCTGGCTGACAGTAACGCCGGTTCCCTGCGTGGCCTGCTCCATCGCCTTCTTCTGGTCTTCCATGTGTTTCGACCAAAGATAGCCGCCCGCCGCCCCCACGGCGGCGCCGATGGCCGCGCCTTTGACGGTGTTCTTGCCGCCACCGATCAAGCCGCCGGCGACGGCACCGATTGCTGCGCCTGTGGCCGTGGTTTTCTGGGTCTCGCTCATGTTGGCACAGCCGGCCAGGCTGGCGGCCAATAACGCGATCAGGCTGAAAGATGCGATGGCTGTTTTCATGATGGCCTCCTGTGGGTTGCGAATTCTCATTATAGGCAGGCAATGCGGCTGCACTAGAATTCCTCATGGACTCGAGCCTGCCCTCTCCCTCCCCTGACGCCCAGGCGGCGAGCCGCGAACTCTTCCGCCACATCGCGGCACGCATTCGCGCCGCCGGCGGCTGGCTGTCCTTTGCCGATTACATGGAGATGGCACTGTATCTGCCGGGGCTGGGCTATTACGCGGGCGGGGCACACAAGTTCGGCGCGGCCGGCGATTTCGTCACCGCGCCGGAGCTGACGCCGCTGTTCGGCCAGGCACTGGCGCGGCAAGTCGCGCAGATCCTCCGTGCCGTTTCACCAGCGCCGATTTTGCTCGAAGTCGGCGCCGGCAGCGGCAGGCTCGCCGCCGATCTGTTGCTGACGCTCGAAGGCCTCGACGCCCTGCCGGCGCGCTATGAAATCCTCGAGCTCTCGGGCGAACTGCGCGCCCGCCAGCGCGAAACGATCTCCGCCGCTGCGCCGCATCTCGTGGATCGGGTGTTCTGGCTCGACACGCTGCCGGAGAAACTCACCGGCTGCGTGATCGTCAACGAGCTGCTCGACGCGCTACCGGTGCATGCCGTGGCCTGGCGCGAGGCCGGGCTGATGGAGCGGGGCGTGACCTTGCACGGCGACGGCTTCGGCTGGGCAGAAGAGCGCCCGGCGCAGGGCGCGTTGGCAGAAGCGATGGCGGCGCTGCCGGCTGAGGTGCCCTTCGAGGGCGAAATCGGCCTCGCCGCGCGCGCCTGGGTGGCGGAATGGGCCCGCCGGCTGGAACACGGTGCGTTACTGCTGATCGATTACGGCCTGCCAGGTCATGAGCTGTATCACCCATTACGCAATCGTGGCACGCTGCGCTGCCATTATCAGCAGCGTTTGCACGATGATCCGTTCTGGTGGCCGGGACTGTCGGACATCACGGCGCATGTCGATTTCACCGCGCTGGCCGAGGCCGGCTACGATGCCGGGCTCGATGTGCTCGGCTACACGAACCAGGCGACGTTCCTGATCAACTGCGGGATCGGCGAACTGCTCGCTAAACGGCAGTCAGGCGACAGCACCCGGGCCTTCTCTGCCAGCGGCGCGCTGCAGTTGTTGCTCTCGCCGTACGAGATGGGCGAGCTCGTCAAGGTCATCGCGCTCGGCAAGGGGATCGAAACGCCGCTGCTCGGCTTCGCGCAGGGTGACCGGCGCCATGCGCTGTGAAAACCAAGGAACGCCTTACATGCCGACCGCCACTGCCTGCGTCCCATCTACCGCTGGCGACCGAGGTCGGCGATGCGGCGTAGGCGTGGCGCTGGCGGCACGGCACGGCGTGGCTTACTCCTGGTTGCGATAGAGGTTGCGCAGAAATTCGTCCGGCTCGATCACGGCCGCAGGCGCCGTCGCCTCTGCAGCATGCGTTTCGAGCCGTGCTTCGGGCTGGGGCAGCCAGCCGGCATTGAGCACCTCATCGACATATGCGCCGAACTCTTCGACTGCGGGCTCCACGGCGCCCGCCATTTCTATTTTTCCTGTCTCCATGTCCATCACGACCACCATCGTTACGTCCCCCCGTCCCATCGAAGCGACATGTCGAGATTAACGGACCCAAAGCGGAAAAGGTTGAAAGCACCGCTTATTTATTTGTCTTTGCCGCCGGGCTGTGGTCCGTACGCCACGGTGCGACCTTGACGAGCAGCGCCATGCCCGGCAGGGCGAGCAAGGCGCACAGGAGAAAGAAGGGCGTCCAGCCCAGCGTCTCGACCAGCCAGCCGGTGGTGGCGTTGATGAAGGTGCGCGGCACGGCGGCCAGGCTAGTGAACAGCGCGAACTGGGTCGCCGTGTAGGCCGGATGGGTAGCGCGGGCGATGAAGGCGACGAAGGCCGCGGTGCCCAGTCCCACACCGAGCGCCTCGAAGCCGATCACCGCCGCAAGACGCGCCAGCGCGGTGGCGTCGATGGTCGCCTGCGGGCCTATGGCGGCAAGCCAGGCGAAGCCGAAGATCGACACCACCTGCACGATGCCGAACAGCCAGAGCGCCCGGTTGATGCCCAAGCTCACCATCCACAACCCGCCGAGCAGACCGCCGAACACCGCCGGCCACAGCCCGGCATGCTTGGCGACCAGCCCGATATCGGATTTCGCGTAGCCGAGATCGAGATAGAACGGTGTCGCAAGCGCCGTGGCCATCGAATCGCCGAGTTTGTAAAAGAAGATGAAGGCCAGGATCAGCAGTGCCTCCTTCAGTCCGGCGCGGGTGAGGAATTCACGGAACGGCTCGATCACCGCCTCGCGCAACGTGCGCGGCGCACCGCCGGCGACGGCCGGTTCCTCGACCAGCAGGGCCATGACCATGCCCGGCAGCATGAACAGCGCGGTGACGAGAAACACGGTCTGCCAGGGGAAATGATCGGCGAGGATCAGCGACAGCGAACCCGGCACCAGCCCGGCGATGCGGTAGGCATTGACATGCACCGCATTGCCGAGCCCCAGCTCGCGCTCGTCGAGCAGCTCGCGCCGATAGGCATCGAGCGCGATATCGGCAGTGGCCGAAACGAACGCCAACAGCGCGGTCAGCCAAACGATCGCGCCGAGCTCATTGGCTGGCGAGAGGCGGCCCAGTCCGGCGATGATCGCCAGCAGCAGCGCCTGGGTAAAGAAGATCCAGCCGCGCCGCCGTCCGAGCGGCAGCGCGAAGCGGTCGAGCAGCGGCGACCAGAGGAATTTCCAGGTGTAGGGAAACTGGATCAGCGCGAACAAGCCGATCGTCGCCAGACTCACCCCCTCCGAGCGCAGCCAGGCCGGCAGCAGGTTGAGCAAGAGGTAAAGCGGCATGCCCGAGGCAAAGCCCGTGAACACGCAGATCAGCATGCGGCGGGTGAGCAAGGTGGACAACCAGGCGGGCATGATCCGGCGATGCTAACAGCCCTCGACGCCGGCTGATCCATAATGGCGGCTCTTCAAGCGCCGCCTATTCCGATGTTTCCGATCCGCTACGTCGACTCCGTCTACCGGCCGCCTTCCGAGGCTGACTCGTTGATCCTGCCGGTCACCGACGGCTGCTCGTGGAACCGCTGCACCTTCTGCGAAATGTATACGGCTCCGCAGAAGAAGTTCCGCGCCCGTGATGAGGCCGAAGTGCTGGAAAGCATCCGGCGTTGCGGCGAACGCCTCGGCAGCCATGTCCGCCGCGTCTTCCTCGCCGATGGTGATGCGCTGGTGCTGCCGACCCGGCGGCTCTTGGCCATTCTCAGCGCCATCCGCACCCATCTTCCCGCCGTGCACCGTGTCTCCAGCTACTGCCTGCCGCGCAATCTGCGCAGGAAATCGGTCGCCGAACTCAAGGAACTCGCCGAGGCCGGCCTCAAGCTCGCCTACGTCGGCGCCGAATCGGGCGACGACGAAGTGCTGGCGCGTGTCAGCAAAGGCGAGACCTATGCCAGCACCTACGATGCCCTCGACAAGCTCGGCCAGGCAGGCATCACGCGCTCGGTGATGATCTTGAACGGACTGGGCGGCCAAGCCTTGTCACAGCGGCACGCCGAGGCCTCGGCCCATCTCATCAACGCCGCCCAGCCTGAATATCTCGCCACGCTCGTCGTCAGTTTCCCGCAAGGCGAAGCGCGGCTGCGCGCGGGCTTTCCCGGCTGGGAACCCCTCGACATCCCCGGCCTACTAACCGAAATGGCACATTTCATCGAGCGGCTGGAGCTCCAGCGCACCGTCTTCCGCTCGGATCACGCCTCCAACTGGCTGGTGCTCAAAGGCACGCTGAACGCCGACAAGGACCGGCTGCTCGCATCCCTTTACGCCGCCCTCGCCGACCCTGCACACGCGCCACTGCGACCGGCATGGGCAAGAGGGTTATAATCCCGTTTGCCGCGCGCCTGTAGCTCAGTTGGATAGAGTACAGCCCTCCGAAGGCTGGGGTCGGACGTTCGAATCGTCTCAGGCGCGCCATTTACTGATCATCGGGTCAGGCTCTGTCGGTAGCTGAAGATCAATCCTGATCGATCTTCTCGATCCCTCAAGCTGACAGTCCCACCCAAGCGCGCCGCCGCTTCGCGGGCAATGGCCAAGCCAAGGCCACTTCCGGGTTCGTGCGTTCCTGCAATCCGGTAGAACGCATCGAATACGCGTTCATATTCGTCTGGGGGTATTCCCGGTCCGTCATCGACGATTTCGATGATCCCTACATCACCACTGGTATCCATTCGAAGCGTCACCACTCCGCCAGGTTGTGAATACTTGATGGCATTTTCCAACGCATTACCGACAATGGCTCGCAATAATTCCGGTGTGGCACCCAACGAAAATTTGGCTCTTTCGTCCAGCCCCAAATCGATGCCCTTGGCTTCCGCAGCCGGCAGGAAATCTGCAATCAGATCACGGGCCAGGGAGGAGATATCGACAATACTTTTCCCGCCACTTCCAGTCTGGGTACGTGCCAAATTCAGCAATTGTTCGGTGAGTTGCCGTGCACGCTCGATGCCGGCTTGCAAGGGCAGCATACGCTCGCGCACGGCAGCCAGAGAATCCGCGCAGCCCAGGTTTTGAGCTTGTAACGACAAGGCCGTGAGGGGACTGCGCAGCTCATGGGCGGCATCGGCGATGAAGCGCCGTTGCTGGTTCAGCAACTGATTGACGCGCCCCAAGAGACGATTGATGGCCTGGACAAAAGGCTTGATTTCGTTCGGGAGCCCGGCATCGTCGATGGAATTTGTTAGATCGGCCTCCTGTGCATCCAGCTCGTGAGCAAGCTTTAGGACCGGATTAAATTCCCGATGAACAATATGCACGATCAGCCAGATCATCAACGGGAACAAGAGAAGCATGGGGATCAGCGTTCGCAGGGCACTATTGACGGCGATCTCATTGCGCGCATCGGTCGGCTGGGCAACGATGATCCTTGCGCCCAATTTCTCCTCGTGCACGAAGACCCTTAGATCCTCGCCCTTGGCGTTCAAGGTATGAAATCCGGTCGGCAAGTGTTCCGGCAGCCACTCGGGGCGAAGATTTCCGGGAATTCTGACGACCAGAATGCGGGATTCCGGATCGTTGATGGCAACATCATTCGCATCTGGCTGCACGAGCTGCTCAGAGCCTTTCAAGGTCAGGATCGCAATCTGCCGTAGCATGTCGTCCTGAAACTCCTTGGTTTCGTCATATGCCAACAGAAAGGATGCCAGTGCAGCGAGCAAGCCAGACAGTAAAATGGCCGCGCCCAGCATCAACGACAGTTGACGTTGCAGCGACCGGTTCATGCCGCGTCCACCCGCCAGCCAGCGCCGCGCACATTCTTGATCACATCGGCGCCGAGCTTCTTGCGCACCCCGTGAATCAAAAAATCCACGGCATTGCTTTCAACCTCCTCATTCCAGCCATAGATGCGCTCTTCCAGCTCGGCGCGGCTCAGGATGGCGCCCGGTCGTAGCAGCAAGGCATGCAGCAGCGCGAATTCCCTTGCGCTGAGCACTTCGACGATATTCCCGCAGCGCGCCTCCTTCGTCGCCGGATCCAGGCTGACCTTGCCATTGCTCAGCACCGGCGCCGCCTGTCCGCCTTGGCGACGGACGACCGCTCGCAGTCGCGCCAGCAGTTCATTGACGTCGAACGGTTTCACCAAATAGTCATCGGCTCCGATATCGAGCCCCTTGATGCGTTCATCGATGCCGTCACGGGCGGTAATGACGATGACCGGAACCGCATTGCCACTCTGTCGCAGATGCCGTAGCACTTCCAGACCATCGCGCTTGGGGAGTCCCAAGTCGAGCAATACCGCTTGATGCTCTCTGTGACGCAACACGTTGCTGGCTATCGCGCCATCCGTCACCCAGTCGACGGCATAGGCAGCATCCTTGAGAGCCACCGATACCGCTTCGCCGATCATCGGATCGTCTTCAACCAGAAGAACGCGCACGGTGCTCCTTCATGCCAATCCAAAACGGCGGAAAATGCCGATCTTCAGAAAATCCATCAACACCAGATAAACCATCGCCACGGCCAGCAATCCGCCAATCAATACCGGGCTGATGGCGGTCATCAGGATGCCTTGACTCGCCATGAAGCAGACGGCGGCGATATCGATCACGGTGGCGATCAGCAGCCAGCGGCTGGGCCGTGACTGCCAGAAATGGCGTCGTTCGCGCACCAGATACACATTGCCAAGACCGGTGAATACCAGCATGACGAAAATCAGGGTCTGCAATTGCGCCAGCGGAAGATGCAACCCGTCACGCCCGATGAAGAACACGGAGAAGGACAGCAGCAGAATGAGGGCGGCCAGTGGCGCTGCGGTCGCCATCAGATTGGGAATGCGCCAGCGCTCCGGCTTGCGGGAAAACTCGACGCGGTCGGTGGCGATGGACATGGTGATGAAGTCATTGGTAAACAGCAGCAGCACGATGAGCAGCGGCGTGATCACGAACACGCCGGTCAACATCACGCCCACGCTCATGAAGATGGCGATCTCCAGCGTCTTGATGATCTTGTTGAGGGTATAAGTGAGCATGCGCTGGTAAATGCGCCGGCTGGTCTCCACGGCGGCGACCACGTCGGTCAGCCCGGGATTGGTGAGCACCAAACTGGCGGCGGCCTTGGCGACGTCGGTGGCATTGGCTACGGCGATGCCGACCTCGGCCTGCTTGAGCGCCGGGGCGTCGTTGACGCCGTCACCCGTCATGCCGGTTACGTGACCGGCATGCTGGAGTGCCTGCACGAGGTGGAATTTGTCTTCGGGAAATACTTGGGCGAATACGTCGCATTCCTGGATGGATGATGCGGCGTTCTCTGCGAGCATGCTCGCCGGGCAGGCGCGTTCGCCAATACCCACCTCCTGCGCCACTGTACGTGCTGTGGCTTGGCCGTCGCCCGTCACCATCACCACGCGCACGCCGAGTTGGCGCAGATTCTCCACCAGGGCTGCGGAATCCTTGCGAGGCGGATCCTGCAAGGCCACCAGACCAGCGAATCGCAGCGTGCTTTCATCACCGATGGCCACGCCCAGCACCCGATAACCGCGTGCGGCAAGCGCCTCGACTTCGGCTGCGATGTCCGGCGCGCCGGCCAAGACGGCGACTTCGTGCGCCGCACCCTTGACGGCCCTGCGGGTGAGCGAGTTTTCCTCGAACAGCGTCTCGGAACGCCGCGTTTGCGGATCAAACGGGGTGAAACGGATGCGCCGCGGCGTGGAGTACGGCAACGAGCGTTCTCGACAAGCGTCAAGAATGGCCAGGTCGATCGGATCCTGCGTCGCTTCGTCACAGGCGATCGCGGCGATACGCAACAGCTCGTTTTCGGTCATGCCGTTCGCTGGCTCGAGTGCGGCCAGGGTAAGGCGGTTCTCGGTGATCGTACCGGTCTTGTCGCTGGCCAGCACATCCATGGCGGCGGCTTCCTCGATCGCCGACAGACGCGTCACCAGCACTCCGCGTTTGGCGAGTTCCAGGGAACCCAATGCCGTGGCGAGGGTGAAGGTGGCAGGCAAGGCCACGGGAACGGAGGCGACGAGCAAGATCAGGGCAAAGGGAATCACCTCGGTGAGCGCCATTCCGGTCGCCACGGCATAGACCAGCAACGCGACGACGAGCGCTATGTCCAGCAGCAACAGATACTTGACGATACCAAAGATCACTGTCTCGAGATGGCTCACGGTCTTGGCGCTACGCACCAGTTCAGCGGTCTTGCCGAATCGCGTACGCGCCCCGGTCGCCGTCACCTGGCCGCTGGCTTCGCCGCGTGTGACCACGGAGCCAGACCAGACATCCGCCCCAGGCCCCATTTCCACCGGCAATGATTCACCGGTAAGGCTGGACTGATCCAGTTGTATCTGTCCTTCGACGAGATGCAGATCGGCGGGCACCAGATCGCCCATGCGTAGATGCACCACGTCGCCCGGCACCAGATTCCGTGCCGCTACGAGCTGCCAGCGGCCATCGCGCAATACCCGCGCCTGAATGTCGAGACGTTGCCGAAGCAGAGCCAGCGCCTTGTTGGCGCAGCCCTCCTGAAGGTAACCCAGAATGGCATTGACCACCAGCAGGACCGCGATCACGACGGCCTCATCCAGCTTGCCGATGATGATCTGCAGGATGATGGTGGCTTCCAGCATCCATGGCACCGGCGACCAGAATTTGCGCAGCAAGGCCAGTAGCGGATGTGATTTTTCCTCCGTCACTGCATTGGGTCCGAGCTGTTCCAGCAACCGCGCCGCCTCGGCCGAGCTCAAACCCACGAGCGGGCTTTCCTTTACGGTGCCTGATTCGTTCATGAGATCACATGAGATTATTTCAGAGGCATCATTATCATCGACAACGCGGTCAGAAGGTTCGATGCATTCCGTCTTCTTTCGACTGGCCGCATGACTCAACGCTCAGCCACGTCAAGCGCTACTGACGTCAAGCTGAAGGCCACGGTCCAGATCAAGGTCAGATGATCGCTGGGGAAAGAGCTGTCTGGCGCATGCGTCATCAGTGTCTGCCCGATGCCCACGACGAAGGGCCGTGGCTGATACCAGACGAATCCGATCAGCTGGTTGATCGCGAGCCCCAACAGAGCCGATACCGTCGCCGCGACCAGCGCATGACGGGTGGCTATCGAACCGCGCAGCCAGCCGAAAACCATGCCCACCGGAATGATCCAGATCGATTCATCAGCCAGCAGCCGGGCTGCCTTGACAACCATGGCGGAAGCGCCCGGTGCGGCATTGAGCAATAGAAACAGGGTGTGATTCCAATGTTCCATGGCGCTTGGATGAGATCAGTCCCGCCCGGGAAATCAATCCTAATCGGCTAGGCGCGGGAAAACGGCAAACCTGGAGCGGCGTGCCGCCCCAGGCACTTCGATCCGACCGATCAATCGGCTTCGTCGTGGTCGTCGCCGTGGTCGGCCTTGTCCTCGGTCGCGGCGATGACCTTGCCGCTGGCCGAATCGACCTTCACGTCCATGACCTTCTGGCCATTCACGACCTCGATATCGAAGAGCCACTGCCCTTTGTGCTTTTCGAGTTCGGCGCGGGCGGCCTTGCCGCCGACGTGTTGTTCCGCGACGGTAATGGCCTGGGTCAGACCGATTTTCGCGGCTTCGATCGCCAAGGCATCGTTTTCCATTGCCTTTGCGGCATAGGCGCTGCCGATCGCCGTGGCGGAAAGGATGGCAAGCGCGGTCAGGTAGGTCTTGCGTTTCATGATGGTCACTCCTTCAAAATCACGCGGACATTCGCGTGGTGATGAAGATAGCCATCGAGAATTAGCTGAAAGTTAGCCACAGACGCTGCGCGTATCGCGGGAAGGAAACGTGAAACTTCCGCGCGCCGGAATGACCTACCCCCTTCTTCAGGGCCAAGTGGGCGGGCAAATATCAGAAACTGAGCGATTGGATCGAAGCGAACATCGCCGAGACTCTAAGGCCTGTTCTCATTCATGCGACGGCGGCGCTGGAGGCGAATCGGGATGCGATTGCCAGGCGCGGCGACGCAGCGATATGTCGATATCGCAAGGAGCCGCAA
>JACAEF010000055.1 GCA_013388985.1 Rhodocyclaceae bacterium
GCACGCGAAGGCACGCGGGATTCGCGACTGTAGTGCTCGGCCGCGCGAAGGGCAATCAGTGTCAAGAAACCCTGCGCGAGCTCCGAAGCGGAGGGCTGCCTGGCTTTCTAGGACCCGGCACCGTTCGTGCCAGGGGACCAGGTGGTTCAGCCGAGGCTCGCGCGGAATTGGCGCAGATACGTCAGCCCCTCGATTGCGCGGCTGCCGTACCACGAGGTCATCGCGCCGTCGATGAGCGCCACGCGCGTGTGGCTGCCCTCCGGTAACGCATCCAGGATCTCGACGCAATGCCGTTCGCGGAAGCTGTAAGGCTCGCTCGACAGCAGCACGAAGTCCACCTTCCCCAGTGTCTGCGGCGTCAGGTCGAGGGTCGGATAGCGGGCGTTGCTGTTGGGCGCGACGGTGTCCCAGCCCACGGTGGCGAGCATGCGCGAGATGTAGGTGTCCGCGCAGACCGTCATCCACGGCGCTTTCCAGATCAGATACAGCACCTTCTGCCGCGGCCACGACGCGCCGATGGTCGCGACCTCGTCGTAGGCGAGCTCGAAGCGCCGGCACAGCGCTTCGGCCTGCTCCTCGCGCGAAAAGATCCCCCCCAGCAGACGATAGAGATCGAGGTTGTCGCGCGGCGCGTGCGGATGCGTGACCACCACGTGCGGAACGAACTTCGCGATCTCCTCGACCAGCCCGCGCGGGTTCTCGTCGATGTTGACCACCAGGTGAGTCGGGTGCAGCCGCTTGCTCCGGGCCGCGTCGATGGTCTTGGTCCCGCCCACCTTGGACACCTTGCGCACCAGGTCCTTCGGGTGGATGCAGAATCCGGTGCGGCCGACAATGTTGGACTGCAACCCGAGATCGAACAGCAGCTCCGTGATGCTGGGCACCAGGCAGACGATGCGGGCACCGGCGGAGGCCACCTCGTGGCGGGTGCCGGCGGCGTCTACCAGCTCGGGTTCGTTGGTAGGCGTGAGAGACACGTCGCTCGACCTTCAATCGGGCTTCTGGACCTGCCGTATTCTAGCTCTTGCAAACGCAACCCGGACAAGGCTCAAGCCCAACCGGCGTCGACGATGAACTCCTGGGCGCTGCACATGCGGCTGTCGTCCGCGGCCAGGAACAGCACCATCCGCGCGAGATCCTCCGGCATGACCCGCCCGGCCAGGCTCTGTGCGTGACCACGCTTTCGCCGATGCCGGTCGCGCCCCCGGTGACGAATACGACCTTGCCCTTCAGGCTCGGTTATGCACGCGTAGTGCTGCATGTTTCTCCCCCCGGCCGGCGTCCTGCGGCGAGTCTACAGCGCGCGGTTCGGGTACGTCTATTCATGGCAAAGGTCGAGTGGCCCAGAGCACCGGCGCGGATCCTGCAGTAGGATAGGCTTTGTCCGGACAGCGATGGCCCAGCGCTCGCCCAGGCTGCCCGGCGCTTGCTCCCCGACCGAGGCCTTACGACATGACCGATCTCAGCGTTCAGAAGGTCCGCACCGGCCGCGACAGCGGCCGCCGCCTGCGCTTCGTGACCGCGGCCAGCCTGTTCGACGGCCACGACGCCTCGATCAACATCATCCGGCGCATGCTCATGGCGAGCGGGGCGGAGGTGATCCACCTCGGCCACAACCGCTCGGTCGAGGAGATCGTCACCGCCGCGGTGCAGGAGGATGCGCACGGCATCGCGGTCAGCTCCTACCAGGGCGGCCACGTCGAGTTCTTCCGCTACATGATCGACCTGCTGCGCGAACGCGGCGGGGCCAACATCAAGGTCTTCGGCGGCGGGGGCGGGGTGATCGTGCCGGACGAGATCCGCGAGCTGCACGATTACGGCGTGGCGCGCATCTACTCTCCCGAGGACGGCGCCAAGATGGGCCTGCAGGGCATGATCGACGACATGCTCACGCAGGCCAATCAGGACCTGTGCGCGCACCTGCCCGCCTCCCTGGATGCCCTGCTGGCCGGCGACCGGCGCGCGTTGGCGCGCGTCATCACCGCCCTGGAAGCAGCGGCACTGCCCGAAGTCATGCACGAGGCGCTGCTGGCGCACGCGCAGCGGCACACGAGCACGCCCGTTCTGGGCATCACCGGCACCGGCGGCTCGGGGAAATCCTCGCTGACCGACGAGTTGATCCGCCGCTTCCGGCTCGACCAGGCCGATCGCCTGAAGATCGCAGTGATCGCGGTCGACCCCTCGCGACGCAAGACCGGCGGCGCGCTGCTGGGCGACCGCATCCGCATGAACGCCATCGACGCCGGTGCGGTCTACATGCGCTCGCTCGCCACCCGCAGCGGCGGCAGCGAGATCGCCGCCTGCCTGCCCGACGTGATGGCCGCCTGCAAGTGCGCCGGGTTCGACCTGATCATCGTGGAGACCTCCGGCATCGGTCAGGGCGACGCCGCGATCGTGCCGCACGCGGACCTGTCCCTGTACGTGATGACGCCCGAGTACGGCGCGGCCAGCCAGCTGGAAAAGATCGACATGCTGGACTTCGCAGACTGCGTGGCGATCAACAAGTTCGACCGCCGCGGCGCGGAGGATGCGTTGCGCGACGTGTCCAAGCAGTTCCAGCGCAACCGCCAGGCCTTCTCCAGCGCACCGGACCAGATGCCGGTGTTCGGCACCATTGCGTCCAGATTCAACGACGATGGCGTGACCGCGCTGTACCAGGCGCTGGCGGCGAGGCTGAAGGACAAGGGTTTGAAGCTGCAGAAAGGCGCGCTGGCTCCGGTCGCCGTACGCGCGTCTTCGCGCGTCACAGCCGTGGTGCCGCCGGCCCGCGTGCGTTATCTGGCCGAGATCGCACACACTGTGCGCCAGTACAAAGAGCACGCGCTCGAGCAGTCCCGCATAGCCCGTGAACGACAGCAGCTCATCGAGGCCAAGCGCATGCTCGCCGCGAGCCTCGGTCCTTCCCCGTCGCCGTCGTCCCGGCGGGCGCCGGGATCCAGCGAAGACCTGTCCCTGGATTCCGGCTTGCGCCGGAATGACGACCGTTCCGCTGCGCCTGGGGGGCAAGCAAGCCGCGCAGCGGCTGCGGCGACCAAGGCGAACCGTCAGGTGACATCGCAGCCCGAGGGCCGGGGTGAGGGGGACAAGGCTCCCTCTCCCCTCGTAGGAGAGGGCTGGGGTGGGGGGGCTCTCGCCTCGCAGCTCGACGCCCTGATCGCCGCGCGCGACGCCCGGCTCGATCCGCGCGCCAGGAAGCTGCTCGACATGTGGCCGGCCATGCAGAAGGCCTACGCCGGTGCCGAGTACGTGGTCAAGATCCGCGATCGCGAGATCCGCACCCAGCTCACCTACACCACGCTGTCGGGCACGGCCATCCGCAAGGTCGCGCTGCCGCGATTCGAGGACCACGGCGAGATCCTCAAGTGGCTCATGCTGGAGAACGTACCCGGGTCGTTCCCCTACACCGCAGGGGTGTTCGCCTTCAAGCGCGAGAACGAGGATCCGACCCGCATGTTCGCCGGCGAGGGCGACCCGTTCCGCACCAACCGCCGCTTCCACCTGCTGTCCAAGGACATGCCGGCCAAGCGCCTGTCCACCGCCTTCGACTCGGTCACGCTGTACGGCTTCGATCCGGACCTGCGCCCCGACATCTACGGCAAGGTGGGCAACTCGGGCGTGTCGATCGCCACGCTGGACGACATGAAGGTGCTCTACTCGGGCTTCGATCTCACCGATCCGTCCACCTCGGTGTCGATGACCATCAACGGGCCGGCACCGACCATCCTGGCGATGTTCATGAACACCGCCATCGACCAGCAGCTGGACAAGTTCCGCGCCGACAACGGCCGCGAACCCACCGAAGACGAGGCCGAGAAGATCCGCGAGTGGACGCTGGAAACCGTGCGCGGCACGGTGCAGGCCGACATCCTCAAGGAGGACCAGGGGCAGAACACCTGCATTTTTTCGACCGAGTTCAGCCTCAAGGTGATGGGCGACATCCAGGAGTACTTCGTCCACAACCGGGTGAAGAACTTCTACTCGGTGTCGATCTCCGGCTACCACATCGCCGAAGCCGGCGCCAACCCGATTACCCAGCTCGCCTTCACGCTTGCCAACGGCTTCACCTATGTCGAGAGCTATCTCGCGCGCGGCATGCACATCGACGATTTCGCGCCAAACCTGTCGTTCTTCTTCTCGAACGGCATGGATGCCGAATACACGGTGATCGGCCGCGTCGCGCGGCGCATCTGGGCGATCGCGATGAAGCACAAGTACGGCGCCAACGAGCGCTCGCAAAAGCTCAAATACCACGTGCAGACTTCGGGGCGCAGCTTGCACGCGCAGGAGATGGCGTTCAACGACATCCGCACCACCTTGCAGGCGCTGATCGCGATCTACGACAACTGCAACTCGCTGCACACCAATGCCTACGATGAAGCGATCACCACGCCGACCGAAGAGAGCGTGCGCCGCGCGATGGCGATCCAGCTGATCATCAACCGCGAATGGGGCCTGGCGAAGAACGAGAACCCGAATCAGGGCAGCTTCATCATCGAGGAGCTGACCGATCTGGTCGAGGAAGCGGTGCTCAAGGAATTCGAGGCGCTGGCCGAACGTGGCGGCGTGCTCGGCGCGATGGAGACGGGTTATCAGCGCGGCAAGATCCAGGAGGAGTCGCTCTACTACGAGCAGAAGAAGCACGACGGCTCGCATCCGATCATCGGCGTCAACACCTTCCGCAATCCGCACGGCGATCCGATTCCGCAGCATGTCGAGCTCGCCCGCTCGACCGAGGAGGAGAAGCAGTCGCAGATCCGGCGCCTGCGCGACTTCCAGCGGCGCCATGCGGCCGAATGTGGTCCGATGCTGGCGAAACTCAAGCAGACCGTGATCGACAACGGCAATGTCTTCGCCGTGCTGATGGATGCGGTGCGCGTCTGCTCGCTCGGGCAGATCAGCACTGCCTTGTACGAGGTCGGCGGGCAGTATCGGCGGTCGATGTAAAAGTCGGCGCTGGCGGGACGGCACCCCTCAGGTGGCCGTCTCGCGCAACCGCCAGTTGCCGTCGCCGGTCAGCTCCAGGAACTGGCGATGAAAACGCAGCAGCGTATCCCGGTGGCTGACGCTGATCAAGGTCGTGCCGGACGCGACCAGTTCCTGATAGAGCGCGGCTTCGTTGCCGGGGTCGAGCGCGCTGGTCGCCTCGTCGAGGATCGCGTAACGCGGCCGTGACAGCAGCACCCGCGCGACGGCGATGCGCTGCTGTTCGCCGATCGAGAGCGTCTTGCTCCAGTCGCGTTCGCTATCCAGCCCGCCGCAGCGCTCGGCGAGCGTCGGTAGGTGCACACGCTCGAGCAGGCGCAGCAATTCGGTATCGCTGATCCGCCGGCCCGTTTCCGGATAGCACAATTGCTGGCGCAGGGTGCCGAGGACCATGTAGGGCTGCTGCGGCAGGAACATCGTCTGCTCCTGCGGCGGGCGGACGATCCGGCCGCTGCCGCGGCTCCACAGGCCGGCGATCGCGCGCAGCAGCGAGCTCTTGCCCATGCCGCTGGCGCCAACGATCATCAGGCTGGCGCCCGGTTCGATCGTCAGCGACAGCTCGTGCACGATGATGCGCTCGCCACCCGGCGTCTGCAGCGTGACGTGTTCGAGCGCGAGCTGCGGGCCCTCGACCACCTCGATCCGTTCCGCGCTGGGCAGTCGATGTTCCGGTGGCGCGGCGAGTACGCGCGCGAAGGTGTGCAATCGGTCGATGCCCGCCGCGAAGCGGCTCAGGCCTTCGAAGTTTTCGACGATCACGGAAAGCGCCGTGAGCACGGCGACGAAGGCGCCGCTCGCCTGCACGGCCTTGCCGACTTCGAGCTCGCCGGAGAGCACGTCCTGGGCGATCAGCGCGCTCGGCAGCACGATGGTGAGCAGGCTGAAGGCGTACTGGAACAGGTTGAGGAAAAGCTGGCTGCGGATCAGTCGGTTGAAATTGTCGAAGGCCGCGGCGAAGCGCCGCCGCACCTGCTGCGATTCCTGCTCCTCACCGCGATAGAAGGCGATCGCCTCGGCGTTCTCGCGCACGCGCACCAGGCCGAAGCGGAAATCGGCTTCGCGCTTGAGCTGCAGGAAGTTGAGGCCGAGCAGCACGCGGCCGAACACCGCCAGCGTGACGGCGGTGCCGAAGAATGCGTAGGCGACGAGGAAATAGACCAGGCCATGCGAGATCGACCAGAGCACGACGCTGAAGGCGATGAGCTGCATCACCGAGCCGATCAGGATCAGCAGGTAGTAGAGCGAGCGCTGCGTGAAGGTGTTGATGTCTTCGGCGATGCGCTGGTCCGGATTGTCGATCCAGCTGTTGGCGTTCAGCGCATAGTAATGGTGCGTGGCGAAATAGCTGTCTAGGAAGCGGTCGGTCAGCCAGCGCCGCCAGAAGATGCCGAGCTTGTCGCGCACGTAGTAGTAGAACGCATAAGCCGGCACGGCGACCAGCAGCAGGGCGAGGCTATAGCGGATGGCGTCCCAGAAGCGTTCTTCCTGACGGGCCGCCAGCGCAGAGGTGAATTCGCCGGTCTGCTCGTTGAGCAGCACCGCGATGCGCGCCTGGGCCAGCAGCAGGCCGAGCAGCAGGAGCAGCAGCGCCCACGCCCGGCCCTTTTCCTCTTCGCGCCAGTAAGGCGCCGCGAGCGACCAGAAGCGATGCCAGACCGGGCGATCGGTGAGGCGCATCGCGAGGCCGGAGCGCGAAGGGTTCTGCCGCAGGGGATGCGGGTCAGTTGCCGGCCTTGATGCGCTCGACCACGGCGCTGGCGAATTCCAGCGTCGTGGCGCTGCCGCCCAAATCGCCGGTGCGCACCTTGTCTTCGTTGAGCGTCGCGTTGATCGCGCGCCGCAGACGGTTGCCGAGGTCGACGCGGCCGACGTGGTCGAGCATCATCGCCGCCGCGAGCATCAGCGCGATCGGGTTGGCGATGCCCTGGCCGGCGATGTCCGGCGCCGAGCCATGCACGGCTTCGAAGATCGCGGCATGGTCGCCGATGTTGGCGCCGGGCGCCATGCCCAGCCCGCCCACCAGCCCGGCGATCTCGTCGGAAAGGATGTCGCCGAACAGGTTGGTCGTCACCAGCACGTCGAAGTGCCAGGGATTCATCACCAGCTTCATCGCGCAGGCATCGACGATGCATTCCTCGAATTCGACCTGGCCCTTGTAGTCGCTCTCGTACATCTGGCGGGCGGTTTCGAGGAAGATGCCGGTGAGCGCCTTCATGATGTTGGCCTTGTGCACCACGGTCACCTTCTTGCGGCCCTTCTTGAGCGCGTAGTCGAAGGCGAACTTGAGAATGTGCCGGCAGCCCTGGCGTGTGTTGATGCCGGTGGCCATGCCCACCGCGTGCGGGTCGTCGTCGATCGGGATGAAGTGCTCGTAGCCCATGTAGAGGCCTTCGTTGTTCTCGCGCACCAGCACCAGGTCGATGTTCTCGTAACGGCCGCCGGGGATCAGCGTCAGGGCCGGCCGGACGTTCGCGTAGAGCTTGAATTCCTCGCGCAGGCGCACGTTCGACGAGCGGTAGCCGCCGCCGATCGGCGTTTCCAGCGGGCCCTTGAGCGCCAGCCGGGTCTTGCGGATGCTGTTCAGACACGCTGGCGGCAGCGGGTCGCCAACGGCGGCGACGCCGGCCGCGCCCGCGACCTGACGGTCCCAGACGAACGGGGCGCCGAGCGCGTCGAGCGCCATCACGGTGGCGGCGGTGATCTCCGGTCCGATGCCATCGCCGGGGATCAGGGTGGCGGGAATGGGCTTGCTGGTCGTCATGATTTTTTCTCCGTCTCCATGTGTGATTGTTTGCGGCATTCTAATGCCGCGGCACTTGCCCCGGGTCACCGGCGGCCAATGGCGAAAAACTCGGCGCTGACGGAACGGCACGACCCACCGGTAAAATGGTCGCTGCACCGCACAAATCCTTATTCGCAAAGCGTCTTCCATGACACAAGTTTCGATCTACGACTCCACGCTGCGCGACGGCGCGCAGGCCCAGGGCGTTTCCTATTCGGTCGAGGACAAGCTCAAGATCGTCGAGCATCTCGACGCGCTCGGCGTCGCCTGGATCGAGGCCGGCAATCCCGGCTCGAATCCGAAGGACCTGGAATTCTTCTCGCGCGCCGGCGCGCTCGAGCTCGAGCACGCCCGGCTGATCGCCTTCGGCGCGACACGCAAGGCCGGCCGGCCCGTCGCGGAGGATACGAATCTCCAGTCGCTGCTCGCCGCCGGCACCGCCGCGGTGGCGATTTTCGGCAAGAGCTGGGATGCCCAGGTGCGCGACGTGCTGCGCACCTCGCTGAGCGAGAACCTGGCGATGATCGGCGACACGGTGCGCTTCCTGAAAGCGCAGGGCAAGACCGTCGTCTTCGATGCCGAGCATTTCTTCGACGGCTGGAAGAGCCATGCCGAGTATGCGCTGAAGACGCTGGCGGCGGCCGCTGCGGCCGGGGCGGATTGCCTGTGCCTGTGCGACACCAATGGCGGTGCGTTTCCGGACGAGATCCACGAGATCACCCGCGCAGTCTGCGCGCGCTTTCCCGACCGCGTGATCGGCATCCACTGCCACAACGACGGCGAGATGGCGGTGGCGAATTCGATCCGCGCCGTGCAGGCCGGCGCGACGCAGGTGCAGGGCACGATCAACGGCCTGGGCGAGCGCTGCGGCAATGCCAATCTCTGCTCGATCATCCCCAACCTGCAGCTCAAGCTCGGCTACGAGTGCATCCCAGCGGGGGCGATGCGGCATCTGACCAATGTCGCGCGCGCGGTGAGCGAGATCGCCAACCTGCCGCTGAACGACAAGGCGCCCTACGTCGGCAGCCATGCCTTCGCCCACAAGGGCGGCATGCACATCGACGCGGTGGTGAAGAACCCGTCCTCCTACGAGCACATCGATCCGGAGCGGGTCGGCAACAGCCGCCGCGTGCTGATGTCCGAGGTGGCGGGGCGCAGCACGCTGCTGGCGCGCATCAACGCCATCGACCCGACGCTCACCAAGGATTCGCCGGAGACGAGGAAGATCATCGACAAGCTCAAGACGCTCGAGCACGAGGGCTACCAGTTCGAGGCGGCCGAGAGCTCCTTCGATCTGGTCGTGCGCAAGCTGCTCGGCCGCTACCGGCCATTCTTCGAGCTGGTCGAATTCAAGGTGCTCACCAACGAGCCGGCGGTGAATGACGTCAATTCGTCGGTGATCATCAAGGTGCGTGTCGGCGAGCAGGAGGTGCTCACCGTCGCGGAAGGCGACGGCCCGGTGAATGCGCTCGACAAGGCGGCCAGGAAGGCGCTCGAGCGGCTCTATCCAGCGATCGGCGAAGTGCGCCTGACCGACTACAAGGTGCGCGTGCTCGATTCGGACAAGGCTTCCGCCGCCAAGGTGCGCGTGCTGATCGAGTCGAGCGACGGACGCGAGCGCTGGACCACCATCGGCGTGTCGACGGACATCATCAACGCCTCGTGGCAGGCGCTCGTCGATGCGATGGAGGTCAAGCTGATCCGCGACCGGGAACGCCAGGCCGCCGTGCTGCCATGAGCTTCGCCACCTGGTGGCTGTATGTCGCGATGGTGTTCGTGATTTCCGCGACGCCCGGCCCCAACATGCTGCTGGTGATGGTGAGCGGGGCGCGCCACGGCTTTCGCGCGGCCATGGCCACCATGGCTGGCTGCCTGACGGCGCTGCTCGGCATGATGAGCCTTTCCGCCGCCGGCCTCAGTGCCATCCTGCAGACCTTCCCGATGGTCTTCGATGCCTTGCGACTGGTCGGGGCGGCCTACCTGGCCTGGCTGGGCATCCAGCTCTGGCGCGCGCCGGCGGGGGCGACCGACATGCCAAGTGATGCAGCCCTGCCGCAAAGCACGCCGGCACAGCGCTTCCGCCAGGGATTCCTGGTTGCGACGAGCAACCCGAAAGCCATCCTCTTCGCCGCCGCCTTTTTCCCGCAGTTCATCGATCCGGCGCAACCACAGCTAATGCAGTTCGTCATCCTGCTGCTCACCTTCGTCGTCATCGAGGTGAGCTGGTACGCGATCTATGCCGCCGGCGGGCAGCGCATCACCATGCAGCTGCGCAAGCCGGCGGTGCTGAAGTGGTTCAACCGCGCGACCGGCGGCATCTTTGTCGGCTTCGCCCTGCTGATGGCCGACATCCGCAAGTAAAAGTCGGCGCTGGCGGGACGGCAGGGGGCGATCAGAACGGCGGCGGGCAGTCGATGCGCAACAGCTTGCCCGTTTCGGGATCGCTGAATTCGATCGCGCAGGCGTGCAGCATCAGGCGCGCGGCCTTCGCGCAGGACGCCGGCGTGCCGTAGAAATCGTCGCCGAGGATCGGGTGGCCCAGCGCCGCCAGATGCACGCGCAATTGATGCGAACGGCCGGTCACGGGTTCGAGCTCGATGCGCGATACTGCGTGTGCTGCGTCGATGTCGAGCACGCGATAGCGGGTCAGGCTGGGCCGGCCCAGGGTGTGGTCGACTATCTGCTTCGGGCGGTTGGGCCAGTCGACGCAGATCGGCAGGTCGATCTCGCCCGTGGCGGCGGCCGTCCATCGGCCATCGACCAGGGCCTGGTAGCGCTTATGCACCTTGCGTTCCTGGAACAGGATGCTGAGTTCGCGCTGCGCCTTGGCGCCGCGCCCCATGACGACGATGCCCGAGGTGCCCATGTCGAGGCGATGGACGATCAGCGCGTCGGGAAACTCGGCCTGCACCCGGCGCGAGAGGCAATCTTCCTTGCCGGCGCCGCGTCCCGGCACGCAAAGCAGACCGCTGGGTTTGTCGACGACGATCAGTTGCGCCGAAAGGTGGAGGATGGCAAGCCCCCGGTGCGGGGGCGGCCGATAGGGAGTGGATGCCATGGCGCGGATTGTCTCATTGAGAGACGGCACGCCGGGCTGATGTATGCTTCGCTTTTTTCCAAACACGAGAACTGCAATGTCCGGCAAGACGCTCTACGACAAACTCTGGGATTCGCACGTCGTCCGCGAGGAGGACGATGGCACCTGTCTGATCTACATCGACCGGCACCTGGTGCATGAGGTGACCAGCCCGCAGGCCTTCGAGGGGCTGCGCCTGGCCGGCCGCAAGCCCTGGCGTGCCCAGAGCGTGGTCGCCACCGCCGACCACAACACGCCGACCGACCACTGGGAGCGCGGCATCGAGGATCCGATCTCGCGCCTGCAGGTCGAGACGCTCGACCAGAACATCCACGATTTCGGCGCGCTGGCGTATTTCCCGTTCAAGCACCCCAACCAGGGCATCATCCACGTCATCGGCCCGGAAAACGGCACCACGCTGCCGGGGATGACGATCGTCTGCGGCGACAGCCATACCTCGACGCACGGCGCCTTCGGCGCGCTGGCGCATGGCATCGGCACCTCCGAAGTCGAGCACGTGCTCGCCACGCAGACGCTGGTGGCCAAGAAGTCCAAGCGCATGCTGATCGAGGTGAAAGGCAAAGTCGGCGCTGGCGTGACGGCAAAGGACATCGCGCTGGCGATCATCGGCCGGATCGGCACCGCAGGCGGCACCGGTTACGCGATCGAATTCGGCGGCGAGGCCGTGCGCGACCTGTCGATGGAAGGCCGCATGACCGTCTGCAACATGGCGATCGAGGCCGGCGCGCGCGCCGGGCTGGTGGCGCCGGACGAAAAGACTTTCGAATACCTGAAGGGCCGCCCCTTCGCCCCGAAGGGCGAAATGTGGGACAAGGCGCTCGCCTACTGGAAGACGCTCAAGTCCGATGAGGATGCCGTGTTCGATGCCGTCGTCACGATCGACGCGGCGGGCATCGAGCCGCAGGTGACCTGGGGCACCTCGCCCGAGCAGGTGGTGCCGGTCGGCGGCAAGGTGCCGAATCCGGCGCAGGAGAAGGACCCGGTCAAGCGTGCGAGCATCGAGCGCGCGCTGCAATACATGGGGCTGAAAGCCGACACGCCGATCACGGCGATTGCCGTCGACAAGGTTTTCATCGGCAGCTGCACCAACTCGCGCATCGAGGATCTGCGCGCCGCCGCCGCGGTGGTGCGCGGCAAGCGCAAGGCGGCCAACGTCAAGCAGGTGCTGGTGGTGCCCGGCTCCGGGCAGGTGCGGCGCCAGGCCGAGGCCGAGGGTCTGGACAAGGTCTTCATCGAAGCCGGCTTCGAATGGCGCGAGCCCGGCTGCTCGATGTGCCTGGCGATGAACGCCGACCGGCTGGAGCCGGGCGAACGCTGCGCCTCGACCTCGAACCGCAATTTCGAAGGCCGCCAGGGCGCCGGCGGCCGCACCCACCTCGTCAGTCCGCAGATGGCCGCCGCCGCCGCCATCGCCGGCCACTTCGTCGATATCCGGAGTTTTTCATGAAGCCCTTTACTCATCTCGATGGCCTCGTCTGTCCGCTCGACCGCGCCAACGTCGATACCGACGCGATCATCCCCAAGCAGTTCCTCAAGTCGATCAAGCGTTCCGGCTTCGGGCCCTATCTGTTCGATGAATGGCGCTATGAGGATGTCGGCCAGCCCGGCATGGACTGCAGCAAACGGCCGCTGAAGAAGGATTTCGTCCTCAACCAGCCGCGTTATCAGGGGGCGGAAATCCTCCTCGCGCGCGACAATTTCGGCTGCGGCTCGTCCCGCGAGCACGCGCCGTGGGCGATCGCGGATTACGGTTTTCGCGTCATCATCGCCCCCTCGTTCGCCGACATCTTCTTCAGCAACTGCTACAAGAACGGCATCCTGCCGATCGTCGCCTCAGGCGAGATCGTCGATCAGCTGTTCCGCGAGTGTTACGCGACGCCCGGCTACCGCCTGCGCGTCGATCTGGAGACGCAGACCGTGCGCACCCCCAGCGGCGAGTGGTTTACCTTCGAGATCACCCCGCACCGCAAGCACTGCCTGCTCAATGGCCTCGACGAGATCGGGCTGACGCTACAGCACGCCGACGAGATCCGCGCTTTCGAGAAGAAACACCAGGCAGCGCATCCCTGGTTGTTTTGCTGACCGCATCGCCCCGATTGCCCGGCGCCACGAACTGCGGCATAGTTGACGCGCTTGCTCGTTTCTGTGATGGGGGGCGCAGATGGAAACCTATTCCGGGCATGATTGGCCGGCAACGCGCGATCGGGCGGCGCCGCCGGCCGTGCTGGCCGAGCTGGCGGCCGCTGCCGGCGTGCGCTTCAATGGTGACGCGCCCTGGGACATCCGCGTCCATGACGACGAGGTCTACCGGCTGATTCTGACACGCGGGCCGTTGGGCTTCGGCGAAGCCTACATGGACGGCCTGTGGGAGTGCGCGCGGCTCGACGAGCTGTTTTACCGCCTCCTCAAACACCGCATCGACGAACGGCTCGGCGGCTGGAACCGCCTGCGCCTGCTCGGCGAGATGCTGCGGCACCAGTTCTTCAACCTGCAGTCGCCGCGCCGCGCCTTCCAGGTCGGTGTCGAGCACTACGACATCGGCAACGACGTCTTCGCCGCGATGCTCGATCCGACGATGAGCTACTCCTGCGCCTACTGGCGCGAGGCCACCGATCTCGCCGCCGCACAGCGGGCCAAGCTCGAACTGGTCTGCCGCAAGCTCGAACTCAAAGCTGGCGAGCGGGTGCTCGAGATCGGCTGCGGCTGGGGTGGTTTCGCGCAGCATGCCGCGACGCACTACGGCGTCGAGGTGTTCGGCATCACCGTCTCGAAGGAACAGCAGCGGCTCGCCGCCGAGCGCTGTGCCGGCCTGCCGGTGACGATCGAACTGATGGACTACCGGGAGGTGACGGGCTGCTTCGACAAGATCGTCTCGATCGGCATGTTCGAGCACGTCGGACCGAAGAACTACCCGGACTATTTCGCGCTGGCGCGGCGCGTGCTCGCCCCGGAGGGGCTGTTCCTGCTGCACACCATCGGCATCGACCGCACCACGCGCCACACCGATCCGTGGATCGACAAATACATCTTCCCGAACGGCAAGCTGCCCTCGGCCGCCGAGATCGCGCAGGCGATCGACGGCCGCTTCATCCTTGAAGACTGGCACAACTTCGGGCCGGATTACGACCGCACGCTGATGAGCTGGTGGGAAAACTTCGAGCGCGCCTGGCCGGCACTCGCGCCGCGTTATGGCGAGCGCTTCCGCCGCATGTGGCGGTATTACCTGATGAGCTGCGCCGGCTTCTTCCGCTCGCGCCAGGGCCAGTTGTGGCAACTGGTGCTGAGCCGGCCGGAGCGCAGCGGGGAATATCGCTCGATACGTTGACTGCGGGAAACGCTGAATAAATGGCTGCGCGGGCGCATCGCTGTGTTGCGCGGTGCTCGCTCCCTCGTCTATCTGCTCGATATGTCTCGGTCGCTGCGCTCCGGGCGCCTAGCAACGCATCCCGCTCGCTGCTTTCTTCAGCGTTTCGCAATACCTTCGGCGCTGGCGGGACGGCACCCCGCGCCTCTATTTGCGCGTGAGCACCACCGCCAGTTCCTCGCGCTCGATGCGCCGGTTTTCGATGCGCGGATAGGGCGGCTTCGGCCATTCCCAGAGCATGGCCGGGAACAGCGCGCGCATCGCGTTGATGTCGCAGTGGTAGGGCGGACCTTCGATGAAGCCCTCGGCCGCCGAGGAGCGCGGCGCCTGCAGGAACATCGCCAGCAGTTTGCCGCCCGGCTTGATCCAGGAGTGCAATTGCGCGGCATAGTGCGTCCAGAAATCCGGATACAGCGCGCACAGGCAGGTCTGCTCGAAGACCGCATCGACCGGCGTGTCGGGCCGCCAGTGCAGCACGTCGGCATCGACGAGCTCGGCCGTGCAGCTGGCACGCTCGATCAGCTGCCGGCACAGCGCCAGCGCTTCCGGGGCGAAATCGATGCCGGTGACCAGCACGCCCGCCTTGGCCAGCGCCGCGACCTCCCAGCCCTGGCCGCAGCCGGGCACGAGGATGCGCTGGCCGGGTGTGATCGTGCCATCGCCGAGCCATTGCAACAGTTGCGGATTCGCTTCGCCGCGATCCCAGGGGATGCTGCCGGCGGCGAAGCGCTCGTTCCAGAAATCGCGTGTCGGTCCCGTCATGGTCAGCTCCCGGTGCTCGCGAGAATGTGAGGCTTGATGCGCCCGACGACGTGCATTTCGCAGGCGCGGCAATCGAAAGTGAGCGTCAGGCGCTCGTTGCCCTGGATCAGCGTCATCGGCTCGGCGCGGATTTGTCCCTGCACGCCGGTGATGCCCTTGGCCTGGTGCGGGCAGAGGCTGAAGGCGTGACGCAGGCAGTGCTTGGTGATCATCAAGGAGACCTCGCCGGTCTCCTCGTGTGCCTCGAAGGCCGCGGCGATCGTGCGCACGCCGTGCTTCTCATAGAAGCGCCGCGCCGCGCCGTTGAAGACGTTGGCGAGGTAGGAAAGCGCGGTGTCGGGATAAGGCGTCGGCGGCTCGACGGCGGGCCGGCGCTGGGGGCGCACATAGGCTTCGCGTCGCGCGGCTTCGAGCGCGGCCACCGCCTCGCGGCGCAGCGCATTGGCGGCCGAGCTGGGCACGAAGAACGGCTGCGACCAGACGACCGCGAACTCCCGCAAGGCAAAGTCGGTGCCGCCGAGACGGCTCAAGTGCGCCTTCAGGGTCTCGGCCGCACGTTCCGGCTGTCGCGCCGGCTGCTTGGCGAGCGTAAGCCTCGCCGTGGCGCAGATGCCGTCCGTGTCGGTCAGCGTCAGCGCGAAGCCGTCCGGGGTTTCGGAGAAGACGGCATCGACGCCGATGCGCCGCGTGGCGGAATCCTTCGCCAGCGCCTGCTCCCAGGCCTGATCGCGGTTGCGGTTGAGGTAGATCCCGGGCTTCAAGCCGGCGAGCTGGTCAGGCGGCTCGTTCGGCCAGATGCGCCAGCGGCCGGGGCCGATCTTCTCCACCCGGTTCGCCTGCGTGCCGACGGCCTGCCGCTTGTGGAGCCAGGACAGGCCGTCGCCATTGGCGAGCGTCTCGCCCGTCTCGATCTCGAAGCTGTCGGCGGCGACCTGCGTCACCCTGCCGATCGGCAGGCCGACGAAGGCGGGCGTGTCGAAGGCGGTGATGTGCGCGGGATCCCGGCTGCGGCCGTGGGTGAAGTAGTCGGTGCTGCCACGGTGGAAAGTCTTGTCCGGGTGAGGCTCGAACTTCAGCGTGACCTTGCCGCTGGAGGCCGGTGCCAGCTCGGGATGCTGTGCGAAGAGGGCGTCGAGCAGTTGCCGGTAATGGCCGGTGATGTTCTTCACATAGCCGACGTCCTTGTAGCGGCCCTCGATCTTGAAGCTTTGCACGCCGGCTTGAATCAAGGGCAGCAGGTTCGCGCTCTGGTCGTTGTCTTTGAGCGAGAGCAGATGCTTTTCGAAGGCGACGATGCGCCCCTGGCTGTCCTGCAGCGTGTAGGGCAGACGGCAGGCCTGCGAGCAATCGCCGCGATTGGCGCTCCGACCGGTCTGCGCGTGGCTGATGTAGCACTGGCCGGAGAAGGCGACGCACAGCGCGCCATGCACGAAATGTTCGACGACCACGTCGTCCGGCAGCGCGGCGCGGATGGCGGCGATTTCCGTGAGGCTCAGTTCGCGGGCGAGTACCAGTTGCGAGAAGCCGCAGTCGGCGAGAAAGCGCGCCTTCTCGGGTGTGCGGATGTCGCACTGCGTCGAGGCGTGCAGGTCGATCGGCGGCAGGTCGAGTTCCAAGAGTCCCATGTCCTGCACGATCAGCGCATCGACCCCGGCGTTCCAGCAGTCCCAGGCGAGGCGTCGCGCGGCTTCGAGCTCGTCGTCGCGCAGGATGGTGTTGAGCGCGACATAGATGCGGGCGTGGAAGCGGTGGGCGAAGTCGACCAGCGCGGCGATGTCGGCGATCGGGTTGCCGGCCTTCTCGCGCGCGCCGAAGGCCGGCCCGCCGATATAGACGGCGTCGGCGCCATGCAGGATCGCCTGGCGGCCGATCTCGGCGGTGCGGGCGGGAGCGAGCAGTTCGATGCGGCGGAAAGTCATGAAAGTCGGCGCTGGCGGGACGGCACTTCAATCGCCGCCAAGCTTCTTGAGGATCGATTTCGCCAGATACTCGTTGATTTCGCTGTGTCGCGGGACGGGCTGAGACTGCCGAGTTTTCGGATTGGTGTACCAGTCGTGACGACCGCCATTACGCACCAGCACACAACCCATTCGTTCGAGCAGGCGAATCAGATCGCGCCGCTTCATGCGACCTGCAGTTCTTCCACTTTATGGACGAAAGGTACCTGGCCGGATTCGAGATCGACGAGCAGATCCTTGAGGTTCTCGATGAGTTCTGCCTTGCTGCTGCCCTGGGTCTGATAGTCGGGATATTCATTGAGATAGCCAATGAAGAAATCGCCGTCCTGCCAATAGGTGAATTTGAGCGTGCGCATGGTCGGTGGTCCGTCGCTTTGAGGCGAGAAATCATAACCCTGAATCGGCTTTTCAACCGCCGAAGCGTCTGAGGCCGTCGAGGTCGAGGATCGTGATGCCGCCATATTCGATGCGCAGAAAGCCGGCATCCTCGAGCAGCTTGAGCGAGCGGTTGACGCGCTGGCGCGAGACGCCGGCCAGATGGCCGATCTCTTCTTGCGAGATGCTGAGCGTCGCGTTCTGGCCCGGGTAAAGCACCGGATTGAACATGATCGACAGGCTGCGCGCGACGCGCGTGTCGGTGTCGTGCAGGCGTTCGGATTCCAGGAGGCCGATGAACTGGCCGAGACGCTCGTTGATCTGCTCGATGATCGCGTGGTTGAAGGCGATGCTGTGGTCGAGCAGCCAGTGGAAGGTCTCGCGCTTCATGCAGGCGATGCGCGTGTCGCGCAGCGCGATCACGTCGTAACGGCGCGGCTCGGGCTTCAAGAGCGAGCCCTCGCCGAACCAGCCGCCGGTGGGGATGCCGGCATAGGAGGCGGTCTTGCCGGTCACCCAGTCGGAAGACATCTTCGCCAGTCCGTCGATGATGCCGATCCAGCAACTGGGTTGCTCGCCCTGGCGGCAAATGAAGCCGCCGGCGGGAATGCGCTTCTCGACCATGCCCTGCCGTGCGCGTACGAGTTCCTCGGGCGAGAGATTGCGCGCCCAGCGGGACAGGGCGATCGCATCGTCGAGGGTGGGTGCGTTCGGGGCGCGATTGTCAGGCACGCGACAATTGTAAGCCGTTCGCTGGCTACAATGAACCGCACATAGACCGTAGGCTTAGCCGAAAACGGCGATTCGAGGAGATTGAGGATGGTGGCAGTACCGGGCACCGACGCCCTGGACACTTTTCCCCGCCTGCTGCTCTCGCACGCGCGCGTGCGTGGCGAGCGGGCGGCGATTCGCGAGAAGGATCTCGGCATCTGGCAGAGCTGGACCTGGGCCGAAGCGGCGCGCGAGGCGCGCGGCATGGCCTGCGGGCTGGCCGAGCTCGGCTTCAAGCGCGGCGACCGGCTCGCCATCATCGGCGACAACCGGCCGCGGCTTTACTGGGCGATGTGCGCCGCCCAGATGCTCGGCGGCGTTCCGGTACCGCTCTACCAGGACGCCGTCGCGCAGGAGATGACCTTCGTGCTGCAGGACGCGAGCGTGCACATCGCGATCGTCGAGGATCAGGAGCAGGTCGACAAGCTGCTGGAAATCAAGGCGCAGTGCCCCGAGCTGCAGCACATCGTCTATGACGATCCGCGCGGCATGCGCCATTACACGCAGCCGTTCCTGCACGGTCTCGACGAGGTCATCGCGGCGGGCAGGATTCACGATGCGAACCAGCCGGATTTTCTCGATCAGCAGATCGCGCTCGGCCGTCCGGAGGATGTCTCGATCATTCTCTATACCTCCGGCACGACCGGCAAGCCCAAGGGCGTGTGCCAGACGCATGCGTCCTTCATCGCCGCGGCGCAGGGCGGTTGCGGCTTCGACGGCCTGAACGAGAGCGACGAGGTGCTCTCCTACCTGCCGATGGCCTGGGTCGGCGACCACCTGTTTTCCTTCGCCCAGGCGCTGGTCGCCGGCTTCACGGTGAATTGCCCGGAGTCGGGCGACACGGTGATGACCGACATGCGCGAGATCGGCCCGACCTTCTATTTCGCGCCGCCACGCGTGTTCGAGAACCTCTTGACGCAGGTGATGATCCGCATGGAGGATGCCGGACGCATCAAGCGCGCGATGTTCGATTACTTCATGGCGGTGGCCAAGCGCTGCGGCGCCGACATTCTCGACGGCAAGCCGGTGGCCGCGAAGGATCGTCTGCTCTACGCGCTCGGCGAGTTGCTCGTCTATGGACCGCTGCGCAACGTGCTCGGCATGAGCCGCATCCGTGTGGCCTACACGGCGGGTGCGGCGATCGGCCCGGATCTGTTCCGCTTCTACCGCTCGATCGGCATCAACCTGAAACAGCTCTACGGCCAGACCGAGACCTGCGCCTACGTCTGCCTGCAGCCGGATCGCCAGATCAAGCTCGATTCGGTGGGGCCGCCGGCGCCGGGCGTCGAGATCAAGATCGCCGCAAACGGCGAGATCCTCGTCAAGGGCCCGATGCTGCTCAAGGAATACTACAACCGTCCCGATGCGACGGCCGAGTCGATCAACGCCGAAGGCTATTTCATGACCGGGGACGCGGGCTTCCTCGACCAGGACGGGCATCTGAAGATCATCGACCGCGCCAAGGATGTCGGCAAGCTCAACAATGGCGCGGTGTTCGCGCCGAACTACATCGAGAACAAGCTCAAGTTCTTCTCCTACATCAAGGAGGCCGTCGCTTTCGGCAATGGCCGCGACATGGTGTGCGCGTTCATCAACATCGACATGGGCGCGGTCGGCAACTGGGCCGAGCGGCGCGGCATCCCCTACGCCGGCTACACCGACCTGGCCGGCAAGCCCGAGGTCTATGCGCTGGTCCAGGAGTGCGTCGAGCAGGTGAATGCGGAGCTGGCGCGTGATGCGATGGTCGCCGACACGCAGATCCACCGTTTCCTGATCCTGCACAAGGAGCTCGATCCCGATGACGACGAGCTGACCCGCACCCGCAAGGTGCGGCGCGGCTTCATCGCCCAGAAATATGCGATCCTGATCGATGCGCTCTACGGCGGCAAGCAGAACCAGTACATCGAGACCGAGGTCAAGTTCGAGGATGGCCGCAAGGGCAAGGTCGCGGCCGATCTCGTGATCCGCGATGTCAAGACTTTCCCGGTCGTGAAAGGCAGGGCGGCGTAATGGCAAGACAGATCGGCGACGTCATCCTGGATCTCAGGAACATTTCGCTCTCGTTCGGCGGCGTCAAGGCGCTGACCGACATCTCCTTCGACGTGCGCGAGCACGAAATCCGCGCCATCATCGGCCCGAACGGCGCCGGCAAGAGCTCGATGCTCAACGTCATCAATGGCGTCTACCGTCCGCAGCAGGGCGAGATCATCTTCCGTGGCCAGCATCGCCGTGACATGGATACCCATGAGGCGGCCGCCGCCGGTTTTGCGCGCACCTTCCAGAACATCGCGCTGTTCAAGGGCATGACGGTGCTCGACAACCTGATGACCGGCCGCAACCTGAAGATGAGGTGCAATTTCCTGCAGCACGCGCTGTGGTGGGGACCAGCCAAGCGCGAGGAACTGGAGCATCGGCGCAAGGTCGAGGAGATCATCGATTTCCTCGAGATCGAGCATATCCGCAAGACGCCGGTCGGGCGCTTGCCCTATGGCCTGCAGAAACGTGTCGAATTGGGCCGGGCGCTGGCCGCCGAGCCGCAGATCCTGCTGCTCGACGAGCCGATGGCCGGCATGAACGTCGAGGAAAAGCAGGACATGTGTCGCTTCATCCTCGACGTGAATGACCAGCTCGGCACCACCATCGTGCTGATCGAGCACGACATGGGCGTGGTGATGGACATCTCCGACCGCGTCGTCGTGCTCGACTACGGCAGGAAGATCGGCGACGGCGTGCCGGACGAAGTGAAGAACAATCCCGAGGTGATCGCGGCCTACCTCGGCACGCAGCATTGAAGGCAGGGGGACAAGGCGTATGCAGTTCTTTCTCGAAGTCATGATCGGCGGCCTGCTCTCCGGCGTGATGTATTCGCTGGTGGCGCTGGGTTTCGTGCTGATCTTCAAGGCCTCGGGCGTGCTCAACTTCGCCCAGGGGGCGATGGTGTTCTTCGCGGCGCTCTCCCTGGTCGGCTGCATGGAGAAGGGCGCGCCTTTCTGGCTCGCCTTGCCGCTGGCTTTCGGCATCATGACGCTGCTCGGCATCGCCACCGAGAAGTTCGTGTTGAGGAAGATGGTGAACCAGCCGCCGATCGCGCTGTTCATGGCGACGATCGGCCTGTCGTTCTTCATCGAAGGTCTGGCGCCGATGCTGTGGGGCAACGAGGTGCGCCGTCTCGACATCGGCCTCGTCGACGAGCCGATCCCGTGGATCCTCGACAACTGGAACATGGTGATCAGCAAGTTCGATCTCTTCGCCTCCGGCCTGGCGCTCGGCCTGGTCGCCCTGCTGGCACTGTTCTTCCAATACACGCGCGTCGGCCGGGCGCTCAGGGCCGTGGCGGACGACCATCAGGCCGCCTTGTCGATCGGCATCCCGTTGCAGCACATCTGGGCGCTGGTCTGGGCAGTGGCCGGCTTCGTCGCGCTGGTCGCGGGCATGCTCTGGGGGGCGAGGAACGGCGTGCAGTTCGCGCTCACCTTCACGGCCTTGAAGGCGCTGCCGGTCTTGATCCTCGGCGGCTTCACCTCGGTGCCCGGCGCGATCGTCGGCGGCCTGATCATCGGCGCTTCCGAGAAACTGGCCGAAATCTACATTCCACCGCTGCTGGCGGGTGTCTTCGGCGGCAATTTCGGCGGCATCGAGGGCTGGTTCCCTTATGTGATGGCCTTGTTGTTCTTGTTGATTCGACCCGAAGGCTTGTTCGGGGAAAAGCACATCGACCGGGTGTAAGACATGTTCTATCGCGAAACCGGACAATTCAAGACCAGCTACGCCGCGGATCAGCAGATCTTCCCGATCCGCCAGGATCGCATCGGCATCGGCATCCTGCTGTTCGTCGCCTTCGTCGTCATTCCTCTGACCGCGGGCAACTATTGGTTCAACGCGATCTTGATCCCCTTCCTGATCTTCGCGCTCGCCGCGCTGGGCTTGAACATCCTCACCGGCTACGCGGGCCAGCTCTCGCTCGGCTCGGCCGCCTTCATGGCGGTCGGCGCCTATGCGGCCTACAACTTCCAGGTGCGCATCGAGGGCATGCCGGTGTTGCTCTCCTTCGTCCTCGCCGGGCTCACGGCGGCGGGGGTGGGCATCCTGTTCGGTTTGCCCTCCCTGCGCATCAAGGGCTTCTATCTCGCCGTAGCGACGCTGGCCGCCCAGTTCTTCATCGTCTGGTGCCTGACCAAGTTCCCCTATCTGTCGAACAACTCGTCGTCGGGCGTGATCTCGGTGCCGGGCGTCGAGATCCTCGGCTTCAGGTTCGACAGCCCGCAAAGCCGCTATCTCCTGGTACTGACGATCGTCGCGCTGCTCGCCCTGGCGGCGAAGAACATGGTGCGCTCGACCACCGGCCGCGCCTGGATGGCGGTGCGCGACATGGACGTCGCCGCCGAGGTGATCGGCATCCGCCTGATGCGCACCAAGCTCCTGGCCTTCGCCGTGAGTTCGTTTTATTGCGGCGTCGCTGGCGCGCTGTATGCGTTCTGCTATCTGGGCTCGGTCGAGCCCGACGGCTTCTCGCTCGATCTGTCGTTCAAGATTCTCTTCATGATCATCGTCGGCGGCGTCGGCAGCATCCTCGGCAGCTTCCTCGGCGCCGCCTTCATCTTGCTCGTGCCGATCTTCCTCGACATCGCCTTGCCCTGGTTTTCCGAGCTGTTACATTTGCCCTTCGACGGGGCGACGGTCTCGCACATCCAGCTGATGGTGTTCGGCGCGCTGATCATGTTCTTCCTGATCGTCGAGCCGCACGGCCTGGCCCGCCTGTGGCAGATCGGCAAGGAGAAGCTGCGTCTGTGGCCGTTCCCGCACTGATTCATTACAACCACACCACGAAGAGGAGACTCAACATGATCAAACGTTTCAAGCAGCTCACCCTGGCGACCTCCCTCGCGGTCGCCTGCTTCGCGGCGGCGCTGCCGGCTGCCCAGGCCGCCGAGGAACAGTTCTTCATGATCCCGTCCTACCGCGTCGGTCCCTACGGCGCCAATGGCCAGTCCTTTTATGGCGGCTTCATCGATTATCTGACCTACGTGAACATGAAAGGCGGCATCGACGGCGTGCAGATCGCCTGGGAAGAATGCGAGACCGAATACAACAACGCCAAGGGCGTGGAGTGCTACGAGCGGCTGAAGTCGAAGGCGCAGAAGGCGCCGGGGCCGATCCACACGATGTCGACCGGCATTTCCTATGCACTCGCCGACAAGGCGACCGCCGACCATCTGCCGCTGGCGATGATGGGCTACGGCCTGACGATGGCGGTGGATGGCTCGGTGTTCCCCTGGCTGTTTCCGCTGGTGACCACCTACCAGATGCAGGCCTCGGCGATCGTCAAGTTCCTCAAGGACAAGAGCGGCGGCAGCCTGGAAGGCAAGAAGATCGTCTATCTGTATCACGACTCGGCCTATGGCAAGGAGCCGATCCTCGCGCTGCAGGCCGAGTCGCGTCTCAACAAATTCACGCTGATCGAGATTCCCGTCGCCCACCCGGGTAACGAACAAGGCGCGCAGTGGCAGCGCATCCGCCAGGAAAAACCCGACTACGTGATTCTCTGGGGCTGGGGCGTGATGAACATGACCGCGCTCAACACTGCGCAGAAGATGGGCTTCCCGCGCGAGAAGATGGTCGGCGGTTGGTGGTCCGGCTCCGAGGAGGACGTGATTCCGGCGGGTGATGCGGCGAAGGGCTATACCTCGGCGACCTGGAACGTCGCCGGCAAGGACGTGCCCTTGATCGCCGACATCGAGAAGACCGTCTATGGCGCCGGCAAGGGCAACCTGAAGGACACCTCGAAACTCGGCACCATCCTCTACAACCGCGGCGTCTCCGCCGCCGTGCTCTCCGTCGAGGCAATCCGCACCGCCCAGGCCAAATTCGGCAAGGGCAAGGCGATGGGGCCCGAGCAGGTGCGCTGGGGTCTGGAACACCTCAACCTCACCGAGGCGCGGCTGAAGGAGCTGGGCGCCACGGGCCTCTTGCCCGAGGTCAAGACCTCGTGCAGCAACCATGAGGGTTCCGGCAAGGTGAAGATGCAGCAGTGGGACGGCAAGAAGTGGGTGCCGCTCACCGACTGGATCGAGGGCAACAAGGCGCTGATCCATCCGCTGTTCCAGGCCGACGCGCAGAAGTATGCCAAGGAGAAAGGCATCACCCCGCGCGATTGCAGCAAGGAATAAGCCGCGAGAACCGGCGCTGGTGCCGTGCCGCCAGCGCCGACTTTGGAATCGTCACATGAGCGCCTATCTCTCCGTCAATAACATCGAGGTCATCTACGACCACGTCATCCTCGTGCTCAAGGGGGTGTCGCTCGAAGTGCCGCAAGGCAGGATCGTCGCGCTCTTGGGCGCCAACGGCGCCGGCAAGACGACGACGTTGAAGGCCATCTCGAATCTGCTCGCCGCCGAGCGCGGCGAGGTGACCAAAGGCGACATCCAGTTCAAGGGCCGGCGGGTCGATCAGCTCACGCCCAACGAGCTGGTCAGGGGCGGCGTCATCCAGGTGATGGAGGGTCGTCACTGCTTCGCCCATCTGACGGTCGAGGAGAACCTGCTGACCGGCGCCTACACGCGCAAGGCGTCGCGTGGCGAGCTCAAGGCCAATCTCGAAAAGGTCTATGAGTTCTTCCCGCGCCTCAAGCAGCGACGCCACTCGCAGGCCGGCTATACCTCCGGCGGCGAGCAGCAGATGACGGCGATCGGCCGGGCGCTGATGGCCAATCCCGAGATGATCCTGCTCGACGAGCCGTCGATGGGCCTGGCGCCGCAGATCGTCGAGGAGATCTTCGAGATCGTGCGCGATCTCAATCAGCGCGAGAAGGTGAGCTTCCTGCTTGCCGAACAGAACACGATGGTCGCGCTGCGCTACGCCGACTTCGGCTACATCCTCGAGAACGGCCGCGTCGTGATGGAAGGCGAAGCCGCCGAACTGCGCGACAACGAGGACGTCAAGGAGTTCTATCTCGGCCTGTCATCCAGCGGCCGCAAGAGCTTCCGTGAAGTGAAGCATTACCGCCGTCGAAAGCGCTGGCTCGCATGATCCGCGAACACTTCGACGCGCTGGAAACCCGTGATCCCGAGCAGCGCGAGCGCGATCTCTTCACCCGTCTGCCGGCGCAGATCGCCCATGCCAAGGCGCATGCGCCCTGGTTCGCGGCGAGCCTGCGCGAGGTCGAGCCAGCGGCGATCACGTCGCGCCATGCCTTGGCGCGACTCCCGGTGATCCGCAAGCACGAGCTGATCGAACTGCAAAAACGCCAGCGTCCCTTCGGCGGCCTGGTCGCCGCCCGCTGGGGACAGCTGGGGCGAGTATTCTCCTCGCCCGGGCCGATCTACGAGCCGGAGGGCCGCAACCCCGACTACTGGCGCACGGCCCGCGCGCTGTTCGCCGCCGGCTTTCGCGCCGGCGATCTGGTGCATAACAGCTTCTCCTACCACATGACGCCGGGCGCCTGGATCCTCGAAGGCGGCGCGCTGGCCTTGGGCTGCACGGTCTTCCCCGGCGGCGTGGGGCAAACCGAGCAGCAGGTGCAGGCGATGGCCGACCTGCAGCCGCAGGGGTATGTCGGCACGCCGAGCTTCCTGCGCATCCTGCTCGACAAAGCCGACGAACTGGGCCTGAAGATTCCGTCGCTGACCAAGGCACTGGTTTCCGGCGAGGCCTTCTTGCCACCGGTGCGCGAGGCGCTCAAGGCACGAGGCATCCAAGGTTTCCAGGCCTACGCGACCGCCGATCTCGGCGTGATCGCCTACGAGACGCCGGCGCGTGAAGGGCTGGTCGTCGATGAGGACGTGATCGTCGAGATCGTCCGTCCCGGTACCGGCGAGCCGGTGCCCGAGGGCGAGGTCGGCGAGGTCGTCGTCACCACCTTCAACCCGACCTATCCGCTGATCCGTTTCGGCACCGGCGATCTTTCCGCCGTGTTGCCGGGCGCTTCGCCCTGCGGGCGCACCAACATGCGCATCCGGGGCTGGATGGGCCGCGCCGACCAGACCACCAAGGTCAAGGGCATGTTCGTCCATCCGGAGCAGGTCGAGGCCGTGCGCCAGCGTCACCCCGGCATCGTCAAGGCGCGTCTCGTCGTCACCAATCCCGATGCCGTCGATACGATGACGCTGCTGTGCGAAGGCGCGGGCGATGCCGCTGCCATCGCCGATTCCCTGCGCGAACTGACCAAGCTGCGCGGCGAAGTGAAATTCGTCGCGCGCCTGCCCAATGACGGCAAGGTGATCAGCGACGAGCGCAAATTTGAGTAGACTTGGGCCTCCGCAACCCTGACCGGAGGAGACCATGAAAATGAGAAGCTTGACCTCGATGCTGCTGGTGGCCGGCCTGGCCACGGTTGGCGCCGCGAGGGCCGACGAGGCACAACTGCTGCAGGAAGCGCGCGGCATTCCGGCCAAGATGGTGCCGAAGCTGCTCGAAGTGCTGCAGGAAGAGATCGACAAGAACGGCCATGCCGAGGCGATTTCGGTGTGCCGCGAAAAGGCGCCCGAGATGGCGAAGAACCTTTCCGCCCAGATCGGCTGGCAGGTGCGGCGTGTCAGCCTGAAGAACCGCAATCCGAAGGCCGTGCCGGATGCCTGGGAGCGCGCCACCCTCGAAGAGTTCGAGCGTCGCCTCGCCGCGGGCGAAAAGCCGACCAACATCGACAAGGGCGAGATCGTCACGGAAAACGGCCAGAAGTTCTATCGCTACATGAAGGCGCTGCCGACCCAGGACCTGTGCCTGAACTGCCATGGCACGCCGGAGCGGCTGGCGCCCAAGGTCGCCGAAAAGCTCAAGGAGCTCTATCCCGACGACAAGGCCGTCGGCTACGGCCTGGCCGAGATTCGCGGCGCGATCACCGCAAAGAAGCCGCTGTGATCCTCTGTGCGTGAGGCGCGTTGCAGGCGGACACGGGAAGCGGCATGACGTCATCCGCCAGCCATGCAGCGGCCGGTCCGCTGGCCGGCCTGAAAGTCCTCGATCTCACGCGTCTCTTGCCCGGGCCGGTATGCACGCTGCATCTAGCCGATCTCGGCGCCGAGGTGATCAAGATCGAGGATCCCGGCGCGGGCGATTACGCGCGCACGATGGGACTGGGCGCCGCGCCGGGCGAAGATAGCTTCTTCTTCCGCCTCGTCAATCGCAACAAGCGCGGCCTGCGGCTCGATCTCAAGCAGGCAGCCGGCGTCGAGGTCTTCCTGCGTCTGGCGCGCGAGGCCGACGTGATCGTCGAGAGCTTCCGCCCCGGCGTCGTCGACAAGCTCGGCGTCGGCTACACGGCGGTGAAGGCGGTCAATCCACGCATCGTCTATTGCGCGATCACCGGCTACGGCCAGGACGGACCGTGGCGCGACCGCGCCGGCCACGATCTCAACTACCTCGCCACATCGGGCGTGCTCGACCAGATCGGCGCGGCAGGAGGGCCGCCGGCGATTCCCAACCTGCAGATCGGCGATCTGCTCGGCGGCGCGCTCACCGCCGCGATGGGCATCCTCGCCGCGGTGATCGGCGCCCGGGCGACGGGCGAGGGACGCTATGTCGATGTGGCGATGACCGACGCCACCTTCGCGCATGCCTATTCCCCGTTGCTGTCGGTGCTGGCGCGTGGCAAGACGCTGCCGCGCGGCACGGACGATCTCTCCGGCGGTCTGCCGGCTTACGGACTCTATCGCACACAGGATGGACGCTTCCTGGCGGTGGCTGCGCTGGAGCCCAAGTTCTGGAAAGTGTTTTGCGAGGCGATCGGCAAACCGGAACTGATTCCCTTCGGTCTGGCGCGCGGCGAGGATGGCGAACGCACGCGGCGTGAGCTCGAAGCGCTGTTCGCCCGCCAGCCGCTTGCCCATTGGGTGGCGTTGTTCGAGCAGGTCGATTGCGGCGTTACCCCGGTATTGACGTTCGACGAGGCGATGACGCATCCGCAACTGAAAGCGCGCGGCATGCTGCCCGAGATCGATGGCTTGCCGCAGTTCGCGCCGCCGCTGAAGATGAGCGGGGTGGAATTCGCGCTGCGGATGCCGGCGCCGAAAGTCGGCGCTGACGGCACGGCACTGCTGCGTGAGGCCGGCTATACGGCCGAGGAGATCGAAGCATTGCGCGCCGCCGGCGTGATTTGAGCGGGGCGGCATGCACACCGCACTGACGCTGCTGCCCGATTTCGCCCTGATCCTGCTCGGTTTCGCGCTGCGACGTGGGATGGCGCTGGGCGACCACTTCTGGACCGGGGTGGAAAAGCTCGTCTATTTCGTGCTGTTCCCGGCGCTGCTGTTCAATGCGCTCACCAAAGCGCCGCTGACATTCTCGGCGGTACCGTTGCTCGGCACCGGTGCTGCGGCGATGGCGGGCGCGATGGCGTTGGCCCTCGCCGCCCGGCCATTGTTTCCGCTCACGCCGATCTCTTTCGCGTCGCAATTCCAGTGCGCCTTCCGTTTCAATACCTATATCGGTCTCGCGGTGGCGGCCAAACTGCACGGCGCGGCGGGGATCGCCGCGATGGGATTGCTCGCCGGGGCGATGGTGCCATTCGCCAACCTCGTCGCGGTCGGCATGCTGGCGCGTCATGGCGAGACCTCGGTGTGGCGCGAGCTGGCGAAGAATCCGCTGTTCCTCGCCACGCTCGTCTCGCTCGGTTGGAATCTGGCGGGTCTGCCGGTGCCGGCGCCGGTCGGCGCTTTCTTGAGCCGGCTCGCCGAAGCGGCGATCGCTTTGGGCCTCTTGGCGGTTGGCGCCGCCCTCAAGCTGCGCGGCGCGCTGGGGCACGATGGCCGCGGCGCGGCCGGCTATTTCCTGGCGGTGAAGCTGCTGGCGATGCCGGTCATCGCCTGGCTGGTCGCGCGCTGGGTCGGGCTTGCCGGGGTGTATTTCGATGTCGCGCTGGCGTTCGCGGCGCTGCCGACGGCCTCGTCGGCCTACATCCTCGCGCAGCGCATGGGCGGCGACGGTGCGCGCGTCGCCTGGCTGATCTCGGCCAGCACGCTGCTGGGAATGGTGACGCTACCGCTGTGGCTCGCCCTGAGGGTTTTTCTTGCGTGAGCGTTTCGGCCTGGCAGGGGGCGTTTCGGTCTGGGAGGCTGGCTCGGAAGTCGGCGCTGGCGGGACGGCACCCTTGATGAACTCCCAGGGCATCTGCCAGGCGGATGGATCGAGGAAGGGATTGGCGGCTGGTGCCTGCTCGGCCTCCTGCGCGGCCTCCTGCGCCGCCTGACCCATCTGCTGAAAGGCCAGCAGCGTGGCGCGCTGCATTTCGAGGCCCTGAATGGTCATCTGCAGCAGGTTCAGGTTCGACTTGAGCCAGCCCTCGACGGCCTTCAGGTCGGCGATGCGCTTGCCGAGCTCGTCGGTGTCGACGGTGGGCGCGACCATCCCGGGCAGTGGAAAGCCCATGTTGCTCCACAGGTTCTTGACGAATTCCAGCGGGTCGCCGGAACTGGGATTGAACGCGTTCGTCATGGACGGCCTCGACGGGTTTATGATTCGCATGCAATCATAACCTCATTCGAAACGGGGAGAACAAGTTGCGCATTCTGGTCATCGAAGATCATGCGCTGGTGCGCGAAGGTCTGTTGCTGGCGCTGAAGGCGCTGGAAGATGTGGGTGGAGAAGGCGGCTCGCCGGAAATTCTCGGTGCCCGCGACGCCGACGAGGCCACCCGGCTGATCGAGCAGAACGACGATTTCGATCTCGCGCTGCTCGACCTGATGCTGCCGGGAACCGGTGGGCTTGCTTTCCTGGGCGTGCTGCGCAAGCGTTACCCGCACATTCCGGTGGTGATCCTCTCGGCGCTCGACGATGCCGATACGGTGGCGAAAGCGATGAAAGGCGGCGCGGCGGGGTTCGTGTCCAAGGCGAGTCCGACCGAGGTGCTGCTCGGCGCGCTGCGCGAGGTGTTGAATGGCGAGATCTGGCTGCCGCCCGAATACCGCGGCATGACGGGCAAGCGAAAGCGCGCGCGTACCGTCGCGGAGCGTTATGGGCTGACCAAGAGCCAGGCCTGCGTGCTCGATCTGCTCGCCGAAGGCAAGACCAACCGCGAGATCGCCGAGCTGCTCGGCGTCACCGAAGGCACGGTGAAGATCCACGTCTCGGCGATCTTCAAGGCGCTGGGGGTGAGCAACCGCTCACAGGCTCTGCTGGTCGCGCAAGGCAAAAATTAGGGAAACGCCGCATGAGTTGCTGCGCGGGCGCATCGCGCGCGTTGCGCGGCAGTTTTACGCGGCCGCCGCCATGGACCCGGTCGCGTTGGCGGCCTGGCGCGCGACACCCTGCAGCGGTGCGGCATCTTCCAGCGGTAGCTGCAGCAGGTCGATGACCTGATGCGCGACGGCGCGGCAGGCATTCGCCAGCGGCGTCGGCAGGCTGGCGGGGATCTGCTTCTGCAGCAGCAGCTTGCTGGCCGAGAGGCTGAAGACCGGATCGAGGATGCGGTCGCGATAAGGCGCCAGCAGCTCGGCGACGGTTTTCTCGGCGGCTTCGCGCTGCCAGGCGTTGGTCGGCCACTGCGTCGGCACCGCATAGGCACGCGGGAAGGCTTCGAGATCGCGGATCACGGTGCGGATGTCCTCGTGCGAATCGCGGAAGGGCAGGAGCACCAGATCGGCCAGGCCGTAGAGCCGGCGGTCCATTTCGGTGCGGTTGCCGCCGCCGTCGATCACGCCGAGCCAGGCCTTGAGCGAACGGATCTTCTCCGTCACCTTGGCGAGCGCCTCGCGCGAACGCGCATCGGCGATCAGATAGCGCCGGTCGGCCGGGTCGAGCGGTTCGCGGTAGCTGTCGGTCAGCACGCAGACCGAGCGCTGGCCGAGTAGGCCCAGGCCCTGACAGAGCATGTGCGACAGCGTGGTCTTGCCGGTGCCGCCCTTGTTGCCGATGATGCAGATGATGTCCGCCATGTCCGTGCGCTTCCGTGGTGTGCGGGACGGATTATTCTCGAACGGAGCCGCGGGGGATGGCCGGAAATGCAGCGGAATCGCCAGCCTTATCCGTCCGGGACGGGGTGATAGAGAAACAGCCGCGTATTCCGGCGATCGGCCACCTCGACCGTGGCGTCGGCCGGCTGGTCGGGCACCGCGAAGCTGTTGCTGACCAGCAGGGCGCCCGGCGACATCTCGCGTACGGCCTTCGCCCACAACCTGGGCATCGGCGCGGGCGAAAGGAACGCATAGACCAGCGCATGGCCGCCCAGCGGCGCCTGCCAGAAATCGCCGCGCCGGATCGTGACATTGGCGAGTCCGAGGGTGCGCAGCCGGGCGACGAGCCAGGGAAGCGGCGCATGCTCGACGCCGGTGAATAGGCAGTCGGGCCGGACGATCGCCAGCCGGCGCAGCAGCCCGCCGTCGCCGCAGCCCAGGTCGAGGACGCGGCAGGGCACGGTGGGCAGCAGTTTCAGCAGTGCCTCGGCGGTCGCGGCATTGGTCAGGTAGAGCGGCACGCGGCTCCGATCCGTGCGCCAGAAGACGAGCAGCAACAGCACGAAGGCGGCGAGGAACCAGCCGGGCGCGATGTCGAACCCCTGCACGATCACCACCAGCGGCATGAAGGCGAGGTGGATCGGCAGCCACCAGCGCGGCGAGCGCAGCTTCAGCGCGATCAGCGCCGCCAGCCCGCCCTGCAGTAGCGCGATGAGCAGCGGAATGCGCAGGAAATCGGCCGTGGAGATGCGGCTCAGTGCGGCGACGAACAGCAGCGTCGCGGCGCCGCCGCCCAGCTGCGCGAGCAGCGCGGTACGTAGCGGTGGCGGTTCAGCCGGCGAGTTTTGCACGCGCGCCTTCCCGTTGGTGCCGTGCCGCCAGCGCCGACTTTTCGCGCACGTGGCCGAAGCCGCGCACCTGCTCGGGCCAGCCGGAAAGTTCGAGCGCGGCGGGAAGCCTGCTGGCATCGAGCCGCGCGAGGATCAGATCGAGATCGTCCTCGTATTCCGCGAGCAACTGCCGGGCGAGACGGCGTTCCGGGCTGCGCGCGAAAATGTCCCAGCGCGTGCCGCGCAACTTCCTCATCCTGGCCAGCCAGCGGAAAACCATCATCATCCATGGACCGTAGCGGCGCTTGACGATGACGCCGGTATTGGGATCGGGCCGCGCCAAGAGCGGTGGGGCGAGATGGAAATCAAGACGATAGTCGCCCTCGAACTGCGCCGCGATGCGGTCGAGGAAATCGGTCTCGGCGTAGAGGCGCGCGACCTCGTATTCATCCTTGACCGCCAAGAGCTTGTAGTAGTTGCACGCGACGCGGGCGGCGAGCGCCTCGTTTGCCGCGGGGTGGCTGCGAATCTGCTCGACGCGCGCGCGGTAGCGTCCGGCCAGCGCGGCGTCCTGATAATCGGTGAGCCGCCGCACGCGGTCGGCGAGCAGTTCGTCCAAAGTCGACGCCGGGCCGTCCCCAGCCGACGCCCCCCCTGTGGTGGGCAGCGAGCCGGGTTTGCGAGCGAGGGGGGCCAATAATTTCGGCGCTGACGATACGGCACGGCTGGGCAGCAGAGCGGCAATGCCGGCCGGATCGTGGGCGGCGGCGCGTCCCCAGCGGAAGGCGCGCCGGTTCAACGCCACATCCGCGCCGTTGAGCTCGATCGCCCGCAAGAGCGCCGCTTCGCTCAGCGGAACGAGCCCGCGCTGCCAGGCGAAGCCGAGCAGCAGGATGTTGGCGTAGATCGCGTTGCCCATCAGCCGTGTGGCCAGCGTCGTGGCGTCGAGGGCGTCGAAGGCGGCGCCGCCGATCGTCGTGGCAAGCGCGGCTTCGATCGCGTCGAGCGGAAAACGCCAGTCCGGATCGGCGGTGAATTCGGCCGTGGGTGTCGCCGCGGCATTGATCGCCGCGCGCGTGCGGCCGGCCCGCATCTTCGAGAGGGCCTCGGGCGAGGCGCTGACGATCGCATCGCCGCCGAGGATCGCATCGGCCTCGCCCGTGGCGATGCGCGGCGCGTGAATCGCGGCTGGGTCGTCGCAGAGGCGCACGTGCGAGAACACCGCGCCGCCCTTCTGCGCGATGCCGGTCATGTCGAGCACGGAGACACCCTTGCCGTCGAGGTGTGCGGCCATGCCGATCAAGGCGCCGAGCGTGACGACGCCGGTGCCGCCGACGCCGGTGATCAGGATGTTGAAGGGCCGGGCTGTTTTTTCCAGATTCGGCTCTGGCGGGACGGCAGGTTCGAGGTCGAGCGCGCTGCCCAAGCGCTGCCGGCCGCCCTCGATCGTCACGAAGCTCGGGCAAAAGCCCTTCAGGCACGAATAATCCTTGTTGCAGGCCGACTGGTCGATCGCTCGCTTCGTGCCCAGCGGCGTCTCGACCGGCACGACGGCGAGGCAGTTCGATTGCACCGAGCAATCGCCGCAGCCTTCGCAGACCTCCTCGTGAATGAACACCCGCAGCGACGGGTCGGGCAGCCGGCCGCGTTTTCGGCGGCGGCGCTTCTCGGCCGCGCAGGTCTGGTCGAAGATGATCGCCGAGACGCCGGGACACTGGCGCATCTCCTTCTGGATCGCATCGAACTCGTCGCGATGCCTGACGAGCACGCCATGCGGCAGCTCGCTCTTGCGCCATGCTCTCGGCGTGCCATCGGTGACGACGACGATGTGGCCGACACCCTCGGCCTTGAGCTGCTGCGCGATCCGCGGCACGGTGAGGTTGCCCTCGACCGGCTGGCCGCCGGTCATCGCCACGGCGTCGTTGTAGAGGATCTTGTAGGTGATGTTGACCTTCGCCGCGACGGCGGCGCGCAGCGCGAGGATGCCCGAGTGGAACCAGGTGCCGTCGCCGATATTGACGAAGACGTGCTGCGTTTCGGTGAAGGGCGCCTGGCCGATCCACGCCGCGCCTTCGCCGCCCATCTGCGCGAAGGTGTCGGTGCGCCGATCCATCCACGTCACCATGAAATGGCAGCCGATGCCGGCGAGCGCGCGCGAGCCCTCCGGCACGCGCGTCGAGGTGTTGTGCGGGCAGCCGGGGCAGAACCACGGCAGGCGCTTGGCCGGCAGCACGGGCAGCGGGCGCTGCGCGCAGGCTTCGATCCGCGTCAGATGCTCGCGCAGCCGTGGATGGTCGGGCAGGATGCGCGCGAGCACCCGGGCGATCTGCGTCGGCGTCAGTTCGCCGCTGGAGGGCAAGAGTGGCTGTCCGGTCTCGTCGAACTTGCCGAGGATGCGCGGCCGCTGCGGCAAGGGATAGAGCGCGTCCTTGAGCTGGGTCTCGATCAGCGCGCGCTTTTCCTCGACGACGAGGATCGTCTCGAGGCCGGATGCGAAGCGGCGCATCGTTTCGGTGTCGAGCGGCCAGACCAGGCCGATCTTGATCACGCGCAGGCCGAGTGCTACGGCGAGTGCATCGTCGATGCCGAGCAGTTCGAGCGCCTGGCGCACGTCGAGATAACTCTTGCCGGCCGCGGCGATGCCCAGCCGCGCATTGGGTGAGTCGATCACCGTGCGGTTAAGCTGATTCGCGCGGCAATAGGCCAGCGCGGCGGCGAGCTTGGTTTCGATGAGGCGCGCTTCCTGCGCCAGCCGCTCGTCCGGCCAACGGATGTTGAGGCCGTCGGGCGGCAGAGTGAAATCGGAGGGCATGACGATGGCAACGCGGGCCGGATCGATATCGACGGCGGCCGAGGATTCGATCGTGTCGGCGACGGTCTTGAAGCCGACCCAGCAGCCCGAGTAGCGCGACAGCGCCCAGCCGTGCAGGCCGAGGTCGAGCGTGTCCTGGATGCCGGAGGGCGCGAGGATCGGCATCGCCGCGGCGATGAAGGCCTGCTCGGACTGGTGGGCGACGGTGGAGGAGCGTGCGGCGTGGTCGTCGCCGGCGATCGCGATCACGCCGCCGTATTTCGCGCTGCCGGCGCCGTTGGCGTGCTTGAACACGTCGCCGCAGCGATCGACGCCCGGTCCCTTGCCATACCAGATGCCGAACACGCCGTCATACTTGGCGCCGGGGGCGAGGCCGATCTGCTGCGTACCCCAGATCGCCGTGGCGGCGAGCTCCTCGTTGACGCCGGGGTGGAAGACGATGTGATGGCGTTCGAGATGGCGCTTCGCCTGCCACAGCGCGAGATCGTAGCCGCCGAGCGGCGAGCCGCGGTAGCCGGAGATGAAGCCAGCGGTGTTGAGACCCGCCGCCCGGTCGCGCCGGCGCTGCAGCATCGGCAGCAAGGTGAGCGCCTGCATGCCGGTCAGATAGACGCGGCCGAGCTCGAGCGTGTATTTGTCGTCGAGTGTCGCGTCGCGCATGCCTAATCGGGCAGGACCTTGCCCGGATTCATCAGATCAAGCGGGTCGAGCACCTGCTTGATCGCGCGCATCACGGAGAGTGCCGCTTCGCCATGCTCGCGGGCCATGTATTTCCGTTTGCCCAGCCCGATGCCATGTTCGCCGGTGCAGGTGCCATCCATCGCGATCGCGCGCTCGGCCAGCCGTTGCGCGAACGCCTGCGCCTTCTCCAGCTCCGCCGTGTCGTCCGGCCGGACGAGGATCAGCATATGGAAGTTGCCGTCGCCGACATGCCCCAGCAGCGGCGCGGTGAGACCGGTGGCTTCGAGGTCGGCGCGCGTGGCCGCGATGCAGTCGGCCAGCCGCGAGATCGGCACGCAGACGTCCGTCGTGATCGAGCGTGCGCCCGGCTGCAGGGCGAGGCAGGCATAGTAGGCGTCATGGCGGGCCTGCCACAGGCGTGTGCGCTCCTCAGGCCGGTGGGCCCATTCGAAGTCCATGCCGCCGTGCTCGCCGGCGATGGCGCGCAGGGCTTCGGTCTGCTCGGCCACGCCGGCGGGCGAGCCGTGCAGTTCGAAGAACAGCGTCGGCGCCTCACGCAGCGCGGTCTTGCTGTAGCGATTGATCGCGCGGATCGACAGGGTGTCGAGTAGTTCGATGCGCGCGACCGGGATGCCAAGCTGGATGGTCTGGATCACGGTATCCACCGCTGCGGCGATGTCGGGGAAGGCGCACACCGCGCTGGCGATCGCTTCCGGAAGGGGATGGAGACGCACCGTCAGCTCGGTGATGATGCCGAGTGTGCCTTCCGAGCCGACGAACAGGCGCGTCAGATCATAGCCGGCCGAGGATTTCTTCGCGCGCGTGCCGGTCTTGATGATGCGACCGTCTGGCAGCACCACCGTCGTGGCGAGCACCGCCTCGCGCATCGTGCCGTAGCGCACGGCATTGGTGCCCGAAGCGCGCGTCGCCGCCATGCCGCCGAGGCTCGCATCCGCGCCCGGATCGATCGGGAAGAACAGTCCGGTATCATGCAAGGCGGCATTGAGCTGCTTGCGCGTCACGCCGGCTTCCACGGTGGCATCGAGGTCCTGCGGGCGGATCGCCAGAACGCGGTTCATCTGCGACAGGTCGATGCTCACCCCGCCCTTGACGGCCAGCAGATGGCCTTCGAGCGAGGTGCCGGTGCCGAACGCGATGACCGGCACCTTGTGCGCATGGCAAAGCGCCACCGCTGCCGCGACATCCTCCGTGGATTGGGCGAAGACCACGGCATCCGGCGGCATTGGCGCGTGGGAGGACTCGTCCTTGCCATGATGCTCGCACACGGCGCCGCTGGTCGTGAAGCGGGTGCCGAAGCGACCCGTGAGGGCTTCGTGGAGGGATGGCGGAAGACGCGAGGGCGTATCCATGGCGTGTCATTCTACGGAAAGTCGCACCACCATTGACAGCCACAAAGACTTTCGGGCAAAATGCGCGGTTTCTCTGGAGGGGTTCCCGAGCGGTCAAAGGGAGCAGACTGTAAATCTGCCGGCTCAGCCTTCGAAGGTTCGAATCCTTCCCCCTCCACCAGATCAATGTCTGTAGCAGGCAGCAGATCGGTTCGTCGTTGCAGTCATACGGGCGGGCGGGGGTAGTTCAATGGTAGAACCTCAGCCTTCCAAGCTGATGACGCGGGTTCGATTCCCGCTACCCGCTCCAGACAGGCTCAGGGTGTTTTTGGCCCATGTAGCTCAGTGGTAGAGCACTCCCTTGGTAAGGGAGAGGTCGGCAGTTCAATCCTGCCCATGGGCACCAGGTTTCTTATTTTTGATTTTTGGGGTGATCGATCATGGCGAAAGGCAAATTTGAGCGTACGAAGCCGCACGTGAATGTGGGGACGATTGGGCACGTTGACCATGGGAAGACGACGTTGACGGCGGCGATCACGACGATTTTGGCGTCGAA
>JACAEF010000056.1 GCA_013388985.1 Rhodocyclaceae bacterium
CTCGACCCGCAGGCCGCCCAATTCCGGCGCCGTGTCGAGGCGGACCGTGGCGCCTTGCCGGCGCGCCAGCGCCGCGACGATCGCCAGGCCGAGCCCGCAGCCTTCATCGTTGGCCGTTTTGCCCCGGTAGAAGCGTTCGAACACCCGCTCGCGTTCCGACGGCGGGATGCCGGGGCCGTCGTCGTCGACCCGCAACACGACCGCGTCGCCGATCGCGGCGCAGGAGACGACGATCCGGCCGCCCGCCCGACCGTAACGGATCGCATTGTCGACGAGGTTGGCGAGCATCTCGCGCCAGGCATGCGGCGAGGCCGCAAGCGGCGCCGCAGCGAGTTCGAAGCGCATCTCGATATCGCGCCGGAAAGCCTGCGGCAGCCAGGCATTCGCTTCTTCGCGGATCAACGCGGCGAGGTCGAACTCGGTCTCATCGCTCTCGATGCCGGGTTCCGCCCGCGAGAGCGCCAGAAGTTGCCCGACCAGGCGGGACAGACGCCGAGCGGTGAGCAAGAGCGCGGGGTTGTCGCGCCCTCCGCCCGCTTCGAGCTGGGCCAACAGTCCGGCGATCGGCGTGCGCAGCTGATGGGCGGCGTCGGCGACGAAGTGCTGCTGCGTCTCGATGGCGCGCTCGAGACGCGCGAACAGCGCGTTGATCTCGATGATGATCGGCCGCAGCTCCTCGGGCGCGGAGCGGCTGGGAAGCGGGCGCAGATCGCGATGCGAGCGCCGGCCGATTTCGGCCTGTAGCGCCGCCAAGGGTGCGAGGCCCTGGCGGACGCCGGCCCAGACCAGCACGATGCAAAAGAGCAGCAACGCGACTTGCGGCGCCAAGAGGCCGAGCATGATCTCGCCGATCAACCGTTCCCGCTTCTGGTCCGTCGTCGCCAGCACCAGGTGCCGCACTTGACCGTTCGCATCGAACACGACCGACACGCCGCGCAGCCAGTAGCCGCTGTGATTGAGGTCGAAGAAGGCCGGGTGGTCGAGGCTGCCCCAGGGTAAGTCCTCGCCGAGCTTCGCGCCGCCGGCCAGCAGCCGGCCCTCGACGTCCATCAGCGCGAAAAAGATGCGGTCTTCGGGGGTCGCCAGCAGCACGCGCTGGGCATGGGCCGGAAGCTCCCGCGGTGTTTCCCCGGGGTGGGCACGCAGCTCACTTGCATAAAGCCGCGCCGCGTCGCGCAGGCCATCGTCGAGCGCGCCGGACGACGCGCGCAGCGCGATCACATAGACAGCAAGGGCGCCGCCGAGGATCGCCACGGCGGCGACCGGCAAGAGCAGAGCCAGCAGGTGGCCGCGTAGGCTAGCTGCCCGCCACCTCATCGCCGACCTCGAAGAAATAGCCGAGACCGCGCACCGTGCGCAGGTTCAACCCGCACGCCGCGATACGCTTCCTGAAACGCGACACGATCTGCTCGATCGCGTTGTCCGAGACCGCCTCGCCCTCCCGATAGAGCGCGGCGGCGATCTCCTCGCGCGACAGGATGCGGTTGGGATGGGCCGCCAGAAAGGTAAGCAAGGCCCATTCGCGGCCATTGAGATCGAGCGGCGCGCCATCCAGATAGACGCGCTTGCCCGCCGGATCGAGCCGCAAACGGCCCAGGACGAGCAGCTCGCCGTCGTGCCGGCGGCGCCTAAGCATCGCGCGCACCCGCGCCAGAAACTCTTCGCGCGCCGCCGGCTTGACCAAGTAATCGTCGGCACCGAGATCGAGCAGGCGCACGCGTTCGTCGAAGCCGTCGCGCGCCGAGAGCACCAGTACCGATGTATCGAGTTGGCGCCGCGCCAGATGCTCAACCACGACGCTGCCGTCGAGATCGGGCAGGCCGAGGTCGAGGATCGCCAGCTGGTAGCGGCGTGCATCGAGGGCGTTGCAGGCGGCGCCGGCGCTGCCGACCACATCCACCTCGTGGCCCGCCTCGCGCAGGGCGCGCGCGAGCCCATCGGCAAGCGGGAGGTCGTCCTCGATGAGGAGGATGGGCATGGGGAGTGAATCCGAATGACGAAGGTGCGGCATTCGATTCTAGTCCGCTGCCTGGACGAAAAAAACGGCCCCACGTGACCGTGGGGCCGGGTCAAAAGCGGGGGAAACTCACCTCCCCCTCCTCCTCCGGTATGGTGCGCGGTTCAGGCGGCCTTGGTGTCGATGTCACCCTCCAGGTTCGGGTAACGCACGTGATCGACCAGTTCCTGGATTTCCTTCGAAGGCGCCGGCGAGATCAGCGAGCCGACGATCACGCCGATGAAGCCGGCAGGAATGCCGAAGATGCCGGCCGAGATCGGGTTGATGTCCCACCACAGCGGGGCATTGACGCCGAAGAACGGATAGGTGTTGTACATGTAATACATGCAGATGCCCAAGCCAACGAGCATGCCGACGATGGCGCCCAGCTTGTTCGCGCGCTTCCAGAACACGCCCAATACCAGCGAGGGGAAGAAGGCCGAGGCTGCCAGCGAGAAGGCCGCACCGACCAGGAACAGGATGTCGCCCGGCTTCAGGCTGGTCACATAGGCGGCCACCACCGCGACGACCAGCAACAGGCCCTTGGACACCGCCAGACGACGCACCGTCGGCGCGTTCGGGTCGATCATCTTGTAATACACGTCGTGCGACAGCGCATTGGCGATGGTCAAGAGCAGGCCGTCGGCGGTAGAGAGCGCCGCGGCCAGACCGCCCGCCGCGACGAGGCCCGAGATCACATAGGGCAGTCCGGCGATTTCCGGCGTGGCCAGCACGACGAGGTCACCGCCGATGGTGATTTCGGCCAGCTGCACGATGCCATCCTTGTTGATGTCGGTGATCGCCATCAGCGTCTTGTCCACCGCCGCCCAGTTGCTGACCCAGGCGGGCAGCTGCGCGAAGGCCGAGCCGACGAGGTTGTGATAGACCTCGTACTTGACGAGCACGGCCAGCGCCGGCGCTGTGAAGTAGAGCAGGAAGATGAAGAACAGCGACCAGAACACCGAACGACGCGCCTCCTTGACCGAGGGGGTCGTGTAGAAGCGCATCAGGATGTGCGGCAGCGCGGCAGTACCCACCATCAGGCAGAAGATCAGCGCCAGGAAGTTCTTCTTCGCCACGGCCCGGGCCTGCTCGTCCTTGGCGGCGAAGGCTTCGGCGTGGGCCTTGACGGGCGCTGCCTTGGCGGCGGCCGCGCTCTTGTCGGCGGTCCATTTCTTTTTCGCCGCTGCGGCATCGGCCGGGAAGTCCTTCAACGCTTTTTCAGCGGCCTCGACGGCCTTGGCGTCAGCCGGCTCGGCTGACTTGGCCGCTGCCAGGGCATCTTCGAGCTTCTTCTTCTCCTCGGCGAGAAAAGCCGGGCCACCGGCCTCGAGCGCCTTGAGCTTGGCATCGGCGGCGGCGGCGCGCTCGCGGAAGATCGCGCGCACCGACTCCTCGGCGGCACCCTTGGGCGTGCTCTTGTCGTTGAACTCCTTCTCGAGCGCGGTCACCTTCGGCAGCGCCGAAACATAGGCGGAGATCTGCGGGATCGGGTTGCCGGTATGCTTCACCGACAGCCAGACCACGGGAATCATGTAGGCGACGATCAGGATGATGTATTGCGCCACCTGCGTCCAGGTCACCGCCTTCATGCCGCCCAGGAACGAGCAGACCAGGATGCCGGCAAGGCCCACGAACACGCCGATGCCGAACTCGAGGCCGGTGAAGCGGCTGGTGATGAGGCCCACGCCGTAGATCTGCGCGATCACGTAGGTGAAGGAGCAGATGATCGCGGCGAGCACGCCGATCAAGCGCGGAATGTTGCCGCCATAGCGGGCACCGAGGAAGTCCGGGATCGTGAACTGGCCGAACTTGCGCAGATAGGGCGCAAGGAACAGCGCCACCAGGCAATAGCCGCCGGTCCAGCCCATCACGAAGGCCAGGCCGTCATAGCCGGTGAGATACAGAGTGCCGGCCATACCGATGAAGGACGCCGCGGACATCCAGTCGGCGCCGGTCGCCATGCCGTTGAACAGCGCCGGCACGCGCCGTCCCGCGACGTAGTATTCCGACACCTCGGCGGTCTTCGACATGAAGCCGATGCCGGCGTAGAGCAGGATCGTCGCGAAGAGGAACATGTAGCCGAGCACCTTGTTCGGCACGCCCATCATCTCGAGGATGCCGACGAACACGATGAAGGCGATGAACCCTCCGGTGTAAAAAGTGTAGTAGCGCTTCAGCTGGTTGAAGAAGGCCTTGTTGCTCTGGGCTGCGGTTGCCATCAGTCGTCCTCCCCTTCATGGACGCCATATTCCTGGTCCAGGTTGTTCATGTAGCGGGCGTAGTACCAGATGATCAGCACATAGACGATCAGCGAGCCTTGTGCCCCCATGTAGAAGCCCAGCGGGCCGATGATTTCGATGGCATTGAGTTCGCGGGCGAACCACGAGACGACGAAGGTCACCACGAACCAGATGGCGAGCAGAATCGAGGTGATCCTCAGATTCTTGCGCCAATACTCCCGATGCTTTTCGGTAAGCTGCATTGTTAGCCTCCTCGATTGTTGAACGACCTGTGCCCGCGGCTGGCGGACATTGTTCCCGGCACGCCCGTCCGTCTGCGCGGGCTGGGGCATGCCTGCCGCTACTCCACTTCCACTCTTGCGACGCCGCGATGGTCGGCCAGCAAGCTGACAGGAAACTTACAAACACGGGGTCTCGTATGCTGCGCCGCAGCGTGCAGCGTCATTGCGCTGCATAAAGAGGTGCTCAAGCGACCGGAAAGGTGATCCGAAACAGCGAGCCGCGCTCGAACGCACTCGACGTCACTTCGATGCGGGCATCATGGAGTTCGGCGATCTCGCGGGCGATCGCCAGACCCAGGCCGCTGCCTTCGACGGTCGTCCCCAGCACCCTGTAAAAGCGATCGAATATCCGCTCGCGGTCGGCGGCGTCGATACCGATGCCAGAATCCTCGACTTCGATGATCCACTCTTCTCCCGCACGCAAACGCACGGTCACGCTTCCCCCGGCCGGGGTGTACTTGATGGCGTTGTCGACGAGATTGCCGATCATTTCGCGCAGCAACAAAGGCACGCCCAATATTTTCATCGGCATGGCGGCGGCCTCGAAGCCGATATCGATGTTCTTCGCCAGGGCACTCGGCACTTGCTGCATCGTGACCTCGCGCGCCAGCTCGCCCAGTTCCACCCACTCTTTCTGCTGGGCAGGGTTTTCATGACTGGCTTCCACACGCGCCAGCTGGAGCAGCTGATAGGTCAAATGCGCGGCGCGGTCGACGCCGCTGGCGATGCGCTTCAGATAATCCGGCAGCTGGGCGCAATCCTTCTCCTGCAAGGCCAGCTCGATCTGGGTCTTGAGGCCGGTCAGCGGTGTCTTCAACTGATGGGCCGCCGCGGAGATGAAGCGCTGCTGGGCCTCGAGATTGCCCCGCAGTCGCATCATCATGTCATTGAAAGCGGCAACGATCGGCTGCAATTCTTCCGGGACGTTACGCAGATTGAGCGGCGAAAGATCGTCGGGACGACGGTCGAGAATGCGTTGGCGCAAACGGCCGAGGGGGCGCAGGCCACGCGACAGACCGAGCCAGACCAGCACCACCGCGAGCGGAATGATGGCGAACTGGGGCAGCAGCACGCCCGAGATGATGCGCGACGAGAGCGCCTTGCGCTGTTTGCGCGTTTCGGCAGCCTGCACCAGCAATGGCCGCGCATCGGAAGGTGATGGCAGCAGCTGATAGGCGATGCGCACCGGCTCGCCGAGCAGATTGCCGTTGCGAAAATGAATTGCCCCAGGCGCGGTTTCGTCGCCGCCGCGCAAGGGCGGTATCTCGGCGAAACCGGCGATGACCTCCCCGCCGGCAACCGCGACCTGGAAATATTGCCGATCGGCTTCATCCTCGGGTACCGGCGCCGCTGCCGAGGGGGGCAGTGAAACCACGACCCCTTCCGGCGTCTGATGAAGCTCGCGCACGATGCGCACGACATGCTCGGCCAGCACATGGTCGTAGGCCTGATCCGCGATCCGATCGGCGACATGATGCGTCGCGGCGATCGAAATGGGCCAGACCAGCAGCAGCGGCGCCAGCATCCAGTCGAGAATCTCCCCGAACAGGGAGTTGGGCGTCGGATTGGGATCGCTGAATACCGAAGGGCGCCGTTTTTTCTCCGCCGGCTTGTCAGCTGCTGGCAAGCGCTTCTCCTGCCTGAGGCTTGTCGAGGCAATAGCCCAGCCCGCGCACCGTGGCGATGCGGATGCCTTCCGGTTCCAGCTTCTTGCGCAGGCGGTGGATATAGACCTCGATCGCGTTGGTGCTGACTTCCTCACCCCAGCCGCACAGATGATCGACGAGCTGATCCTTGCTGACGAGACGACCGACACGCAAGAGCAGGATCTCGAGCAGCGCGAGCTCGCGCGCAGAAAGATCCAGCACATGGCCGTGACAACGCGCCACGCGCTCGCTCTGGTCGTAACTGAGACAGCCGAATTCGATGACTTTCGACTGCGCGGTACCGCGGCGCGTCAGCGCGCGCACCCGTGCCTCCAGCTCGGGCAGCGCGAACGGTTTGGTCAGATAATCGTCTGCGCCGGCATCGAGACCGCGCACGCGATCCTCGAGGCCGTCCTGCGCGGTGAGGATCAGCACCGGCAGCGGATTCTTGCGCGCCCGCAGCCGCTTCAGCACCTCGATGCCCGGCAGCTTCGGCAAGCCCAGATCGAGGATCAGCAGATCGTACGATTGCGACAGCAACGCGGTATCGGCGTCCGCGCCATTATCGACATGATCGACCGCGTAGGACGACTTGCGCAGCGCGCGCACCAGACCGTCGGCGATCATCGGGTCGTCTTCTGCGAGGAGGATCCTCATAATGCACTGCATTCTAATGCCGCCACAGGCGGAATGCGGCGTTATCATAGCCGTCATTGCAGCGCAGCATGGCCCCGTGCCGACCCTCTTCGACAAACCCGACCGCCTTTCTCGTCTCAATGGCCCATCGCCCCACCCTGCACAGCCCCCTGGCGGCGCTGATCAAGCGCCCGCCCGTCACCGTCAGCCCCGAAAGCACGTTGCGCGATGCGGTGCAGCTGATGTCCGAACATCGCATCGGCTCGATCATCGTCGTCGAGCCCGAAAGCGGGCGGCCGATCGGCATCTTCACGCTGCGCGACCTGCTGCACAAGGTCGCCGCCAGATCCTGCGACCTCGAGCAGATGGTCATGGCGGTGATGAGCGATTCGGGATTGCAGATGCTCAACTGGCGCGCCACCGTTTACCAGGCCGCGCTGGTGATGGCGCGCCACGGCATCCACCATGTGATCGTCGTCGATGCCGCCGGCAAGCTCAAGGGCGTCGTCTCGCAGGAAGACATCTACGAGCTGCAAAGCGGTGGCGGCAAGGCGATTTCCGGCGCCATCCGCGGCGCGCGCGATCTCGATGGCCTGCTCGCCGCGGCCGAGGACATCCGCAAACTCGCCCGGAGCATGCTCGCCGAAGGCAGCGCCGCCGAAGCGCTGACACAGACGATCTCGACGCTCAACGACCATCTGACGGTGCGTCTGATCGAGCTGACGCAACAGGAATTCGCGCTGCCGAAGGTGTCCTGGACGTGGATCGCCTTCGGCTCGGAAGGGCGTTTTGAGCAGACGCTCTCCACCGATCAGGACAACGGCATCGTCTTCGCGGCGCCCGCCGGGCAGGCGGAAGCGACGCGCCAGGCCATCCTGCCCTTCGCCCGCGAAGTTAATCAGCGCCTCGACAGGCTCGGCTTTCCGCTCTGCAAGGGCAACGTGATGGCGGGCAACCCGCAGCTGTGCCTGTCGCTCGATGAATGGCAGCAGCGCTACAACCAGTGGCTGCGCTCCAACTCGCCGCAGGCGCTACTCGACGCCACGATCTATTTCGATTTCCGCCCGCTCTACGGCGACGAATCGCTCACCGATGAGCTCACGGCCTGGCTGAAGAAAAACGTTCCCGCGGCGACGCTGTTCCTGCGCTTCATGGCGGAAATGGCGCTCAACGTCAAGCCGCCGCTCGGCGGCCTGCTGCGCGATTTCAGCTTCGACGATAACAAGGAATTCCCGCACACGATCGACCTCAAGACCCAAGGCACGCGCCTGTTCGTCGATGCGGCGCGTATCCTCGCGCTGGCCAACGGCGTCGAGGCCACCAGCACGCCGGAGCGGCTGCGCGCGGTGGCCAAGCTGGGCAAGCTCGGCCGCGACGACGTCGAGGCGATCATCGATGGTTTCTTCTTCCTCCAGCAATTGCGCCTGCGCGTGCAGCAGGAAGGCACGCCGATGGGGATGGCCAACCGCGTCGATCCCGAGCAGCTCAACGAGCTCGACCGCTTCGTGCTGAAAGAATCGCTCAAGCAGGCGAGGAAGCTGCAAAGCCGCATCCAGCTCGACTACCGGCTTTGAACCCTGAAGAGGTGCCGTCCCGCCAGCGCCGACTTTTGACATGCGCCAAAGCAAACGCCCCGCATGGTTTCCCATGCGGGGCGCTGTCTAGAGGAAGGGGGTAACGGGGGAAACCAAAGTTTCCCCTGTTCCTATCCTGACATGATGTGATCGCTATGCGATCACATCATGTCCATGCCGCCCATGCCACCCATGCCGCCCATGCCGCCGGCCGGGGCCGCCGGCTTCTCCTCGACGAGTTCGGCGACCATGCAGTCGGTGGTGAGCATCAGGCCGGCGACGGAAGCGGCATTCTGCAGCGCGGTGCGCGTGACCTTGGTCGGGTCGAGCACGCCCATCGCCACCATGTCGCCGTATTCACCGGTAGCGGCGTTGTAGCCGAAGTTGCCCTTGCCTTCGACGACCTTGTTGACGACCACCGAGGGCTCGTCGCCGGCGTTGGCGACGATCTCGCGGATCGGCTGCTCGAGGGCGCGCATCACGATCTTGATGCCGGCATCCTGGTCATGGTTGTCGCCCTTGACATTGACCGCGGCGCGGGCGCGCAGCAGCGCGACGCCACCGCCCGGGACGATGCCTTCCTCGACGGCGGCACGCGTGGCGTGCAGCGCGTCTTCGACGCGGGCCTTCTTCTCCTTCATCTCGACTTCGGTCGCGGCACCGACCTTGATCACCGCGACGCCGCCGGCGAGCTTGGCCACGCGCTCCTGCAGCTTCTCGCGGTCGTAGTCGCTGGTGGCTTCCTCGATCTGCACGCGGATCTGCTTGACGCGCGCCTCGATGTCGGCGGCCTTGCCGGCGCCGTCGATGATCGTCGTGTTCTCCTTGGCGACTTCGACGCGCTTGGCCTGGCCGAGGTCGGCGAGCTGCACCTTCTCGAGCGTCAGGCCGACTTCCTCGCTGATGACCTTGCCGCCGGTGAGGATCGCCATGTCTTCGAGCATCGCCTTGCGGCGGTCACCGAAGCCCGGGGCCTTGACGGCGCAGACCTTCAGGATGCCGCGGATCGTGTTGACGACCAGCGTGGCCAGCGCCTCGCCCTCGACTTCCTCGGCGACGATCAGCAGCGGCTTGCCGCTCTTGGCCACCTGCTCGAGCGTGGGCAGCAGGTCGCGGATGTTGCTGATCTTCTTGTCGTGCAGCAGGATGTACGGGTTCTCGAGGACGCAGACCTGCTTCTCGGCGTTGTTGATGAAGTACGGCGACAGGTAGCCGCGGTCGAACTGCATGCCCTCGACGACGTCGAGCTCGTTGTTCAGGCTCTTGCCGTCCTCGACGGTGATCACGCCTTCCTTGCCGACCTTGTCCATCGCGTCGGCGATGATCTTGCCGATCGACTCGTCGCTATTGGCCGAGATCGAGCCGACCTGGCTGATCTCCTTGCTCGTCGTCGTCGGCTTGCTGATCTTCTTCAGCTCGTCGACCAGCGCCTCGACGGCCTTGTCGATGCCGCGCTTGAGGTCCATCGGGTTCATGCCCGCGGCGACGTACTTCATGCCCTCGCGCACGATGCTCTGCGCGAGCACGGTGGCGGTGGTGGTGCCGTCACCGGCGGCGTCGCTGGTCTTGGAGGCGACCTCCTTGACCATCTGCGCGCCCATGTTCATCAGCTTGTCCTTGAGCTCGATCTCCTTGGCGACCGAGACACCGTCCTTCGTGACGGTGGGCGCGCCGAAGCTGCGCTCGAGCACCACGTTGCGGCCCTTCGGACCCAGCGTGACCTTGACGGCGTTGGCGAGGATGTTCACGCCGTCGACCATGCGATGACGCGCGTCGGCGCCGAAAACAACGTCTTTAGCAGCCATGTGCAGACTCTCCGGATTCGTGTTCTGGGGGGATTACTTCTCGATCACCGCGAAGAGGTCCTCTTCGCGCATCACCAGCAGTTCTTCGCCGTCGACCTTGACGGTCTGGCCGCTGTACTTGCCGAACAGCACGCGGTCACCGACCTTGATGTTCAGCGCGACGAAGTCGCCCTTGTCGTTGCGCTTGCCCGGGCCAACCGCCACGACCTCGCCCTGGTCGGGCTTCTCGGCGGCGTTGTCGGGGATCACGATGCCCGACGCGGTCTTGGTTTCGTTCTCCAGACGCTTGACGATCACGCGATCGTGCAACGGACGAAGTTTCATGACATCTCCTGAGAAGGAATCGATGAGCGAGAATCGGTGTGCGCCAAGTTAGCCAGCGCTAACACCACCAAATCGGGCTGCGGTTCGCAACCGCTAGCACTCGATAGCGGCGAGTGCTAACAGCGCACGATTATAGGGACGCTTGCTCCGCCTTCAAGAGCCAAGGTGCTCGTGCGGTGGCCGCGGCCGCAGCGCTGCGCCGGCGGCGCACACGGGTTCAGTGCGCTGCGCGGGGTGCCGGCGGGTCCGTGGTGTCGTCGCGGCCCGCCTCGGCGTCGTCGGGCGCGGAGTCGACGCGGTAGCTCTCGCTCGCCCACGCGCCGAGGTCGTGCGTGCGGCAGCGCTCGCTGCAAAACGGCCGCCAGGGGTTGTCGGCGTCGTACCACGCGGGCCCGCCGCACGCTGGGCAGCGCACGCGCCGTCGCGGCGGTGGTTGCGGTGGGCGACTCATGCCGCGGGCGTGCGCCGGTGTCGCGGCCACGCGCGAGCATCCTGTGGCCCACGGGCGGCCGGGGTGCAGGCGGTCTCGCGTCGAGTCAGGCGCACAGCGTCAACTCGAAGCTGTGGTCCTCGGCGACCGGGCGCAGCCGACCTTCGCCGTCGGTGCGCATCAGCCGCACCGACACCATCAGCCGGTGCCCGGTGATCTCGGGCACGAGCGTCGCGTCGTCGAG
>JACAEF010000128.1 GCA_013388985.1 Rhodocyclaceae bacterium
ACCCGAAGGAGCCAGAGATGAACACCACCACGCAGATCCCCGCCACCCAGAACGAGGCCTGGGGCTTTTGGGGCACGATGAACGAACACGCCAGCGCTGCATGGGCCCTGGCAATGGCCGCCATCTCGGACGCCACCGGCCAGCCCCTCGAATCGGTTCGGGCCTTCCTCGACAGTCGCCACGGACGCCACTTTGCCGACGACGTCCAGAACGGTCTTTACGAGAGCAACGTCCTGGCAGACGCGATCAACACCGCCACCCACCGCTGGATGGGTTGGACGATCGACCGCCAGACCAGCAAGCAGTACGGCATCCCGCGCGGCATGCCTTACCTGACGGGCTTTGTGATTCACTGCGAGATCGTCGAGGAGGAAGTCGCCGCCTGATCGAACGCTACGCCATCGGCCTCGCGGGTGGCCTGCTTGCCCGTCCAGTCCTGCCAACGGCGCACGATCACGTCGACGTACTTGGGGTCGAGTTCGATCAGCCGTGCCACGCGCCCCGACTTCTCGGCGGCGATCAGGGTGCTGCCCGAGCCGCCGAAGGGATCGAGCACCATGTCGCCCGGCCGGCTGGAGTTGCGGATCGCGCGCTCGACCAGCTCCACCGGCTTCATCGTCGGGTGCAGATCGTTCTTCTGCGGCTTCTTGATGTTCCAGACGTCGCCCTGGTCGCGGTCGCCGCACCAGTGGCGTGTCGCCCCCTCGGGCCAGCCATAGAGGATTGGCTCGTACTGGCGCTGGTAATCGGCACGGCCCAGCGTGAAGGTGTTCTTGGCCCAGATGATGAAGGTCGACCAGTGACCGCCCGCAGCGCGAAAAGCGGCCTGCAGCACGTCCAGTTCGCTCGACGACATCGCCACGTACATACCGCCCCGGCAATGGGCGACGGTGGGCGTCAGTGCGGCCAGCAGGAAGTCATAGAACCCGTCGCCCAAGTTGTCGTTCAGGATCGCGCGATCCTTGCCGCGCATCTTGTCGCGGGCAGAGTTGGCGTAGTTCACGTTGTAGGGCGGGTCGGTAAAGACCATGTCCGCCACGCCGCCCGGCATCAGACGGTCGTAGCTCTCAGCCACGGTCGCGTCGCCGCACAGTAGCCGGTGCGGACCCATGAGCCAAACATCGCCCGGGCGAGAAATTGGCGTTTCACCAACCTCCGGCACGGCATCCTCGTCGGTCTGACCCACGTTGTCAGGCTCGTCGCCCGCAATCAGTTCGGCCAGCGCATCAGCGTCGAAACCGGTGATATCGAG
>JACAEF010000048.1 GCA_013388985.1 Rhodocyclaceae bacterium
GTGCCGTTTTGCGTGACGTCCAGCGCTTGCAGGCCCGGGGCGATCTCGCCCGCGGCGAAGACCTGCACCTGGAACTTGCCGCCAGTGATCTCGGCGACCCGCTTGGACAGCACTTCGGCGCCACCGTAGATGGTATCGAGGCTCTTCGGGAAACTGGAGGTCAGGCGCCACTTGACAGCCTGCTGGGCACCGACCACCGCCGGCGCGGCGCCTGCGGCCAGGATGCCGGCCATGCCGGCGTTCTGTAGAAACTTGCGACGTTCCATACATCTTCTCCTTTGTGATTATCAGGGCGGTCCGTCAGTGCGGACCGGTCGCGCGATACTACACCCAAAGACAGAGGGCGGTAACGCTATCGGCCCGCGATCGTCATGCGGTTAACCACAATGGAGCCGACCGTGCGCGCGCCGCGGGTGACCGCATCCCGGCCGATCGCCTCGATGCCGGCGAACATCTCCTTGAGGTTGCCGGCGATGGTGATTTCATGCACGGGGTAAGCGATTTCACCGTTTTCGACCCAGAAGCCCGCCGCGCCGCGCGAGTAATCGCCGGTGACGTAATTGATGCCATGCCCCAGCAGTTCGGTGACCAGAAGACCGGTGCCGAATTGTCTGAGCAGGCCGGCGAAATCGGCGGGCGCATCGGGGCTCGGCGCGACGATCAGGTTATGGCTGCCGCCGGCGTTGCCGGTGGTCGGCAGGCCGAGCTTGCGGGCGGTGTAGGTGGAGAGGAAATAGCCCTGCAGCACGCCGTCTGCGACGACCGTGCGGTCGCGGGTTGCCACGCCGTCGTCGTCGAAGGGGCTGGAGGCCAGTCCTTTCGGCAGATGCGGGCGCTCCTCGATGCGCATCCAGTCGGGAAAGATGCGCTTGCCGAGCGCATCGACGAGGAAGCTCGCCTTGCGGTAGAGGCTGCCGCCGGAAGCCGCATGGACGAAACTGCCGATCAAGCCAGTCGCGAGCGGCGCCTCGAACATCACCGGACACTGGCGTGTCTTGATCTTGCGCGCGCCAAGCCGGGAGAGCGCGCGGCGGGCGGCATAGGCGCCGATCGCTTCGGGCGAGGAAAGATCCGCTGGGTCGCGGTGACCGGAATACCAGTCGTCGCGCTGCATGTCGGCGCCGCGTTGCGCGATCGGCACGCAGGAAATGAAATGGCGCGTAGACGGGTAGCCGCCCATGAAGCCGAGGCTGTTGGCCGAGACGAAATGCGCGGCGTGCGCCGAGACCGATGCGCCTTCGGAATTTTTTACCAGCGGACTGACGGCGAAAGCGGCCTGCTCACAGCGGCGCGCCAGCTCGATCGCTTCTTCCATCGTGAGGTTCCAGGGATGGTAGAGATCGAGGTCCATCCCCTCGCGCGCCAACAGTTCGGCGTCGGGCAGGCCCGCCGCCTCGTCTTCGGCCGTGAAGCGGGCGATCGAGAGCGCGGCCTCGACCGTCGCACGGAGCGATTCAGGAGAAAAATCCGAGGTCGAGGCGTGACCCCGCCGCTGGCCGAGATAGACGGTGACACCGATGCCCTTGTCGCGGTTGAACTCGATCGTCTCGACTTCGCCTTTTCGGACGGTGACGGAATGGCCGACACTTTCGGAGACGTCGGTTTCGCAGGCGCTGGCGCCGAGCCGCTCGGCATGGCGCAGCACGTCGGTGGCAAGTTCGCGCAATCGATCCTGGCTGAATGAGAACTCGGACATGGAAGCGGGACAGGGTTGCAAAGCTGCAAAGTTATAATCTTACCCGTGGATGCCTTCGAAAAACCCAGCAAGAGCGCGAAGAAGCGCGCGATGACTGCGCTACAGGCGCTGGGCGAGGAGCTGGTCGCGCTCTCTGCCGATCAGCTGAAGAAGATCGATCTGCCCGACGAGCTGCGCGATGCGGTGCGCGACGCGCAGCGCTTCACACAGCACGAGGCGCACCGCCGTCAGCTGCAATACATCGGCCGGCTGATGCGCAGCCTCGATGCCGAGCCGATCCGCGCGGCGCTCGACGAAATCAAGGGCGTCTCGGCCGCCGCCATCGCCCGCCAGCATGCCGTGGAGCGTCTGCGCGCGCGTTTTCTCGAAGACGAAACGGTCATTACCGAGATCGCCGCCGAGCATCCCGAGGCCGATCTCCAGCACTTGCGCCAGTTGCGCCGCAACGCGCTCAAGGAGCAGGAGCTCGGCAAGCCGCCGCGCGCCTTCCGCGAACTCTTCCGCGTATTGAGAGAAATCCATGAGCCATGAACTGCTGATCGGCCTGGTGTCGATCTCCGACCGGGCATCATCCGGCGTCTATGAGGACAAGGGCATTCCGGCGCTCAAGGAGTGGTTTGGCGCCGCGATCAAATCGCCCTGGCGCATGGAGGCGCGGCTGATTCCCGACGAGCAGCCGGTGATCGAAGCCACGCTGATCGAGCTCGCCGACAGCGTCGGCTGCCATCTGGTGCTGACCACCGGCGGCACCGGGCCCGCGCCGCGCGATGTGACGCCCGAGGCGACGCTCGCCGTCGCGCACAAGGTGATGCCGGGATTCGGCGAGGCGATGCGCGCGGTGAGCCTGAAATACGTGCCCACCGCGATCCTCTCGCGTCAGGTCGGCGTGATCCGCGGGAAAACGCTGATCCTCAACTTGCCCGGCCAGCCGAAGGCGATCAAGGAAACGCTCGACGGCATCTTCGCCGCCGTGCCCTACTGCATCGACCTGATCGGCGGGCCGTACATCGAGACGCACGAGGCCGTCGTCAAGGCGTTCCGGCCCAAGAGCGCAGCAAGGCCAGCCCCCAACTGACGCCAAAGCCGGTGGTGTCGCTCGCCACCGCGCCCAAGCCCCCGTTGCAGCTCGCCGCCGAGAGATCGACGTGGATCCACGGCGTCTTGCCGACGAAGCGACCGAGGAAGCGCGCGGCGAGGATGTGGTCGGCATCATTTTCCAATGTGCATTGCTTGACGTCGGCGACCTTCGATTCCAGCGCCGCTTCGTAATCCTCGTCCTGCGGAAAGACGCAGACACGCTCGCCGCTTTCCTTGCCCGCCGCGACGGCCAACGCCGCGAGTGCGTCGTTCGTGGCGAAGACGCCGGAGTAACGCGTGCCCAGCGCAGTGATCATGCTGCCGGTCAGTGTCGCGAAGTCGATCGTCAGGTCGGGTTGCGCCTTCGTCGCCAGCGCCAGCGTGTCGGCGAGCACCATGCGCCCTTCCGCATCGGTATGCACGACCTCGATCGTCGTGCCATTGAGCGCCGTGACGATGTCGCCCTGCGCATAGGCAGTCGGCGAGATGTGGTTGCGGGCGATCGCGAGCCAGCAGTCGATCGCGATCGGCAGCTTCAGTTCCGCGGCGGCGCACAGGAGGGCGAGCGCGACGGCCGAGCCGGCCATGTCCTCGTGCATGCCGGCCATGTATTTCGCCGGCTTGAGGTTGTGGCCGCCGGTATCAAAGCAGATGCCCTTGCCGACCAGCGCGATGCGTTTCGCGGCCTGCTTCGGCCGCCAGGAGAGCCTGACGATCGCCGCGCCGCCGCCCTCGCCATCGCTGCCTTGGGCCACCGCGCAGAAGGCGCCGGCGCCCATCTTCCTGAGCTTTTTGAAATCGTATTCCTCGATGGAGAATTTTTTCTCCTTCGCCAGCGCGCGCAGGCGTTCGCGGTAATGCGGCGGGTCGAGCCGGTTGGGCGGCAGCGCGGTGAGCTGGCGCGCGAGCAGGTTGGCGCGTGCCGCCGCGATGCAAAAGTCGGCGCTGGCGGGACGGCACGGCAGGACGATCTCCGCGAGTGCCGTCGGCATCTTCTTCTTCTGCTGCGGCAGCGGTACGCCATTGACGAGCGCGACGAAGAGCGCATCGGCGAGCGTATCGTCGTCGACGCCCTGCGGCACGAGGTCGAGCATCTTTGGCGACTCTTCCAGCAGCAGCATCACCGCCTTGCGCAGCGTCGTGAGCCGTTCGAAGCGCGGCTTCTCAGAATCGACCATCGCCAGCGTCACGCGGGTGCCGTCGGGCAGGTCCGCGGCGAGCGGCGACTTCGCGAGCTCTTCGACTTTCATTTCCTTGCGCTCGATCAGCTTCAGCCAGAAATCGCGCGCCGGCAGATCGGCAGGCAGTTTTTTACCGGCCGGCAGGAGCATCAGCCGGTGGCGGGACTTGGGGTTGGCGGTGAGGGTGAGTTTCGGCAGTGCGTTCATGGTCGGCCCTTATAATCGAGCGGATTATGCGTCAATATCTCGATCTCATGCGCCATGTGCTGGAGCACGGGCACGTCAAGGCCGACCGCACCGGCACCGGCACGCGCTCGGTGTTCGGCTGGCAGATGCGTTTCGATCTCGCGCAGGGCTTCCCGGTGCTGACCACCAAGAAGCTGCACTTGCGCTCGATCATCATCGAGCTCTTGTGGTTCCTGCGCGGCGACACCAACATCCGCTGGCTGCACGAGCACAAGGTGACGATCTGGGACGAATGGGCGGATGCCAGCGGCGATCTCGGCCCGGTCTATGGTCATCAGTGGCGCCACTGGCCGGCGCGCGATGGCGGGGAGATCGACCAGATCGCGCAGCTGATCGAAGGTTTGAAGAAGAACCCGGACTCGCGCCGTCATATCGTCACGGCCTGGAATCCCGCCGACGTCGACAAGATGGCCTTGCCGCCCTGCCACACCCTGTTCCAGTTCTACGTCGCCGACGGCAAGCTCTCCTGCCAGCTCTACCAGAGAAGCGCCGACATCTTCCTCGGCGTGCCGTTCAATATCGCCTCCTATGCGCTCTTGACGATGATGGTCGCGCAGGTGGTGGGTTTGCAGCCCGGCGAATTCATCCATACGCTCGGCGACGCGCACCTTTACAGCAACCATCTCGATCAGGCGCGGCTGCAGCTCTCTCGCGAACCCCGACCGCTGCCGACGATGCGGCTCAATCCCGAGGTGAAGGACATCTTCGCCTTCCGTTTCGAGGACTTCACGCTCGAAGGCTACGACCCGCATCCGCATATCGCGGCGCCCGTGGCGGTGTGATCCGGCGCACAATCTGGACATTCCTGGAAATCAGGCTCATACTTGGTCAAGTATGAGATCAGGAAAGTAATCATGATTTCGGTCAATACCCATGAAGTCAAAGCCAAGCTGTCGGAATACCTTGCCGCCGTCGAAGCGGGCGAGGTAGTGCAGATCTGCCGCCGCAACGTGCCGATCGCCCAGCTCGTGCCTCTGCCCAAGCCCGAGACGGGGCCGCGGCCGATCGGGCTGGGGCCGACCGAAGAAGGCTACGACATCCCGGACAGTTTCTTCGAGCCCTTGCCCGAGGATTTGCTGCAAGCCTTCAATGGCGAACTGCCCGATCCCTTGCTCGATGAATCTCTGGCGCCCGCCCTGAAAGCCGCCGAGCCGACGGCGAAGGGATATGCGGGCAAGGCCGGCGCATGAGGCTGTTGCTCGACACCTGTGCTTTCATCTGGCTGGCGAGCAACCCGGCGCGCGTGCCGGCTTCAGCGCGCACGCTCTTTGCGAACTGTGACGAAGGGGTCTGGCTCTCGGCGCTTTCCGCCTGGGAAATCGCCATCAAGCACAAGGCCGGCAAGCTGCGCTTACCCGGCAACCTGGCGCCCTTTGCCTACGTCAGCGAGGCCTGTCGCCGTCATCGCATCGAGCTCCTGCCGCTGGCGGCGGAAACCAGCGCGCTGCTGGGTAAACTGCCCGACGTGCATCGCGATCCATTCGACCGCATGCTGGTCTGCCAGGCGATCGCCGGCCAGATGGCGATCCTCACCCCGGACCCGCTGATCGCGCAGTATCCCGTGCTCACCCGCTGGTGAGGACGCGATGAAGCTGATCGGCGACATTGGCGGCACCAAGGTCCTGCTGGCGCTCGTCGATGCCAGTGGCGCATTCCGCCAGCGGTGCCGTCTCGCCAGCGCCGAGTTTGCGAATTTCGATGCGCTGTTGGCAGCCTATCTGCACGATGTCGAGGTGACGATCGAGGGCGGCTGCCTCGCGGTGGCCGGGCCGGTGGCCGACGACGGACGTTCGGCGAAAATCACCAACCTGCCGTGGCGGATCGACTGCACCGCGCTGGAAGCGCGTTTCAGGCTCGGCCGGCTGTGGCTGATCAACGACTTCGCCGCGGTCGCCCACGGCATTACTCAACTCATGCCTGAGCAGACGATCCGGCTGCAGCCGGGCGAACCTGGTGCCCAGGGCGTCAGGCTGGTGCTCGGTGCGGGCACGGGGCTGGGCATGGCGATCATCGATGGCCAACGGGTGCTGGCCAGTGAGGGCGGCCATGTCGGCTTCGCGCCGCAGGACGAACTGCAATGGCGTATTTGGCAGGCATTGCACGCGGAATACGGCCGCGTCACGGCGGAGCGCGTGATCTCGGGACCGGGGCTCGCGAACATCCATCGCATTCTTGCCGACGAGTCGCTCGATCCGGCCGACATCGTCGCGCGGTCGCGGCAGAATGACGCGGTGGCGCGGCGCACGCTCGAGGTATTCTTCTCCGCTTACGGCGCTTTCGCTGGCGACATGGCATTGGCGACGCTCGCGCGCGGCGGCGTATTCCTCGCCGGTGGCGTGACGGTGCATCTGCTGTCCGAATTGCCAGCGAGCGGATTTCTCTCCGCCTTCAATGCCAAGGCCGAGCATGCCGAACTGGTGCGCCGGATGCCCGTGTCGGCAGTGATCGATCCGGAGATCGGCCTGCGGGGCGCGGCCGCCGCGCTGACACACAGCGCGTTCAGTTGACCGATGTCAACATTCCGTAACATGCAGGGTGTATATGTAACTTTTTGCGCAGGGAAACGAACGAGGAGGATAGCAAGATGGCAACGACCACCAGGAAGACCAGCGAACCGGTGAAGAAGGCGGCCGGCGTCACGCGCGGCAAGGGCAAAGCCACCACGCAGCAGGAAGGCGAAGTCAAGGCGCCGGCGGCGAAGAAGCCCGCGGCGCCGCAGACCCCAAGCGCGAAGAAGCCCGCGAAAGCCAAGGCACCTGCCGCGGAAAAAGGCGCATCCCGGACGGTTGCACCACCGGAAGCCGAGCAAGCCCCGGCGATGACCGTGCTGACGCCCGAGCAGCGCCGCCTGTATGTCGAGGTGGCGGCCTATTACATCGCCGAACGCCGTGGCTTCCAGGGCGGCAGCGAGATGGACGACTGGGTGCAGGCCGAGGCCGAAATCGATCGCCTGCTGCGCGAGGGCATTCTCAAGCCATAATATCCATCATACCCAGGCAACCGCTCCCGCCCGCCAGAGGGAGAGCGCCGGTCGGCGCCGACAACATCAACCAAGCGGCGGGTTTGCCGGGGAAACGACAAAGGGAGTCATCATGCAACACGATCTGCCGCTCAACGATCCGCACGCCCCACAGGGTCGTTTCGTCAGCCATCTGACACGTTCGACCTACGCGATCATCCTCGCCGGCGGCCGCGGCAGCCGGCTCATGCAATTGACCGATTGGCGCTCGAAGCCGGCCGTGCCCTTCGGAGGCAAATTCCGCATCATCGATTTCACGCTGTCGAACTGCGTCAATTCCGGCATCCGGCGTATCGGGGTGGCGACGCAATACAAGGCGCAAAGCCTGATTCGTCACCTGCAGCGCGGCTGGAGCTTCCTCGATGGCCGCTTCGACGAATTCATCGACTTGCTGCCCGCCCAGCAGCAGATCAGCGAGGACTGGTATCAGGGCACCGCCGACGCGGTGTTCCAGAATATCGACCTGTTGCGTCGCAATGAGCCGAAATACGTGCTGATCCTCTCGGGCGATCACATCTACAAGATGGACTATGGCCGCATGCTCGCCCAGCATGTGCAGAGCGAGGCCGATCTGACCATCGCCTGCATGGACGTGCCGATCGGGGAAGCGAGCGCCTTCGGCGTGATGGGCGTGAATGAAGAACGGCGCATCACCAGCTTCGTCGAAAAGCCCAAGACGCCGGCCTGTATCCCGGGTCGGCCCGACCGCGCGCTGGTCAACATGGGCGTGTATGTCTTCAACGCCGCCTTTCTCTACGAGCAGCTGATCCGCGACGCCGACGATCCGCATTCCGACCACGATTTCGGCAAGAACGTCATCCCTCACATCATCGGCCGTTACCGGGCCTATGCCCATGACTTCGTCGAAAGCTGCGTCGGCATCCCGGAGAACGGCGTGCCCTACTGGCGCGATGTCGGCACCGTGGATGCCTATTGGGAAGCGAACATCGAGCTGACCAAGGTTTCGCCCGAGCTCAATATGTACGACGAAGACTGGCCGATCTGGACGCATCAGGAGCAACTGCCGCCGGCGAAATTCGTCTTCGACGAGGACGATCGCCGCGGCATGGCGATCGATTCGCTGGTCTCGGGCGGCGACATCATCAGCGGCGCGGTCGTGCGTCGCTCATTGCTGTTCTCGCGTGTCTTCGTGCATAGCTACGCCGAGGTCGAGGATTCGGTGATCCTGCCCAATGCCGAGATCGGCCGGCGCTGCAAGATTCGCCGCGCGGTGATCGACAAGAACTGCAAGGTGCCGGAAGGCATGGTGATCGGCTATGACCCGGCCGAGGATCGCAAGCGCTTCCACGTCACCGAAAAAGGCATCTGTCTGGTCACGCCGGAGATGCTCGGACAGCAGATCCACTACATCCGCTGAGCTTGTGCAAATTTTTGCTGTGCATGCCGATGGCGGTGTTGCGCGGTGCTCGGATGCTCGCCTACCTATTAGGGTATGTCTCGCATCCTGCGCTCCGTGCGCCTTGCCCTCGGCCCGCTCGCAACAAAATTTTTCACAAGCTTTGAGCATATCCCACCGAAAAACGCATACTTTATCTTGCCATGGTGAATCCGCGGCAGGGAACCGTAAAATCGCCATTCGAACATAACGGACGAAGACATGGCTGGTACCCTCTTCCAACTCGAAATCAATCCGAAGCTTCCGCCGCGCCTGGCGCGTCTCGAAGAGCTCGCCAACAACCTCTGGTACAGCTGGGATCGTCCGACGCGCACGCTATTCGCGCGCCTCGGCAGCAAGCTGTGGGGGGCGGTCGGTCACAGTCCGAAGGCCTTTCTCAAGCGCGTCGATCAGCGGCGCCTCGAGGAGGCGGCCGAAGACCCGGTATTCCTCGGCGCACTGGCGCATGTTCTCTCGGCCTATGACACCTACCACGACAACCTGCGCCGTGAGCCGGGGCCGCAACTGCCCGAAGGGGCGCTGATCGCCTATTTCTGCGCCGAATTCGGTTTCCACGAGAGTCTGCCGATCTATTCCGGCGGCCTGGGGATTCTCGCCGGCGACCACTGCAAGACGGCCAGCGACATGAACCTGCCCTTCGTCGGCATCGGGCTGCTCTATCGCCAGGGCTATTTCCTGCAGAGCATCGACGGCGAGGGCCGCCAGCATGCGCTCTACAACGATGCCGACTTCGACGACCTGCCGGTGACGCCCGTGGCCGGACCTGCTGGCGGCGACCTGAAGGTCAGCGTGCGCCTGCCGGGCCGCGATGTCTGGGTCAAGGTCTGGAAAGCGCGCGTCGGCCACGTCTCGATCTATCTGCTCGACACCGACCTGGAAGAAAACTCGCCTCATGACCGCGACATCACTCACCAGCTCTACGGGGGCGACCGGACGATGCGCATCGAGCAGGAGATCGTGCTCGGCATGGGAGGGGTGCGCGCCCTTGCCGCACTTGGCCTGAAACCGACCGTCTGGCATATCAACGAGGGCCATGCCGCCTTCCTGGTCCTCGAGCGCATGCGCGACCTGATCCGGGGCGGGCTCGATTTCGATGCGGCGCTCGAAGTCGTGGCCAGCAACACGGTCTTCACGACCCACACGCCGGTGCCGGCGGGCCACGATCATTTCGCCGACGAAATGATCCGCAAGTATTTCGAGGAATGCTGCCACGACATGGGCTGCGAGGTTAGCAGCCTGTTGGCGCTCGGGCGCATCGACGATACACCCGAATTCAACATGACCGCCCTGGCGATCCGCGGCTCGCGCTTCCAAAACGGTGTCTCGCGCATCCATGGCGACGTTTCTGCCGAGATTTGCCGCAATCTGTGGCCGCAGATCGAGCCGGACGAGAATCCGATGGACTATGTCACCAACGGTGTGCATGTGCCGACGTTCCTGTCCGACCACTGGCACGACACTTTCGACCGCGTGCTCAGTCCGGCCTGGCGGCAGCGGCTCACCGACGCGCAGACCTGGGCGCAGGTGCATGCGATTCCCGATCACACCTTCTGGAGCATCCGCCAGTCGATCAAGGCGGAGATGCTCTATCTGGTGCGACACCGTATCACCGAGCAATACACGCGCAACCAGTGTTCGCAGGCACACATCGATCGGCTGCTGCAACTGGCCGACGCGGAGAATCCCAACGTCCTGACGATCGGCTTCGCGCGGCGCTTCGCCACCTACAAGCGTGCGACCCTGCTGTTCCGCGACCTCGACATGTTGCGGCGTCTGATCTGCAATCCCGAGCGCCCGGTGTTGTTCATCTTCGCCGGCAAGGCGCATCCGGCGGACCAGCCCGCCCAGGCGCTGATCCGGCGTGTTCACGACGTGGCGCAGCTGCCGGAGTTCGAAGGCCACTTCCTGCTCGTCGAGGGCTATGACCTGCGCCTGGCGCGCCGGCTCGTCTCGGGGGTCGATGTCTGGCTGAACAACCCCGTGTATCCGCTCGAAGCTTCCGGCACGTCCGGCATGAAGGCAGCGATGAATGGCGTCATCAACCTTTCGGTGCTCGACGGCTGGTGGGGCGAAGGTTTCCATCAGGACGACGGTGGCGCCAACGGCTGGGCGATCAAGCCGGCCGGCAGCCACCTCGACGAGGAACGGCGCGACCAGGAAGAGGGCCGCTCGCTCTACGAAACCCTCCAGGACAAGGTGATCCCGCTGTATTACGCGCGCGGGCCGATGGGCTATTCCCCGGGCTGGGTGGCGATGGCCAAGCGCTCGATCGCAACGATCACGCCGCGCTTCAATTCGCAGCGCATGGTCGGCGAGTATCTGCACAAGTTCTATGCGCCCGCGGACCAGCAGTGGCGCAGAAAGAGCGTCGACGGCTATGCCCCCGCACGCACCCTGGCGGCCTGGAAGCAGAAGGTACGTCGTGCCTGGCCCAAGGTGCGGCTGCGGCGCATCGACACGCCGGTGAAGCGCATTCCCTACGGTGCCAGCCTGCACTTCGAGCTGGCGGTGCATCTGGATGGTCTGGCACCGGAGGACGTGGCGGTCGAATTGCTGCTGACGCGCCCCGGCACGGACAGCCGGGCACGTCCGCCGCGCCGGCTGTTCCTCGAATATCGCGGACCGGGCGAAGGTGGCGACAGCCTCTTCGCGCTCGATTTCACGCCCGACGTCTGCGGCAAGCTCGATTACCGTCTGCGTGTCTATCCCCATCACGAACTGCTGACGCACCCGTTCGAGATGGGCATGATGCTGTGGCTTTGATCGCATCATGACACCACTGTTGAACAGCCCTGCCTGGAAGCATGTCGAGCGCCATGCGCATGGTCTGCGCGACGTGCATCTGCGCGAGATGTTCGCGCACGACCCGACGCGCTTTTCGCGTCTGTCGGTGCGCTGGAATGACTGGCTGCTCGATCTGTCCAAGCAGCGCATCATCCCAGAAACCCTGCCGCTGCTCGCGGATCTGTGGCACGCCGCCGACGTACCGGGCTGGATCGGCAGGATGCGCGAGGGCCTGCCGATCAACCACACCGAGAATCGCGCGGTGCTGCACATCGCGCTGCGCAACCTCGGCCCCGATGCCGCGCCGATCCGTGTCGCCGGTCAGGACGTGATGCCGGACGTGCTGGCCGTGCTGGCCAAGATGCGCGGCTTTTGCGAAGCCATCCACGCCGGCAAATGGCGCGGCGCCACTGGCGAGCCGATCACCGACGTGGTGAATATCGGCATCGGCGGCTCCGATCTCGGCCCGCGCATGGCCACCCAGGCGCTCTCGGCGTTTCGCATGCCGCATCTCTCCGTCCATTACGTCGCCAACCTCGATGGCGCCGATCTGGCCACGACCTTGGCCGGACTCGATCCCCGCACCACGCTGTTCATCGTCGCCAGCAAGACATTCACGACGCAGGAGACGATGCAAAACGCGTCTTCCGCGCGCAACTGGCTGGTCGGCGCGCTGGGCAATGCGGCCGTGGAGCGCCACTTCGTCGCGGTGTCGACCGCGCTCGACAGGGTCGCCGCCTTCGGTATCGATCCGGACAACGCCTTCGCGTTCTGGGACTGGGTCGGCGGCCGTTTCTCGCTGTGGTCGGCGATCGGCCTGCCGCTGGCGCTGGCGATCGGCTTTCCCAGGTTCGAGCAGCTGCTCGCCGGTGCCCGCGCGATGGACGAACACTTCTTCTCCGCGCCGCCGCTCGAAAATCTGCCGGCACTCTTGGCGCTGATCGAGCTGTGGAATGCCGATTTCATCGGCTTGCAGACGCGTGCGTTGTTGCCCTACAGCCAGTCGCTGGCCCTGCTGCCGCGCTATCTGCAACAGCTCGAGATGGAGAGCCTCGGCAAGCAGATCGACCGCGACGGCAAGCCGGTCGGCTGCCCGACGCTGCCGATCGTCTGGGGTGAGCCGGGCACCAACGGCCAGCATGCGTTCTATCAGTTGCTGCACCAGGGTGGCCGCGCGCTGTCATGCGAGTTCATCGCCTGCCGCGTGCCCGACTTCCCGCTGCCCGGCCATCACGAAAAGCTGCTCGCCAACTGCTTCGCGCAGAGCGCCGCGCTGATGAAAGGCAAGACCGAAGCCGAGGCGCGCGCCGAGCTGGAAGCGGCACATGCGCCCGCGCCCGATTTCCTCGCGCCTTACAAGATCTTTCCCGGCAATCAGCCATCGACGACGCTCCTGCTGCCGCGCCTCGATCCCTTCACGCTGGGCGCGCTGATCGCGATGTACGAGCACAAGGTGTTCACGCTCGGCGTGCTCTGGCATCTCGACGCCTTCGACCAGTGGGGCGTCGAATACGGCAAGCAGATCGCCAACTCCCTGCTGCCGATGATCGAGGGCAAAGCCCCGATCGAAGGCGTCGACAGCTCGACGGCCGGCCTGATCGCAGCCTGCAAATGAAGGTCCTGTTCGCCACCTCGGAGATCGCGCCGTGGGTGAAGACCGGCGGCTTGGGCGATGTCGCCGCGGCCCTGCCCCCGGCGCTGGCGCGCACCGGCTGCGACGTGCGCGTGCTGCTGCCGCGTTATCCCGCGCTGCGCGAAGCGTTTCCGGATGCGCGGGCCATCGTTTCTCTCCCGGAATTCGGTGGTCGATTGCCGGCGGCAGAGCTTTTTCTTGCCCAGCCGGCCGGTGCCCCGCCGCTCTTGCTGCTCGACTGTCCGATGCTGTTCGACCGGCCGGGCAATCCCTATCTGGGGCCCGAGGGCCGCGACTGGCTCGACAATCATCTGCGCTTTGGATTGCTTTCCCGGGTCGCGGCGCGGCTGGCAAGCCACGCCTCGCCCCTCGACTGGCGCCCGGACATCCTCCACTGCAACGACTGGCAGACGGCCTTGGGCCCCTACTATCTGCGCTTTTACGAGCCGGGCGGCGCCGCTTCGGTGATGACGATCCACAACCTCGCCTTCCAGGGCGTGTTCGCGCCGCAGCTGCTCGACGAGCTGGGGCTGACCGGCAGGGACTGGCACATCGACGGCGTCGAATATTACGGCCAGCTCTCCTTCCTCAAGGCCGGGCTGCGTCATGCCGACTGGATCACCACCGTGAGTCCCACCTACGCGCGCGAGATCCAGAGCGAAGCGGAGGGCATGGGGCTCGCCGGCCTCTTGCAAAGCCGCGCCGCGCAGCTGACCGGCATCCTCAACGGCATCGATAAGGAAGTCTGGAATCCGGCGACCGACGCGTATCTGCCCGCGCATTACGATCGTGAGCACCTCGAAGGCAAGACGCAGTGCAAGCGCGCGCTGCAAGGCGAGCTCGGCCTCATGGAGCGCGACGACGTCCCATTGTTCGGTGTGGTGAGCCGGCTCACGCAGCAGAAGGGCCTCGATCTGGTCGCCGCGATCGGCGACGCGCTCGCCGCTCTGCCGGCACAGCTCGCCGTGCTCGGCAGCGGCGACAAGACGCTGGAGGAAGCCTTCGCCGCGCTCGCTGCGCGTCATCCCGGCCAGGTCGCGGTGCAGATCGGCTTCAGCGAGGCGCTCGCCCATCGCATCGAGGCGGGTGCGGACTGCTTCCTGATGCCGTCGCGTTTCGAGCCCTGCGGCCTGAACCAGATGTACAGTCTCGCTTATGGCACACCGCCCATGGTGCGGGCCACCGGGGGACTCGCCGACACGGTGACCGATTGCACGCCCGAGACGCTCGCGAACGGTAGAGCGAATGGCTTCGTCTGCGGACCGGCGACGGCCGGGGCGCTGCTCGATACGGTGCGCCGCGCCGCCACCTGCTGGCAGGACAAGCCGCTCTGGCGCGCGCTGCAGGAAAACGGCATGGCGTGCGATTTCGGCTGGGCGCAGCCGGCGCGACGCTATTTCGAACTCTATCGTCTTCTGCGGCCGACATGATCGTCATCGTCGCGGCCGTGGCGAGAAACGGCGTGATCGGCAGAGAGAACGCGTTGCCCTGGCATCTGCCGGAAGACCTGGCGCATTTCAAGGCGCTCACCACCGGCCATGCCGTGCTCATGGGGCGCAAGACCTGGGAGTCGCTGCCGGCGAAGTTCCGTCCGTTGCCGAACCGCCGGAACTACGTGCTGACGCGCGATCCGTACTACGTCGCGCCGGGCGCGACCGTGCTGCATTCGCTGGAGGAAGCGATGAAACTCGGCGCTGGCGAGACGGCACTGTTCGTCATCGGCGGCGCCGAGCTCTATGCTCATTCGTTACCCTTTGCCGACCGCCTGGAGCTGACCGAAATCGATCTCGATGCCGAGGGTGATGCGCACTTCCCCGGCTTCGACCGTGACGCATGGCGCGAAGTGCGGCGCGTTCCCGGGGTCTCCGCCAACGGCCTCGCCTACGCCTTCGTCACCTACGAACGGGCCTGATGCGCGAGGAGGACCACTGGATCGATCTGCCCGCGGGCAGGGTGTTCGCGCGCTGCTGGCGGCCCGCTGCGACGCAGGCCGCCCCGATCATCCTGTTTCATGATTCGCTCGGCTGTGTCGAGCTGTGGCGTGATTTTCCCGCGGCGCTGGCCCAAGCCACGGGCCGGACGGTGATCGCCTACGACCGGCCGGGTTTCGGCCGTTCCGCCGCGCGTGCCGACCGGCTCGGCAACGACTTCATCGCCGCCGAAGCCGAGGCGGTACTCCCCGAGCTGCGCGCGCGGCTCGGCTTAGAGCGTTTCGCCGCCCTCGGGCATAGCGTCGGCGGCGGCATGGCGGCGCATGCGGCGGCGGCTTACCCCACGGACTGCAGCGCGCTCGTCACGATCGCCGCGCAGGCCTTCGTCGAGGACCGCACGCTGCAGGGCATCCGCGCGGCGCAGGCGCAGTTCGCGGATGCGGCACAGCGTACGCGGCTGGCGAAGTACCACGGCGACAAGGCGCGCTGGGTGCTGGAAGCCTGGATCCAGACATGGCTCGATCCGTCATTCGCCGTCTGGACGCTCGATGCGGTGCTGCCGCAGATTCGCTGCCCCGTGCTCGCCATCCACGGCGCCGACGACGAATATGGCTCACCGCGCCATGCGCAGCGGATCGGCGCCCTGGCGGGCGGTCCGGCACGCGTGATCGTGCTGCCCGACACGCGCCATCTCCCGCACCGCGAGCGCCCAGCGCAGGTGCTCGAGCGGATCGCCGAGTTTCTCGCGCCGCTCGCCTGAAGGGGACGTGCCGTCCCGCCAGCGCCGAGTTTCAGTCCGCCATCACGCAGTCGACGTAATAACCGTCGCCGTTGGCCTTGACCAGGCCGTGGATGTCGGTCTCGAAGCCCGGGAAGCGGGCATTGAACTCGCGCGCGAATTGCAGATAGCGCACGATCGTCGCGTTGAAGCGCTCGCCCGGGATCAACAGCGGAATGCCGGGCGGATACGGGGTGAGCAGCACGGCGGTGACGCGCCCTTCGAGCGCGTCGATCGGCACGCGCTCGATTTTCCGATGCGCCATCTTCGCGAAGGCGTCGGCAGGCCGCATCGCCGGCACCATGTCGGACAGATACATCTCGGTGGTCAGGCGGGCGATGTCGTTGGCCTTGTAGACGCCGTGGATCTGCGCGCACAGCTCCTTGAGGCCGATGCGCTCGTAGCGCGGATATTTGGCGACGAACTCGGGCAGCACCTTCCACAGCGGCTGGTTCTTGTCGTAGTCGTCCTTGAACTGCTGCAGTTCGGTCACCATGGTGTTCCAGCGCCCCTTGGTGATGCCGATCGTAAACATGATGAAGAACGAATACAGGCCGCATTTTTCGACGATCACGCCATGCTCGGCGAGATATTTGGTGACGATCGCCGCGGGGATGCCCCAGTCGGCGAAATCGCCATCCACGTCGAGCCCCGGGGTAATGACCGTGGCCTTGATCGGGTCGAGCAGGTTGAAGCCGCGGGCCAGCTTGCCGAAGCCGTGCCAGCGCTCGCCGGGCTTGAGCATCCAGGCCTCGCGCTCCTCGATGCCCTCCTCGGACAGATCCTTCGGCCCCCACACCTGGAACCACCAGTCGCTGCCGAACTCCTTGTCCACCTTGCGCATCGCACGGCGGAAGTCGAGCGCCTCCTTGATCGATTCCTCGACCAGCGCGGTGCCGCCGGGTTCCTCCATCATCGCCGCGGCGACGTCGCAGGAGGCGATGATCGCGTATTGCGGCGAGGTCGAGGTGTGCATCAGATAGGCTTCGTTGAACACGTCGCGGTCGAGCTTCTGGTTCTCGGCGTCCTGGACCAGGATCTGCGAGGCCTGCGAGAGGCCGGCGAGCAGCTTGTGCGTCGATTGCGTCGAGAACACCATCGACTCCTTGCAACGCGGCCGTCCGGCGCCGATGGCGTGATAGTCGCCGTAGAACTCGTGGAACGCGGCGTGCGGCAGCCAGGCTTCGTCGAAGTGCAGCGTGTCGATGTGGCCGTCGAGCATTTCCTTGATTTCCTCGACGTTGTAGAGGATGCCGTCGTAGGTGCTCTGGGTGATCGTCAGCACGCGCGGCTTGCCTTTCACCTGCGAGGCGAACGGGTGGGCGGCGATTTTCTTCTGGATGTTCTTCCATTCGAACTCGCTCTTCGGGATCGGCCCGATGATGCCGTAGTTGTTGCGCGTCGGCATCAGGAACACAGGAATCGCCCCCGTCATGATGATCGCATGGAGGACCGACTTGTGGCAGTTGCGGTCGACGATCACGACGTCGCCTGGCGCGACGGTCGAATGCCAGACGATCTTGTTCGAGGTCGAGGTGCCGTTGGTGACGAAGTAGAGATGGTCGGCGTTGAAGATGCGCGCGGCGTTGCGTTCCGAGGCCGCCACCGGACCGGTGTGGTCGAGCAGCTGGCCGAGCTCCTCCACCGCGTTGCAGACGTCGGCGCGCAGCATGTTCTCGCCGAAGAACTGGTGGAACATCTGGCCGACCGGCGACTTCAGGAAGGCGACACCACCCGAGTGGCCCGGGCAGTGCCAGGAGTAGGAACCGTCGGCCGCGTAGTGCGTCAGCGCGCGGAAGAACGGCGGCGGCAGCGAGTCGAGGTAGGCCCGCGCCTCGCGCACCACATAGCGGGCGATGAATTCGGGTGTGTCCTCGTACATGTGGATGAAGCCGTGCAGCTCCCTGAGCACGTCGTTCGGGATGTGGCGGCTGGTGCGCGTCTCGCCGTGCAGGAAGATCGGAATCTCGGCATTGCGAAAGCGAATCTCGCTGACGAAGGTGCGCAGCTCGGCGATGGTCTTTTCCGCTTCGTTGGCGAGCTCCTCGTCGTCGATCGAGAGGATGAAGGCCGAAGCGCGGCTCTGCTGCTGGGCGAAGGAGGCCAGATCGCCGTAGCTGGTGACGCCGAGCACGTCGAGGCCTTCTTTTTCGATCGCTTCCGCGAGCACGCGGATGCCCAGCCCCGAGGCATTCTCCGAACGGAAATCTTCGTCGATGATGATGACCGGAAAATGGAAACGCATCTGGATTCGCTCCTGAAAAGCAAAGACCCGCCCCGGGCAGCCGGGAGCGGGTCGTCGAGATGAGAATGCGGGTGTGCGCTAGGCGTCAGATCTTGGGAAGCGTGACGCCGACCTGCCCCTGGTATTTCCCGCCGCGGTCGCGGTAGGAGGTTTCGCAGATCTCGTCGGATTCGAAGAAGATCACCTGCGCGCAGCCCTCGCCGGCATAGATCTTCGCCGGCAGCGGCGTGGTGTTCGAGAATTCGAGCGTCACGTAGCCTTCCCATTCGGGTTCGAAGGGCGTGACATTGACGATGATGCCGCAGCGCGCATAGGTGCTCTTGCCGAGGCAGATGGTGAGCACCGAGCGCGGGATGCGGAAATATTCGACGGTGCGGGCCAGCGCGAAGGAGTTCGGCGGGATCACGCAATGGCCCTTGCCGGAGACCTCGACGAAGGAATCGGGATCGAAGGCCTTCGGGTCGACGATGGTATGGTTGATGTTGGTGAACACGCGGAATTCGTCCGCGCAGCGGATGTCGTAGCCGTAGCTCGAAGTGCCGTAGGAGACGATCTTCTGGCCATCGACCTCGCGCACCAGCTCGGGCGAGAACGGCTCGATCATGCCGTACTCCCGCGCCATGCGGCGAATCCACTTGTCCGATTTGATGCTCATCCGGCTCTCTCGAAGAATGTGCCCAGAATGTGCCTGAAAAGACAGCGCCCCGTCTGGACGGGGCGCTGCCAATTACACCATAAAATGCCGGGGAATCAGGTGTTCTGCACGACGATGGTCGGGAACTTGCTGCTGTGATCCTTGGCCTGCTCGGCGATCTTGACGCCGATGCGCCGGGCGATGGTCCGGTAGATTTCGGCGACGCGGCCGTTCGGATCGGCGACGACGCTCGGGTGCCCGGAGTCGACCTGCTCGCGGATGTTCTTGTCGAGCGGCAGGGCGCCCAAGAATTCCACCTCGTAGTCCTCGCACATCTTCTTGCCGCCACCCTCGCCGAAGATGTGCTCTTCATGGCCGCACTTCGAGCAGATGTGGATGCTCATGTTCTCGACGATGCCCAGAATAGGGATGCCGACCTTCTCGAACATCTTGAGGCCCTTCCGGGCGTCGAGCAGGGCGATGTCCTGCGGCGTGGTGACGATCACCGCGCCGGTGACCGGCACCTGCTGGGCGAGCGTGAGCTGGATGTCGCCGGTGCCGGGCGGCAGATCGACGACCAGATAGTCGAGATCGCGCCAGTTGGTGTCGCCGAGCAGCTGGTTGAGCGCCTGGGTGACCATCGGGCCGCGCCAGACCATCGGCGTTTCCGGATCGATCAGGAAGCCGATCGACATCGCCTGGATGCCGTGGGCCATCATCGGCTCGAGCTTGCGGCCGTCGGTCGATTCCGGCTGGCTGTCGGGGATGCCCAGCATTTGCGGCTGCGACGGGCCGTAGATGTCGGCGTCGAGCAGGCCGACATTGGCGCCTTCGGCGGCGAGCGCCAGCGCGAGGTTGACGGCGGTGGTGGACTTGCCGACGCCGCCCTTGCCGGAGGTGACGGCGATGATGTTCTTCACGCCCGGGATCAGTTTCACGCCCTTTTGCACCGCATGCGAGACGATCTTCTGATAGACGTTGGCCGAGACGTTGCCAACACTCGGCACGGCCTTGATCGCGTCGATGACCATTTTGCGGATCGGGTCGATCTGGCTCTTCGCCGGGTAGCCAAGCTCGACGTCGAGCGAGACGTCGTTGCCGTCGAGCTTGATGTTCTTGACGCTTCGGGTGCTGACGAGGTCCTTGCCGGTGTTGGGGTCGATGACCGACTTGAGGGCTTCCTGGATGGTTTGTTCGTTGAGGGACATGGGGGCTCCGAATGATTGATCAGTTTAGTCTAATATTACCGCAGGCAGCGGGCAGATGAGGGCGTTTGCTAGAATTTCCAGGGAAACGCTGAATAAATCTGCTGCGCGAGCGAGGCTTGCGTTGCGCGGTGCCCGGAACCTCGCCTAACTTTTTGTTATGTCTCGGTTCCTGCGCTCCGGGCGCCTTGCCCTTCGCCCGCTCGCGACGATTTCTTCAGCGTTTCCCCCTGTCTCTACCAGTGGAATCCACATCATGCCCTCCCGCCAGATTCTCGTCACTTCCGCGCTGCCTTACGCCAACGGCGCGATTCATCTCGGCCACCTGGTCGAATACATCCAGACCGACATCTGGGTGCGCTTCCAGAAGATGCGCGGCCACGAATGCTGGTATGTCTGCGCCGATGATACGCATGGCACGCCGATCATGCTGCGCGCCGAGAAGGAGGGCATCGCGCCGGAAGCGCTCATCGCCCGAGTGCATGGCGAACATCTGCGCGATTTCACCGGCTTTCACATCGCCTTCGACAACTATTACACGACGCATTCCGACGAGACGCGTTTCTATTCCGAAGACATCTACAGGAAGCTGAAAGCAGCCGGGCTGATCGATGTACGCGCGATCGAGCAGTATTACGATCCGGTGAAAAAGATGTTCCTGCCCGACCGCTTCATCAAGGGCGAGTGTCCGAAATGCGGTGCGAAGGATCAGTATGGCGACAGCTGCGAGGTCTGCGGCGCCGCCTATGCGCCGACCGACCTGATCAATCCCTATTCCGCCGTTTCCGGCGCGAAGCCCGAGCTCAAATCCTCCGACCACTATTTCTTCAAGCTCTCCGATCCGCGCTGCCAGGCCTTCCTGCGCGAATGGACGCGCAAGGGGAGTCTGCAGCAGGAAGCCGCCAACAAGCTCGCCGAGTGGCTGGGCGCGGAGGGCGAAAACAAGCTCACCGACTGGGACATCTCGCGCGATGCCCCCTACTTCGGCTTCGAGATTCCGGATGCGCCGGGCAAATACTTCTATGTCTGGCTCGACGCGCCGATCGGCTACATGGGCTCGTTCAGGAACCTGTGCGCCAAGAAGGGCATCGATTTCGACGCATACTGGAAGCCCGATTCGAAAGCCGAGCTCTATCACTTCATCGGCAAGGACATCCTCTATTTCCACGCGCTGTTCTGGCCGGCCGAGCTGCAATTCGCCGGCTACCGCACGCCGACCAACGTCTTCGCCCACGGCTTTTTGACCGTCGACGGCGCGAAGATGTCGAAGTCCCGCGGCACCTTCATCACCGCCGAATCGTATCTCGCCCAGGGGCTCAATCCCGAGTGGCTGCGCTACTACTTCGCCGCCAAGCTCAATGGCACGATGGAGGACATCGACCTCAACCTCGAAGACTTCGTCTCCCGCGTCAATAGCGACCTGATCGGCAAATACGTCAACATCGCCAGCCGCGCTGCCGGCTTCATCACCAAACAGTTCGGGGGCAAGCTGCTCGACGGGCCCTTTGAGGAACGCTTCATGGGCAGCCTGCCCGAGCTGATGCTCGCGGCCGAGGAGATCGCCAGCCATTACGAGCAGCGCGATTTCGCCCGCGCCCTGCGGCGCGTCATGGCGCTGGCTGATCAGGTCAATCAGTACGTCGATCATCACCAGCCCTGGAAGCTCGCGAAGCAGGGCGGCCACGAGCGCGAGCTGCACGTGGTATGCACGATGCTGATCAACGCCTTCCGGCTGCTGACGCTGTATCTGAAACCCGTGCTGCCGAAGCTTGCAAAGCAGGCCGAGGAGTTCCTGAACATCGCGCCGCTTGCCTGGCGCGATGCATTGCATCTGCTGCCGCCGGCGCATGCGATCAACCCCTACGAGCACCTGATGACGCGCATCGAGATGAAGCAGGTCGAGGCCCTGCTGGCGGCGAACCGGGAATCGCTCGCGCCCTCGTCCGAGGCGCATTCGCCACAGCGCCATGCCCAGCATCAGGCGGGGGAAAAGGCGGCCGAGGCGGCCCGGATCGGCATCGAGGAGTTCGCCAAGGTCGATCTGCGCATCGCGCGCATCGCGGAAGCCGCCCATGTCGAAGGGGCGGAAAAGCTGATCCGGCTCACGCTCGATCTCGGCCCTCTGGGCACCCGGCAGGTCTTCGCCGGCATCAAGTCGGCCTACGATCCGGCCACGCTCGTCGGCCGGCTCACCGTGATGGTCGCCAACCTCGCGCCGCGCAAGATGAAATTCGGCATCAGCGAGGGCATGGTGCTCGCCGCTTCCGACCCGACCGGCCAGCATCCCGGCCTGTTCCTGCTCTCTCCCGACAGCGGCGCCCAGCCCGGCATGCAGGTGAAGTGATGGAGGTCCGTCACCTCATCATCACCGGGCGCGTGCAGGGGGTGTGCTTCCGCGCCAGCATGGCGCAGGAAGCGCGACGTCTCGGCGTCACCGGCTGGGTGAGGAACCGCGCCGATGGCAGCGTCGAGGCGATGGTGGCCGGCGATGCCGAACAGGTGGCGGCGATCATGAACTGGGCGCGGCGCGGGCCGCCCCAGGCGCAGGTCGAGCACGTCGCGGTCGAGCTCGGCAGCGGGCATTACGACACTTTCGAGCAGCGCGCCTCGCTTTGAAAGTCGGCGCTGGCGATACGGCACGTCGGTCGCTGGTAATGGCTGAGAGGGAAACGCCGCAGACCGCCCGCGCAGCGATTTATTCAGCGTTTCCGTAAACCACCCGGACGTTGTCGGGCTTTAGCCAGTCACAGAGTTCGGCGAGCAGACGGTCGTCGAGCCGCACGCGCCAGTCGGCCGGCAACGCCAGTTCGGCCTCGGCCTCACGATTGCGGTAACGGAGACGCACCGGGCAGGCGGCCTCCTGGGCGCGGTAGGGGGCGAGCAGGGTGCGCAGGCGGCCGGCGGTGTCGCGATCCGTCTGACCGTTGAGCGAGAGCCTGAGCAGGCGCGCATAGCGTCCGCGCGCCTCGGCGAGCGTGAGCAGGCTGTCGGCGACCACGCGCAGGCCGCCGCTGAAGTCGTCCCGGCTCACCTTGCCATCGACGACCAGCAGCTCGTCTTCCTTGATCTTGGCGCGGGAGGCTTCCCACAGCTCGTTGAACACCGAGACTTCGACCTGCGCGCTGGCGTCGTCGAGCAGGACGATCGCCATTTTGCCGCGCCGCGACATCTGCGTGCGCACGCCGACGACGATGCCGGCGATCAGTTGCGGCTCGCGCGCCGGCTGCAGTTCCGCGAGGCGCCGCGGCGCGAAGGCGGCGACCTCGCCGGCATGGGCATTGAACGGATGGCCGGAAAAGAAATAGCCGAGCGCCTGCTTCTCGTTCAGGAGCCGTTCGCGCTCCGTCCAGCGCGGCACTTCGAGGTAATGGGTTTCGACTGGCGCCTCCCCGCCGGGCAGGTCGAACAGGCCGCCCTGGTGGGCGTTCTTCTCGGCCTGGTCGGCGGCTTCGAGCGCGCGCCCCACCGAGGCGAGCAGCTTGGCGCGGTGATCGTCGAGGCTGTCGAAAGCGCCAGCCTTGATCAGCGCTTCGATGACGCGGCGGTTGACGATGCGCCGGTCGATGCGGCGGCAGAAATCGAACAGATCGACAAAGGGCCCCGCCTCGCGCGCCTTGAGGATCGCCGCAAGCGCCGACTCGCCGGTGCCCTTGATCGCGCCGAGACCGTAGCGGATGGTCCTGGCATCGACCGGCGTGAAGCGCACCAGGCCCGAGTTGATGTCCGGCGGCAAAAAGCGGATGCCGTTCTCGCGCGCATCGTTGCAGAAGAACTGCACCTTGTCGGTGTCGGCCATTTCCGAGGACAGCGTCGCGGCCATGAAGGCCGCCGGATGATGGCATTTCAACCAGGCGGTCTGGTAGGCGACCAGCGAGTAGGCGGCGGCATGCGACTTGTTGAAGCCATAGCCGGCGAACTTCTCCATCGTGTCGAAGATTTCGTTGGCCTTCGCCTCGTCGATGCCGTTCTGGGCCGCGCCGGCGACGAAGATCGCGCGCTGCTTGGCCATCTCCTCGGGCTTCTTCTTGCCCATCGCGCGGCGCAGCAGGTCCGCGCCGCCGAGCGTGTAGTTGGCGGCCACCTGCGCGGTCTGCATCACCTGTTCCTGGTAGATCATGATGCCGTAGGTGGGCTTGAGGACCTTTTCCAGGCAGGGATGCGGATAGACGACCTTCTCGCGGCCGTGCTTGCGGGCGATGAAGCTGGGGATGAAGTCCATCGGCCCGGGACGGTAGAGCGCATTCAGGGCGATCAGGTCTTCGAGGCAGTCGGGGCGCGCCTGCACCAGCGTCTCTTTCATGCCGCGCGATTCGAACTGGAACACCGCGGTGGTGTTGGCGGTCTTGAAGATCTTGTCGTAGGTGTCCTTGTCGTCGAGCGGCAGGGCTTCCAGCCGCAGTTCGACGCCTTCGACCTCCTTCACGAAGCGCACCGCCTCATTGATGATCGTCAGCGTGCGTAAGCCCAGGAAGTCGAACTTGACCAGGCCTGCCTTCTCGACGTCGTCCTTGTCGAACTGGCTCACCGTGACGACGTGCTCGGCGCCACCGTCGGCCGAATAGAGCGGGCAGAAGTCGGTGAGCTTGCCCGGCGCGATCAGCACGCCGCCGGCGTGCATGCCGACGTTGCGCGTCAGACCTTCGAGCTTCTCGGCCAGCTGCCACAGCTCGGCGAGCTCCTCTTCCTGCTTGAGCCGCTCGTCGATCTGCGGCTCCTTCTCGCGCGCCTCCTTGAGCGTGATGCCCAGCTCGTTGGGGATCAGCTTGGCGAACTGGTCGACGAAGTTGAAAGAGAGATCGAGCACGCGGCCGACGTCGCGGATCACCGCCTTCGCCGCCATCGTGCCGAAGGTGGCGATTTGCGAGACCGCATGCTGGCCGTATTTACTCCGCACATAGTCGATCACCCGGTCGCGGCCTTCCTGGCAGAAGTCGATGTCGAAGTCCGGCATCGAGACGCGCTCGGGGTTCAAGAAGCGCTCGAACAGCAGCTCGTAGCGCAGCGGGTCGAGATCGGTGATGCCTAAGCTGTAGGCGACCAGCGAGCCCGCGCCGGAGCCGCGTCCGGGACCGACCGGCACGCCGTGGTTCTTGCCCCAGTTGATGAAGTCGGCGACGATTAGGAAGTAGCCGGGAAAACCCATCTGGATGATGGTCTGGATCTCGAATTCGAGCCGGGTGCCGTATTGCGAGCGCCGAGTTTCGCGATCCGCCGGATCGGGGTAGAGCTGTTCGAGCCGTCGCTCCAGGCCGGCGCGCGCCTGCGCGGCGAGATATTCGTCGATGGATTCGCCGTGCGGCGTCGGGAACTTCGGCAGAAAGCTCTTGCCCAGCGGCACCGTGAGGTTGCAGCGCTGCGCGATCGCGACGCTGTTTTGCAATGCTTCCGGCAGGTCGGAAAACAGCGCGGCCATCTCGTCCTGCGTCTTGAAATACTGCGCCGGGTGGTAAAGCCGCGGACGGCGGCGGTCGGCCATCACATAGCCTTCGGCGATGCATACGCGCGCCTCGTGGGCGCGGAAGTCGTCGGGATCGAGGAACTGCACCGGATGCGTGGCGACCACCGGCAGGCCGAACTGCGCGCCGAGCTGCAGGGTCGCGGCGATCAGGCGCTCCTGTGCGGGGTTGTCGCGGCTGCCGTCGGGGCGCTGGATTTCGAGGTAGAAGGCTTCGGGAAACCGCGCCGCCCACTGCCGCGCACTCTCCGCCGCGCGCTCGGGCTTGCCGGCGGCGAGCCACTGGCCGATCTCGCCGCTCTGCGCGCCGGAGAGGGCGATCAGTCCGGCGTTGTCGCCATCGAGCAGCGCACGCGGGATCTCGGCGCGGCCGTGACGGCGCGGCCGCAGATAGGCAGCCGTGAGCAGCTCGCACAGGCGCAGATAGCCCTCGCGGTTCTTCGCCAGCAGCAGGAGGCGCGAACCCGACGCGCGCGTCGGGTCGGCGGCTGTCCCATCGTCCTCGGCGATCCAGACGTCGCAGCCGATGATCGGTTTGAGCCCCGCGCCGCGCGCCGCGGTGTAGAACTTGACCATGCCGAACAGGTTGGCGAGGTCGGTGAGCGCCAGGGCCGGCATGCCATCCGCGACGGCGCGTTTGACCGCGTCGTCGAGGCGGATCAGGCCATCGGTGATTGAGTATTCGCTGTGGAGGCGGAGGTGAACGAAACGCGGGGCGGGCATCGACCCGATTTTACGCCCGCGCCCAAATGAGCAGCCCCTGCGCGTCGAGGTCGAGATCCATTTTCCAGAGCGCGCGGATCGCATCGTCGTCGAGGGCCGTGCCGTGGGCGCGCGCCTCGGCGACGAGGTAGTCGGAGAGCTTCGCCATCAGGCGGGGATGGGCATCCTCCTCGCCTGCGCGCAGCGTTTCCTTCGTCAGGCGCACGCAGTCGTCGATGCGGCGCAACAGATCCTTGGCCAAGGGCAGGGGCGGCGCGATGCGCGAGAAGTGGGTGAGATACACCGCTTCCGGCTCCAGCGCCATCATGTGCTCGACCGAGTCCCGCCAGTCGACCGGATCGAACTGCGAGGGCGTCGGGCAAGGGAAAACGAAATGGCGGCCATCCGGGGCATCCATCTCGCGGTAGGCAATTCCGAACGTATCGCCGGTGAAGATGCCGTTCGCGGCGCGGTCGTGGATGAAGATGTGGTGCTTGGCGTGGCCGGGACTGTCATAGAACGCCAGCTCGCGGCCGCCGAGCGGCAGCACCATGCCGTCCGCAGTCTCGATCACGCGCTCCGCCGGCACGGGGATCAGCGTGCCATAGAGGCGCTGCGCGTTTTCCTTGCCATAGACCTCCTCGGTCGCGGCCATCAGTTTCGTCGGGTCGATCATGTGGCGCGCGCCGCGCGGATGGACGACGAATTTTGCATTCGGGAAGGCCTGCATGTAGGCGCCCGAGCCGCCGGCGTGATCGAGGTGAATGTGCGTGACGATGACGTAGTCGACGGCTTCCGGCGTCAGGCCCAGTTCCGCGAGCGCACGCTGCGCGCGCGGCAGCGAGGCGTTGGAACCGTTGTCGATGAAGGCGGCGCGTCCGTGGTCGACGACGAGATGCACGGCGGCGAGCTGGTGGCGGACATAGCCGGCGTCGAAGGCGTAGATGCCGTTTCGGTAGTCGATGAGCTTGAATTCCATGGCAAGAAAAATCGGCGCTGACGGAGCGGCATGATACTGCCTGTCAGCGCCGTTTGCGAGGATGGGAGCGCTGGCTCAGGCCAGCCCCGGGTTGCCGTCCATGCCGATCAGGCGCGGCGAATTGAGCCGCCGCGGCGTGACGGTCTTCTTCTCTCGCAGCCAGCGGGCGACGACTTCCCAGATCGGCTCGCCGGTGGCGCCTTCGGCCACCGGCGCCCAGCCGGCGACCTTGTATTTTTTGTTGGCGTCGAGCGGCTGGCCTTTGAGTCGCATGTCCTGGATGCGGCGGCCCATCTTCTCGTTCGGCGCGCAGGCGTAACTGAGCCCGCCGACTCTGACCATGTCGCCGCCCTGCTGCTTGTAGGGGTCGGGGTTGAAGAGGTTGTCGCAGACGTCTTCGAGGATGTCCTTGATCTGCGCGCCGGTCATCTCGGTGAGCGTCGAATACGGGTAGGTGATCGCCGTCTGGTCCATCAGGTGCTCGAAGGTGATGGTTTCATTCGGCAGGAGCGTCGTGCCCCAGCGGAAACCCGGCGAGAAGGCGAGGTCCGCGCCTTTGACCTCCATCATCGCGTCGAGGATCAGCTGGTCCCACGAGCCGTTGAAGTTGCCGCGCCGGTAGAGCAGCCCTTCGGTGACGGCGAGCTTCTCTTCCAGCTTGCCCAGATGGGGCGCACGCACTTTGTCGATCAATGCGGTCATCTCCGGATCGGCGGGCAGCAGGTTCGAGAAGACCGGCAGCAGCTTGTAACGGAAATCGGCGACCTTGCCATTCTTGACGTCGAAGTCGAGCACGCCGAGGAACTTGCCGTTCGAGCCGGCGTTGGTGACCAGCGTGACGCCTTGCGCGTTCTTCACCTTTACCGGCTGGGGCACGCCGTCGTGCGTGTGGCCGCCGAGGATCGCGTCGATGCCGGTGACACGGCTGGCGAGCTTCAGATCGACGTCCATGCCATTGTGCGAGAGCACGACGACGACCTGCGCGCCGGCACCGCGCGCCTCATCGACGACTTTCTGCATTTCCTCGTCCTGGATGCCGAAGGTCCAGTCCGGCACCAGGTAGCGCGGGTTGGCAATCGGCGTATAGGGGAAGGACTGGCCGATCACGGCGACCTTGACGCCGTTCATCTCGCGCAAGCTGAAGGGCTTGAACACCGGATCGCCGAAGTCGGTGGTCTTGACGTTCTGCGCGACGAAATCGATCTTGCCGGCGAAATCCTTCTCGACGATTTCCTTGACGCGCTTGTCGCCATAGGTGAATTCCCAGTGGCCGGTCATCACATCGACGCCGAGCAGCTTGCAGGCATCGACCATGTCCTGGCCGTTGCTCCACAAGGCCGTGGCCGAGCCCTGCCAGGTGTCGCCGCCGTCGAGCAGCAACGCGCCGGGGCGGCTGGCGCGCAACTGCTTGACGAGCGTTGCCAGATGCGCGAAGCCGCCGACCTTGCCATAGGTCTTCGCGGCCTGGACGAAATCGAGATAGGTGAAGGCATGCGCCTCGCGCGTGCCGGGGCGGATGCCGTAGGCCTTGAGCAGCTTCTCGCCCACGAGATGCGGCGGTTTGCCGCGCATGTCGGCGACGCCGAGATTGACGCTCGGCTCGCGGAACCAGATCGGCAGCAGTTGTGCGTGGCAGTCGGTGAAGTGCAGCAAATGCACATTGCCGAATCGCGGCAGATCGTAGAACTTCTCGCCACCCTGGGCGGCGAGCAAGGCGCGGGAATCCAGCATGAAACCGGCGGCGGAAGCGGCCGCGAGAATCTGCATGAACTCACGGCGGTTCATGGACATGAATCTCTCCTCGGGAAGGGAGCCAAGCCCGACGGGACGGGCTTGGCGAGTCTCATTTATTGACTGGCGACTCGGGATCGAGCAGCAGAGCGACGAGATCCTTGATCTGCTCGGGCTTCAATGCCTCGACGCGTCCGAAACGCGGCATTTCGGAGCACAGATTGTAGATCTTCGCGTTGTAGATCTTCGTATAGACGTATTTCTGCATTTCCGGCGTGTTGCCGCGCAGCTTGCCGAAGTGCAGCAGGCTGGGACCGATCGTGCCATAGGCCACTTCCTTCGGGCTGATCTGATGGCAGTTGTAGCAATTGCCGCCGACCGGCAGGCCGGGCTTGTCGCTCCAGGTGAAGCCGCGGCCGCTTTGCGCCAGGCTTTCGCCTTTCTTCCAGTCACCCATCAGCTTGCCGTCGGCCGGCCATTTCACGCTCGCCATCTGATCCGCTTCGAGAGTCTTGGCGAGCGCTTCGGGCGGATGATTGCCGGTGCGGTTGCAGATCGCCTGCACGCCGTCCTCGGCGAGGCGGTCGAGATCGGCCTGTCCGCGCGGCTTGAAGTCCTTCTGGATCATCGCGATCGCCTTGGCGCGGTAGTTCTCGTCGGCCTGTGCGGGCAGGAGGGTGGTAAGGCAGGGAAGGGCCACCAGGGTGGCAAAGACGATTTTCCGGTTCATGTCTTGTCTCCTCGGTCTGGTCAGCGCTTGATGCCCGGGCCTTTATAGACCACGCCGTTGGCATTGGCGGTCAGGTAGGTCAGCAGGGCGGTGATGGTGTCCGAAGCGTATTTCGGTTCCGGGAAGCGCTGCTGGCGGAAACAGTCGTTCATGCGCCATTGCATCGTCAGGGCGACACCGCCGGTCATGCGCCAGGCCGGCCAGCCCATCACCGCCTTGGTGGCGCCTTCCTTGGTGTTGATGTTCGGCAGATCCTGCATGCGGATGCGCTTGCCATCCGTGCCGTGACAGGTGCTGCACGCGAAGTCGTAAGGACCGGCGCGGTAATGCGCGATCTCCTTGCCGATTTCATACACCTCGCGCACTTTCGGGTCTTTCAGATCGACTGCGAAAGGCTTGCCGCGCGAATGGCCGGCGATGTACATCACCAGGTTGGTGATGTCCGGCGCGCCGCTGTCGTTGGGGCTCTGGAACGGTTTCTTCGCGATGTCTTCGAACTTGAAGCCCTGTTTCTCGACCATGCACCAGACGATGCGTCGCTCGGCGTCCATCACCGCGTCGGCGTCCTTGAAATAGCGGGGCATTTGCACGTAGGCGCCTTCGATCTTGCCGATGCCCAGCCCCAGATCGCAGCTTTCGGCGAGCGAGACGTTCTTCGGGCCGCGTTTCGCCTTCCACAGCTCCTCGCCTTTGAGCTCGTTGAGCTCGGCCGGGTTGCTGTCCTCCATTTCGGCGCGGAATTTCTCGAATTCCTGGGCGGCCTTGGCGTGGTCGATGTTGTCTGCCGTTTGCGCGTAAAGACCGCCCGTAACGGCGAAGGTGCAAAGCGCACCCAGGATACGCAGGGTTTTCATGTCTTCCTCCTTTGGGATGCGGACCACTCGAATGTTCACGCGACGGTGGTTTCGTCGGAGCGGGAGTCGCCTTTGTTGTCTTTCCAGGAGACGGAGATTTTGTCGCCGGCTTTGGCGCCCTTGATCTTGAAGCCGAGGACGGGGTTGCGGGAGA
>JACAEF010000131.1 GCA_013388985.1 Rhodocyclaceae bacterium
AACCCCGGAAGCGCTTTGGGGATCATCCCCAACCGCATGCCCGGCGTGGGCTACGACATGAGCGGTTACCGCTACACCGACCTTGACCCCTTGACCGGCGCCGAGCAACACCCGGCGCTTCGCTTCGACACCTCGGGGCGCCCCTACAACGCCGCGCCCGGCAGCCCCGAGAGCTACCAATCCATCATCGAGGGCATGGTGCGCTCGGCGCTTAGCCGAGGCGCCATCGCCCCAATGTGGGAAGTAAACACCGCCAAAATGCAGACCGACGCCGGCGACCCCAAGGCCGGTCTCACCGAAGAGGAACGCGCCGGCCGCGACGGGCAGCTGGCCGCGCCGATCACCGGCAGCACCCAGACCTTCCGCCCGGTGGCGCTCGACCTGGACGGCGACGGCATCGAGGTCACCGACAAGGCAAACGGTGTTGCCTTCGACGTGGACGATACGGGGTATCTCAAGCAGACCGCCTGGGTGAGAAGCGACGATGCCCTGCTGGTGCTCGACCGCAACTACAACGGCCAGTTTGATTCGGGCAGGGAACTCTTCAGCAACGGCGCCGTGGCGCTAGGCCGCAGGGGTCTGGCCGGGTTGAATTGGGTCGATGCCAACTACGACGGCAAACTCACCGCCGACGATCCGGTCTGGAACGAACTGAAGCTCTGGCGCGACCTGGACCAGGACGGCCAGCAGGATGCCGGCGAAGTGCAAAGCCTTCAGGACGCCGGCGTGACCGAACTCAACTACGCGATGGGCACCTTCACCCGGAACGGCCAGAAGAGGCAACTCGCCAGCCCCGACCTGGAAGCCGACAGCCAAGGCAGCCGCGTGTCCGTGGTGCCCGAAGGCATTCTGGTGCAAAGAAGCGAAGACGGGCGATTGAGCCTGCTGGTCACCCGCATCGACGACAGGACGGCGGTGGAAGCCAACCGCGACGGCGTGACGGGCTTCGAGGACGTGGAGATCATCGTCAGCCCCGCCGATCTGCTCGCCAACGACACCCTGGGCGGC
>JACAEF010000098.1 GCA_013388985.1 Rhodocyclaceae bacterium
GTGGTGGTTGCCGTCCTTGTGGTGCACAGTAAGGAGTCTGAGGTCCTTTCCAGAGAACTCGCGGCCGCACTTGGCGCAGAAATTCCCGTGGATTTCGATGGAGCGCTTCCTGTATTCTTCTAGGTAAGGCCGGTCTTTCCTCTCCTGCTCCTTCAGGCGTTTTACGAAATCCGATAGAGAGGAAGAATCCTCTGAAGGCTTTGGCTTGGCCGTGGACGACCCGGTTCCTCCCTTGAGGCTCGGTCCAAAGGTCCTCTTGCCCATGGCTCCCCTCCACGCGGGAATGATCAAGGCCTTCTTTCGAAAAACGTACAGATCCGGCCAGGCCTTTTCAACCGGATTTGCCCGGACCGGATCGGGAGATCCTCGCGTACCAGTCCATCTGCCGCAGGATTCCCCTTAAGATGCTGACCTCCCGCGACTCGAGTCCGATCCTTCCGAAGATCCTGCGGAGCACCCGCAGGATCCGGTCCGGGTTGCTCTCGTGGAGAAAGCCGATCCTAAGGAGCACTTCGCGGCCGTGCCGGTACAGGGCCTCGAGTTCCTCGGAAGATGCCGGAACGGTCTTGCGGGGCTGCATCGGCGCGGCGGCGGCCGCGTCGGCTCTTCTATCCTTCAAGTATTCGTAGCAGACTAGGAGCACAGCCTGGGCCACGTTCAGAGAGGGATGCTCAGGGGCGGTCGGAATGGTGACCAGAAGATTGCACAGGTCGAGTTCTTCGTTGGTCAAACCTCTGTCCTCGCGGCCGAACACGATGCCCAGCCGAGCCTCGGCTGGGTAAGTGTGCAGGTGCCGGACCAGCCCCTGGGGGTCGAGCCTTCGGATCCGGCCTTTGCCGGTTCGGGCCGTAAGGCCGGCCGTTACATGCAGGTCCGCCACGGCCTCGGCAAGGCTCTGGAAGACCTCGGCGCTCTCCAGGACGTCCAGCGCTCCGGAGGCCATCCGGCGGGCCTCGGCAGAGAAGGGGTCTGTGGGGTTGACGAGGCGGAGCCGACGGAAACCCATGTTTTTCATGGCCCGGGCCGCAGACCCGATGTTGCCCGGGTGCAGGGGCTCCACCAGGATAATCGAAGTGGCATCTGGTTCGATCATGGACTGCCTTTGTTGACCGCCTGTCTTGCTTTGTCGGACCGGACTCGACCACGGCCCCTTCCTCAGTCCAGGGGGTCTATGCTAAGCAAGAAAGAAGGGAAAGGAAAGAACAAGGAGGGGGAACTCGCAGCGCAGGGAGGTGCGGCAATGGAAAAGATCGAGCGAAGCGATCTTCTGCTTGTCATTGACGTTCAGAACGATTTCTGCCCCGGAGGGGCCCTGCCGGTTCCGGACGGGGGGGCTGTGGTGCCCGTGATCAACCGGGTGATCGGACTTTTCCCGGCGGCGGGCGCCACCCAGGACTGGCATCCGGCGGGGCATTTTTCGTTCGCGAGCTCCCATCCGGGGAAGAAGCCCTTCGAGACGATCCCCTGGCACGGCCAGGAACAGGTCCTCTGGCCGGATCACTGCCTTCAGGGTTCGGCCGGGGCGGATCTTCACCCGGAGCTCGAAGCCCGTCCCCTGCGCTTTCTCCTGAGAAAGGGGACGCGCAGGGACGTGGACTCCTACTCAGGGTTTCTTGAAAACGACCATAGGACCTCGACCGGACTCAAGGGGCTGCTCCAGGAACTCGGCGTGCGGCGGATCTTTGTGGCCGGCCTGGCCACAGACTACTGCGTGCGGGCCACGGTCCTGGACGGCCTGGAAGCCGGCTTCCGGGTCGCCGTGCTCGTGGATGCGTGCCGGGGCGTGGATGTGCCCGCTGGGAGCGTGAAGAAGGCCCTCGAAGAAATGCGCTCCCTCGGCGCCCTTCTCCTGGAGACTCGAGACCTCTCGGCGGGCTGAGAAAACGGCCGGCCGGGTCAAAAAAGGATTTGCAAAATCCTTTTGGCCTGACTACGATCCATAAAGCGCCCTCTGTTAGAGGTACTGAGCCACGCACCCGAGGAGGTTCCAGGATGGACTTGCGGGCTGGGGATCGAGAAGGCTGCGGGCAGGTTCGCTCGCCAGAGGCAGACCTCGGACGATCTCTGGCCGATGCGGTCGGAGAAGCCTTCGTCACGTCCGATCCCGAGGATCTCGGAAGGTACTTCGACCAGGGCCTGCCGCAAGGGACGAAGCTCTTTGCGGTCAAGCCTTCTGAAAACCGCCAGGTCCAGGAGATCCTGAGGATCGCTTCCCGCTCCGGCGTGGCTGTCCACACCGCGACCGATCGCTACGCAAGGACTGCCCAGGTGGAGGGCGTGGGCATCCTCGTCGATTTCAGCCGGATGAAGGCCATTGAGAAAATCGACAAACGGAACCTTCTCGCTCACGTCCAGAGAGGTGTGACCTTCGCGCAGCTCCAGGAAGCTCTGGACGGCGAAAATCTCAAGATCGCCACTCCCCTGGCCGCGACTTCGGATTCGGTTCTCTGTAATTACGTCAATCGGTCTCCGTTGAAGAAAGCCACCCTCTATCCGGAAGTGCACGTCTACACGATGCAGGTCGTTTTGGCCGACGGCAGGCTTCACAGGACCGGCAGTCACGCCTTGAACGAAGAGGGCGCGGATCTGCGGGAGGACGGAGGGCCGAGCTTGAGCCGATGGTACTTCGGCTCGGACGACATTTTCGGCATCGTGACCCGGGCCACCATCTGGCTTTACCCGAAGGCCGAATGCCGGGACGCACTGGTTTTCGGTTTCGACAGCCTGCCGGATCTGGTTCGGGCCCTGCGGAATCTTCCCAGAACCGAACTGGGCTGGGAGTACCTGGGCTCCGACAAGAGGTTCCTGTCTCACCTGGTCGGCGCCGACGGCCGCGATCTGCCCGCCTGGGCGTTGATCGTGGGATTCGACGGCAGGGAAAAGCTCGTGGCCTATCAGCGCGAGAGGCTTACGGGTCTGGCCCGCGCCATGGGCGGCCAGCCCGTGGAGGGCCTGCGGGCTCCGTTGCGGGATCTTCTGGACGAGGTCTGGTATCAGGCCTCGCCCCTCCACACGGGCTTCTACGGAACGAGCGCACGGGTTCCTGAATTTGACGCGGTCGTGCAGCAACACCTGCAGAAAGCGGGCCTTTCGCCGGACGCGGCCGGACGGTGCCTGCTCGCCATCGACCGGGGCCGATGTCTCTACGTCCAGTACGACTTTTTTTGCGACGGCCTGCCCGCGGCCGGGTTTCTGGGCCCTCTCGAAAAGGATCTGTGCGGCCGAGGCGCTTTCTTCGATCGGCCCCAAGGGGAGCTTGTGGATTTTGTCCTGGACCGCGTGCCGAACCTTCGGGCTCACATTCGGACCGTGAAGAGCGTGCTGGATCCACAAGGCATTCTGAACCCGGGCCGTTACGTCCGCAGGCAGGACCCCTGCCATGCGCCTCCAGCCGGGGAGACCGCTGTCGAAGGCCCGGTCGACATCCAGGAGAGCGACGTCCGTTCGGTCGAGGAGCTCCTGCGGGAGGCTGTCGGCCAAGAGTGGGTCAGTTCGAACCCGGCCGACCTTTCCGCCTACGGCCGCGACTTCACGATCTTCTCCGGAGAGAGGCCAAACCTGGTGGTGCTTCCGGCCACGACCGAGGAAGTCCAAAAGATTCTGCGCATCGCCTATGAGCACGGGATGCCCGTTGTGCCGCTGACCACGGGCTTCAACCACGGCGGTCTGACCATTCCGAGAAAAGGCGGGATTCTGGTCGATCTCAAGAGAATGAACCGTCTCGTGGAGATCGACGAGGAGACGCTCACCGCGACCTTCGAGCCGGGCGTGCGGATGCGGTCCCTGTATTTCGAATGCAACAAGGTGCGCACTTTCGCCGGTCTCAGGCTCAAGCCGATTCTGCCCCTCACGCTGGCGAGTATTTCTCTGTTGAGCAATTACGTCTCCA
>JACAEF010000145.1 GCA_013388985.1 Rhodocyclaceae bacterium
CCCACGTAGTCTGCGAAGCGCCGGGCCAAGCCGCTGCCAGCGGCGCGCCGAGTGATGATGAAGCCCTGTTCGAGCGGCTCATGCAGCTCGTCGGGGATCAGCCAATAGCCACCGCGCTTGGCCAACTCGGGATTGGCGGCCAGGGACAGGGCAATGATGCCCACCTGGGCATTGCCGGTCTGCACGAACTGGGCCGTATGGGAGATGTTCTCGCCGTAGACCAGCTTGGGTTCGATCTTTTCCCACAAGCCGGAGGCGCGCAGCGCTTCCTCAGCCCGTTTGCCGTAGGGCGCGTGCTTGGGGTTGGCGATGGCGATGCGGGCGATCTTGGGGTCGGTCAGGCTGGCCAGGTTCATCTTGCTGGCGTCCATCGTTGCGCTCCACAGCACGATTCGCCCGAAGGCGTAGGGCTTGACCTCGGAGGCCGCGAAGCCTGCCTTCACCAGTTCGCGGGGAAAGGCGATGTCGGCCGAGAAAAACAGGTCATAAGGCGCGCCGTTCTGAATCTGCGTGTGAAACTTGCCCGACGAGCCGTAGACGACCTTCACTTCATCGGCCGGATTGGCGTTGTTGAAAGCTGCGACGATCTCATCCATGGCGAACTTCAAATCTGCCGCCGCCGCGATACTGACCTGCTCGGCTTGAGCCATCGGCCCAAACAGCAGCGCCACAGCGATCAGCCAGGTGCATGTTTTTTTCATGGGCAGTCTCCAGTTTCCCGGTGGTTGGACTCGCCAATGCGTTAAGTCAAAAATGACATAACGCAGAGGATACACCACCTACCCTGCCAAACCATAATCGAGATCAAGGACTGGTCAGTCCATCAGTGCACGCAGGGCTTGCAGTTCTGCGCCTGCGCTGGCGTTGAGGCTGGCTTCGAGCGCGTCGTAACGCGCGATGAGCTGCTGTCCGAGCGCTGTCAGGAAAGCGCCGCCGCCGCCCTTGCCACCCGTTGCGGTTTCGACGACCGGACGGCCGAAGCCTTGATTGAGAGAGTCGATCAGCAGCCAGGCACGCTTGTACGGCAGGCCACGGGCTCGCGCCGCTGCGGCGATCGAGTGCGTTTCACCCACGGCCCGTAGCAAGTCGATCTTGCCGGGGCCTATGGCGATCTCGCCGCCGATGTAAACGCGGGGACGGACCAAAATGACCTGGGCCTTGGTTTCCATAGGTTTCATCCCGGGAAAGTTATCCGAAAAGCCGGACCTGGGCCAACAAACCGCAGCTGCCATTGATCGCCAGCAGGACGAGTCGGGACGACACAGACTCCATCGACCTCACCATGACTCAACTCGAGCGCGTTGCAGAACACCGCCGCGCACGGCTCACCCACCGCAGGAATTCAGGAGGCTCACCCACCGCAGGAATTCAGGAGCTGGATCACGCCCTCGGCCAGTTTCGCCCAAACGCGAATCGCACCGCGCACTTACCGAACTCGAAGCCGACCGCGTCTCGAAGATTCGTGCGGGGCCCAGGCCAGGCAGATCAAAATGGGGCGGTAGCAAATCACCGCGCAGCCCGGCCTAGATCACGTCGTCCTCAGCGATCTTCCGATCCACCGGAAGCACCGCACGGCAGGTGATTCTCGCAGCCCTCCTGCCATTCGCACCACCAGGCATCGTACGGGCAGCACCAGCATCGTGGGGATTTGTCGTGGAATCGTTACCCGAGCCGCCACGCCACCGCCAGCCGACACACGCTGGCCAAAGACGCTGAATGCTCTCGGTATGCGGGTTGCAAACGAGGGTTCCGTGGCTTGCACCGGGGCCGTCTGGCGACCCGCAACGATTCCTCGCGGCGCACTGACGCGCCCACACCCACTCAGCGCGCCGACAGCGTTCACGCGGGTAGCTGCAGAGCCAGTTCCGCCACCCGAAAGTCCAGTTCGGTGTCGATGTCCACCGAACGGGCGGCGGGCATCTGGTAGGCCACGGTCTCCTCCGTCAAGAAACTACGACTCTGCTCGAACCACGCGACACGCGCCACATACACGGCGCCATTCAGCGCATAGACAGCCGGGAGCGCCTGCCGGCGTGTGGGCACGCCCTCCATTGCAAGCAACGGGTGCATATGGCCAGCCGGCGTGAGGGTGTACATCCAGTACGGAGATTTCGGGGGCTCGCTCACGCTGACACAGGCCGGCGCATGCCTGGCCAGGCAGATCTCGATCGCAGCATCGATGTCC
>JACAEF010000102.1 GCA_013388985.1 Rhodocyclaceae bacterium
AAGGATTGGCCGAGGCATTCCCCAATGTTCGATTTCTGCAAACTGGCCGTTTTTCGCGTTTTGTTCGATTCAAAGAATTTGTCTATCTCATCCACATGATCCGTACTTTTTTCCGTCTCCTTTCTATTCCGGCTGATGTGTTTTACGCGCAAAGTGCTGTGGTAGGGATTCCCACGGTGCTTGCAGCGAGACTTCGCAATATTCCTGTGGTCTTTGATATGATTGATCTAATTACAGGGTTGTCCAAGAACCCTTTGGTATGCAGGTATGGTCAGTTTTTTGAAAGATGGGTTGTCCGTTATGCAGATTTTACCATTGTCACTGCAGCCAATCTTGTGTCTTTTGCCAAAAATGCAGGGGCACCCAATGCAGAATTGGTTCGTCATGGTGTGGATTTGACCCGATTTTATCCAAGACCTGTACAAAAGAAACCATGGATTGTGTACATGGGCGGAATCGAAGTGTTTGATGGGGTATTTCTTATTCCGGAAGCGGCCTCCATGTTGAGTAAAGAATTTCCCGATCTCCACTTTCTCTTTGTAGGCGAAGGGAAAATGCTTTCCTTACTTCAGGAAAGCATTCAGGCATTGGATCTTTCTTCTCGATTTGAATTTCGGGGATGGGTCCCACAAACCGAAATTCCCGATCTTCTTTCTCAAAGTCTTCTTGGATTGATTACCAATCTTCGTTCTCCAGGGATGATGTATGCAGCACCCCTTCGCTTGGTCGAATACATGGCCATGGGACTCCCTTTTGTTGCTCCAGATCTTCCAGGAATTGAAGAACAAGTGCGGAACAGTCAAGCCGGGCTTTTATTTAAAACAGGAGACGCCAAGAGCTTGGCAGAGGCGATTCGGACTCTTTTAAAAGATTCTTCCCTTCGGGAGCGTTTAGGAAAAAATGGCAGAGCCTATGCCTTGCGTCATGCCAATTGGAATCAAAATGCGGGTCGGATTGTGGAAATCTGTGAAGCAGTTGCAAGAGGAAAAGCATGAGGGGGAAAAATCCACAAATTTCTGTGGTCATTCCTTCTTATAAACCCGGAAGCATTTTTACAGAATGTCTTCACTCTGTGGTGACCCAGAGAATCGATGTTCCTTATGAAGTGATTGTGGTGGACAGTTCCCCCAAACCCATCGGTTCCCAATTTTCTTCTCAATTTCCGCAAGTGCAGTTTGTGCACCTTGACCGAAGGGCTTTACCGGGAAAAGCGAGGTCCATTGGTGCGCAAATGGCCAAAGGAGATGTTGTTTGTTTTATTGATACAGATTGTATTGCAGATCCGGAGTGGTTAAAATGGCTCTGGGAAGCTCAATCTCAAGGCTATTCTGTGGCAGGAGGGAGTGTGCTGAATGGAACCCCCAAAAGTGTGATTGGCACAGCAGAATATCTCCTCGAATTCAATGAATTTAATCCTCTTGCTCCGGCCCGAAATGTCCGGGCACTCCCTTCGTGTAATCTTTCTGTCCATCAGCAAATTTTTAAACGCGTAGGCTATTTCCCCGATTTCATGAAGGGAGAAGATACCATTTTTTGTGAACGGGTTTATGCGTTGGGAGAATCCATTCGGTTCGTCCCTCAAGCCCGAATTCTGCACATGAATCGGACAGGGTTTTCCCATTTTATCAAGAATCAGGTCGCATTGGGCGAGGGAGCAGTAGAATGCAGAAGGAGAACGCAGAGGCCCGGTGCTTTTTTGACCCGAATGCCTCCTTTACTCCCTCTGCTTCCTTTGTATCGCACATTGGCCATCTCAAGGCGCCTTTTGGGTTCGGATCTGAAACTTTTTATTCGTTTCATCTTTTTATATCCTTTCATTTTTCTTGGATTAATTTCTCATGCCTGGGGGTTTATTCGGGGACCGTATCGGTCAAAACTCAGCACTGAAATTCGGAATTCATGATGAAAAGAAACCAAAATATTGTGTTTTGGGTATTGTTCGTTTCCATTCTTTTGGGTGGGATTTTCTTACGGTTTTGGAATCTGGAAAGGCCTAGTTTTTGGGTCGATGAGGTCAATACGTTTTATACTGCCAAATCCTGGAATGAGACAGGGAAAATGCTCATGCCTTCTGGCATGGTGAATGAAAGGGCCCCTTTGTACACGATTGTTACTGCGCTTTCATTCCGTTTATTTGGGATGAATGAAGTGACCACCCGAATTCCTTCTGCGGTGTTTGGTGTGCTTTCTATCCTTCTGACCTATTTTATTACAACACGATTGTTCAAAAGTCGATCCCTTGGAGTACTCAGTGCATTTTTGATGAGTTTTTCTCATTTTGAAATCGGGTGGTCCAGAGTGGCACGGATGTACACCTTGCTTCAAGTATTGACCCTTTTTCTTGTGTATATTTTCCTTTTGGGATTTGAACGGAATACGCTTTTTAACATTTCTTCCAAAAATTCTTGGTTCTCTCGGAATGGAATTTCTTGGCCATGGCTTTTGATTTTTGCAATTCTTCTTTGGATTACTTTTTATTATGTTCACTTTCTTGCGATATTTATTTTGGCAGGAATTGGGGTGTATCTTTTTATTCTTGCCTTTGTTTCTTTTTTCTTTGCAGACAAAAAAGAAAAACTTTTAGATAAATATGCGTTATTTTTAGTCATTGGGCTTTTTTTAGGCCTTGCCGCACTCATTTTACTTCCTCCCATTCGGAATATGGTTCAATACTATCTATCTTATACGCCTTCTTGGGCTACCAAAGATTCTTCTGCATTGAACCGCACTGCACTTCTGGACTTTTTAATTTCTGGCCAGCGTTTTCCCTTGGCGAGTTTCTTTTTTCTCGGCGTAATAAGTATGATGCTCCGTCGTGATCGATTTGCCGTGTATTTGACATGCATATTTGCAACGCCTTTCCTTTTACTCTCTTTGGTGTTTACCCATCGGGTGCCTGCGTATCTTTTTTTTGTTTATCCCTTTTTTCTTATACTGTCAGCCTATGGCCTATGGGATTGGGTAAAAATGGTACTGGAGAAAATCAATGGATTAGAAAAAAAACAAAAGAAGTGGCTTTCTCAATTGGTATATTTGTCTCTTATGGCTTTGTTTGTGATTTCGCCATGGCTTCGAATTTCATTGCATATTCCTTTTTTCCCGGATGGCATGACCAACATGGCAGT
>JACAEF010000141.1 GCA_013388985.1 Rhodocyclaceae bacterium
CTCTCGCCCTCCGCGGGCGAGGGTTTTGTTCTTTCTCCCATCTGGCGATTCCCTTCTTCGGTGCGATGCGATTACAATACAATTCCTATAGACACTGTGCAAAGAGGCGCCAATCCAAGCCACGCGTAGGAGATCTCTCGAGGAGGGCGGCCATGCCCGAGTTCAGCCGCATCCTGGTCATCGACGACGACGAAAGCTTCCGCAAGATCCTGGAGTACAATCTCAAGCAGGCCGGCTACGAAGTCGCCACCGCGGCTAACGGCTCCGAGGGCCTGGCGTGGATCGAAAAAGACTCCTTCGGAGCGGTCCTGACGGATATCAAAATGCCCGGTGTGGACGGCCTCGCGGTTCTCCGAGAGGTGAAGAAACGCGCCCCGGAAACCGCTGTCATTGTCATCACGGCCTACGGCAGCATCGAGATGGCCGTGGAGGCCATGAAAGAAGGAGCCTACGACTACGTCACCAAGCCTCTCAACCGAGACGCCTTGCTCCTGACCCTCGAAAAGGCTCTGCGCTACAGCAGGTTGAAAGAGGAAAACCTCCGGCTCCGTCGGGAGCTCGGCGAGACGTTCGACGCTGAACGTCTCGTGGGAGCCTCGGCAGCCTTCCAGGATCTCGTGGCAAAGGCGGTACGCCTAGCCCAGGTCGACGCGCCGGTTCTCATCACCGGAGAGACAGGCACCGGCAAGGATCTCGTCGCCCGATCCATTCACTACAACAGCTCCCGCAGAGATCATCCTTTCGTGGCGGTCAACTGCGCCGCGATCCCGCGCGAACTTCTGGAGAGTGAACTGTTCGGACATGTCAAGGGCGCGTTTACCGGAGCCACCCGCGACCGCAAGGGGCGATTCCACGCAGCGGACCGAGGCACACTCTTCTTGGACGAAATCGGCAGTCTGGAACTGGCCCTTCAGGCCAAGCTGCTCCGAGTGCTCCAGGACCAGAACGTGTGCCGTGTGGGAGAAGAAAAACCGACCCGCGTCAACGTGAGAATCCTCGCCGCTACGAACGCGGATCTTCGGGCCGAGGTCGAGCGCGGCGAGTTCCGCGAGGATCTCTACTACAGGCTCAATGTGGTGGAGCTTCGCGTTCCGCCGCTGCGTGAGAGGCCCGAAGACATCCCGCCCCTTGTGGACCATTTCATCGCTCTCCTGGCGCCGGGCAAAAAGATCCGAGTGGACCCTGAGGTCATCAAGGCCTTTCAGGCGTACAGATGGCCTGGCAACGTGCGGGAACTCCGGAACGTCCTGGAGCGCATGTTGATCTTTGCCACCGGAGAGACCCTTGGAAGAAGCAGCCTTCCTCCGGAAATCCTCGGCGGCGTCCCCTCGGGGACGGCTCGCAAAGAGGATTCCTGGATTCGGTTACCGCCGGAAGGGGCTCCTCTGGAAGAACTCGAGCGAGAGATCATCCTCCAGGCACTGGAAAGAAACGAATGGAACCAGGCTCGGGCCTCCCGGTTCCTCAAAATTCCCAGGCACATTCTCTTGTAC
>JACAEF010000142.1 GCA_013388985.1 Rhodocyclaceae bacterium
GGGGCAAGCGCGGCAGCGGCGCTGGCGCGCTTGCCCCCGAGACTCAGCCGGGTGGAACCGTTTTCAGGATTACCACACCCGGTGCGGGGCCTGCCCGAACGGAGGGGCAGGCCCTATTCTTGTTTCTGTTGTCGCGTTATAGTATTCGCGATACAATTTTCGTACGTTTTCATTCTGTGCATTGAAAGGGCGCTACCGCAATGGAACTGGCCGAGACGTTCGGGGTCTTACAGCGCAACTTTTTCTCACCGCTGACCATGGCCTTCGTACTGGGGATGATCGCCACCCTGGTCAAGAGCGACATCGAGTTCCCAGAGCCGGTCTACAAGTTCATCGCTATCTATTTGATGTTTGCGATCGGGCTGAATGGCGGCGTCGAGCTTTCAAACACCACGCTCAGTGAGTTTCTGTTCCCGGCGCTGGCGACGATCTTTCTGGCGGTTGCGCTGCCGACGTTGTGCTACTTTGTGCTGCGCGGCCTGGCCCGCTTTGATGTCTCCAATGCCGCGGGTGTTGCAGCCCTGTACGGGTCAGTCTCCTCGGTCACGTTTGCGGCCTCACTCTCGCTGGTCGAGGCCGCCGGGATCGGCTTCGAGGGCTTCATCCCGACGCTCTCGGCGCTGGCCGAGTGGGGCATCGTGGTGGCGCTGTTCTGGGGCCGCCTGGGGCTGCGCACCAGGGACGACGCGCTCGGCAAGGTGATCCGCGAGACGTTGACCGGCCGTAGCGTGATCCTGCTGATGGGCGGGCTGATCATCGGCGTGACAATTGGCGAGCCCGGGTTCGAGCGCATCGCCGTGGTCTTCTCGCAGGGCTCGGAAGGTCTCTTTCGCGGCGTGCTGGTGCTGTTTCTGCTCGAGATGGGCATGGTGGCCGCCCGCCAGCTGCGCGACTTCGCGAACGTGGGGCCATTTATGCTGGGCTTCGGCGTGCTGATGCCGATGGTGATGGGCCTGCTGGGCGGCACCCTGGGCGCGCTGTCGGGCATGTCGCTGGGCGGCAGCTTCATTCTGGCCGCAATTGCCGCAAGTGCCTCGTACATCGATGCGCCGGCGGCGGTGCGCTCGGCACTGCCCAGAGCCAACCCGAGCATCTATCTGACATCGGCGCTCGGCATCACCCTGCCGTTCAACCTGCTGCTCGGGCTACCGATCCTGTTCATCTATATTCAGTGGCTGTGTGGGTTGCTGGGCTCGCCGGTGCTGCCGCCGAACCCCGCGTAAGTGCGAAACGAGGAAGTCGATGCCAACGACAGCGATCAAACTGGTCACGATTATCGCGGAGGATGTGCTGAAGGAGCAGTTGACGAACGATATCAAGCGCCTGGGCGGGCGTGGGTACACGCTCGTGGCAGTCAGCGGGCGCGGCACCCGCAATCTCTCGGCCCATTTCGAGGAGGGCCACCTGATCAAGATCGAGACGCTGGTCAGCGCCGAGGTCGCCGATCAGTTGGTGACACACATTGCCGACGAGTACTTCGCGAACTACTCGATCACCACCTACACCACCGATGTGGCGGTGCTGCGCCCCGATAAGTTTGTCTAAGGCGACGAATGCAGAACCCGCCCC
>JACAEF010000049.1 GCA_013388985.1 Rhodocyclaceae bacterium
ACGTGATCCAAGATCGGGGATTCCCCCCACAGCGAAAGCTTCGATTCTCGCCCCCACCGCCCGCGCTCGCCTCAAACTCAGCAAGCACCTACACCTATCGGCTGTTCGGTTGTTAAAGAACTGCTGCGTCGTGCAGCGAAGAGGGGCGCATTATACCCATCGACTTTTACGCGTCAACGGCTTTCTGAAAAATTTTTTCCAGCCCTGATAGGCGGCCTCAAGAAATAGTGACTCGCGCGAATTTGCGCTTACCGACCTGCAGCACGACTGTCGTGCCCGGCTTCAGTTGCAGGGCTTTGTCCTCGATCTTGATGCCGTCGATACGCACACCGCCGCCGTCGATCAGGCGGAAGGCCTCCGAGGTGCTCGCAACCAACCCCGCCTGCTTCATGAGCTGCGCCACCGGCGCCGCAGCCAAAGACAGTTCGGGCATCTCATCGGGAATGGCTCCGCGCTGGAAGCGCGCGAGAAAATCTTCCAGCGCCAGGTCTGCTGCAGCTTGACCATGGAAACGCGCCACCAGCTCTTGGGCCAGTGCGATCTTGGCGTCACGCGGGTTGGCGCCTTCCGCAACACCACGCTTGAGCTGCGCAATCTCGCTGCTGGAGCGGAACGAGAGCAGCTCGTAATAGCGCCACATCAGCTCGTCGGAGATCGACATGAGCTTGCCGAAGATTTCCCGCGGCGGCTCGGCGATGCCAATGTAGTTGCCCAGCGACTTCGACATCTTGTTGACGCCATCCAGCCCTTCGAGCAAAGGCATGGTCAGGATGCACTGGGGGGACTGGCCGTAATGCTTTTGCAGCTCGCGCCCCACCAGGAGATTGAACTTCTGATCCGTGCCGCCCAGCTCGATATCCGCCTGCATGGCGACGGAATCGTAGCCCTGGCACAACGGATAGAGAAACTCGTGGATGGCGATCGGCTGATTGGCGGCATAGCGTTTGGCAAAGTCGTCACGCTCGAGCATCCTTGCGACGGTATGCTGGGCCGCCAGCTTGATCATGCCCGCCGCCCCGAGCGTGTCGAACCACGCGGAGTTGAAGCAGATCTCCGTTTTCTCCGGATCGAGAATCTTGAATACCTGATCCTGATATGTCCGGGCATTTTCCTGGATCTGCTCTCGGGACAGCGGCGGGCGGGTGGCATTCTTCCCGGTCGGGTCACCGATCATTCCGGTGAAATCACCGATCAGGAACATCACGTGATGCCCTAGCTCCTGGAAGTGTCTGAGCTTGTTGATCAACACCGTATGTCCGAGATGCAGATCTGGGGCAGTCGGATCGAATCCAGCCTTGACCCTGAGGGGACGTCCGGTTTTCAACTTTTCGACGAGTTCGGCTTCGACGAGCAGCTCTTCAGCGCCACGTTTGATCAGGGCGAGCTGGGATTCGACGTCAATCATGCGTGATCATCCGGTTTTTCAATGGAGTGGGATATCTGATAGACTTGGCCGCCATTTTGCCAAGCCATGCAACAATGCCTCAGATTCTAAACCAAGCGCCGGGGCGGTCCCTCATTGGCAAGGCTTCGCCCAGACTGCGCGCCGCCGCTGTCGGCCTGGGTGCCGTCGCGACCCTTTCCTTCATGGCGGCAGCATTTGGCACGGCACGCGACACTCTCGAACGCGATGCCAGAATCGAGCAGGTCGTCGAACAGTTGCCTTTGACGGCTCTCGAAAACGTCGAAGGCACAGCAAATACTCTCAGCCGCGAGATCGTCATCGAGCGTGGCGACACTCTGGGCAGCCTGCTGGCCAAACTCGACATCGACGCTACCGAAATCGAGCGGTTCCTGCGCCATGACAAGAATGCCGCCGCATTTGCTAGACAACTGGTTCCGGGCAAGTCCTTCACTGCGCGAGTCGATGTGGATGGCGAACTCGAATCGCTCGTCTTCCCGCTCAATGGCGAGAATTCCAATGCACTCGTCGTGCAGCGCATACCCGAGGGATTCATTGCGAAAACCGAGGCTCTGCCTTTAGCACGCAGGATCTCGCTGAAATCCGCGACGATCCGCCATTCATTGTTCGGCGCGACCGACGAAGCCGGCATCCCGGACGCCATAGCCATGCAGCTGGTCGATATCTTTGGCGGCGACATCGATTTCCACCGCGATCTGCGTAAGGGTGACAGATTCACCGTGGTTTACGAAACCAACGACTATCTCGGCAAACCAGTCGGTAATCCGCGCATTCTCGCTGCCGAGTTCGTCAATGACGGCAAGATGCTGCGCGCTTATTGGTACCAGCCGGCGCAAGGTGCCGGTGGTTACTACACGGAAAACGGGCTCAGCATGAAAAAGGCTTTCCTGCGTTCCCCGCTCGAATTTTCCCGAATCACCTCGGGCTTCTCCTCTGCCCGCTATCACCCGGTCCTGCAGGAAATCCGCGCTCACCGCGGCATCGATTACGCCGCTCCCATCGGAACACGGGTCAAGGCCACCGGGGATGGCGTGATCGATTTCGTCGGCGTACAGGGCGGCTATGGCAAGGTGATCATGATCAGACATCCGGGTAACCGCACCACCGTCTATGGCCACCTTTCCGGTTTTGCCACGGGAGTGCGCAAGGGTTCGCGGGTCTCGCAAGGCGAGGTCATCGGTTATGTCGGCGCCACCGGCCTTGCCACCGGCCCTCACCTGCATTACGAATTCAGGGTCGAGGGGGTGCATCGCAATCCGCTGACGATTGCCCTGCCGGATGCAACCCCATTGTCTGCGGATCAGTTACCGGCGTTCAAGACCGCCGCGGCAGAAATGGCGCGCCAGCTCGATGCGGCTCGCAGCATCCAGGTCGCCTCGCTGGATTGAGATCGACCCAAACGAAACGGGGGCGTCTGGGACGCCCCCGTTTCGTTCTCACCGCGCCTGCCTTCAGACCGAAAACGAAGAGCCACAGCCGCAGGTGCTCGTGGCGTTCGGATTCTTGATGACGAACTGCGAGCCTTGCAAACCTTCGCTGTAGTCGATCTCGGCGCCGACGAGATACTGGAAGCTCATCGGGTCGATCAGCAGCGTGACGCCGTTCTTTTCCATCACGGTATCGTCTTCGTTGGCCACTTCGTCAAAGGTGAAGCCGTACTGGAAGCCGGAACAGCCACCTCCGGTGACGAAAACCCTGAGCTTCAATTCCGGGTTGCCTTCTTCGAGGATCAGTTCCTTGACCTTGTTGGCGGCGCTGTCGGTGAAGATCAACGGCGCGGTCATTTCAGCGGGCGCGTTCATGGCGAGTTCTCCTTGGGGATGGTTTATCGAGTGGCTTCATTATCCGGCGCCGGAGGCTGCCGGTCAAATCCATCAATTGGCGACTGGACCAATGATTTCAATGCGTGTTCGCCAATTTCAACTCGACGGCCTTGGCGTTTCCTGCACCGCGATGCAGCAGACGTCCTTCCACGACCGCTCCCAGATGGATTTCGATCGTGTTGTATTCGACGTCGCCAGTCACCCGTGCGCGCGGCTGCAACTCCAGCGCCTCGGCAGAACGAACCGGTCCATTGACCGTGCCGTTGATGACGACGTGCGGAACGGCGACCTCACCATCCACCCGGGCATGCTCGCTGATCACCAGCGTGCCAGGATGCTCTCCTACAGCGCACACGCTGCCATGAACTTCGCCATCGATGCGTAAGCCGCCGGCGAACGCAATGTTGCCTTCCACGGTCGTTCCTGCGCCAATCAGGGTATCGATCCGGCTGTTCGGCTTGCTGGATTTCTTGAACATGCGCATCTCCTTTTCGATCAAGAAGTCATGATTGCGACTCACCTCTTCCGGGTTTTCGCTGCCAACCGCTGCAGCACGGCAAGCTCCTCTTTGAGTCGGGCATTTTCTTCCATCAAGGCCTTCTGCTTGTCCGTCAGGGTTCGTTGCGCAGCCTGCTCGATCTGCAAGTCGTTTTCGCGTGCTGCCAGCAAACCGCGCAGACGCGCGACTTCCTCCTCCAATGCAGCATTGGCATTTTGCAAGGCTTTGAGCTCATTGGCATGCCCCATTCCGCCCAGACGTTCGGCAGGGTCGAACATCCAGATCAAGACGACCGCCAGCAAAAGTGCAGGGGCGGCCACGAGGACACGCAAATACCACGGCCTGTGGGGCCGTACCGCGACCAGCGGGGCAGAAATGCCGAACCGCCCGCGCCAGCGCCGCAATATCAGGGCAAGACGGGAACTTGCGTGAGACCAAGACATTCGTCGAAGCCAAACATCAAGTTCATGTTTTGCACCGCTTGGCCGGCCGCTCCTTTGACCAGATTGTCGATGACCGAGAGCACCACGAGCGTGTCACCCCCTTGCGGGCGATGGACGGCGATGCGGCAAACATTCGCCGCCCGGACGGAACGGGTATCTGGATGCGATTTGGGTGGCAGGACATCGACGAAGGCTTCAGCCGCATAGCGTTTTTCATAGAGGGCCTGAAAGTCCTCCTCCCGCGTGATGCGCGCATAGAGCGTCGCATGGATGCCGCGGATAATCGGCGTCAGATGGGGGACGAAAGTCAGGCCGACCTGTCTCCCAGCGATGCCCGCGAGCCCTTGGCGGATTTCAGGCAGGTGGCGATGTCCCGCGACGCCATAAGCCTTGAAATTGTCGGAAGCCTCGGCGAAAAGGATATGGGTTTCCGCCTTACGGCCCGCGCCTGAAACCCCGGATTTGGCATCGGCGATCAGGTGCTCGATGTCGACGCAGCCGGCCTCGATCAAGGGCAGGAAGCCGAGCTGCACCGCCGTCGGATAGCAACCGGGATTGGCCACCAGGCGGGCTTGTCTGATCTGGTCGCGATTCAGTTCCGGCAGGCCATAGACCGCTTCGGCGATGAGATCCGGTGCGGCGTGGGTCATGCCATACCACTTCTCCCAGACGGCGACATCCTTGATGCGGAAATCGGCGGCGAGATCGATGACGCGCACGCCGGCATCGAGCAGGCTGCGCGCCTGCTGCATCGCCACGCCATTGGGTGTGGCGAAGAAGACGACCTGACACTCCGTGAGCGGCGCGTTTGCCGGATCGCTGAATTTGAGGTCGATCCGCCCGCGCAGGCTCGGGAACATGTCGGCCACTGCATTGCCTGCCTCGGCGCGGGAAGTGATCGCCGTCAATTCCACCTCGGGGTGCTGTGCCAGCAGGCGCAGCAATTCGACGCCAGTGTAGCCGGTGCCGCCAACGATGCCTACCTTGATCATGCTTTACTCCAGAAACATGTCTTGCTACCGGGCGGGATGCCCCGTCGGTCGAAACCGGGATCATAACCCGACAACGGCAAGGGACAAAAAAAGCCGCCCGGAGGCGGCTTTTTTGCGAGTCGCAGTCCTCAACGCTTCGAGAACTGCTTGCGCCGGCGCGCCTTGTGCAAGCCGACCTTCTTGCGTTCGACTTCGCGTGCATCGCGCGTGACGAAGCCTGCCTGCGAAAGAACCGGCTTGAGCGCGGCATCGTATTCGATCAGGGCGCGGGTAATGCCGTGGCGCACGGCGCCAGCCTGACCGGATTCGCCGCCTCCCGTGACGTTCACCATGATGTCGAAGGTGCCGAGATGCTGGGTCAGTTCGAGAGGCTGACGCACGATCATCCGGCCGGTTTCGCGGGAGAAGAATTCATCCACCGGCTTGTCATTGACGACGATCTTGCCGCTACCGTTCTTCATGAACACACGCGCGACGGCGGTCTTGCGGCGACCGGTGCCATAGTAGTAATTGGCCGACATAGCTTATTGATCCTGTCAGATTTCCAGTGTCTTGGGCTGCTGCGCCGCATGGGGATGCTCGGCGCCGGCATAGCATTTCATCTTCTTCAGCATCGCGTAGCCGAGCGGGCCCTTCGGCAGCATGCCCTTGACGGCTTTTTCGAGCACGCGGGCCGGGAAACGCTGCTGGAGCTTGATGAAATTGGTCTCGTAGATGCCGCCGGGAAAGCCGGAATGGCGGAAGTATTTCTTGTCCTGGGCCTTGTTACCCGTCACGCGCAGCTTCTCGACATTGACGACGACGATGTAATCGCCCGTATCGACGTGGGGCGTGTATTCGGTCTTGTGCTTGCCGCGCAGACGGCGGGCGATTTCGGAGGCCAAACGGCCGAGCACCTTGTCCGTGGCATCGACGACGAACCAATCGCGCTTGACTTCATGCGGTTTGGCAGAAAAAGTCTTCATGGAAAGTCCTTGCTACCTGATTCAAACAGCCGGTGGGCGCGGCCGGGTGGTGTCTCATGGCAGCCGACGCATCCGACCACCACGCGGAAAGCCGCGCATGTTAGCGCAGGCAAACGAGAAAAGTCAAATATTTTTCCAACGCTTATCGTGCCGTGCCGCCAGCGCCGAGTTTCTCGTGGATGGATCAGCCATCGCGCGGCCGGCTACAATCGAGGCCACAGGATTCTAAAGGAGGTCACAGATGTTGGAATGCACGGTACATTGGCAGCCGCGGGGGATGAGCTTCGTCGCGGAAACCGGTTCCGGGCACATGGTGGCGATGGACGGCGCGCCCGAGGCCGGCGGCCGCAACCTGGCACCGCGTCCCCTCGAACTGTTGCTGGCCGGCACCGGCGGGTGTACTGCCTTCGACGTGGTGTCGATCCTGAAGAAGTCACGCCAGGACATCACCGATTGCGCCGTCAGGATCACGGCCGAACGCGCCACAGAGGACCCCAAGGTGTTCACGCGCATCGACCTGCACTTCGTCGTCAAAGGCCGCGGGCTGAAACCCGAGGCGGTCGAACGCGCTGTCAAGCTCTCCGCCGAGAAATACTGTTCGGCCTCGATCATGCTGGGCAAGACGGCCCAGATGCATCACTCTTGGGAAATCATCGACGACTGATCAGAGCCAGTAAGCGGTCGTCGTCATCACTTTGGCAGCCAACTTCATCGCCCCCTTGGCCAGCGGCGGTAGCTCGGCCGCGCCGAGACTCACCGCCATCTTCGTGTGGGCCATCTCGTCGGCTTTCATCTGGTCGATGATCGCCTGCGAGCGCTGATCGGCGGCCGGCCATTGGCTCAGATGCCCTTCCAGGTGCGCCTCGACCTGCCGTTCGGTTTCCGCGACGAAGCCGAGACTGACCGGATCCCCCAGGCGGCCGGCGATCGCGCCGATCGTCCAGGCGCCAGCATACCAGAGCGGATTGAGCAGACTCTTGCGGCCGCCCAGCTCCTCGATGCGCCGCTCGGTCCAGTTCAGGTGCTCGGTCTCCTCCCAGGCAGCCCGCTTGAGTGCCTCGCGCACCGTGCTGCTCGCCGCGGTAAAGGCCTGGCCGGCATACAACGCCTGCGCGCAGACCTCGCCGACATGATTGATGCGCATCAGCGCGGCGGCATGCCGGCGTTCGGATTCGCTCAGCTCCGGCTCGGGCAGGGATTCACCGGGCATCGGCCGCTGCGTCGGCGCCGGGACGAACAGGGTGCGCAGCGCCTGATCGAGTTGCAGAATGACAGGATCGAGAAGGCTCATTTCTTGGATCCTCAATTCACGCTGGGATGCTTGCCAAGCCGCAAGGCTTCGCGTCCCTCGTCGGGCGTTGCGATGGGAGTGCCGATCGGACAGAAGAAATCGTGCGCGAGCGCTGCGTGGTGGCGGTAGGTCGGCTTGTTCGTGATCGGCCGCCACTCGCTGCGCCGGGCCCAGGCCCAAGTCCCATCGGCATGTCCCGTCGCGTAGATTTTGTATTGGCCGGTGGCGCAACGCATGCCCTCAAAGGTTACGTTGGTGACCCCGCCTTGCGTGCGCACGACGAGGATGTAACGCACCACACCGTCCTTGCCGACGGCGAGGCTCGTGGTGTCGATGAAATAGCGGTGTGGCGTCGTGGCGCTCACATAGAACTCGCGCAAGTTCGCTTCCTTGGGAAATTCGGGAAGCTGCGGCGTTTCCTCTTCCCATTTGGGGGCATCGGGGTCCTCGTCGGCAAGCAGGCCGGCCGAGGCGGTGCCGGTGACGCAAAGCGCGACGGAGATCAGCAAAAGGCGTCTCATCGTTCCTCGACCGCCGACGTCGTATCCGACGCCCGATGCGGCGCCTCCCGCCGGTTTGGCGCCTGGCCGGGCACGCGAAACAGCAGGTGCGCGAGTTCGTTCAAAGCCTGCTCATAGACGCCACGCTTGAATTCGATCACCGACTCGAGTGGCACCCAGTAATCGCTCCAGCGCCAGGCATCGAATTCCGGATTCGCGGTCGCGCGCAGACAGATGTCGCTGTCGCGGCCGATCAGCCGCAACAGGAACCAGATCTGCTTCTGCCCCTTGTAGGTGCCGCGCCATTCGCGGCGCACCCAGTGTTTCGGAACGTCGTAGCGCAGCCAATCGCGCGTGCGGCCGAGGATGCGGACGTGCTCGGGACGCAAGCCCACTTCCTCGTACAGTTCGCGGAACATTGCCTCTTCGGGCGTTTCCCCCTTCTTGATTCCGCCTTGCGGAAATTGCCAGGAATGTTCGCGAATCCGTTTGCCCCAGAATACCTCGTGACGCTGATTGGTCAGAATGATGCCGACGTTCGGGCGATAACCTTCCCGATCGAGCATGGTGAAACCCCAAACTGATTGTCTGGACGGGATTGTTCCACATTCGCCGGGTCGAGGAAAGCCGGTCGGTGGGTAAAATCCGCAGTCCGTTGTCAGACCAAGGAAATTCCGCCATGCGCGCCAGCCAGTTCTTCATCAACACCCTCAAGGAAGCCCCCGCCGATGCCGAAGTCGTCTCGCACAAGCTGATGACGCGCGCCGGCATGATCAAGAAGCTCGCCGGCGGCATCTACACCTACATGCCGATGGGACTCAGGGTGATCCGTAAGATCGAGGCGATCATCCGCGAGGAGATGAACCGCGCCGGCGCCATCGAGTTGTTGATGCCGATCGTGCAGCCGGCCGAACTGTGGCAGGAGACGGGGCGCTGGGACAAGATGGGGCCGGAACTGCTGCGCGTGAAGGACCGCCATCAGCGCGATTTCGTGATCCAGCCCACGTCCGAGGAAGTGATCACCGACATCGCCCGCAGCGAAATCCACAGCTGGCGTCAACTGCCGAAGAACTTCTATCACATCCAAACCAAGTTCCGCGACGAACGCCGGCCGCGCTTCGGCGTGATGCGCGGGCGCGAATTCACGATGAAGGATGCCTACTCCTTCGACCGTGATGCCGCCGGCGCCGAAAAGAGCTATCAGGCGATGTACGCCGCCTATGTGAAGATCTTCGAGCGCCTCGGCCTGAAATTCCGCGCCGTGCGTGCCGACACGGGAGCGATCGGCGGCTCGCTCTCCCACGAGTTCCAGGTGATCGCCGACACCGGCGAGGATGTGCTGGTGTATTGCCCGGATTCCGATTACGCCGCCAACATCGAGCTCGCGGAAGCGCTGCCGGCCAGTGCCGTCCGGCCAGCGCCGACTTTGGCGATGCAAAAGGTCGCCACGCCGAACACCACGCGCTGCGAGGATGTCGCGAAGCTCCTCGGCGTGCCGCTCGAGCAGACCGTGAAGTCGATCGTGCTCGCCGTCGACACGCCGCTCGGCCCGGAGCTTTGGCTGCTCCTGGTGCGCGGCGACCACGAACTGAATGAAGTCAAGGCCGGCAAGCTCAAAGGCCTCGATCAGGGCTTCCGTTTCGCCACCGAGCCGGAGATCATCGACCACTTCGGCTGCCCGCCGGGCTATCTGGGACCGCTCAATACCCAGAAACCGGTCAGGATCGTCGCCGACCGCACCGTCGCGAACATGGCCGATTTCATCTCCGGCGCCAACGAGATCGGCTTCCACCTCCAAGGCATCAACTGGGGGCGCGATCTGCCGGAGCCCGACCTCGTCGCCGACATCCGCAACGTCGTCGCCGGCGACCCTTCGCCCGACGGCAAGGGCACACTCGCGATCCAGCGCGGCATCGAGGTCGGCCACGTCTTCTACCTCGGCACCAAGTATTCAGCGGCGATGAACTGCAGCTATCTCGACGAAAACGGCAAGCCGCAGCTGATGGAGATGGGCTGCTATGGCATCGGCGTCACGCGCCTGGTCGGCGCGGCGATCGAGCAGAACCACGACGAGAAGGGCATCATCTGGCCGGATGCGATCGCGCCGTTTACCGTAGTGATCTGCCCGGTCGGTTGGGGCAAGTCGGAGGCCGTGCGCCAGGCGGCGCTCGACCTGTACGAAAAGCTGGTCGTCTCGAACATCGACGTGATCCTCGACGACCGCGACGAGCGACCCGGCGTGATGTTCGCCGACTGGGAGCTGATCGGCGTGCCGCATCGCGTCACTTTGGGCGAGCGCGGGCTCAAGGAGGGCATGGCCGAATACCAGCATCGCCGCGACGCGGCGGCCACCAAGGTGCCGTTGGCGGAGATCGCGGCGTTCGTGCGCGGCAGGGCATGCGTCTAGCGCTGCTGGTCCTGCTGGCCTGTCTCGCAACGCAGGCCCGTGCCGGCGCCCAGAAATACGAGCCGCTCGCCGCCAGCGTGCAGGCCGCATTGCATGCGGCGATCGCCGATCGCGCTGCGCCGGAGCCGCAGTTTTCCAGCATCGAGGAAAAGATCGACTGGCTCACCGAGATGTCGCGCCGCTTGGCGCGGCGCATGCCCGATCGCGCAGCGCGGCTCGAATTCCTCAAGACCGTGCGCTATGAAGCCCAACGCGCCGGCCTCGACCCGCAGCTCGTGCTGGGGCTCATCGATGTGGAGAGCGGCTTTCGCAAATATGCCGTCTCGACGGCCGGCGCGCGCGGCTACATGCAGGTGATGCCGTTCTGGGTGGGGCTGATCGGTAATCCGGAACACAATCTGTTCCATCTGCGCACCAACCTGCGCTACGGCTGCACGATCCTGCGCCACTATCTCGACCTCGAGAACGGCGATCTCTTTCGCGCGCTCGGCCGTTACAACGGCAGCCTCGGCCGGCCCGAATATCCGAACATGGTGCGCGCGGCATGGGAGAAACGCTGGAACTGGGGCCCGCGCGTCATTCAGGCGCGGCAGTAGTACCGTTTCGCCAGCGCCGATTTTTAGGGAAACGCTGAATAATTCTGCTGCGCGGGCGGATGGCTACGTTGCGCGGTGCTCGGATGCTCGCCTATCTCATTGATATGTCTCGCATCCTGCGCTCCGTGCGCCTTGCCCTCCTCCCGCTCGCAACGAATTCTTCAACATTTCCTTAGACAACGCAGCGTTTGCGAAGGGCCGCACCGAGCAAACGCGGCTTTGGCCTACGGCGCAAACCGTGACGCGCTGACCAAGCTAGACGCCCTCATATTCGAGCGCCGCAAGGCGGCGCGAGCGGTTCCGACCCCCCCGTGAGGGGGAGAAGGGGGGCGGGCCTGCGCTAGCGCGGCATGCCGGGCAGGCCGCCGCGCCCCATCAAGCCTTTGGCGGCACGCAGCATCTTCGCCATGCCGCCCTTCGAGAACTGCTTCATCATCTTCTGCGTCTGCTCGAACTGGTTGAGCAGGCGGTTGACTTCCTGCACCGGCACGCCGGCGCCAGCCGCGATGCGGCGCTTGCGGCTGGCCTTGATGATCTCGGGCTTGGCGCGCTCGGCCGGCGTCATCGAGTTGATGATGCCCTCGATGCGGCGGATCGCCTTGTCCTCGACCGCGCCGCCGGCCTGCTGGGCCAGGGCGCCGAACTGCGCCGGCAGCTTGTCGAGAAGCGCCCCCATGCCCCCCATGCTGCGCATCTGACCGATCTGCTCCTTGAAGTCGTTGAGATCGAAGCCCTTGCCGGACTTCATCTTCTTGACGAACGCCTGGGCCTTTTCCTGATCGACGCTGCGGTGCGCCTCCTCGACCAGACTGAGGATGTCGCCCATGCCGAGGATGCGGCTGGCCATGCGCTCGGGATGGAACTCCTCGATACCGGTGAGCTTCTCGCCGACACCGGCGAACTTGAGCGGCTTGCCGGTGACATGCCGCACCGACAGCGCCGCGCCGCCGCGCGCATCGCCGTCGAGCTTGGTGAGGATCACGCCAGTGAGCGGCAAAGCGTCATTGAAGGCTTTGGCGGTATTGACCGCATCCTGGCCCTGCATCGCATCGACGACGAACAAGGTCTCGATCGGCTTCAACTGGTCGTGGAGCGCACGGATCTCCGCCATCATTGCGTCGTCGATCGCCAGCCGGCCGGCGGTATCGACGAACAGCACGTCATAAAAATGACGTTTCGCATGATCGAGCGCAGCCGCCGCGATCTCGGCGGGCTTTTGCCCCGCGTGCGAGGGGAAAAAGTCGATGCCCACCTGCGCGCAGACGGTTTTCAGCTGCTCGATGGCCGCCGGACGATAGACGTCGCAGGAAACCGCCAGCACCTTCTTCTTCTGACGCTCTTTCAGCCACTTGCCGAGCTTGGCGGTCGTCGTCGTCTTGCCCGCGCCCTGCAGGCCCGCCATCAGGATGATCGCCGGCGGCTGGCAGGCGAGATCGAGCCCCGTCTTCGCGCCGCCCATGAGCTCCGTCAGTTCGCGATGCACCACGCCGACGAGCGCCTGGCCGGGAGTGAGCGAACCGACGACCTCCTGGCCCAGCGCCTTTTCCTTGACGCGGGTAATGAACTCCTTGACGACCGGCAAGGCGACATCGGCTTCCAGCAGCGCCATGCGCACCTCGCGCAGCATCTCCTGGATGTTGTCTTCGGTCAGGCGCGCCTGGCCGCGCAGCGTCTTGACGACCTTGGCGAGCCGTTGGGTCAGATTGTCGAGCATGGGGCTTGGTGTAGACTCCGGATATGCCGACGATTTTACTGCATCCCCCCGTCCCGCACCTCTTGGCTGCGCTGCTGTATGTCGGTCTGGCGATCCATTTCTGGCGCACCCGCTGGCGCGGCGCGGTGCTCGACCAGCCGGTCAAGGGGCTGGCCGTCTGGGAACGGCTGTGGCTGCTCATCGCGCTAGTGATGCATGGAGCGACCCTGGGACTCGAGGTCCATCCCGGCGACGAATCGACGCGTTTCGGCTTCGCGGTCGCCCTGTCGCTGATGATGTGGCTGGCGGTGGCCTTCTACTGGGTCGAAAGCTTCTACGCACGCATGGAAGGCCTGCAGATGCTGGGGCTGCCGCTGGCCGCCGCCTGCGTCCTGCTGCCGCTCCTGATCCCCAGCCAGCACATCCTGGCCAACGCCGGCTCCCCGGCATTCCGCTTTCATCTGCTGATGGCGATGCTCGCCTACAGCCTGTTTACCCTGGCCGCACTGCATGCCATCCTGATGGCGGTCACGGAAAAACGTCTGCATCGCGGCCGCATGACGCCGCTGTTCGCCGGCCTGCCACCGCTCTTGACGATGGAAAAGCTGCTGTTCCGGCTGATTCACATCGCCTTCTTCCTGCTCACGCTCACCCTGGTCTCGGGAATCCTCTTTTCCGAGCAGATCTTCGGCCAGGCGCTGCCGTTCAATCACAAGACGGTGTTTGCCGTTTTGTCGTGGATCATTTTTGCCTTGTTGCTCGCCGGGCGCCGTTTCCGCGGCTGGCGGGGAAAGATCGCGCTGCGCTGGACGCTGGCGGGTTTCGTCACGCTCCTGCTCGCCTACGTCGGCAGCCGTTTCGTGCTTGAAGTCCTGCTCGGTCGTCCCGGCTGATGGGTGACTACCCACTCTCGACCCAGTCCATCGCGCTCGTGATGCTGCTGGTGCTATCGGGCTTCTTTTCGATGTCCGAAACCAGCATGATGGCGGCCAACCGCTACCGCCTGCGCCACCTCGCCAGCCAGGGCCATCGCGGCGCGCAATTGGCGCTGCGTCTGATCGCCAGCACCGACAAGATGCTGGGCGTCATCCTGCTCGGCAACAATCTGGTGAATGCGGCGGCGGCCACCCTGGTCTCGGTGATCGCGATCGAGCTCTTCGGCGGCGAGGAATGGGCGCTGGCTGCCGGCACCCTGTTCATTACTTTCGCCATTCTGGTGTTTTCGGAGATCACGCCGAAGATCATCGGCGCGGCGAATGCCGAACGGATCGCGGTGATCCTCGCCTTCCTGCTCTGGCCGTTGTTGCGCCTGAGCTATCCGGTGGTCTGGTTCATCAACCTGTTCGCCACGGGCCTGCTGAAGGTCCTCCGCCTCGAACCGGCAGGGGAACCCGCCGCGCTCACCACCGAAGAGTTGCGCACCGTGGTGCTGGAATCGGGCCGTTATCTGCCGGAGGCCCACCGCGACATCCTCGTCAATCTGTTCGACCTCGAGCACATCACCGTCGAGGACATCATGACGCCGCGCGGCGAGCTCGAGAGCATCGACATCACCGCGCCGATCGACGAGATTCGCGACCAGCTGGCCACCAGTTTCCATACCCGCCTGCCGGTCTATGAAGGCGAGCCGGGCAACGTCATCGGCATCCTGCATCTGCGCCGCCTGGTGGCGCTGGTTCTCGGCGGCGAGATCGACCACGCGACGCTGCGGGAGAACCTGGCCGCCCCCTACTTCATTCCGGCCGAAACGCATGCCTATGACCAGCTGCGCTTCTTCCGCGAAAACCGCCAGCGGCTCGGCCTGGTCGTCGATGAATATGGCGAATTGCTCGGCCTGGTGACGATCGAAGACATCATCGAGGAGATCGTCGGCAAGTTCACCACCAGCATGCCGGGCAGCGAGGCGCTGATCCACTGGAATGAGGATGGCACCGCCCTGGTCGATGGCGGACATAGCCTGCGGGAAATCAACCGCGCCCTGGGGCTGGATCTGCCCATCGATGGCCCCAAGACCCTGAACGGCCTGATCCTCGAACATCTGCGCGACATTCCCGAAATCGGCGTCGGCCTGCGCATCAACGGCATCCCGATGGAAGTCATCCAGACCGAGAATCGCCGCGTGAAAGTGGTGAAAATCCATCGTCCCTGATGTCATGCTGCCTCGCCGCGGCGGAAAAGGCGGGCTATTCCGTCTTTACAATAAGGCGCCGGCAAGGCATTATCACTCTGCATAAATTCGCAAGGAGCGGGCATGGCAACAGCCAAACGGGATGATTTCCTGGCAATCTACAATTGGGAAGGCAAGGACAAGAGTGGCAAGCTGATCCGCGGCGAGCTGCGCGCCGCCTCGCCGACGGTCGTGCGCACCACGCTGCGCCGCCAGGGCATCCTCGTCACCAAGGTCGCCAAGCAGTCCTTTCGCAGCCGCGGCAAGGTCACCGACAAGGACATCACCTTGTTTACGCGCCAGATGGCGACGATGATGAAATCGGGCGTGCCGCTCTTGCAAGCCTTCGACATCGTCGCCAAGGGGGCGAGCAATCCGGCACTGACCAAGCTGATCCTCGACATCAAGACCGATGTGGAGACGGGCGCGGCGCTGAACCAGGCATTCCGCAAGCATCCGCTCTATTTCGAGCCGCTCTACTGCAATCTGGTCGAAGCCGGCGAGCAGGCCGGCATCCTCGATCAGGTGCTCGACCGTCTGGCCACCTACAAGGAGAAGACCCAGGCGCTCATCGCCAAGATCAAGAGCGCGCTGTTCTACCCGATCTCGGTACTGGTCGTCGCCTTCATCGTCACCGCGGTGATCATGATCTACGTCGTGCCGCAGTTCAAGAAGGTGTTCACCAGCTTCGGTGCCGACCTGCCGGGGCCGACCCTGGTGGTGATGGCGATTTCCGACTACTTCGTCGAATACTGGTACATCATCTTCGGTGTGCTGTTCGGTGGCCTCTACGCCTTCTTCTATTTCTGGAAACGTTCCGAGAAGATGCAGATGTTCATGGATCGGCTGGCGCTGCGCCTGCCGATCTTCGGCGAAGTGATCCGCAAGGCCACGCTCGCGCGCTGGACGCGCACCTTGTCGACGATGTTCGCGGCGGGCGTGCCGCTCGTCGAGGCGCTCGATTCGGTCGGCGGCGCCTCGGGCAACTACATCTACCGCGAGGCGACGAAGCAGATCAAGGCGGAAGTCAGCACCGGTTCGAGTCTGACGGTGGCGATGCAGAACACCGGCGTGTTCCCGAACATGGCAGTCCAGATGATCTCGATCGGCGAGGAATCCGGCCAGATCGACGCGATGAGCGGCAAGGTCGCCGATTTCTACGAGCAGGAGGTCGATGACGCGGTCGCGCGGCTCTCCAGCCTGATGGAGCCGATGATCATGGTCGTGCTTGGCGTGCTCATCGGCGGCATCATCATCGCGATGTATCTGCCGATCTTCAAGCTCGGCGCGGTCGTCTGACCGATGGCCAGTCTCGATCCGACGACGCTCGCCGTCGTCTGCGGCGTGTTCGGGCTCTTGATCGGCAGCTTTTTGAACGTCGTCATCCACCGGCTGCCGTTGATCATGGAGCGCGAGTGGCAAATGCAATGCGCCGAGCTTGCCGGCAAGCCCCAGCCTTCTTTCGAGCCGCTCTCGCTGCTTGCGCCGCGTTCGCGCTGCCCGCACTGCGGCCACATGATCGGCGCGCTGGAAAACATCCCGATCCTCAGCTATCTGCTGCTCAAAGGGCGCTGCAAGGGCTGCGGCAAGCCCATCGGCGTGCGCTATCCGCTGGTCGAGGCGGCGACCGGCCTGCTCTTCGGCTATGCGGCCTGGCGCTTCGGCGTCACGCTGGCCCTGGGCGGCGCCCTGTTGTTCATCGCCGCACTGATCAGCCTGACCTTCATCGATGCCGACACCCAGCTGCTGCCGGACGACATCACCCTGCCGCTCCTCTGGGCCGGGCTGCTGCTCAACTTAAACGGTACCTTCGCGCCGCTCGCCGACGCCGTTATCGGCGCGGCGGCCGGCTATCTGGCGCTTTGGCTGGTGTATTGGGCCTTCAGGCTTGCCACCGGCAAGGAAGGCATGGGCTACGGCGACTTCAAGCTGCTCGCCGCGATCGGCGCCTGGTTCGGCTGGCAGATGCTGCCCCTGGTGATCCTGCTCTCCTCGCTGGTGGGAGCCGTGGTCGGCATCGCCTTGATCGCGCTGGCGCGGCACGGCCGCAACGTGCCGATCCCGTTCGGTCCTTACCTCGCCGCCGCGGGCGTCATCGCCCTGTTCTGGGGCAAGCCGCTCAATCAGGCCTGGCTGGGCCTGCTCTATTGAATTTGCGGACTTTCGCACTTATTTAGCGCGCCGCGAAAGTCTTTCCCGCCAGCATCTTATAATTCGCTAAATTTTTGGAGAAAACCATGCCGATCTACGCTTATCGTTGCAGTCAGTGCGGTTTCGAGAAGGATGTCCTGCAAAAGATGTCCGACCCGCCGCTGACGACCTGCCCGGAATGCCAACAGGAAACCTTCAGCAAGCAGCTGACCGCCGCCGGCTTCCAGTTGAAGGGCAGCGGTTGGTATCAGACCGACTTCAAGAACGGCAGCAGCAAGCCCGCCGCCAAGGCGGATACGCCACCCCCTTGCCAGGGCGGCACGGGAAGCTGCGCCTGCGGTAGCTGAGCGGCGGCGTGAAAGCCCTGAAAAAATACTTCATCACCGGGCTCCTGATCTGGATCCCGCTGGTGATCACCGTCTGGGTCGTGTCGGCGATCATCGGCGCGATGGATCAGTCGCTCAATCTGCTGCCGCAGGCGATCCACCCGGACAGGCTGCTGGGCGTCCACATCCCGGGTGTCGGCACCGTGCTGACGCTGGTGGTGATCCTGCTCACCGGCCTGGTGACGGCCAACATCATCGGCCAGAAGCTGGTGCGTTTCTGGGAAGGCATCCTGGCGCGCATCCCGATCGTCAAGTCGATCTATTACAGCGTCAAGCAGGTCTCCGACACGTTGTTTTCCTCCTCCGGCCAGGCGTTCCGCAAGGTGCTGCTGGTACGCTATCCGCATCCGCAGGCCTGGTCGGTCGCCTTCATGACCGGCACGCCGGCGCTGCAGATCGCCGAGCTCCTTCCCGACGAGCACGTCAGCGTCTTCATCCCGACCGCCCCCAGCCCGGTCAACGGATTCTTCTTCTTCGTCAGGAAGAGCGACACCATCGAGCTCGACATCAGCGTCGACGATGCGCTGAAATACATCGTCTCGATGGGCGTCGTCCCGCCCTTGCCCCGCCATCCGAACCTCACCGGACGCGCCCAGAACGAATGACCAACCCCGGCGCGTGCCGTCTTGCCAGCGCCGACTTTTGACCCATTGGAACCACCATGCGAACTCATTACTGCGGCCAACTGAACGCCGCCCACATCGACCAGATCGTCACCCTGTGCGGCTGGAGCCATCGGCGGCGCGACCACGGCGGCGTGATCTTCATCGACCTGCGTGACCGCGAGGGTATCGCGCAGGTGGTCTGCGACCCCGACCGGCCCGAGATGTTCAAACTGGCCGAGGCGGTGCGCAATGAATACGTGCTCAAGATCGTCGGCCGCGTGCGGCGGCGCCCGCCCGGCACCGAGAATCCCAACATGCCCTCCGGCGAGATCGAAGTCCTCTGCCATGAGATCGAGATCCTCAACACCGCCGCCACGCCGCCCTTCCAGCTCGACGAGGAGAACCTCTCCGAGACCGTGCGGCTGACCCACCGCGTCATCGATCTGCGCCGGCCGCAGATGCAGAAGAACCTGATGCTGCGTTACAAGGTGGCGATGGCCTTCCGCCGTTTCCTCGACGCCCACGGCTTCATCGACATCGAAACGCCGATGCTCACCAAGAGCACGCCCGAGGGCGCGCGCGACTATCTGGTGCCCTCGCGCGTGCATCCGGGGCATTTCTTCGCCCTGCCGCAGTCGCCGCAGCTGTTCAAGCAGCTGTTGATGGTGGCCGGCTTCGACCGCTACTACCAGATCACGAAGTGCTTCCGCGACGAGGATCTGCGCGCCGACCGCCAGCCCGAGTTCACCCAGGTCGATATCGAGACCTCGTTCATGGACGAAGGCGCGATCACCGCGCTGATGGAGGAAATGATCCGCACGGTGTTCAAAGAGGCGCTGGCCGTCGAGCTGCCGAACCCCTTCCCGCGCATGAGCTATGCCGAGGCGATGCGCCGCTATGGCTCCGACAAGCCCGACCTGCGCGTGACGCTGGAGCTGACCGAAGTCACCGACGCGGTGCAGGATGTCGCCTTCAAGGTGTTCTCGGGTCCCGCCACCTCCGGCGGCCGGGTCGCCGCGCTGCGCATCCCCGGCGGCGCCAGCCTGACACGCGGCGAGATCGACGGCTACACCGAATTCGTCAAGATCTACGGCGCCAAGGGGCTGGCCTACATCAAGGTCAATGACGTGACCAAACTGAACGAAGAAGGGCTGCAGTCGCCGATCGTCAAGAACCTGCATGAACGGGCGCTGAAGACCATCATCGAGCGCACCGGCGCGCAAAGCGGCGACCTGATCTTCTTCGGCGCCGACAAGGTCAAGATCGTCAACGACGCCCTGGGCGCGCTGCGGCTGAAGATCGGCCACGAGAAGGGCCATGTCGATGGCCGCGCCTGGGCGCCGGTCTGGGTCGTCGATTTCCCGATGTTCGAGTACGACGAGGAAGAAAAACGCTGGACCGCCTGCCACCACCCCTTCACCTCGCCAAAGGATGGCCACGAGGCGCTGATGAAGACGAATCCCGGCGAATGCCTCGCCAAGGCCTACGACCTGGCGCTGAACGGCTGGGAGATCGGCGGCGGCTCGGTGCGCATCCACAAGCCCGACGTGCAGGCCAAGGTGTTCGAGGCGCTCGGCATCGGCGAGGAAGAGCAGCGCGCCAAGTTCGGCTTCCTGCTCGATGCGCTCAAATACGGCGCGCCGCCGCACGGCGGGCTCGCCTTTGGCCTCGACCGCATCGTCACGATGATGAGCGGCGCGGAATCGATCCGCGACGTGATCGCCTTCCCGAAGACGCAGCGCGCCCAGTGCCTGCTGACCAATGCGCCGTCGCCGGTAGACGAGAAGCAGTTGCGCGAGCTGCACATCCGCCTGCGCCAGAAGGTCGAGACCCAGATCGAGGTCGGCAAGGCGTGATGCGGGTTCTGCTCGGGCTGCTGTTCGCCTGCTTGTTCGGTTTCGCGCAGGCAGAGGATATTTCGCGCAGTGATTTGCCTGCCGAAGCCCACGAGGTGCTCGCCCGGATCGCGGCGGGCGGTCCCTTCCCCTACCGGCGCGACGGCATCGTCTTCGGCAATTTCGAAAAGCGCCTGCCGCCCGCGCCGCGCGGCTACTATCGCGAATACACCGTGCCGACGCCGGGTGTGCGGCAGCGCGGCGCGCGGCGCATCGTCTGCGGCGGCGAGCCAACGCGACCTGAGGCGTGCTGGTACACCGCCGATCATTACAAGAGTTTCCGGAAGATCGTCGAATGAAATACGCAAGCCTGCTGACACGTTTCGAGCATGCCGGCGTCTATCACATGCCGGTGGGCGGTGAGGACGACCTGATCGCGGCGGCCGAACACGACGGCTACGCGGTGTTCCGCGTCGATCTTTCCCATGCGCGCAACAAGGACGAGATGCTCGACGCGATCGCCCGCTCGATGCATTTTCCCGACTGGTTCGGCCACAACTGGGATGCGCTGCTCGACTGCCTCGCCGATCTTTCCTGGCAGCCGGCCGACGGCTACGTCGTGATCCTCGAACATTGCGACGGCATCCACGGCTACGCGGAGGCCGATTTCGTCCAGGCCCTGCAGATCTTCGAGAACGCCGCCAACGAATGGCGCGAGCAGGGCATCCCCTTCTGGTGCTTTGCCGACATGCAGGCCGACGGCATCAGCTGGCTGTCGGACATCGCGTAAGCCGTGGCCGGCACGAAGAAACCAGTCTCCGTCCTCGTCGTCATCCACGACCCGCATACGAACATCCTGCTGCTGGAACGGGCGGCGCATCCGGGCTACTGGCAGTCGGTGACCGGCAGCCTGGAAGACGGCGAGACGCCGCTTGACGCCGCCTTGCGCGAAGCCGAAGAAGAAACCGGCATCCTTTGCGCGCCGGCGCAACTCAGCGACTGGCGTCTTTCCAACCGCTTCGAGATCTTCGCCGAATGGCGGGACCGCTATCCCGTGGGCGTGACCCACAACGTCGAACACGTCTTCAGCCTTTGCGTGCCGGCGGCGACCGCCGCCATCACCGCCCCCGGCGAGCACCGCGCCTGGCGCTGGCTGCCATGGCGCGACGCGGCCGCCGCGTGCTTTTCCTGGTCCAATCGCGATGCGATCTTGATGCTCGGACTGGAAAAGCTCGATCGCCCGACATCTTGAATTTTTCCCATTCACGTCTAAGTTGATAGCGGACAACCTGGGAAAAAGGAGGACGAGATGAACGAACTGAGACGCTATGACCCGTTCGATGATTTCTTCCGTGGTTTCTTCGTGCGCCCGGTCGAGATGGGCAAGGGTGTCGAAGCCCCGGACATGAAGGTGGATGTCAAGGAGCAGGAGAAAGCCTATCTGATCCATGCCGAAATGCCGGGCATCAAGAAGGAAGACATCCACGTCACGATCGACGGGCCGGTCGTTTCGATCAGCGCCGAGCGCAAGGAAGAAAAGGAAGAGAAGGAAGGCGAGCGTGTGCTGCGCTCCGAACGCTATTTCGGCAAGGTGTCACGCAGCTTCAACCTCGGGCAGGACATCGATGACGCGGCCGCCACCGCGAAATTCACCGATGGCGTGCTCGAACTGACGCTGCCGAAGAAGGCCGTGGCGCAGGCGAAGCGCCTGACGATCGAGTAAGCGCGGAAAGTCGGCGCTGGCGAGACGGCACACGCAGCACGGGGGAATGGCGGCGGTAAAATCGCCGCCATTCCTTTTTCCAGCGAGCCCTCTCCATGACCTCCGATAGCCTGCCCGCCGCGACCAAGGCCAAGATCCTCGGCGAGGCGCTGCCCTACATCAAGCGCTTCTTCGACAAGACCATCGTCATCAAGTACGGCGGCAACGCGATGACGGACCCGAAGCTGAAGGACTGCTTCGCCCGCGACGTCGTGCTGCTGAAGCTCGTCGGCATGAATCCGGTGGTCGTGCATGGCGGCGGCCCGCAGATCGAGGATCTGCTCAAGCGCGTCGGCAAGAAAGGTGAATTCGTCCAGGGCATGCGCGTCACCGACGAGGAGACCATGGACATCGTCGAGATGGTGCTCGGCGGCCAGGTCAACAAGGAGATCGTCAATCTGATCAACCAGGCGGGCGGCAAGGCCGTCGGCCTCACCGGCCAGGACGGCAACTTCATCCGGGCGAAAAAACTGCTGCTGCCGAACAAGGACAAGCCAGACGAGATGATCGACATCGGCTCGGTCGGCGACATCACCTCGATCGACCCGTCGATCATCAGCTTCCTCGATTCCGGCGACTTCATCCCGGTGATCGCGCCGATCGGCGTCGGGCCGAATGGCGAGACCTACAACATCAACGCCGACGTCGTCGCCGGCAAGATCGCCGAAGTGCTGCAGGCCGAAAAGCTCGTGTTGCTGACCAACACGCCCGGCGTGCTCGACAAGCAGGGCAATCTGCTCACCGGCATCACGCCCAAGGAAATCGACGCGATGGTCGCCGATGGCACGCTCTCGGGCGGCATGCTGCCGAAGATCGGCTCGGCGCTCGACGCGGCGCGCTCGGGGGTCAAGAGCGTGCATATTATCGACGGCCGCGTCGAGCATGCGCTCTTGCTCGAAATCCTCACCGACGAAGGCGTGGGCACGCTGATCAAGTCGAAGTGATGCGCTCGCATCGCGTCTGGCTGTTCGATCTCGACAACACGCTCCACGACGCCAATCCGCACATCTTTCCGGCCATCAGCCGCCTGATGAGCGAATACGTCGCCCAGCAGGTCGGCCTCGACGAGGCAGCGGCACAGCAGCTGCGCGACCACTACTGGCGGCGCTATGGGGCGACCTTGACGGGGCTGGTAAGGCATCACGGCGTCGATCCGCATCACTTCCTCGCCGAGACGCACGACTTTCTCGCCGACCTGCCACGCATGCTCGTCCATGATCCGGCGCTGCGCCATGTGCTGAAGCGGCTGCCGGGCCGCAAGATCGTGTTTTCCAACGCGCCGCGGCGCTACGTCGAGGCCGTGCTCGAATCGATCGGCATCCGGCCGCTGATCGATGGCGTATGGTGCATCGAGCGCCTGCGTTTCACGCCCAAGCCGCATCTCGAAGCCTTCCGGCGTCTGCTGCATGCGGAAAAGCTCGATCCGCGCCGCTGCATCCTCGTCGAGGACACGCCGGCCAACCTCGCCGCCGCCAAGCGGCTGGGCATGACGACGGTGTTGGTGAGCCGCGCTGCGCGAGTGCCCACTTACGTCGATAGGCGCATAAAATCCGTGCTCGATTTGCCGAGACTGAGACTGACCCGATGACCGCCCACGGCGACCGCAAGCTCCATATCCTGCAAGCCATCGCCGCGATGCTGGAGAACCCGTCCGGCGAGAAGATCACCACCGCAGCCCTGGCCGCGCGCCTTAAGGTTTCCGAAGCCGCGCTGTATCGCCATTTCCCGAGCAAGGCGCGTATGTTCGAGGGCCTGATCGAGTTCATCGAGAACGCGATCTTTTCCGTCGTCGGCCAAATCGTCGCGGAAGAACCCAATGGCCTGCGGCAGGCGGAATTGATGCTGGCGGCGAGCCTGCGCTTCGCGGGCATGAATCGCGGCCTGGCGCGCCTGATGATCGGCGACGTCCTGGTCCATGAACATCCGCGCCTGCAAGCCCGGATCAACCAGCTCTTCGAGCGGCTGGAAGCCTCGCTGAAACAGGCGCTGAAGATCGCCGTGGCACAGGGCGCGCTGCCCGCCGGGCACGATTGCGCCGCGCACGCCGACCTGCTCGTCTGCTACCTGCTCGGCCGCCTGCAGCGCTTCGTCAAGAGCGGCTTCCAGGACGACCCGCTCGCCCATTGGGCCAGCCAATGGCCTTTGCTCGCGAGTTAGTGCCGTCCTGCCAGCGCCGATTTTTCATTTTTTCAGGAGCCGCGCCGCTTCGAGGGCGAAATAGGTGAGGATGCCGTCGGCGCCGGCACGCTTGAAGGCGAGCAGCGCCTCCATCATCACCGCGTCGTGGTCGAGCCAGCCGTTTTGCGCGGCGGCCTTCAGCATCGCATACTCGCCGCTCACCTGATAGGCGAAGGTCGGCACGCCGAACGTGTCCTTCACGCGCCGCACGATGTCCAGATAAGGCATGCCGGGCTTGACCATCACCATGTCGGCGCCTTCTTCGAGATCCAGCGCCACTTCGCGCAGCGCCTCGTCCGAGTTGGCCGGGTCCATCTGGTAGGTATATTTGTTGCCCTTGCCGAGATTGCCGGCCGAGCCGACCGCATCGCGGAACGGGCCGTAGAAGCTCGACGCATACTTCGCCGAATAGGCGAGGATGCGGGTGTGGATCAGCTTCTCGTCGTCGAGCGCGGCGCGGATCGCGCCGATGCGGCCGTCCATCATGTCGGAAGGCGCGACCACGTCGGCGCCGGCGCGCGCGTGACAGAGCGCCTGCTGCATCAGCGCCTCGATGGTCTCGTCGTTCATCACATAGCCGCTGCCGTCGATCAGGCCATCCTGGCCGTGGCTGGTGTAGGGATCGAGCGCCACGTCGGTGATCACGCCGAGCTCCGGAAACTCTTTCTTCAGCTTCGCGACGGCGGTCGGCACCAGGCCCTGCGGGTTCCAGGCCTCTTTCGCATCCTCGCTCTTCTTCGCCGCGTCGATCACCGGGAACAACGCGATGGCGGGAATCCCCAGCTTCAGCGCCTGCTCGGCCACCGGCAGCAGGCGGTCGAGCGTCATGCGCTCCACGCCCGGCATCGAGGCCACCTTTTCGGTCTTTTTCTTGCCCTCCAGCACGAACACCGGATAGATGAAATCGGCCGACGTGAGCGTGGATTCGCGCATCAGGCGGCGGGAAAATTCGTCGCGGCGCATGCGGCGCATGCGCGTGGAAGGATAAACACCTTTTGGGATCATGGTCTTGGCTTTCGAAAAAATACTTGAACTTTTTGCTCCGCTACCTATCTTAGAGCATGGATGGTGATGAACCGTCCCCCGCTTTTCCTCCCTGAGCGGGTGCTTCGACACTCGTCGAGGCATTTGGGCTCTCGGCTTTCTCCCCTTTGGCCGAGGGCCCTTTCTCTTTTTTTCCCTCTGCTTGGCCCAGCCACGCGTCGATGACCTGCTCGGCTTCCTCGATGCCAGACTTTTTCAGGCTCGAAAAGAGCTGCAAGGTGATCGGCACGCCGGGAAACTCGGCGCTGGCGAGACGGCACGCGGCGGCGAGCGCCTTCATCTGCTCCTGGCGGGTCAGCTTGTCGGCCTTGGTCAGCAGGCAGTGGATCGGCTTGCCGGTGCGGCCAAACCATTCAACCATCTGCCGATCGAGGTCGGTAAATGGCCGGCGCGCATCCATGATCAGCACCAGGCCGGCCAGGGCTTCGCGCCGGGTCAGGTAATGTTCGAGCAGGCCCTGCCATTGCCGGCGCACCGCCTCGGGCACCTCGGCATAGCCATAGCCTGGCAGATCGACGAGCGCCGCGCCGCACTTGAGACGGAACAGATTGATCAGCTGGGTGCGTCCCGGGGTTTTCGAGACGAAAGCCAGCCGCGTATGGCCCGCCAGCGCATTGATCGCCGAGGATTTGCCGGCATTCGAACGTCCGGCGAAGGCGATTTCCGCGCCCCCGGCCTGGGGCAGGCTCTGCGGATCGGCGACGGAAATCTCGAAACGGGCGTGGCGGAACAAAGAGGGCGTCATCGGCCGACCCCGGGCGCGAGGCATCGATGGAAAATGGGAGCTGATATAGAATAGCGCGTTTATCGGTCAAACAGTTCTCCGAGGAGCTTCAGATGAGCCGCTTTTCGCCCTTGATGAAAGCCCTGTCCACGGCCGCCTTGTCGCTGACGTGTGGTGCGATCGCCCATGCCAGCGAGGCGGACAAGACCGCCTTCGCCGGTGATCCCGCCAAGGGCAAGGAAATCGCGGCGACGGTCTGCGCGGCCTGTCACAATCCGGACGGTAACAGCCCCACCCCGGCCAACCCGAAGCTGGCGGGCCAGCATGCCGGCTACCTCTTCAAGCAGATGAAGAATTTCAAGGCGGGTGCCGACGGCAAGCCCGAACGCGTCAATGCCATCATGAACGGCATGATCGCGCCTTATAGCGAAGAGCAGATGAAGGATCTCGCCGCCTGGTTCTCCAGCCAGAAGCAGGTCGGCGGCGAGGTGAAGGACCGCGCCACGCTCGAACTCGGCCAGAAGCTGTATCGTGCCGGTGACGCCAGCAAGGGCCTGCCGGCCTGCGCCGGTTGCCATGGCCCTGCGGGCAAGGGCATTCCCATCCAGTATCCGCGCATCGCGGGCCAGTATCAGGAATACCTCGAAGCGCAGCTCAAGGCCTTCCGCAATGGCGAGCGCGCCAACGACCCGAACAAGATGATGCGCATGATCGCCATCAAGATGACTGACGCCGAGATCCACGCGGTCGCGGATTACATCGCCGGACTGTATTGACGGCCGAGCCGGATTCCTGGCCTGCGCCGATGAGCGGGCGCGCCATCATCGCGATCGAAACCCACAGGGGCGGCAACAGACCGCCCCTGTTCGTTTTTCGCGCCCGCGCATGAAATCGTTCGGCATCCGCGCGCGCATCCTGCTCACCGCGGTCGGACCGGCGATTCTGGTGGCCGTGCTGGTCGCCGGCATGCTGATCTTCGACCAAATGCGGCAGGCCGAAGCCGAGCAGCATCGGCGGCTTTCCGCCGTTGCCCGGCAACTGTCGGCGCTGGCGGAATACAGCCTCTTCGTCGGCAATGCCGAAGCGCTGGAGAAACTCGTGCTGGCCGCGCGTCAGGAACCGGACGTGATCGCCGCCGCCTTCCTCGACGGCAAAGGCAAGGTGCTGGCGAGCACCCTGCCGCGCGAACAGCTGCCGCGCGCGGAGCAGCTGCGTCCCGGTTTCGAGACAGGCAGCTGGAGCGACGCCACCGAGCATTGGCACATCGTGACGATACGTCCGACCCAACTGGCCGAAAACGATCCCTTTGGCGCCCCCGCACAGGCCGGCGACGCACCGGTGCTGGGGCAATTGCTGCTCAAGGTCTCGACCCGCGCGCTGCATGACGACATCCGCGTCTATGCGATGAAGGCCGCTGCGCTCTCCGCGTTCATTCTGTCGTTGGCGATCGCCATCGTGATTGCCTTTTCCCGCGGCCTGATCCGCACGCTGACCGAGATCGGTGCGGTCGTCGCCGGCATCGGTCGTGGTGATTACTCGCAACGTGTCAGAGTGCGGGGCAATGACGAACTCGGCCGCCTCGCGCAAGGGATCAACGAGATGGCTGCCGCGGTCGGGCAGACCCAGGAACAGCTCGCCGAGCGCATCCTCGAAGCCACCGCGATGTTACGCCACCAGCGCGACGCGGCCGATCACGCGGCGCGGGCGCGCAGCCGCTTCTTCGCGGCGGCGAGCCATGACCTGCGCCAGCCGGCGCAGGCGCTCGGCCTGTTCGTCACCCGGCTGCTGAAAGACAATCCGCCGCCAAGGCTCGAACCGAAGCTGCGCCAGCTTTCCCACACCGTCAGCAATCTCCAGGAACTGCTCGGCACGCTGCTCGATTATTCCCGCCTCGACGGTCAGGTGATCCAGGTGAAGCGCCAGCCGGTGCGCACGTCTGCGGCCATCGGTCAAGTGATGGAGAGCCTTGCCGATGCGGCGGCGGAAAAGGGCCTGGTATTGCGCAGCCGTATCCGCGACTGCTGGATCCTCACCGATCCTGCGCTGCTGCACCGCATCCTCATCAATCTGGTCGGCAACGCGATCCGCCACACGCACCGCGGCAGCATTCTCGTCGCTTGCCGCCGCTGCGGCGATACGGCACGCATCGAAGTCTGGGATACCGGTCCCGGCATTCCTCCGGAAGCCCGCGAGGCGATCTTCGACGAGCTGGTGCAGCTCGACAACCCGGAGCGCGATCCCGAAAAAGGGCTTGGTCTGGGGCTGGCGATCGTCCGCAAATCCGCCGAGCTGCTCGATCACCCGCTGACGCTGTGTTCGCGGGTGGGGCAGGGCTCGCGCTTCGCGCTGACGGTGCCTCTTGCCGCCGTGCCGGTGGGCATGGGGACCTTCGAAGAGCGTCCGGTTCCGGCGCAGCCTCCGTTATTGCTGATCGGCCCACCCTCCCCGGAGCAGGAAGAGCTCGTACGTCTGCTCGACAACTGGCATTTCACGGTGACGCGCCTGGCCGATCCGGAGTCGGCGCAATTCGACCGCGACGGCCTGCCCCGCGGCGTGATCCTCGCGCTGCCGGACGGCGCGGCCGGCGTCGAACGCAGCCTGGCCTGGCTCGACCGGATCGCCGCAGACACCGGACAGCCGCTGCCGGCGCTGATCATCAGCAGCGGTCCGACGCCGGCTTTGGAGGAACCGCCCGACGGGACGCCGCGTCTGTTGCTGACCCGTCCTTTCCGGCCGGCGCGGCTGCGCGCGTTGCTCGACCGGCTGCTCGCGCATCACGAAACGCCGGAGTGAGCCTTGAGCCGAGCCTGTGAGCGCTGGAAATGCATCACGGCCCGCCCGTCCGGCGGCTTGCGTGGCGTGAGCTTCCAGGCGTGACCATAGATGATCTCGAAACGCGCGGGCAGCAGCCCTTCCATCCGCGGCCAGGCGGCGAAGAGCCTGCGCCAGTCGCGCCAGGTCTGCTGGCCGAGCAATCCCTCGCGCACGCCGAGATGGCGCTGATCGGCGAGAAAGGCGCGCGGACTGCGGTAGGTCAGCGTCAGCATCTCCATTTCCATCACCGGATCGCCGAAGCCGGCGGCCATCAGCATGTCGCCGATGTCATGCATGTCGATGAACGCCTTGCCGCTCCAAGGCAGGCCGAGCCGGGCCGCGCATTCGCGCAGCTCCTTGAGCGTATCCGGGCCCAGCAGCGAAAAATGCAGCAGGCCACCCTCGGCCAGCACGCGGTGCAATTCCGCGAAAGCCGGGCGCGGATCGGGCAGCCAGTGCAGCATCAGGTTCGACCAGACCAGATCCAGGCTGCTCTCCGCGAACGGCAATGCGCGCACGTCCGCATTCACGCAGCGTGGCGCGCGGCTGCGCAGGCGCTCCCACCAGCCGGCGCGCTCACGCACGGCCGCCAGCATCGGCCGCGCGTAATCCACCGCCAGCGGCAGCGCGTCGGGATGGCGGCGCATCAGTTCGCGCACCCCGTCGCCGGTCGCGCAGCCGACATCGGCGATGCGCCGCGGCGCGAGCCGCACGCAATCGAGGCGCGCGGCCATGCGTCGGCCAACCTCGCGCGCCAGCACGGCGGCGCCGTCGTAGGATTTCGCCGCTGCCGCAAAGCTTTCCTTCGAGCTCATCGGCGCATTATCCGCGATCGACCATGACTGTGAGAACGCCCGTCTCCGCCCTGCTCGACATTCTTCTGCCGCGTGCCTGCCTGCTCTGCGGCGCGCGCGCCCACGCTGTGCTGTGCGAGGGCTGCGCAGCCGACCTGCCTTGGCTCGATGCACCGCTCTGCCCGGTGTGCGCCACCCCCTTGGCCGCACCGGCCCAAGCCTGTGGCGCCTGCCTGAAAGCGCCACCCGCCTTCGCTGCGAGCCTCGCTCCGCTGCGCTACGCCTTTCCCGTCGATGGACTGGTGCAGGATCTCAAGTTCGGGTGCCGTCTCGCCAGCGCCGACTTTTTCAGCCGCTGCATGCTCGCCGGCCCCCGCCCGGCAGGCGATCTGCTGATGCCGGTGCCTTTGTCGCGGCAGCGCCTGCGCGAGCGCGGCTTCAACCAGGCGCTGGAAATCGCGCGGCCGCTGGCGCGGGCGCTGGGATTGCCGCTCGATACCACCGGCCTTGTGCGCGAGCGCGACACGCTGCCGCAAAGCCGCCTACCCTGGCGCGCCCGGCAAGGCAACGTGCGCTATGCCTTCACTTGCCGCCGCGATCTCACCGGCCTGACGGTAATCGTCGTCGACGACGTGATGACCAGCGGCGCCACGCTCGAGGCCGTGGCGCGCACGCTCAAGGCCCACGGCGCCCGTCGCGTCGTCAATTGGGTGGCGGCGCGGACGGTGAGGACGCCCTGAGTTTTTCCTCGACGCTGCCTTGCATCTCCACGGGCAGAGTGCCCGACTCGCGCGCCCTGGCGAATGCCGCCCGGGCCTCGTCGCCGCGGCCCGAGGCTTCGAGCGCCAGTCCCAGACCGAACCACCAGCGTCCCTCGTTGGGGCGCAGGCGCAGCGCGGCCTGATAGTGCTGCGCGGCCTCGGCCTGGCGCTGGCGTTTCTGCAGCAGGAAGGCGAACAGGGCATGGAAGTCGGCATCGTTCGCTGCCTGCGCGGCGTATTTGTCCAGCGTCTTCAGCGCGGCATCCGTATCGCCTTCCTCATACTGGAGCCGCGCCAGAAGCGTCGCCCAGCCGGTGCGCGTCGGATCGAGCGCCAGTCCGGCCTGGGCGACCTGCTTCACCTCATCCCATTGCCGGCTGTTGGCCAGCACCGCGAGCAGCGCCTGACGCGCCTTGGCGTGCTGAGGATCGAGCTCCAGCGCGCGGCGCAGCGCGGGCAATGCCGTGGCGGAGTCGCCCTGGCCCGCCGCCTGCATGCCCTTGCGGTATTCCGCCTCGGCGATCTCGCGCGTCGGCGGGGTTTTCGGCTGCTTGTCGATCCGCGCTTCGCCGCCGGGCGGTATCGCCGGCTTTGCCTCGACCGGCTCGGTCGCGGCCGTCGCGGCTCGCACCGCCTGCTCGGGCGGCGGCGCTGGAACAGACCTGGCCGCAGCGGCTGGAACGGGCGCTTTCGGCTTCTCGGCCGCCGGCTTGGCACTCGCCGGCCTGGGTATCGGTGCTGGCTGCGACGTCGCGGCCGGTGCGACAGGCGCAGCCGGTGGCGGTGCCGGTTCAGCGCCGGCCTGCATCTCCACGGCGGCGGATGCCACAGCCGCCGGCGCAGCTTTGGGCGGCGGGGTGTTTTCGGCCAACATTGGAGCCTCGGGCGACGGCTGCGCGGCAAAGAACCAGACAGCCACGGCGCCCACGAGCAGGCCGAGGGCGAGCAGCCCCCACGGCTGCATGCTGCGGCGCGGCTCGGGCGGCAGGGTGCGCAAGCCGGCGGGTAGCCCGGCGCGCTCCTGGCGGCTCGCCTGACGCGCATCGAGATCGCGCAACATCTGGTTGATCACGCTCATCGGGTCCTCCTTCGTTACCAGGCCCACCAGGGCTTGTCGCGCACGCCTTCGGTGTCGCGCGCCGCCGCCTTGATGTGCCGCGGCTCGACCTGCAGCCGCCCCTCGCCGAAAGCCAGCAGCAGGGCCTTGTTGGCGAGGATGTTGATGAGCCGCGGCGTGCCGCCGGAGCGATGGTAGAGCGCCCGCAGCGCGCGTGGGGTAAACAGCGCCTCGCCGCGGTAGCCGGCCGTCGCGAGGCGCTGTTCGACATAGCGTCTCACCTCTGCGGCATCGAGGTGCTGCAGGCGGCAGGAAAAGGCGATGCGCTGGCGCAGCTGGCGGGCGGAATGCCGCGCCAGCATCTCGTCGAGCTCCGGCTGGCCGAACAGCACGATGTGCAAGAGCTTGCGCTTCTCGGTTTCGAGATTGGACAGCAGGCGCAGGCTCTCCAGCGTCACGCGCGGCATGGTCTGCGCTTCGTCGATGCACAGCACCACCTTGCGTCCGGCGGCGGCGAGATCGAGCAGGCGCTGGTTGATGCGCTTGACGAGCCGCGCGATGTCCTTGGCGCCCTCGCCCGCCCCCAGCTCATCGGCGATTTCGAGCAACAGCTCGCGCGGGTCCATCTGCGGGTTGGGGATGTAGGCGGCCAGCCAGTCGGCGTCCAATTCGTTCAGCAGGCTGCGGCACAGCAGGGTCTTGCCGGTGCCGACCTCGCCGACCACCTTGATGAAGCCCTCGCCGCTGGCGAGCGCGAAATGCAGCAGGTTGATGCCTTCGCGGTAGCTGCGGCTCGGATAGGCGAACTCGGTATCTGGCGTGATGCCGAAGGGCGGCTGGTTCAGGCCGAAGTGGGCAAGATAGACGCTCACTGCAACGGCACGTCGATGGCGGGCAGGTCGAAATTGCGGACACGCTCGCCGCTTTGCCGCAGATCCTCCACCCAGCCGCGATCGTCCTTGATGATCGTCGGCTTCAACAGGATCACCAGCTCGCGCTTTTCCAGGCTGCTGCCACGCTGGCCGAACAGCACGCCCGCCGGCGAGGAGACGGTGCCCGGCAGGCCGTTGCGGTTGCTGGTCTGGCTTTGCGTCATCAGGCCACCGATCGCGACGATGTTGCCGTCTTGCACGCGCACGATGCTGTCGGTCTCATTCACGCTCGAAGTAGCCAGCGGCAGGCGGTACTGGCCGAGCGAGCCGAGATCGACGACCTTCTCTTTTTCGGTCACGGCGCTGATCGCCGGATGGATGTGCAGGATGATCTTGCCCTCTTCGTCGATCTGCGGCGTCACGTCCAGAGAGATGCCGGAAAAATAGGGCTGCAGCGTCAGGTTCGGCGTCGAAGTCGTGCCGGCGGCGGTGCTGGTCGTCGTGGAGGTCACGTTGGTGACGAACAGCTCGTCGGTGCCGACCTTCAGCACGGCCTTCTGGTTGTTGAGCGTCGCGATGCGCGGACTGGAGAGCACCGAGACCTGGCCCTGGGTTTCGAGGAAGCTCAGCAGCGCGGCGAAGTTGGCGGTCTGGAAGGCCAGTCCGACGAAGCCATTGCCGAGCGCCGAGGCCGCCAGCGAGCCGGCCACGCCCGGCAGCGCGGTGAGGTCGTTGCTGCCGAGCGCGCTGACGCTGCCGATGGCGCCGAGCGTGGTGCCGGGCTGCAACACGCCCAGGCTCGCCCGGTGGTTCGCGCCATTGAAAGAAGACCAGTTGATGCCGTTCTGGAAGCGCTCGGAGAGCTGCACTTCGAGAATCTTGGCCTCGAGCATCACTTGGCGCTCGACCATCACCTGGGTGGCCTTCAGATACTGCTCGACGGCGCGCAGCTCGGCCGGATAGGCGCGCACGACGACGACGCCGGAGAGGCCATTGACCACCACGCTGCGGCCTTCGCCGCTGACGATGGTCGCCAGCGAGGTTTGCAAGTCACGCCAGAAATCGGTATCGGATTGGGTCTGCACCCGGCTGGTCAGGCTGCCGGTCGTCCGCGTGCCGCCTGCGACGGTCTGCACGGGCGTGGCCGTCGCCGTCGAGGTCGGCGCCGTCTCGTTCGTGGCGATCGAACTCGAAGTGACGCGCAGCTCGGTCGCCCCCTGGCGGCGGCTGGCCAGATAGTTCACCTGGAAAACGCGCGTCTGCAGCGTGTTCGGCTGGATCGCGATGCGGTTGCCCTTGATCGTGAATTCGTAGCCATAGAGCTCGCGGATCGATTCGAGCGCCTCCCGGACCGTCACGTCCTTCAGATTGATGGTAATCGTGCCGGTGACTTCCGGGCCGACCAGCATGTTGTAGCGTGTGCCGCTGACGATGGCCATGAACACTTGCGCCGCCGGCGCATTGACGACGGAAAGATCGAAGCGCGGCTCGGCCTGCTCCGGCTTCGGCAATTCGATGCTCAAGGGCGGCAGCAACGCTTTTTCGACCGTATCGGCGGACTTGCGTTGATTTACTGCTTGTGCCAGCTCTTCGCCAATGCGCTCGCGTACCCGATCGGGACGCGCCGGCGGCGCCGCGCAAGCCGCCAGCACGAGCGGTATGGCCGCCAGCCACACGGTTCGCAGGATGGTCCGGTTCATTTTTTTCCCTTCCTCACAGCCTTCTTTTCGATGCCGGGCGTCAGATAGAGGGTTTCGACGCCTTGCGGGCCGCGCAGCACGACGAAATCCTCGCCGATGCGGATCAGCCGCGCCTCGCCGACCTTGCCGCCGAGCTCGACCAGCGCGCCATCGATCAGCGCCGCGGGCCGGCCCGTCTTGCGCCGGATGATCGACTGCAATCCGCTCCCGGCTTCCGCTGTAGCCGCGCCGGATGCCGCCGTGGGATTGGTATCGAGGGGCGGCCGTGTCGGATCGGCCCCCTGTGCCAGCGCCCAGGCACAACACAACGACAAAAACAGCATCAGACGACCAGCCATCGCGCATCCAGACTCAAGGTGTATATCGTCAGCGTCAGCTCGCTGACCGGATACTGCCGCACGGTGAGACTGATCCCGCCCCGCAGCAGCCTCTGGGGACTGGCATCGAGTTCGGCGGCGTAGGCGAGCAGGTCGGGGTAGCTTCCTGCCAGCTTGAGCTCGATGCCGTGCTGGTAGAGATTCCCCTCCAGAGGCGCCGCCCCATCGGACGCCGCCGGCGCGGCGACGAGCGGACGCGGCGGCAGCGTTTTCATGCTCAAGAGCGTCAGGCCACGATGCCGGGCCAGCACCCTTTGCAGCAGGACCGGCATCTGGACGGGCGAGACCAAGGTGCTGCCATAAGCGGCGATCTCGCGTTCGGTAAGCGCGAGCTCCCCCTGCAGGCGTTGCAAGGCGGCGCGATTCGCCGCGTCGGGATCGCTGCCGCGTGCCGCGAGAGCGGCCGCCTGCTGTTCGAGATGGCTTCGCTCCTCCCGCAGCTGGACGAGCCGGTTTTGCAGCTGCTTTGCCTGTAGCTGCGCCGGTTCGATCCACAGGACATGGCCGCCGAGGAGGATGCCCAAGACCAGGGCCAGCGAGATCAACAGCCGTTCGCGCGGCCGCAGCGCGGAAAAGCGCGCGCTCCAGTGTTGCCAGCGGGCCTGCATGGCGCTCATCCCCGCCCTCCGCCGACGGCGGGCGCCGCGTCCTCGCGCTTGATTGGCACCAGCGTGAACTCATGAAAAGGCGGCAGGCGGGATGCCGTCGCAGGGCTGCCGGCGGCTGGCTGTTCGGGCTTGCCTTCGGCGATGTTCAGCGCCGCGAATGCCCGGCCGCGCAGGGCGGGCTCACGATTCAGACGCTGGATGTATTCGGGCAGCAGGGCAGGGTCGGTGGTACGACCGCGAATTTCCATGTCGTTGCTCGCCGCATCCCAGACGAAGCCGGTGATCCAGACGCCCGGCATCGCCAGGTTGGCCAGTGCGCGCAAGGGCTCGGCGAAAGCCGGGGTGTCGGCGACCAGCCGCTGGCGCAGGGTTTGCAGCACGGCACCGCGTGCTTGCGCCAGCCGCTGGGCGGCAGCCAGTTCCTGCTCCAGCCGCGCATCGGGTTTCCGCTCCGCGACCTGTTGTCCGAGGGTCTGCACCTGCGAGCGCAGTTCTTTCACTCGCGCCTCCTCTGCCGTCACCTGAGCACGGAGTCCGGGCAAATCGCCGCGCGCCAGCCAGCCTGCGCCGATGACGATGAGCAGCAGCGCCACGGTGGCCAGCCCGACGTTGGCGAGCGTCAGCCAGTCGCGCTTCTTGCGCAGGGCGGGGTCGAAGAGATTGATCTGCCCGGCCATGTCACTCTCTGAGCGCGGCCCCGAGCGCACGCCAGGCATCGGCTTGCCGCGCCGGCTCGAGCAGATGGGGCGTTTGCGTCAGATCCATCACCGTGGCGAGGTCCGCGCTCGCCACCGGCAGCGAAAGGTTGTCACGCAGATAGTCCACGAAAGTCGCTGCCTGGGCATGCGGCATCGGGCCGACCAGCAGGCGTGCGACATTGATCGCGCCATAGTTGCGGTCGAAGCCATCGAGGGTGCGCTGGATGTCGAGCAGCACGCGCTCGTGGAGCACCTCGGCTTGAGGCCCGGCGAGCGCCGCGGCGCCGATGTCGATGTGCCGCGTCATATAGAGCTCGCCCCGGTAGGTGACGACGAGCGTGCCATCCTGGCGTTCCAGGAACAAGAATGCGAGTCCGCGGTTGGGCTCCTCGAACAGGGCCGCCAAATTTCGCAACGCCAGCTCGGGAATGTCGATGGCGGCGATTTCGACCTTCGTTTCCTGGAATTGCCAGATGAGCGGCTGCAGCACCTCGTGACGGGCAAGCACCACCCAGGCCTGGGCCGGACGGTTGCCGACCGGGGGGATGTCGAGCAGATCGATGCCGGCGCGCTCGACGGGGAAATCGACCATCTCCTTCACCCGCCAGCGCAGCGCTTCGCGCAGCTCTTCGCGCGTCATCCCCTCGGCATTGGTAGGCAGTTCCACCTGCAAGAGCTGATATTGGCCTTCGCCGAGCAGCGTCACGCAGCGCTGGCGGCCGAGGCGGTGCGCACTCCTCAACCGCTTGAGGATACCGGCGACGCTGCCCTCGCGTGCGTAACCCTCGCACACGCGCACCACCGGTCTGCCGCCGCGTTCGACCTGCGCGACGGTCACCCGATCGGCACCGAAATCCACCGCCGTCCATGCGCCTTTGCTCGACTTGCCCTCTCCCAATGCCATATCCGGGTCCACCCTACCGTGTCCCCGGAGTGTAGCCATCCGCACATTACGGCAAGGGCGGATAAGAGGTCGAAAATCCCGCCAGTTGACGAGGGGGTGCCGTGTCGTCAGCGCCGACTTTCGGTTACTTGAACTGCAGGATCGGCTGATCGACCGAGAGACTTTCCCCGGGCTTGGCGAGCAGCGCATCGACGACGCAGTCGCGCTCGGCTTTGAGCACGTTCTCCATCTTCATCGCCTCGATCTTCGCCAGCACTTCGCCGGCCTTGACTTCCTGGCCGGGTGTGACGGCGATCTGGGTGAGCAGCCCGGGCATCGGCGAGAGCAGGAAGCGCGACATGTCGGGTGCGGCCTTCTTCGGCATCAAGGTCAGCAAATGGGCAGCGCGGGCCGTCAGCACCAGGATATCGGCCTGCTTGCCCCAGTGGAACAGCCGATACCTCAAGCCGCGCCGCTCCACTTGCATGCAGAAAGGCGTGTCGTTGAAGGTGCCGCGATAGAGCGGCTGGCCGAATTGCCAATCGCTGCGGATCGCATACGTTTCGCCATCCAGACGGACGTCCCAACCACCTGGCGCACGCGTCACGGAAACCTCGTAATCGCCGCCGCTTTCGATGCGCACGACGAAATCCGAGCCGGGACGGTATTCGTGGCCGGGCATCTGGCCGGAAATCTTCGTGTTGCGTTCCTGGTGCTGGCGGTGCATCGCCGCGGCGACCGCCACCAGCAAGGCCGGATCGTCATGCGGCACCATCGAGGCATCGAAGCCCTTCGGATACGTCTCGGCGATCAGCCCGGTGCTGAACTGGCCGGAAACGAAGCGCGGGTGCTGCATCAGCGCGGCCTGGAAGGCGATGTTCGAGGCGACGCCGCGGATCACGAAGGCATTGAGCGCGTCGCGCATCTTCGCGATCGCCGTCTCGCGCGTCGGCGCATGGGTGATGAGCTTCGCGATCATCGAATCGTAGAACATCGAAATCTCGCCGCCTTCATAGACGCCGGTATCGACGCGCACGCCGTCGCCTTCTTCGGGTGGGATGAATTTCACCAACCGTCCGGTCGAAGGCAGGAAGCCGCGGAACGGATCCTCCGCGTTGATGCGGCACTCGATCGCCCAGCCGTCGAGCCGAATGTCCTCCTGGCGAAACGGCAGCCTCTCGCCGGCGGCCACGCGGATCATCAGCTCGACGAGGTCGAGACCGGTGATGCATTCGGTCACCGGGTGCTCGACCTGCAGGCGCGTGTTCATCTCGAGGAAGTAGAAGCTCTTGTCCTTGCCGTTGACGACGAACTCGACGGTGCCGGCCGACTGGTAATTCACGGCGCGGGCCAGCGCCACGGCCTGTTCGCCCATTGCCCGCCGCGTTTCCGGATCGAGGAAAGGCGAAGGCGCCTCCTCGATCACCTTCTGATGGCGGCGCTGGATCGAGCATTCGCGCTCGTGCAGATAGAAGACGTTGCCGTGGGCGTCGCCCAACACCTGGATCTCGATATGGCGCGGCTCCTCGACGTACTTCTCGATGAAGACGCGGTCGTCGCCGAAAGCATTTTTCGCCTCGGTCTTGCAGGAACTGAAACCCTCATGGGCTTCCTTGTCGTTCCAGGCCACGCGCAGGCCCTTGCCGCCGCCGCCGGCGGAGGCCTTGATCATCACCGGGTAGCCGATGCGGCGAGCGATCTCCACGGCATCTTCGGGCGTGTCGATCGCCTCGTTGTGGCCGGGGATGGTATTGACGCGGGCTGCGAGGGCGAGCTTCTTCGATTCGATCTTGTCGCCCATCTTCGCCACCGACGTGTGCTTCGGGCCGATGAAGACGATGCCCGCTTCCTCCAGGCGGCGGGAGAATTCGGCGTTCTCGGACAGGAAGCCGTAACCGGGATGCACGGCCTCCGCGCCGGTCTGTTTGCAGGCAGCGATGATCTTGTCCATCGCCAGATAGGAATCCTTCGACGGCGCCGGCCCGATGCAGACGGCTTCATCCGCCATCTCGACATGCAGGGCATCCCTGTCGGCCTCGGAATACACCGCGACGGTGGCGATGCCCATCCTGCGGCAGGTTTTGATGACGCGGCAGGCGATCTCTCCGCGGTTGGCAATGAGAATTTTCTTGAACATGGCCGGTTTCCTTACAGCGGGATGTTGCCGTGCTTGCGCCACGGATTCTCGATCTTCTTGTTGCGCAGCATGACCAGCGAGCGGCAGATGCGCTTTCTCGTCTCGTGCGGCTGGATCACGTCGTCGATGAAGCCGCGCGCGCCGGCGACGAAGGGATTGGCGAACTTGGCCTTGTATTCGGCCTCGCGTGCCGCGACCTTGGCAGGATCGTTCTTTTCCTCGCGGAAGATGATCTCCACCGCGCCCTTCGGGCCCATGACGGCGATCTCGGCCGACGGCCAGGCAAAGTTCACGTCGCCGCGCAGATGCTTCGAAGCCATCACGTCGTAGGCGCCGCCATAGGCCTTCCTCGTGATCACCGTGATCTTCGGCACCGTGCATTCGGCGTAGGCGTAGAGCAGCTTCGCGCCGTGCTTGATGATGCCGCCGTGCTCCTGGTCGACGCCGGGCAGGAAGCCGGGCACGTCGACGAAGGTCACGATCGGGATGTTGAAGCAGTCGCAGAAGCGCACGAAGCGCGCCGCCTTGATCGATGAACTGATATCGAGGCAGCCGGCCAGCACCATCGGCTGGTTGGCGACGAAGCCCACCGTCGAGCCTTCCATGCGGCCGAATCCGACGAGGATGTTCTTGGCGTAGTCGGCCTGCAGCTCGAAGAAGTCGCCCTCGTCGGCGACCTTCTGGATCAATTCCCGCATGTCGTAGGGCTTGTTCGGATGGGCGGGGATCAGCGTATCCAGCGACAGGTCGTCGCGTTCGGCGGAGTCCGGACAGGGCCGCACCGGCGGTTTCTCGCGGCTGGAGCCCGGCAGGAAGTCGATGAATCGCCGCAGCTCCATCAGCGCTTCGACATCGTTCTCGAAGGCCAGATCGGCAACGCCTGACTTGGAGGTATGTGTCCCCGCTCCGCCAAGCTGTTCGTGGGTGACGTTCTCATGAGTCACCGTCTTCACCACATCCGGCCCCGTCACGAACATGTAGGAGGAATCGCGGACCATGAAGATGAAGTCGGTCATGGCCGGCGAATACACCGCGCCGCCGGCGCAGGGCCCCATGATCAGCGAGATCTGCGGCACGACGCCCGAGGCCAGCACATTGCGCAGGAACACATCGGCATAGCCGGCGAGCGACGCCACGCCTTCCTGGATGCGCGCCCCGCCGGAATCGTTGATGCCGATGACCGGTGCGCCGACGCGGATCGCCTGGTCCATCACCTTGCAGATCTTCTCCGCGAACACCTCCGAGAGCGAGCCGCCGAAGATCGTGAAGTCCTGCGAGAAGACGAAGACCTTCCGCCCGAAGATCGTTCCGTAGCCCGTGACGACGGCGTCACCCCAGGGG
>JACAEF010000050.1 GCA_013388985.1 Rhodocyclaceae bacterium
CGCCGGCCTGAAGGCCACCGATGTGCCCGTCGTCGCCTTCTCGGTGGGCGAGGAGGAACTGCGCGGCGTGGATACCAAGCCGCTGATGGGCCACCTCGCCGCCTGGAACTACTTCCAGTCGATCAAGAACCCGAGCAACGACGCCTTCATCAAGCAGTGGACGGCCTACGCCAAGGCCAAGGGCATCGCCGGCCACAAGGACAAGCCGCTGACCAACGACCCGATGGAAGCCACCTACATCGGCATCCACATGTGGAAGCAGGCGGTCGAGAAGGCCAAGAGCACCGATGTCGACAAGGTCATCGCCGCGATGGCCGGCCAGACCTTCAAGGCGCCGTCTGGCTTCACGATCAAGATGGACGAGAAGAACCACCACCTGCACAAGCCGGTGTTCATCGGCGAAGTGAAGGCGGACGGCCAGTTCAACGTCGTCTGGAAGACCAAGGGCCCGATCAAGGCGCAACCGTGGTCGCCCTACATCCCCGGCAACGACAAGAAGAAGGACGAGCCTGAAGTGAAGTAATTCTGCTGCGTTTGGCAGCAGCATTAAGCGGGACGGCATGTCAGTGCCGTCCCGCCAGAGCCGATTTTTGCCCAATAAACCATGCGCCATCTTCTCATCGCACTTTTCTGCTGGCTGAGTCTTTCCGCACAGGCTGCCGTCGATCCGGCACTCCTGCGGCAGCTCGCCTCCGAAGAGTCCGACGACAAGATCGCTGCGATCCAGGCCATCGCTGCCGATGCTTCACCCGAGGCGTTGCAGGTCTTGCAATCGCTGGCCGACGGCACGCTCGCCGCGCCCGATGGCGGCGAGATCGTGCTCAACAACCGCATCCGCAGCGTGCTCGCCAATGCGCTGGCAGGGCTGCGGCTCTTCGACGCCAGCGCCGCCGTGCGCCTCGCCGCCGCGAAGGAATTGCAGACCGGCGCCGGCCTCGACATGGCACCCCTGCTCGAAAAGGCTCTCGCGCAGGAAAGCGACGCGAAGATCAAGGCGCTCTTGGCCGCCGCCCACGCGCAGGCGAACCTCGCCAGCCCGGATTCCTCAGCGCGCCTCGCCGCCGTCAAGGCGCTCGGCGAATTCGCCAGCCCGAGCGCGCGCAACCTGTTGCTGCCGCTGACAAAAGAGGAAGGCGAGGCCGACGTCGCGGTGCGCGCCGCTGCGAAGGAGGCGCTCAAGGCCGCCGAGCGCCGCCTCGCCCTGGGTGAGGCGCTGGGCAGCGCGTTCACCGGTCTCTCGCTCGGTTCCATCCTGCTGCTTGCCGCGCTGGGGCTCGCCATCACCTACGGCGTGATGGGCGTCATCAACATGGCGCACGGCGAACTCTTGATGATTGGCGCCTATGCCACCTATGCGGTGCAAAGCCTCTTCCGCAACTACCTGCCGGGCTTCGTCGATGCCTATGTGCTCGCCGCGATCCCGGTCGCCTTCTTCGCCGCCGCCGCGGTCGGCATCCTGCTCGAACGCACGGTGATCCGCCACCTCTACGGCCGGCCGCTCGAAACCCTGCTCGCCACCTGGGGCTTGAGCCTGATCCTGATCCAGGCGGCGCGCGTGCTGTTCGGCGCGCAGAACGTCGAGCTCGCCAACCCGGCCTGGATGTCGGGCGGCGTCGAGCCGATGCCCGGCCTCGTGCTGCCGTGGAACCGCATCGCCATCGTCGCCTTCTCGCTCTTCGTGCTGCTCTTGGTCTGGCTCTTGATGAACAGGACGCGCCTTGGCATGTTCGTGCGCGCCGTGACGCAGAACCGCCCGATGGCCGGCTGCGTCGGCGTGCATACCGCCAAGATCGACACGCTCGCCTTCGGCCTTGGCGCCGGCATCGCCGGCCTGGGGGGCGTCGCGCTCTCGCAAATCGCCAACGTCGGGCCGGACATGGGCCAGGGCTACATCGTCGATAGCTTCATGGTCGTCGTGCTGGGCGGCGTCGGCCAGCTCGCCGGCGCGGTGTGGGCCGCGCTGGGCCTGGGTGTGGTCACCAAGTTCCTCGAAGGCTGGGCCGGGGCAGTGATTGCGAAAATCGTCGTGCTGGTCTTCATCATCGTCTTCATCCAGAAGCGTCCGCAGGGCCTGTTCGCGCTGAAAGGCAGGTTCGTCGAATGATGCGCACGCCTCTTGCCGTCCGCTTTTTGCAGGCCACCCCGAAGTCGGGCTGGCTCGCGCTGGCCGTCTTCGCCGCACTGACCTTCGTCGTGCTGCCGCTACTGCACCTCGCCGTGCCGCCGGAGAGCCCCTTGCACGTCTCGACCTACGTCATCACGCTGGCCGGCAAGATCATGTGCTACGCCATCGTTGCCGTGGCAATGGACCTGATTTGGGGCTACGCCGGCATCCTGTCCCTGGGACATGGCTTGTTCTTCGCACTCGGTGGCTACGCCTTCGGCATGTATTTGATGCGCCAGATCGGCCGCGACGGCTCGTATCAGTCCGACCTGCCGGACTTCATGGTCTTCCTCGACTGGAAGGAACTGCCCTGGTACTGGGCGGGCTCCGACTCCTTCCTTTGGGCGCTCTTTCTCGTCGTCGCCGTGCCGGGGCTGGTCGCCTTCGTCTTCGGTTTCTTCGCGTTCCGTTCGCGCATCAAGGACGTGTATTTCTCGATCATCACGCAGGCGCTCACCTTCGCCGCGATGCTGCTCTTCTTCCGCAACGAAACCGGCTTCGGCGGCAATAACGGTTTTACGGACTTCAAGCGCATCTTGGGCTTCCCCATCACCTCGCCCGAAATGCGCGTGATCCTCTTCGCGCTCTCGGCGGCGCTCCTGATGGCGACGCTACTCATCGGCCGCTACCTCGTCGTCTCGAAATTCGGCCGCGTGCTTGCCGCGATCCGCGACGCCGAATCGCGCACCATGTTCTTGGGCTACAACCCGCTGTGGTACAAGCTCTCGATCTGGACCTTCTCGGCCATCCTCTGCGGCCTCGCCGGCGCGCTCTACGTGCCGCAGGTGGGCATCATCAACCCCTCCGAAATGTCGCCGGCCAACTCGATCGAGATCGCCATCTGGACGGCGGTCGGCGGGCGCGGCACCCTCGTCGGCCCGGTGATCGGCGCGGCGCTGGTCAACCTCTCGAAGAGCTTCTTCACCCAGACCTTCCCCGACTACTGGCTGTTCTTCCTCGGCGCCCTGTTCGTCGCCGTGACACTTTGGCTCCCAGATGGTGTCGCGGGTCTCTGGAAGCGCTGGAGGGCCACGAAATGACTGCCTTTGCCGAAAACCGCCACGACCAGGAATGGCTGGGTGGGGTGTCGATTGGGCACGTCAAGCAGTCCGACGCCGTCGACCTCTCGCACAAGGTCATCCTCTACCTCGAAGGCATCTCGGTCAGCTTCGACGGCTTCAAGGCGCTCAACAATCTGAATCTGGCCATCGATGCCGGCGAGCTGCGCTGCATCATCGGCCCCAACGGCGCCGGCAAGACGACGATGATGGACGTCATCACCGGCAAGACGCGGCCGGACGAGGGCCGCTGCTTCTTCGGCCAGACCATTGATCTCACGAAACTCTCCGAGGCCGAGATCGCCCACGCCGGCATCGGCCGCAAGTTCCAGAAGCCGACGATCTTCGAAAACCTCACGGTCTTCGAGAACGTCGAGCTTGCGCTGAAGATGGACAAGCGCGCCCGCAAGAGTCTCTTCGCCTGGCTCAGCGATGAGCAGCGCGACAAGATCAGCGATACTTTGAAACTGATCCACCTCGCCGAGCAGGCCGACCGCCCCGCCGGCCTGCTCTCGCACGGCCAGAAGCAATGGCTCGAGATCGGCATGCTGCTCGCGCAGGACCCGAAGCTCTTGCTGCTCGACGAGCCGGTCGCCGGCATGACCGACGACGAAACCGCCCGCACCGGCGAACTCTTCAAGTCGCTCGCCGGCCAGCACAGCCTCGTCGTCGTCGAGCACGACATGGCCTTCATCGCACAACTCGGCGGCAAGGTCACGGTGCTGCACGAAGGCGCGGTGCTCGCCGAGGGCGATCTCGCCACCGTGCAGAACGACGAGCGCGTCATCGAAGTGTATCTGGGGCGCTGAACATGCTTGTCGTCGAAAATCTCAACCAGTATTACGGCGGCAGCCACATCCTGCGCGATCTCTCCTTCGAGGCGCCGGTCGGCAAGGTCACCGCCCTGCTGGGCCGCAACGGCGTCGGCAAGACCACGCTGCTCAAGTGCCTGATGGGCCTCGTGCCCGCCAGGACCGGCAGCATCACTTTTGAAGGCAAGGACATTACCGCGCTGCCCTCGCACGCGCGCGTCGCCGCCGGCATCGGCTACGTGCCGCAGGGCCGCGAAATCTTCCCGCGCCTCACCGTCGAAGAAAACCTGCGGATGGGCATGGCCAGCCTGCCGGCGAAAGCCAAGCTGCCCGAGCACATCTTCGAACTCTTTCCGGTGCTCAAGACCATGCTCAAGCGCCGCGGCGGCGACCTTTCCGGCGGCCAGCAGCAGCAGCTCGCCATCGGCCGCGCGCTGGCCATGAATCCGCGCCTGTTGATCCTCGACGAGCCGACCGAGGGCATCCAGCCCTCGATCATCAAGGACATCGAACGCGCGATCCGCGTCGTCGCCGCGAGCCGGCCCAGCCTCGACGCCGCTAAGAAAAGCGCCGAGCGCCAGGAAGTCATGGAGGCCATCGAGAAAGTCGCCGCCACCGGCGAGGTGGCGATCCTGCTCGTCGAGCAGTATTACGACTTCGCCCGCGCGCTCGCCGACCAGTATCTCGTCATGGAACGCGGCGAGATCGTCAAGCGCGGCGCCGGCGCCGACATGGAAAAGGACAGGGTACGCGAACTATTGGCCGTATGATTGCGCCATGCGTCCTGTCGATGATTTCCTTCACACCGCCTGGCAGGCCCGCCTCGACCTCGGTTTCGAACAGCGCGGCAAGGGAACGATCATCGCCCGCCGGGTGCATCGCGGGCCGCTGCGGGTGCAAAAGGCGCTTCATCCCGAAGGCCCGGAGCTTTGTCATGCCATCGTGCTGCATCCGCCGGCCGGCATCGCCGGCGGCGACCGCCTCGACATCAATGTCGAAATCGGAAACGGCGCGCAGGCGCTCTTCACCACCCCCGGCGCCGGCAAGTGGTATCGCTCGGACGGGGCGATGGCGGAGCAAACGGTGACGCTGAAAGTCGGCGCTGGCGGGACGGCAGAGTGGCTGCCGCAGGAGAGCATCGTCTTCGACGGCGCACGGGCCGTGATGCACACGACGGTGGAACTCGCGGCTGGCGCGCGCTATCTCGGCGTCGAGACGCTCTGCCTCGGCCGCCGCGCCAGCGGCGAGACGTTCGCGCGCGGGTCGCTGCGTCTGGCGACCGACATCCGCCTCGACGGCAAGCCGCTGTGGCGCGAACGCGGGCGCATCGAGGGCGGTTCCGCCCTGCTCGCTTCGCCCATTGGGTTGGCCGGTTTCAGTGTCTGCAGCACGGTGCTTGCCGCCGGCCTCGATACGCCGCCGGAGGCGCTCGCCGCTTGCCGCGCCGCGACGCCCATCGAGTCCGGCGCGCAGTATGGCGTCACGGCCATGCCCAAGCTGTTCGTCGGCCGCTACCTCGGCCATTCGTCCGAAGCCGCCCGCGCCTGGTTCGTCGAGCTGTGGCGCGTGTTGCGCCCTGTTTTCATCGGGCGCGAGATGGTCGTGCCGCGCATCTGGAACACGTAAGAGGAGATCGTATGGAACTCACGCCACGAGAGAAGGACAAGCTCTTGATCTTCACCGCCGCGCTCTTGGCCGAACGGCGCCGCGCGCGCGGCCTCAAGCTCAACTACCCGGAGGCGGTGGCCTTCATCACTGCCGGCATTTTGGAGGGCGCGCGCGAGGGCAAGACGGTGGCCGAGCTGATGTCTTACGGCGCAACGCTGCTCTCGCGCGACGAGGTGATGGAAGGTGTTGCTGAGATGATCCCCGAGATCCAGGTCGAGGCAACCTTCCCCGACGGCACCAAGCTCGTCACCGTTCACAACCCGATTGTGTGAGGAATGCCATGATCCCAGGCGAAATGAAGATCGAAGAGGGCAAGATCGAGCTCAATGCCGGCCGCCGCACGGTGGTCCTCGAAGTGGCGAACACCGGAGACAGGCCGATCCAGGTCGGCTCCCACTACCATTTCTTCGAGACCAACGAGGCCTTGCGTTTTGATCGCGCCGCGGCGCGCGGCATGCGCCTCAACATCGCCGCCGGCACGGCGGTGCGTTTCGAGCCGGGGCAGACGCGCACTGTGGAACTCGTCGACTATGCCGGCGAACGCCGCGTGTATGGCTTCCAGGGCAAGGTGCAAGGAGCACTGAAATGAAAATTTCCAGACAAGCCTATGCCGAGATGTTTGGCCCTACCGTCGGCGACCGCGTGCGGCTGGCCGACACGGAGCTCTGGATCGAGGTCGAGCAGGACTACACGATCTACGGCGAGGAAGTGAAGTTCGGCGGCGGCAAGGTGATCCGCGACGGCATGGGCCAAGGCCAGATGATGTCGAAGGATGTTGCTGACACCGTCATCACCAACGCGCTGATCGTCGATGCGGTGGCCGGCATCGTCAAGGCCGACATCGGCCTCAAGAACGGGCGGATCTGGGCCATCGGCAAGGCGGGCAATCCGGACGTGCAGCCGGGCGTGACGATCCCGGTGGGCGCGGGCACCGAGGTTATTGCCGGCGAAGGCATGATCGTCACGGCCGGCGGCATCGATTCGCACATTCATTTCATCTGCCCGCAGCAGATCGAAGAGGCACTGATGTCTGGCATCACGACCATGCTCGGCGGCGGCACGGGGCCGGCGACCGGCACCTACGCCACCACCTGCACGCCGGGGCCGTGGCACATCCATTCGATGCTGGCGGCGGCCGACGCTTTCCCGATGAACCTCGGCTTCTTCGGCAAGGGCAATGCCTCGCTGCCGGGGCCGCTCAAGGAACAGGTCGAAGCCGGCGCCATCGGTCTCAAGCTGCACGAGGACTGGGGCACCACGCCGACCGCCATCGACAACTGCCTCGCGGTGGCCGAGAAGATGGACGTGCAGGTGGCGATCCACACCGACACGCTCAACGAATCGGGCTTCGTCGAAACGACACTGGCCGCCTTCAAGGGCCGCACGATCCACACCTTCCACACCGAGGGCGCCGGCGGCGGCCATGCGCCGGACATCATCAAGGCAGCAAGTCTCCCCAACGTGCTGCCGAGTTCGACCAACCCGACGCGGCCCTACACGGTGAATACCATCGACGAGCACCTCGATATGCTGATGGTCTGCCACCACCTCGACCCCGCCATCGCCGAGGACGTGGCTTTCGCCGAAAGCCGCATCCGCCGCGAGACCATCGCCGCCGAGGACATCCTGCACGACCTGGGCGCGTTCTCGATGATGTCGTCGGACTCGCAGGCCATGGGCCGCGTCGGCGAGGTGATCATCCGCACCTGGCAGACCGCGCACAAGATGAAGGTGCAGCGCGGCGCGCTGAAGGAAGACAGCGCTCGCAACGACAACTTCCGCGTCAAGCGCTTTATTGCCAAATACACGATCAACCCCGCGATCACGCATGGCATATCGCACGTCGTCGGCAGCATCGAAGTCGGCAAGCTCGCCGACCTCGTGCTCTGGAAGCCCGCCTTCTTTGGCGTGAAGCCGAGTCTGATCCTCAAGGGCGGCATGATCGCCGCCGCGGCGATGGGCGACCCCAACGCCTCGATCCCGACACCGCAGCCGGTGCATTACCGGCCGATGTTCGGCAGCTTCGCGGGCGGCCTCAAGACCTCGCTGACCTTCGTTTCCCAAGCGGCGCTGGAAAACCCCGCCGTGCAGGCGCTGGGCCTCGCCAAGCGGCTGGAGGCGGTGAAGGGCTGCCGCACGGTGAAAAAAGCCGACATGGTGCATAACGGCGCTACGCCGCAGATCGAAGTCGATCCCGAAACCTACGCGGTGCGTGCCGACGGCGAGCTTCTCGTGTGTGAGCCGGCGCAGGTGCTGCCGATGGCGCAACGTTACTTCCTGTTCTGACCATGCATGTGATCGAGAAACGCGCCGAAGCCGGCGCCATCGCCCAAGCTCATCTGGTGCTCACTTTCGAGGCGCGCTGCAAGAGCCGGCTGCGCACGCGCCTCCTCTCCGGCGAGGAAGTCGGCCTCTTCATGGAACGCGGCACGGTGCTGCGCGGCGGCGACAAGCTCGTCGCCAACGACGGCATCGTCATCGAAGTCGTCGCCGCGCCCGAGATGCTGATGGAGGTGCAGACCGACGATCCGCTGCTGCTCGCCAAGGCCGCCTATCACCTCGGCAATCGTCATGTCGCCGTGCAGCTCTTGCCCGGCCGGCTGCGCTTCGCCGCCGACCATGTGCTGGGCGAGATGGTGCGCGGCCTCGGCCTGCCGGTGGCGGAGATCGAAGCGCCCTTCGAGCCGGAGAGCGGCGCCTACGGCAGCCACGTCCATCCGCACGGCCACAGCTCGGAGGGCGAGGGGCGCGGGGCTCGGATTCACGATCATTTCGCCTACAAATGAACCTCACACGCCTGCTCCAGCTCGCCAGCCCTGCCCTGCCAGTAGGCGCCTACACCTACTCGCAGGGGCTGGAATGGGCCGTCGAAGCCGGCACGGTGAAGGACGAGGCGACGGCGCTCACATGGATCGCCGACCAGCTCGAATGGAACCTCGGCCGTTTCGAGGCGCCGATGCTGGCGCACATGATGACGGCGAGCGATGCCGCGCGCGCCGAACTCGACGCGCGCTACCTCGCCAGCCGAGAAACCGCCGAACTGCGCGCCGAGACCTTGCAGATGGGACATTCGCTGCGCAAGCTGCTCGACGATCTGGGACTGGAGATTGCCGTCCCGCCACAACCGACTTTCGCGTGTGTATGGAGCGCGCTCGCCGCGCATTGGCGGATCGCGCCCGCCGAGGCACTGACCGCCTGGCTCTGGAGTTGGGCGGAGAATCAGGTCATGGCGGCGCTCAAGGCCGTGCCGCTCGGCCAGGCCGCCGGCCAGCGCATCCTGCTGGAAATTGGCGGCCGCATCCCCGCCCTCGTCGAGCGCGCCCTGCAACTCGACGAGGAAAGCACCAGCAACTTCGCGCCGGGCTTCGCCATCGCCTGCGCGCGCCACGAAACCCAATATTCCCGGTTATTCAGATCATGAAGCAAGCATTGAGAGTAGGCATTGGCGGGCCGGTCGGCTCGGGTAAAACGGCACTAACGCTGGCGCTTTGTCAGGCGCTGCGCGACAAATACAACATCGCCGCCGTCACCAACGACATCTATACGGAAGAGGACGCGCAGTTCCTCGTCAGGAATGCCGCGCTGCCGCCCGAACGCATCATCGGCGTCGAGACCGGCGGCTGCCCGCACACGGCGATCCGCGAAGATGCCTCAATCAACCTCGAAGCCGTCGACCGGCTCAACGCGCGCTTTCCCGGGCTGGAGATCGTCTTCATCGAGAGCGGCGGCGACAACCTCGCCGCCACCTTTAGCCCGGAGCTCTCCGATTTGACTCTTTACGTCATCGACGTCGCCGCCGGCGACAAGATCCCGAGAAAGGGTGGGCCGGGCATCACCAAGTCCGATCTTTTGATCATCAACAAGATCGACCTCGCGCCCATGGTCGGCGCTTCGCTCGAAGTGATGGAGCGCGATGCGAAGAAGATGCGTGGGGAGCGCCCATTCGTCTTTTCGAACATGAAGACGGGCCAGGGGCTGCCCGAGATCATCGACTTCATCCTCGAGCATGGCATGTTGCCGAGGCGCTGATCAGGCCAAATCGGCCGCCAGCGAATCGCGCGTGGCGGGCGTGAGGGTGGTTTCGGCCTGATAGTGCGGGTGATCGATGCCGACGCGGATCGGCGCCCCGTCTTTCACGGCCTTGATCATTTCCGGCGTCAGCTCGAAGCGCAGGAAATGCACCGAGGCGGTTTTGTCCGGCGTTTCACGGTCGAGGTCTTCGTTGGCGATCGGCGCCACGCGCGCGAAATCGGCGACCTGCACCCAGATGGCCCGCTCGATGCCGATCAGCCGGGCGAGTTGCGCCTTGCGCTCGGTCTCGTCCGGAAATTCGAGCATGAAGGTCGCCTTCCAGTTCGTGCCGTCGGGGATCAAGGGGTTATAGACGTCGAGCTCTTCCTGGATCAGCTCGGGCTCGAAGATGCGTTCGAGGCGCAGCATCTCCTGCACCTGATATTGCATCGTCAGCCGGTCTTCGAAATGCAGCGTTGCCGAGGGGCCCAAGGCGACGACGCGCTTCTTTTTGTGCGCAATGACCCGTGCGCGGAATTCGGGCCGCACGCGGGCATATTGTTCGAGGCTGAAAAGCTGGTCGCGGGTCAGGGGATTCATAGGCCGTAAGCCTTTCTCAGCAGGGTGATCGGGTGTTCCGGGGCGGTGCCGTCGGCGCGCGCATGGCCGATGTGGTGGCCGGCCATCGCGCAGTCCGAGCCGTAGTGGTCGGGAGCGTTCTGGTTCACGCGATTGACGACCGGCCTGACGATCTTCATCGCATACTGATGGAACTCGCGCTTCACCGCATAGGTGCCGTCGTGGCCGGAACAGCGCTCGATGGAGTCGATGGTCGTGTCCGGTACGAGCGAGAGGCATTCCCTGGTCTTCTGGCCGATGTTCTGCACCCGCTGGTGGCAGGCGGCGTGGTAGGACACCTTGCCCAGGCCGGTCTTGAAATCGGTCTTCAGCCGGCCGGCCTTGTGGCGCAGCATCAGGTATTCGAACGGGTCGTAGAAGGCATCCTTGACTTTCCGCACGTCCGGATCGTCGGGGAACATCAGCGGCAGCTCCTGCTTGAACATCAGCACGCAGGAGGGCACCAGCGCGGTGAGATCCCAGCCGGCATCGACGAGACGCGCCAGCAGCGGGATGTTCTTCTCCTTGGCGCGGCGCACCGATTCGAGATCGCCGAGCTCGAGCTTGGGCATGCCGCAGCATTGCTCGCTGGGCACCCGAGTCACCGGAATGCCGTTGTGTTCGAAGACGGCGACCAGGTCCTCGCCGGGGCCGGGCTCGTTGCGGTTCATGTAGCAGGTGGCGAACAGTGCGACCTTGCCGGTGGTGCCGGCGGCGGGCTCGGCGGGCGTGTCGTCCGGCAGCTCGCGCAGGCGGCTCCTCAACGGCCGGGAAGAAAACTCGGGTAGCCACGCCTCGCTGTGGATGCCGGCGACGCCTTCCAATACCTTGCGCATCGCGCCGATCTTGTTGACCGCATTGAGGGTCGGCGCGACGATGGGGATGCCGCAGAACCTGCCGACGAGGTCGGTGCTGGTCAATATCTTGTCGCGCAGCTTGGTCTGGCCTTTTTTGAAATGCACGGCCTTGGCGCGCAGCATCAGGTGCGGGAAATCGAGGTTCCACTCGTGCGGCGGCACGTAGGGGCACTTCGTCATGTAGCAGAGATCGCACAAATAGCAATGCTCGACGACCTTACCGTAATCCTCTTTCCTGACGCCGTCGACTTCCATCGTCTCGGAGGCATCGACGAGGTCGAAGAGCGTCGGGAAAGCCTGGCACAGACTCACGCAGCGACGGCAGCCGTGGCAGATCTCGAAGACGCGCTCCATCTCCTGGGTGAGCGCCGCCTCGTCGTAGAAAGCGGGGTTCTGCCAGTCGAGCGGATGCCGGGTGGGCGCTTCGAGGTTGCCTTCGCGGGTCATGCGGTTCTCCTGTCGCGGGGTCTCTCGGTTGGGGTGGGGGTGCGCCGGCGGCATGCGTGGCCGCCAGCGTCGGGGTGGCTCAACCCAGCTCGTTCAGGGCCTTCTGATAGCGGTTGGCATGCGAGCGCTCGGCCTTGGCCAGCGTCTCGAACCAGTCGGCGATCTCGTCGAAGCCCTCGGCGCGCGCATCCTTGGCCATGCCGGGATACATGTCGGTGTATTCGTGCGTTTCGCCGGCAACGGCGGAAGCCAGATTCTGCTTGGTGCTGCCAAACGGCAGGCCGGTGGCCGGGTCGCCGCACTGCTCGAGATATTCGAGATGGCCGTGGGCATGGCCGGTCTCGCCTTCCGCGGTGGAGCGGAACAACGCGGCGATGTCGGGATAGCCCTCGACGTCGGCCTTGTTGGCGAAATACAGATAGCGGCGGTTGGCTTGCGATTCGCCGGCGAAGGCGGCTTTCAGGTGCTGTTCGGTTTTCGATCCCTTGAGTTGCATCTTTCTTTCTCCTCTCGTCGTTGATGGGGGTGACGCGAAACGCCTTCGAGCGCTTCGTTGCCTTCATCGTAGAAAAACGACGACCCCATAGGAAATTGTTTTTCTCAACGATGCCGATAGCGGGAGGCTATGATCGAAAGGCCGATTTCGATAGCCAGAGACTATGAATTGAATCGCAACAATCAATTGGAACGATGCTGCAAGCGCACATAGAATCCATTCCGTCGCGCTGGTTATTGGCGCAGCACAATCTGATCCACACCGCATTTCAACCACACCAAGGAGAGCAACATGTCTTTGATCAACACCACCCTCAAGCCGTTCAAGGCCCAGGCTTACCACAATGGCAAATTCGTCGAGATCACCGATGCCGACGTCAAGGGCAAGTGGTCGGTCTTCTTCTTCTATCCGGCCGACTTCACCTTCGTCTGTCCGACCGAGCTCGGCGACATGGCCGACCTGTATCCGGAATTCCAGAAGATCGGTGTCGAAGTCTATGCCGTGTCGACCGACACCCATTTCGTGCACAAGGCCTGGGCCGATGCGTCCGAGACCATCCGCAAGATCAAGTATCCGATGATCGGCGATCCGACCGGCACGATCAGCCGCAACTTCGACGTGATGATCGAGGAAGAGGGCCTTGCGCTGCGCGGCACCTTCGTCATGAATCCGCAGGGGGTCATCAAGGTCATCGAAATCCACGATCTCGGCATCGGCCGTGATGCCTCCGAGCTGCTGCGCAAGGTCAAGGCCGCGCAGTACATCGAGGCGCATCCGGGCGAAGTCTGCCCCGCCAAGTGGAAGGAAGGCGCCGAGACCCTGAAGCCGTCTTTGGATCTCGTGGGCAAGATCTAAGCCGCATTTCGCCACCCCCGTCCCGGCCTCGCCGGGGCGGATGGCAGCGGAAAACCGCCTGCCGGCCGTTTTCCCCTGCCAGCCACGCACAAGGAACCCATCATGCTCGACGACACCATCAAGGCCCAACTGGGCGCCTACCTCGAACGCCTGGTCGAACCGATCGAACTCGTCGCCTCGCCCGACGCGAGCGACGCTTCGCGCCAGATCAGCGAACTACTGGGTGAAATCGCCGCGCTCACGCCGAAGGTGAGCGTGCGCGAGGATGGCCACTACGACCGCCGTCCTTCCTTCTCGATCGGCAAGCCGGGGGAGACGCACCGCATCCATTTCGCCGGCCTGCCGATGGGCCATGAATTCACCTCGCTGGTGCTCGCGCTGCTACAGGCGAGCGGCTATCCGCCCAAGGTCGAGTCGGCCACGATCGAGCGAATCAAAGCCCTGCGCGGCACGTTCAAGTTCGAGACCTTCGTCTCGCTCTCCTGCCACAACTGCCCGGACGTGGTGCAGGCGCTCAACCTGATGGCGGTGCTCAATCCCGGCGTCACGCACACGATGGTCGATGGCGCGCTGTTCCAGAAGGAGGTCGAGGCACGTCAGATCATGGCGGTGCCGGTGGTCTATCTCAATGGCGAGATGTTCGGCAGCGGCCGCATGACGCTCGAGGAGATCGTCGCCAAGCTCGATACCGGCGCGGCGGCACGGATGGCCGAGGAAATCAGTGCCAAGGATCCCTTCGACGTGCTCGTCGTCGGCGGCGGGCCGGCAGGTAGCGCGGCGGCGATCTACGCGGCACGGAAGGGCATCCGCACCGGCGTGGTCGCCGAGCGCTTCGGCGGCCAGGTGCTCGACACGCTGGCGATCGAGAACTTCATCTCGGTCAGGCACACCGAAGGCCCGCAGCTCGCCGCGGCGCTCGAGCAGCATGTCAAGGAATACGCCGTCGACATCATGAACGTGCAGCGCGCGGTCGAACTCAAGCCTGGCGAGAAGCTGCACGAGCTCCGCCTCGAATCCGGCGCCACCCTGAAGGCGAAGACCGTGATTCTCGCTACCGGCGCGCGCTGGCGCGAGCTGAAGGTGCCGGGCGAGGCCGAATACAAGGCCAAGGGCGTCTGCTTCTGCCCGCATTGCGACGGCCCGCTGTTCAAGGGCAAGCGCGTCGCGGTGATCGGCGGCGGCAATTCGGGCGTCGAGGCGGCGATCGATCTCGCGGGCATCGTCGGCCATGTGACGTTGCTCGAATTCGACAGCAAGCTGCGCGCCGACGCGGTGCTGCAGGACAAATTGAACAGCCTGCCGAACGTCACCGTGATCAAGAGCGCGCAGACCACCGAGATTCTCGGCGACGGCCACAAGGTGACCGGGCTCCTCTATACCGATCGCAACAGCGGCGAGAGTCACCGCCTCGAGCTCGAAGGCATCTTCGTGCAGATCGGCCTGCTGCCCAACACCGACTGGTTGAAGGGCACGGTCGCGATGAACCGCTTCGGCGAGATCGAGATCGACGCACGCGGCGCGACCTCCGTTCCCGGCGTGTTCGCCGCCGGCGACTGCACGACGGTGCCCTACAAGCAGATCATCATTGCGATGGGCGAGGGCGCGAAGGCTTCGCTGTCGGCCTTCGACCATCTGATCCGGCATTCGGCCTGAGCGGGACGGCGGGGTGCCGTCCCGCCAGCGCCGAGTTTCAAGGTTTGATGACGGCCCAGCCCTGGCGCTGTTTCTCGATCAGCTCGACGACGCCGGCCTTCACATAGCCGATGCCGGCGTGCATGTCGTCCTCGCTCAGCTTGCGGGCCTTCATCGTGTTCTGGCACATCAGCACCTTCGCGCCGCTCGCCAGCGTTTCGTCGATGCGGTTGGCCAGCTGGGAATCGAACTTCAGCAGGCCGACGCCATTGCCGAAGACGACCAGCTCGACCTCCACCTTGTCCTTGCCGTATTCGGCCTGGACGTTTTTTACGACGTTGAGCGCCTGGTTCCAGGTGGCGAGGTTGTCGTCGCTGACCTGCACCGCGACGCCCGGCTTGCCGCTCTCGGCGAGCGCGGCGCCGCCCAAGGCAAACCAGGCAAGCAGCAGTGTCATCCAGATTCTTTTCGTCATGATCTCCTCCGTTGGGTTGGTGGGTGGCGCAATCCGCAGGAGGTAAGACGTATTCCGCTGCCGACTTATTCCATACAAAATCACCATGGAAAAGTCGAGCACGGGATCGCATGATATAAATCCTCTATCGCAGGTCGGAAATGTGCAGAAACATGGAAGAAGCCGTCAATGAGGTGAAATGTCAGGGTCTGCGGCAGGCTCTGCAACAGAGCGAAGACAGGCTCCGCCATGTCCAGGCCATCGCTCAACTCGGCAGCTGGTATCTCGACGTCCGGCAGAACAGGCTGACCTGGTCGGACGAAACCTACAAGATTTTCGGCGTGCCCCCGGGCGAGCCGTTGTGCTACGAGGACTTTCTCGCCCGCATTCCGCCGGAGGACCGCGCCCGGGTCGATGCCGCCTGGCAGGCGGCCCTGAAAGGCGCGCCGTACGACATCGAGCATCGCATCGAGGTAGACGGGCAGATCAAGTGGGTGCATGAGAAAGCCGATCTGGTCTTCGATGCGGCGGGGGCGTTGCAGGGCGGCGTCGGGACCGTCCAGGACATCACCGAACGCAAGCGCGCCGAGGAGGCGCTCCTCCTTTTTGCCAGCGTGTTCGAAAAGAGCGGCGAGGCGGCGATCGTCACCGATCGCGACAAACGCATCATCGCCGCCAACCCCGCCTTTGTCGCCATGACCGGCTACAGCCCGGCGGAGCTGATCGGGCAAAACCCGCGCATCCTCGCGTCGCAGCAGACGCCGCGCGAGACCTACCGGCAGATGTGGGAGACGCTCGAGCGCGAAGGGTACTGGCAGGGCGAATTGTGGAACCGGCGCAAGAACGGCGAAATCTATCCGCAGTGGGCGGCGATCTCTTCGATCCGCAATCCCGACGGCAAGGTGAGCCATTATGTCGGCAGCTTCAACGACATCAGCGAGCGCAAGGCCGCGGAGGAGCGCATCCGTTACCTGGCGCATCACGACGCGCTGACCGGGCTGGCCAACCGCCACAGTTTCGAGAGCCGGCTGGAGCAGGCGCTGCTCACCGCACAGCGCGAGCAGATCCGGATCGCGGTGCTGTTCATCGATCTCGACCGCTTCAAGACGATCAACGACACGCTCGGCCATCCGGTCGGTGATCGCCTGTTGCAGGAAGTCGCCCGGCGCCTGCAGGCCTGCGTGCGCGCCAGCGACATCGTCGCCCGGCTCGGCGGTGACGAATTCGTCGTCGTGCTCAGCCACATCGTCGAGATTTCCGATGCCGCGGCGGTGGCCGACAAGATTCTCAAGTCACTGGCCAACGCCTATGAAATCGATGGACGGCAGCTTTATTCCGCCGCGAGCATCGGCATCGGCGTCTTTCCGACCGATGGCATCGACGGCGTCAGTCTGATGAAGAGCGCCGATACCGCGCTCTATCACGCCAAGGAGCGCGGGCGCAACAACTTCCAGTTCTTCACCAGCGCGATGAACGCCGCCGCCGCCGAACGGCTGACCTTGGAGCGCGAATTGCGCGCCGCCGTGCAAAACCGGCAGTTCGAACTCCACTACCAGCCCCAGGTCGTCGCGGCCAGCGGCCGTCTGTGCGGCGTCGAGGCGCTGGTGCGCTGGCGCCATCCCGAGCTCGGCCTGGTGCCACCCGACAAGTTCATACCGATCGCGGAAGAAACCGGACTGATCGAGGCAATCGGCGCCTGGGTGCTCGAAGAGGCCTGCCGGCAGCTCGGGGAATGGCGCCGTGCCGGCATTGGCGATCTGCAGATGGCGGTGAATCTCTCCGCCCGGCAATTGCGCGCGGCCGATCTGGTCGCCACCGTGCGCGAGCTGATCGCGCGCCACGGACTCGGCGAGGGCGATCTCGAGCTGGAAATCACCGAATCCGTGGCGATGGCCGAGCCGTCGGCCGCCATCGACCGGCTGCACGCGTTGCGTGCTCTGGGCGTGCGGCTCGCCATCGACGATTTCGGCACCGGCTATTCATCGCTGGCTTATCTCAAGCGCCTGCCGATCCAGACCCTCAAGCTCGACCGCACCTTCGTGCGCGACATCGAAACGGACCCCAACGACGCCGCGATCAGCGCCGCTTCGCTGGCACTAGCCAAGAGTCTGGGGCTGCAAGTGGTCGCCGAGGGTGTCGAGAACGCGGCGCAACGCGACTTTCTGGCGAGCCGCGGCTGCGACGTGCTGCAAGGCTATCTGTTCGGCAAGCCGGCGCCGGCCGGCGAATGGACGGCGCGCTGGAGCGGCAAACCCACGGCGGGATGAGCGCGAACGATCGCCGCGATAGCGAATTTTCAATTGCATGCCCCGGGCTTGCGCCATAAGCTGAAAGCATGCAAACCGATAGCCTCCAGCCACGAATCGCGGCGGGAATGCGTTGGCCCGAAGCCTTCCTCGCCCATGCGCGCGCGCACCCGCTCGCCGCGCTCGGGCTGGGCGTCGGCCTGTTGTCGGTCATGGCGCTGCTCGCGCAAAGCACGGTGCGGCTGCTCGGCGGTGAAGCCACGCTCGCGTTGCGCTATGCGATGCTCGGCGGGGCGGCGGGCTTCGCCGCGACCGCGCTGGGGGCGTTGCCGGCGCTCGTCCTGCGCGGCATCCCGCAAAAGCTCGAAGACAGCCTGCTTGGATTCGCCGCCGGCATGATGCTCGCCGCGAGCGCTTTCTCGCTGCTGCTGCCAGGTCTGGCGGCAGCAGCAGTGATGCTCGGCCACAAGGCGGCTGCCGCCGCTGTCGTGGTCTTCGGCATGGCGCTGGGCGTGCTGCTGATGCTGGGACTGGACGAATTCACGCCGCACGCGCATGACCAGAGCGGCCCGTGCGGGCCCGGCCACGAGCGCTGCGGGCGCGTCTGGCTGTTCGTCTTCGCCATTGCCTTGCACAACCTGCCGGAGGGCATGGCCATCGGCGTTTCCTTCGCGCAGGGCGATCTGGGCGTGGGTCTGCCGCTGACGACGGCGATCGCGCTGCAGGACATTCCCGAAGGACTCGCGGTGGCGCTGGCGATGCGCGCGGCGGGCTTTTCCGCACCCCTCGCGGTGGGCATCGCCACGTTGAGCGGGCTGCTCGAGCCGCTGGGCGCCTTGCTCGGCGTGGGGCTGGCCAGCGGCCTCGCGGTGGCCTATCCGATCGGCCTGGGCCTGGCGGCCGGGGCGATGATCTTCGTCGTCTCGCACGAAGTGATCCCGGAAACCCACCGCAACGGCCACCAGACGCCGGCGACCCTCGGCCTGATGGCCGGCTTCGCGCTGATGATGGTGCTCGACACGGCGCTGGGCTGAAATGGGTGCCGTCTTGCCAGCGCCGACTTTCACGGAACGGGCCGGCGCTATAATCCGCCGCCATGTCCTCGCCATCCATCGATATCAAGTCGCATCTCGTCGCGCTGCTCGACGCGGCGCTTTCCAGCGTCGCTCCCGGCGTGGGGGCGGAAATCCAGCTCGAACGGCCGCGCGATCCGGCTCATGGCGATTTCTCCAGCAACCTCGCGTTGCAGATCGCCAAGGGGCTGAAAGAGAATCCGCGCAAGATCGCCGAGCGTCTGGTGCATGAGCTGCCGCGCTCGCCCTGGGTGCTGAAGGCTGAGGCAGCGGGCGCCGGCTTCATCAATTTCACGCTGACCGCAGTCGCCAAGACCGCCGTGATCCATGCGGTGCTCGCCCGCGGCGAGCAGTTCGGCCGCGGCGCGAAGAAGCCGGGTCGGCTGCAGGTCGAGTTCGTTTCCGCCAATCCGACCGGGCCGCTGCACGTCGGTCACGGCCGCGGTGCGGCTTATGGCGCGAGTCTGGCCAATCTGCTCTCCTTCGCCGGTTTCGAGGTCTGCCGCGAGTTCTACGTCAATGACGCCGGCCGGCAGATGGACATCCTCGCCGTGTCGACCTGGCTGCGCTATCTGGAAATCTTCGGCGAGACGGTGCCGTTCCCGCCCAATGCCTATCAGGGCGACTACGTGCGCACCATGGCACGGCAGATCAAGGAGGCGCATGGCGATCGCTACGTCCATCCGGCCGCCGCGGTGCTCGCCTGCGTGCCGCCGCTGGAGGCCGATGCCGAGGCGCATCTCGACGGCCTGATCGCCGTCGCCAAGGATCTGCTCGGCGAGGACTGGAACTACATCCACCAGCACGCCCTGGCCGAACAGCTGGCCGACTGCCGCGCCGATCTCGAGGAATACGGCGTGCATTACGACTGCTGGTTCTCGGAGAAGAGCCTCTACGACACCGGCATGGTGGCGCAGGCCATCGACGAGCTGGAAAAGCGTGGCCACATCTATCTGCAGGATGGCGCCAAATGGTTCCGCTCGTCGCACTTCGGCGACGAGAAGGATCGCGTCGTGCAGCGCGAGAACGGCCAATACACCTATTTCGCCTCCGACATCGCCTATCACCGCAACAAGTTCGCGCGCGGTTTCACGCGCATCATCGACGTCTGGGGCGCCGACCACCATGGTTACATCGCGCGCGTCAAGGGCGCCTTGCAGGCACTCGGCCTCGATGCCGCGGCGCTCGAGGTGGCGCTGGTGCAATTCGTCAGCCTCTATCGCGGCCACGAAAAGGTGTCGATGAGCACGCGCGCCGGTTCCTACATCACGCTGCGCGAATTGCGCGAAGAGGTCGGCAACGACGCCTGCCGTTTCTTCTATCTCTTGAGCAAGCAGGACAAGCCGCTCGATTTCGATCTCGAGCTGGCCAAGAGCCAGTCGAACGACAACCCGGTCTATTACGTCCAATATGCCCATGCGCGCATCAGCAGCGTCCTCCGGCAATGGGGCGGCGATCCCGCCACGCTGGCCGGCGTCGACCTCGCGCCGCTTGGCGGCGAACGCGAGCTCGCCCTGGCGGCCAAGCTCTCCACCTTCCCCGAGCTGATCGAAACCGCCGCCGCCGATCGGGCGCCGCACGCGCTGGCTTTCTGGCTGCGCGAGCTGGCCGCCGAATTCCATGGCTGGTACAACGCCGAGCGTCTGCTGGTCGACGACGAGGCGCAAAGGCTCGCCCGCTTGGCGCTGGCCGTCGCGGTGCGTCAGGTGATTGCCAACGGCCTGCGCATCCTCGGCGTTGCCGCGCCCGAGGCGATGTAAAGTCGGCGCTGGCGGAACGGCACATGGGCGGCGTGAAAGAGGGAACGGGGTTAGTGAAGCGGGGCGGGCCACAACGGGGTGGCACGCTGATCGGCCTGGTGCTGGGGATCGTCGTCGGCGTGCTGATCTCGTTCGGCGTCGTCTGGTATCTGAACAAGGCGCCACTACCTTTTACCGAGAAGGTGACCCGGCCGGAAACGGTCAATGGCGGCAAGGAGCCCGTGGCGCTGCCGGGCAAGCCGGGCGACAAACCGGCGAGCGGCGAGCGCAAATTCGATTTTTACGACATCCTCGAAGGCAAGAAGCCGCCGACACCGGAAGCGGCGCCCGCTGCCGCGCCGCCGGTCCGCAGCGAAGCGGCGCCCGCGGCAGCAGGCGGCAACCTCTACTTGCAGGTGGGCGCCTTCCAGAAGAAGAGCGACGCCGACAACCTGCGCGCCAGGCTGGCGATGCTCGGCTTCGAGGCGGGCGTGCTCGAGGTCGAGACGCCGGGCAAGGGGACGCTGCATCGCGTGCGTCTCGGCCCCTTCGCCTCGATGGAGGAGTTGAACCGGACGCGCAGCCAGTTGTCCGAACAGGGTGTCCAGGCCACGGTGGTCCGGCCCCAAGAGTAGAAAGGAAACCCGCATGAAGCTCGTCAAGCTCGCATTCGCCGCACTCGCCATCGGCGCGTTCGCCCTGCAACCGGCGCTGGCCGCCGATCCGGTCGAAGGCCGCAATTTCCATCGTCTGCAGATGCCGCAACCCACCGAAGACGCTGGCAAGGTCGAGGTGATCGAATTCTTCTGGTATGGCTGCCCGCACTGCGCCAAGCTCGAACCGCTCCTGAAATCCTGGGTCAAGCAGTTGCCGGCCGACGTCGGCTTCAAGAAGGTTCCGGCGATCCTCGGCGACAGCTGGGCGCCGGGTGCGCGCCTTTACTACACGCTGGAGGCGATGAATCTGCTCGACAAGCTCAATGATGAGGTGTTCGACGCGATGATCAACCAGCGCATCAATCTCGGCAACGAGAACGTGCTGTTCGACTGGGTGGCGAAAAAGGGCGTCGACAAGAAGGCCTTCGCCGACACCTACAAGTCTTTCACGGTCGATGCCAAGGTCAAGAAGGCCGCCGAGATGACCCAGGAATACGGCTTCAGCGGCGTGCCGGCGCTCGTCGTCGGCGGCAAGTACAGCCCCGGCCCGGAACTGCAGTCGTACGAGCACATGCTGCAGGTGGCCGATTTCCTGATCGCCAAGAATCGCGCCGAACTCAAGAAAACCGCGGCGGCGCAGAAGCCGGCGAAGAAGTAAGGCCAGGGAATCCATCACAGGGTTTTGGTTACGACGTAACTTGCCAAGCAAGTTAGTCTTCACCGAAACCACGGGCCGAAAGCGGCCCGTGGTTTTCATCACCGGCGCCTCGTCAGGCATCGGCGCGGCGCTGGCCCGCTACTATGCCTCGCATGGCGCGATCCTCGGCCTGGCCGCACGGCGTAGCGAGGCGCTGCAGGCGCTGGCCGCCGAGCTCGGCACGGTCTGCCATTGTTACCCCCTCGACGTCTCCGACGCCGCCGCGCTCGCGACGGCCGGCGCCGATTTCCTTGCCCGGGCCGGCGTGCCGGATGTCGTGATCGCCAACGCCGGCGTCTCGGTCGGCACGCTGACCGGCGAGGCCGAGGACCTGCCGGCCTTCCGGCGCGTCTTCGAGATCAACGTGCTGGGCATGGTGCACACCTTCCATCCCTTCGTCGCGGCGATGCAGCGGGCCAGGCGGGGCCGGCTGGTGGGTATCGCCTCCGTCGCCGGCGTCCGCGGCCTGCCCGGAGCGGGCGCCTACTCCGCCTCGAAGGCCGCTGCCATCGCCTATCTGGAAAGCCTGCGGGTCGAATTGCAAGGGTCGGGCATCAAGGTCGTGACGCTCGCACCCGGCTACATCGCCACGCCAATGACCGAAAAGAATCCCTATCCGATGCCCTTCCTGATGCCGGTCGACAAGGCGGTCGCGAGCATGGCGCGGCACATCGAGCGCGGTTCGCGCTTCGCCGTCATGCCCTGGCAGATGGGCATCGTCGCGGCGGCGATGAAGTTCCTGCCGCGAGCGCTCTACGACCGGCTGGCCAGCCGCGCCGGGCGAAAGCCGCGCGGGACGCTGCGCTGAGGTGCCGTCCCGGCGGCGCTCGCGGTCGCAACCCCCGTCTGCGGCGGGTTCCCCTCCGCTGCTCGCGTCTTCAGCGCCGACTTTGACCCAGGTCAAGCAGCCGGAGGCTCCACGGCCTTATAGTAACCGCCTCTTTTTGTGCGGATTCCCGGATGAGCACCCCCTTCGAACTGGTTTGTCCCGCCGGCGGGCTGCCGGCGCTAAAAGCCGCCGTCGATCACGGCGCCGACTGCGTCTATACCGGCTTTCGCGACGCGACCAACGCGCGCAACTTCACCGGCCTCAACTTCGACGACAAAAGCCTGAAGGAAGGCATCGCCTATGCGCACGCGCGCGGCGTCAAGGTGCTGGTGGCGCTCAACACCTATCCGCAGACCGACAACTGGCCGGGATGGACGGCCGCCGTCGACAAGGCCGCGGCCTTTGGCGTCGACGCGGTGATCCTCGCCGATCCCGGCCTGATGGACTATGCCCACCGCACCCACCCGCAGCTGCGGCTGCATCTGTCGGTGCAGGGTTCGGCGACCAATTACGAGGCGATCAACTTCTATCACGAGCGCTATGGCATCCAGCGCGCCGTGCTGCCGCGCGTGCTCTCGCTCGCCCAGGTCGAGCACGTGGTGAAGCACACCCCGGTCGAGATCGAGGTGTTCGGCTTCGGCGGCCTGTGCGTGATGGTCGAAGGCCGCTGCGCGCTGTCGGCCTACACCACGGGCACCTCGCCGAATTGCCAGGGCGCCTGCTCGCCGGGAAAGAGCGTCCGTTACGAGGAAACGCCGCGCGGCATGGAAACGCGCTTGAACGGCGTGCTGATCGACCGCTTCGCGCCGGGCGAGCGCGCCGGCTATCCGACGCTGTGCAAGGGCCGCTTCGAGGTCGATGAGGAAACCTATTACGCGATCGAGGAGCCGGCCAGCCTCAACACGATGGAACTCTTGCCCGAGCTGATGAAGGCCGGCGTCCGGGCGCTGAAGATCGAGGGCCGCCAGAGGAGCCCCGCCTACGTCGCGCAGGTGACGAAAGTGTGGCGCCAGGCGATCGACGCCTGCCGGCGCGATACCGAGCACTTCAAGCCGACGCCGGCGTGGATGGCCGAGCTCAACAAGATCTCCGAAGGCCAGTCGGCCACGCTCGGCGCGTACAATCGTCCGTGGAAGTGACGGCAACCAGGAGACCGGCATGGCAGACAAGCCCGTGATCCAGATCGACCCCGATATCCTCGGCGGCACGCCGGTTTTCGCCGGCACGCGCGTGCCCGTCAAGACCTTGTTCGACTATCTCGAAGCGGGCGATTCGCTCGACGTGTTTTGCGAGGACTTCCCCTCAGTGCCCAAAGTCATGTGTATCGGCGTGCTTGAAGAGGCCCGTCGCGCAGTCTCTCCAGATGCGCATCCTGCTTGATGAATCCCTGCCGAGACGCTTGCGATATGCATTCGAGGGCCATGAGGTCGTGACCGTGGTCGAAGCCGGTTGGTCTGGCGCGAAGAACGGCAAGCTGTTGGCCTTGGCCGCGGCGCGCTTCGAGGTGTTCGTCACCGTCGACCAGAATCTGCAATATCAACAGAATCTCGCCGCCTTGCCGCTGGCCGTGGTCGTCCTGAAAGCGCCCGACAATCGGCTGGCCACTCTTTTGCCGCTCGTGCCGAAGGTGCTGGCGGTGCTGGACGATCTGCGCCCCAATGCGCTTACCGTCATTGCCTGAAGACCGGAGGATCATGAAACTCGCCCTCGGCCCCCTGCTCTACTACTGGCCGCGTCAGCGCGTGATGGATTTCTACGCCGAGATGGCGCAAGCGCCCGTCGAGGTCGTCTATCTCGGCGAGGCGGTCTGCTCGCGCCGCCACGAGATGCGCCTCGACGATTGGCTCGACGTGGCGACGACGCTCGCCGATGTTGGCAAGGAAGTGGCGCTCTCGACGCTGCCGTTGATCGAATCGGAATCGGATCTCAAGGCGGTGCGTCGCCTGATGGACGCAGCGCGGGAGGACCCGCGCCTGACCATCGAGGCCAACGAGATGGGCGCGGTGCGCCAACTCGCCGAGCGCGGCCAGCGCTTCGTCGCCGGCCCGACGCTCAACGTCTTCAACGGCCATACGCTGAAGATCCTCGTCGATTGCGGCGCGACGCGCTGGGTGATGCCGCCGGAGATCGGCCGCAGCGCGTTGTCGGGTCTGCAACGCGAACGGCCGGCCGGCATCGAGACGGAAATCTTCGCCCACGGCCGCATTCCGCTCGCCTATTCGGCGCGCTGCTTCACCGCGCGGCGCTACCGGTTGCAGAAAGATAGCTGCGAATTCCGCTGCATCGGCTTTCCGGACGGATTGCCGGTGAAGACGCGCGAGGGAGAGCCCTTCCTCACCTTGAACGGCATCCAGACCCAGTCCGCGAAGCTCTACCACCTCGAACGCGAGCTGCCGGAGCTCACCGCCATGGGCGTCGACCTGATCCGCCTCTCGCCGCAGTCCGAGGGCATGGCGGAACTGATCCAGGCCTACCGCGCGCTGCTCGATGGTATGCCTACCGCGATGCCGGGCGGGGATTACTGCAACGGCTTCTGGTACGATCGTCCGGGTCTCGATTGGGTGACATGAATGCCCGCCATCCCCCAGCCCCTTCCTCACGGAAGGGGAGACTGTTGGCTCGCTAAGCTCGATGATTTGGTATCGCCATGATCAAGAACTTCAAGCTGCCTGACTTTACCTTGCCCGCGCCGCTGGCCCGTCTCGGCGACAGGCTGCCGCAACTGCCGCCGACCCTGGCGCTGGTGACCGCGCTCAACCTCGCGCTCGGCCGCCTGATCCCGCGCGAACCGCTCGAAATGCTCAAGGCCAAGCGCTTCACGATCCGCGTCAAGGATGCGGGCATGACGCTGCGCTTTGCCTACAACGGCCGCAGCTTTCATCCGGTCTTCGACGCCGCGCCGGCCGACCTGACGATCTCGGCGAAGGCGCGCGATTTCATCGCCCTGCTGACGCGCGAGGAGGACCCGGATACGCTGTTCTTCAACCGTCGCCTGCTGATGGAAGGCGATACCGATCTGGGCCTCTTGGTCAAGAACACGCTCGATGGCGTCGAGCTGCCGCGCTTTGATCCGGCGCATCTGGCGCCCGCCGCGCTGATCATGCGCTTGCGCCAGCGCCTCGCCGCACCCCACGGCCTCTGAAACTCGGCGCTGGTGTGACGGCACATGGCAGCTCCAACCTGCCCCTGAAGCTCGCTCTCGTCTGGACGTTGCTGATCGCCTATGCAAGCCTCTACCCGTTCTCCGGCTGGCGCGATACCGGGGTCGATCCGCTCGCTTTCCTGACGGTCACGTGGCCGCGTTATGTCACCGGCTTCGATCTCGTCGCCAATGGGCTTGCCTATCTGCCGCTCGGCTTCTTCTGGACGGCGGCGCTGATCCGGCATTTGGCCCCGCTCCTGGCGCTCGGGCTGGCGTTATTCATCGGCGCGGGCCTGAGCCTCGGTGTCGAGATCGTGCAGAACTATCTGCCCAGCCGCGTGCCTTCGAATCTCGATTTCGCCTGCAATACGGCAGGCACGTTGCTTGGCGCGATCCTCGGCCTCGCCGGCGGCCGCACGCTGCTCGACGGGGGACGCCTGTTTCGCTGGCGTGAGCGGCGTTTCCTCACCGGGGCGCGGGGCGATGCGGGTTTGCTGATCGTCGCGCTGTGGCTGCTCACCCAGCTCAATCCGGAAAACATCCTGTTCGCCAGCGGCAACCTGCGCGGCTTCTTCGGACTGCCTGCGGCGATCGGCTTCGAGGCCGGCCGTTTCGGTAGCTTCGAGCTGGCGACGGTCGCCGCACAGACGCTGGCCATCGCGCTGATCGCCGCGCGGCTCGCCCGGCAATATCCTTTCCGGCTGCCCCTGGGGCTGATCGCGCTCGCGCTCGTCGTCAAGAGCGCGGCGCTCCTGGTGTTGATGGAAGGCAGGGGGGGGCTGGCCTGGGCCACTCCCGGCACGCTCGGCGGACTGGCGTTGGGGCTGCTGCTGTGGGGCGTGGCGATGGCCCTCGCGGCCGGCGCGCGTCAGGCCGTCGCGGCGCTGGCGTTGATGATGGCCACCGTGCTCGCGAACCTGATGCCGGACAATCCGTATCTCGCCGACACGCTGCGTGTCTGGCAGCAGGGGCATTTCCTCAACTTCAACGGCCTGACCCGGCTGGCCAGCGCCTTGTGGCCCTTCCTCGCCCTGCCCTGGCTGGTGATGTCAAGGAGCGAACGATGACCGAGACGATCCATGACCTCGAAACCCTCAAGTGCGCGCTGCGCGAGTTCGCCGCCGCGCGCGACTGGCGGCGCTATCACACGCCGAAGAACCTAGCGATGGCGATGATCGTCGAGGCCGCCGAGCTGGTCGAGCATTTCCAGTGGGCGACGCCCGAAGAAAGCCTCGCGCCGCCGCCGGAAAAGCTCGCCGCAATCCGCGACGAGGTGGCCGACACGCTGATCTACCTGGTGGAACTGGCGGATGCGCTGGGCATCGACCCGATCGCCGCCGCGCGCGACAAGATCGCCAAGAACGCAAAGAAATATCCCGCCCCCCTTCGTTCCCCTCGCGGGGAGTTCTAGACGGCTCGTGCCGCATTGCGGCACCCGGCATTACGGGCATCTCCGTGGCTATGGCGGTGCGGTTTGCGCCTGCGGCGCGTGACGCGGGTGCTTGGGGCGGCCCGGCGCACCCGCTGCCTTCAAGTCGGCGCTGGCGGAGCGGCACTCTGCATGCGGATGCGGCCGACGAAGACGATCGCCAGCAGCGTCGCGGCCATCGCCAACAGGCCGACGTCGCCATAGCCGACCAGCCGACCGTCCTCCATCGCGATCATCAGGCCGCCGATGTAGGCGGCGATGCCGGAGAAGAGGTTCTGCACCGCGCCGTTGAGCGACATGAAGGTGCCCCGCAGGCGCGGCTCGACGGCCGAGGTGATGATCGCCATCGCCGGCACCATGCGGCCGGGCACGAGGATGAAGAACACCGTCGCACAGCCGATCATCACCGCGAGCGGCACCGGCGGCAGGTGCGTCTGCACATAGAGCGGCACCAGCGCGGCGCAGGCCGTGATGCGGAACACGCGCACCTTGCCGTGGCGGTCGGCCAGCCGGCCGATGAGCCTCGATGTGAAGAAGGTGGCGCAGCCGCCGGCGAGATACAGATAGGGAATGTCCTGCTGGCGGATGCCGACGCTCGCCGTCGCGTAGATCGTCAGGTAGGGAATCACCGTGAAGCCGGCGAGCATCATCAGCGCCATGAAGGCCAGCGCGCGCAGGTGGTTGGCGTTGCCCAGCGTCTCGCACATCGCCGCGAAGGGATGGGCGCGCTCTTCTTCACCGATGACGGCGCTCGGCAGATGGCCGCGCAGGGTCGGCAACTGCCGCAGCCCGAGCAGCAGCAGCACGATGGCCAGCGTGGCGATGAAGAAGAACGGGAAGCGCCAGCCGAAATGGTTGGCGAGGAACAGCGCGAGCGGCACGCCGGCGACGGTAGACAGCGAGAAGGCCGACATCACGACACCGGCGGCGCGGCCGCGCCGCTCGAAGGGAATCACGTCGCCGACGATGGTATGCACCATCGAGCCGAGCACGCCGCCGAAGGCGCCGGCGCTCCCGCGCGCGGCGAGCAGGGTGGCATAGCTCGTCGCCAGTCCGCAGGCCAGCGTGGCCAGGGCGAACAACGCAAACATCGACAGCAGCAGTTTCTTGCGCTCGAAACGGTCGACGAACAGCGCCGCCAGCACGCCGGCGGCCCCGGCGGTGAAGGTATAGGCCGAGACCAGCAGGCCGAACTGTCGTGCATCGATGGCGAGCGCGGGCATCAGGATCGGCCCGAGCGGCATCATGATCATGAAGTCGAGGATGTGCGCGAACTGGATGCCGGCGAGGGTTGCGAGCAGGAGCTTTTCCCTGACGGGATCGAGGGGAAGCGTGGAGGAGGTCATGGCCGCATTATGCCGTCGCGGCGATGCCCACGGCCGCTTCGCCCCTGCCTACGGCGGGTCCCCCTCCGCTGCTCGCATCTTCAGCGCCGACTTTTGCTACATTGGCGCCCCCAACCCAAGGAGTCAAAAATGAGCTATTACCAACATCACCTGTTCTTCTGCGTGAATCAGCGCGAGCCGGGCGAGATGTGCTGCAACAACCACAATGCCCAGGCGATGCGCGATTACTGCAAGGAGCGCGTCAAGGCAGCGGGCGACAAAATTCCGGGCAACGTGCGCGTCAATACCGCCGGCTGCCTCGACCGCTGCGACAAGGGACCGGTGATCGTCGTCTATCCGGATGATGTCTGGTACACCTACGTCGATCAGGAGGACATCGACGAGATCGTCGAATCGCACCTGGTGGGCGGCAAGATCGTCGAGCGGCTCTTGATCGACAAGCAATGACGCACAAGGAGCGCGTGCTGCTCGACGGCCCGGCCGGCCACATCGAGGTGTTCGTCGAAGCGCCCGAGGCGCCGACCGGCATCGCGCTGATCGCGCATCCGCATCCGCTCTACGGCGGCACCGCCGACAACAAGGTGGTGACCACGCTCGCCAGGACCTTCCGCGAGCTCGGCTGCGTCGCCTTGCGGCCGAACTTCCGCGGCGTCGGCGCGTCCGAAGGCGAACATGACCACGGCGTCGGCGAGACCGAGGATCTGCTCGTCGTGCATTCCTGGGCGCGCCAGCGCTTCGGTGCCGGCTTGCCCGTCTATCTCGCCGGCTTTTCCTTCGGCGCCTACGTCGTCACGCGGCTCGCGCAGAAACTGGCGACGGTGGGCGATCCCGCGCAGCGGCTGGTGCTGGTCGGCACCGCCGCCGGCTTCATCGAGGGCCTGCGGCGATATGAAACGGCCGCCGTGCCGCCCGAGACGATCGTCATCCACGGCGCGAAGGACGAAACCGTGCCGCTCGCCAACGTGCTGGCCTGGGCCGAACCGCTCGATTTGCCGGTCGTCGTCATTCCCGGCGCCGACCATTTCTTCCACCGCCGCCTGCACCTGATCCGCGACATCGTCCGGCGGCAATGGGCGGCCGACGGCGCTTTGCGCAAAAGTTGATATTCCAGCAAGGTTTAATGTTATAAAAATACAAAATTTCGCGACCGATCGCCCTGCAGGGGGAAGGGGCGGCGGCGAGGGGCGAGAATGAAAAAGATGCAACGGCGTATCATCAACATGCGGGCGCGCGAGTTCGTCCTGCCGCCCATCGTCGATGGGCTCGTGCTGGGCCGGTTCTCGCCGATCGGCCAGGTCGCGGTCGGCAAGGCGCTGGCCTTGTTGATGACCACGCCATTCGAACACGTGCCGATCGAAGACGACGTGATCGGCGACGTGCTGGTGCGCAGCGCCATCCTGCGCAAGATCGATGTCGACACCTTGCGCCGTTTCGTCATCGTCCATGTCAAGCCGCTGATGGGTCCCGAGGAAATCCTGCATCTCGATCTGGAGGTCGAGATCGCGCTGGAAGCGGCGGGTGAGGCGCCGTGACGACATGCTGACCGCGCGCGACTGCCTGTGCCCACGCTATCGCGCCGTCGGCGCGTTGCAGCGCTATCGCGATGTGACCAGCCTCGGCAACAACGGTACGCTGGTGTTCGCCGTTTTCGAAGAGGATGCGGAACGCGGCCGTTTCCTCGGCCTCGTCGACGTCCGCGAAGCCGCGCTGTTTCCGGCGCGCGTGTTCGCCGATCTGCTGGTGCGGCGTCAGCCGCCGCCGCTCGATCCGGCCACGCCGATCGAAGCAGTCTGGGCGCGCTTCGAGGCCGAGCGCTGCGATTTCCTTCCCCTCATCGACGCCGATGGGGTCTTCCGGGGCGTGGTGTCGCGGCTGGCGCTCGTCGCCGCGATGATGGAGCACGAGCGCGCGCTCAGCCAGGAACGCGAGCGCCTGATCGCCAATCTGCATTGCGAGCTGGAAAACCGCAGGATCGCCGCGGCGGTGTTCGATGCCACGGCCGAAGGCATCATGGTCACCGACGCCAAGGGCCGCATCCTGCTCGTCAATGCCGCCTTCTGCCGCACCACCGGCTATTCCGAACAGGAGGCGATCGGCCAGACGCCCGCCCTGCTCAAATCCGGCCGTCACGATGCCGCGTTCTATGCCGCGATGTGGCGCACGATCGACGAGACGGGTTCCTGGGAAGGCGAGGTGTGGAACCGGCGCAAGAGCGGCGAGATCTATCCCGAATGGCTGCATATCGACCTGGTGCGCGATGAGCATGGCGCCCCGCGCTATTACGTCGGCGTGTTCGCCGACATCGGCACGCACAAGGAATTGCGCGCGCAGCTGATGCACCTCGCCTATCACGACGCGCTCACCGGGCTGCCCAACCGCCGTCTGCTGCTCGACCGCCTCGGCCAGGCGATCGCCCGCGCGCAACGCAACGACACCGAGGTCGGCGTGCTGTTCCTCGACCTCGACCGCTTCAAGGACATCAACGACACCCATGGTCATGGCACCGGCGATCGCATCCTGATCGAAGCCGCCCACCGGCTCACCGGACTGGTGCGCGCCAACGATACGGTGGCGCGGCTCGGTGGCGACGAGTTCGCCATCCTCGTCGAGGACATCGCGGATGAGGCGGCGCTGGCCGATGTCGCGGAAAAGCTGCTGAACGCGTTCTCCACGCCGTTTACCTGCGACGAGCGCGAGTTCTTCCTCGCCGCCTCGATCGGCATCGCCCGCTATCCGGGAGACGGCGACACGGTCGACGCACTGTTGATGAATGCCGATACGGCGATGTATGGCGCCAAGCAGCAAGGGCGCGGCCGTTACCATTTCTTCGCCAGCGACATGCACCGCCGGCTGGCGCGCCGCATCGAGGCGGCGGACGTCTTGCGCAAGGCGCTTGCCTCCTCGGGGCTGACGCTCGCCTGGCAGCCGCAGGTCAGACTCGCCGACGGAATGATCGCCGGCGCCGAGGTGCTGCTGCGTCTCGCCCGCCACGATGGTGCGGCTTCGCCGCCCACCCCCGCCGAGCTCGTCGCCGCGGCCGAAGAATCCGGACTGATCACGGCGCTGGGGCAGTGGGTGCTGCGCGAGACCTGCGAGCTGGGCGGGCGGCTCGACGGCCTAGCGAGTCGGTTGCGCATCGCGGTGAACTTCTCGCCGCTGCAATTCGACCACGGCTGCGCGGCGCGCGTGCTCGATCTGCTCGGCGGCTGCGGGGCGCTAGCGCAAAGCATCGAGATCGAAGTCACCGAAAGCGTCCTCGCCAGCGAAAACGAACATCTCGTCCAGGCGCTCGAAACCTTCGCCGCGGCAGGGATCAACATCGCGGTGGACGATTTCGGCAGCGGCTACTCGAACCTCGGCAACCTGTTGCACCTGCATGTGGACAAGCTCAAGATCGATCAGGTCTTCGTCGGCGGTCTCGAACGCGACGAGAAGAGCCGCAAGATCGTCCAGACGATCATCCAGATGGGACACAATCTGGGCATGACGGTGGTGGCCGAAGGCGTCGAAACGCAGGCCCAGGCGCAGATCCTGCGCGAGTTCGGCTGCGACCTGGCCCAAGGTTTCCTGTTCGCCCGGCCGCTGCCCTTCGAGGATTTCGCCCGCCTGCTCGCCAGCGGCCCGCTGACGGCGCAGTAACCACTCCCGCATCGTCTCCCTGATCGTCCCGGGCAAGCCTAGAATGCAGGCCGTGCCCGGATGGTGAAATAGGTAGACACAAGGGACTTAAAATCCCTCGCCGCAAGGCATACCGGTTCGAGTCCGGTTCCGGGCACCATGCAATCGAAGGAAAAATCGGCGCTGGCGGGACGGCACCCTCCACCCTCCAACGTGATTTCCAGGGCGGAAAGCGATGACGAGTTCCACGGTGGCACCCAACGTGCGGGGCGTGATGGCGCCCGGCCGTCGGCGGGTTTTCAGCATGTGCGGCATGTGCTCGGTGCGCTGCCCGATCGAGGTGACGGTCGAAAACGGCCGCGTCGTCTGGATCCAGGGCAATGCCGGCGATGCGGCGATGGGCGAGAGCCTGTGCGCGAAGGGCGCCGCGGCCCTGTCGTTCGAATATGACGACGAACGGCCGCAGACGCCGCTGATCCGCACCGGACCGCGCGGCAGCGGCCATTGGCGGCGCGCCTCGTGGGACGAGGCGCTCGACTACATCGCCGACCGCCTGCGCGAGACGATCGAGGAGTTCGGCGGCCGCGGCATCGCGCTGAGCGACCGCGGCGGCCCATTCACCGATCTGACCAGAACCTTCGTCCGGGCGCTCGGCTCGCCGAATTATTGCGATCACGATGCCGCCTGCGGCAGCAATGCCCACCATGCGGCGCGCTCGCTCTACGGCTGCGGGCGCACGGCGATCACCTTCGACATCGCCAACTGCCGTCACCTCGTGCTCTACGGCCGCAACGTCACCGAATCGTTCAAGGTCGCGGAAGCCAAGGAATTCATGACGGCGCTGGCCAGAGGCATGAAGTGCACCTACATCGACCCGCGCGCCAGCATCACTGCCTGCAAGGCGACGCGCTACTGGCAGGTGCGGCCGAACAGCGATTACGCGCTCAACCTTGCACTGATTCACGAGGTGCTGAGAACCGGGGTGTATGACCAGGCGTTCGTCGCGCGCTTCGTTTCCGGCATGGACTATTTGCGCGAAGCGGTGAAGGAGGCCACGCCCGAGTGGCAGGAGATGCATACCGGCATCCCTGCCGACGAGCTGCGCGCCTTCGTCGCCGAGATCGCCAAGGATGCGCCCCGCGTGATCTTCCATCCGGGCTGGATGGTGGCGCGTCACCGCCAGTCGTTTTATGTCAGCCGCACGGCGCTGATCCTCAACGCGCTGTTCGGCGCGATCGAGGTCGAGGGCGGCTGCATCCTCGCCAAGTCGCCGGAAGACGTCTGCGCGAAAGGGCTCAGGAAGCTCGCCGACCGGGTTCCCGCGGTCACGGCGCCGCGTGCCGACGGCGCCGGCACCACACACCCGCAGTGGGATCCGGCCAGTGGCATGGTGCATCAGCTCTATCGCGCGATGGCCAGCGGCGAGCCGTATGGCATCGGCGCCTATTTCGTCTATCGCCACGATCCGCTCACGGCGCTGCCGGATGCCGAGGCGATCAAGCAGGCCTGGGAAAAACTCAAGCTGCTGGTGGCGATCGACGTGCGCTATTCGGAAACCGCGTGGCATGCCGACGTGATCCTGCCCGAAGCCACCTATCTCGAGCGCGCCAACATCCTGGCGCAGAACGCCGGCGCGCGCCCCAGTTTCAGCATGCGCGACCAGGCCATCGCGCCGCGCTTCGACAGCCGGCCGGCGTGGTGGATCTTCCGCGAGATCCTGCGCCGCGTCGGCGATCCCGCGCATGCCGAAGCGCTCGATTTCGAGACCATCGAGGAGCTCTGGGACTACCAGCTCGAAGGCACCGGCGTCACCGTGGCGCAACTGCGCGAACGGGGCATCGTCAGCCTGGCGCCGTCGGCGGTGATCACGCCGCGCGACGAGCTCAGCTTCAAGACGCCCTCGGGCAAGATCGAGATCGAAAGCGAAACCCTCGAGAAGGCCGGCATTCCCAGCCTGGCGCCATTCAAGGCCCCGGCCGCCGCGACGGGCAACCGGTTTTATCTCCTCTTTGGCCGCGTAGGCGTGCAGGCGCATGGCCAGTGGCTCAACGATCCGCTGCTCAACGAGGTTGCGCCCGAGCAGGTGCTGTGGATCCATCCGAGCCGCGCCGGGCCGCTCGGCATCGCGGACGGCGACGAGGTCGAGATCGGCGGCGGCGGCCGCTACCGTGCCTTCATCAAGGCGAGGCTCACCGAGTGGATCCATCCCGACGCGGTGTTCATGCTGCACGGCTACGGGGCGACGGTGCCGCTGGCCACACGCGCCTGCGGCCTGGGCGTGGCCGACCAGCGCCTGCAGCACGGCAAGCTCTATGACTTCGATCCCGCCGGCGGCGGCAACAACCTGACCGAGACGATCGTCACCGTGGTGCGCAAGGGAGCGTAATGACATGAGCAAATATTTCCTGCGTCACGACGAGGCGAACTGCATCGGCTGCCAGGCCTGCGAAATCCACTGCAAGACCCACAAGAACCTCGGCCCCGGCGCGCAGCCGTGCAAGATCATCGCCATCGGGCCGGTGGCGGTCGAAGGCCGGCCGCGCATGCGTTTCGTGTTCATGCCCTGCTTCCATTGCGAGGAAGCCTGGTGCGTCAAGGCCTGCCCGACCGGAGCGATGCAGCGCCGCGAGAAGGATGGCATCGTCTTCGTCCAGGCCAGCCTGTGCGTCGGCTGCAAGAGCTGCATCGCCGCCTGCCCGTGGGGCACGCCGCAGTGGGATCCGGCCACGCGCAAGGTGGTCAAGTGCGATTACTGCATGGACCGCATCGATGCCGGCCTGGAGCCGGCCTGCGTGACCAAGTGCGTCACCGGCTGCCTGTCCTTCGGCGTCACCCACGAGCGGCCCGATCCGCGCCGCGAACGCTATGCCCGCCAGCTCGTCGCCGAGCCGATGATCCAGGGCGGCGAGAGAAGATGAGCGAATTCCTGGCGCTGCCCGCCTGGCTGGATGCCGAAGCCGCCGCGTTGGCGGGTGCCGTCCCACCAGCGCCGACTTTCCCGGCGGCCCTGCCGGGGCTGGCGGCGGCGCAGGGCATGAACCCCCTGCAGCGCCTGCAGCACGTGCAGGCTGCCGGGCTTACCGAGTGCGGTTTTTCCGGCGAGCCGCTCTATCAGGCTTGGCGCCGCTTCCTGCGCGGCCGCGGTTCCGCCGCCCTGGTGGTCGATGCCACCGCGCTCGATACCCGCGCGCTCGGCGCCGCCGCGGTGCTCAAGGGCGCGCCGTGGCGTCTGGCCGAGGGGCTGCTGATCGCCGCGGGACTGCGCGACACTGACCAGGTGATCCTGCGCCTGCCCGCCGAGCTGACCGGCCAGGAAGCCGCCTTTCTGAATGCCGTGGATGCCCTCCGGCGCGGCGGCTTTTCCGCGGGCCGCCGGCTGCGGGTCGAGGTGCGCCGCAACAGCAAGCCCAGCTGCTGGAGCGACGTCCAGGAAGCCGACGGCGGCCACCTCGTCCATACACCGGAAACCTGGTGCCGGATCGCGCTCTCGTTCGCCGGCCTGGAGCCCGCCGCGCTCGACGCCTGCCTGCTGACGCTGCGCCGCGGCCTGAAGCAGCGCGGCCTGATCGAGGTGAAGCACGGCAACCCGCTGCGGCGTCTGATCTACGACTGGGGGGGCGGCGTCGAGGTCGAGGGGCGCGATGCGATCCTCGTCTTCGACAACGGCATGGGCGGCTTCCTGCCGCTTTCCGCCGCCGACTTTTCCTGCCGGCCGCTGGCGCTGGCGGATGCCGGCATCGCGCCCGGGCCTGCGAGCCTGATGGTGCTGGCCGAAGGCGTGTGTCTGGTCGAGCAGACGCGCCGCGCGCTGTATCGCTACTGGCAGCTCGCCGAGGCCGAGCCGGCGCCGGTGCGTTCGCTCTTGGCGCGCGTCGCGCGGCTGGTCGCCGAGATCACCGTCGGCCATGGCCGGCCCGCGCATCTGGATGAGCTCGACGAGCTGGCCGTCGAACTGGCGACCCAGGGGCTGGCCGCCGCCTGGCCCTTGGGCAGCGCGCTGCGCTATTTCCGCGCGCAGTGGGAGGATCACGTCCGCCTGCCCGCGCCTGCGCGGCGGTGTGACGAGGGTGTCTGCCTCCAGCGCAATGCCGCGCCCTGCCATGGCGCCTGCCCGGCCAACATCGACATTCCCAGCTTCCTGGCGCACATCGGCCATGACGATCCCCGCGCCGCGATCGACGTCATCACGCGCGACAATCCGTTTCCGCTCACCTGCGGGCTGGTCTGCCCGGCGCCGTGCGAATCCGCCTGCGTGCGCAGCGGCAGTGATGGCGCGGTGTTCATCCGGCCGATGAAGGCCTGGGCGGCCGAGCATTGTCTCGCCGCGGGCGGTTATCCGCGCCCCGAGATCGCGCCGCCGACCGGCAAGAAGATCGGCATCGTCGGCGCCGGCCCGGCCGGCCTGACCGCGGCCTATTACCTGCGCATCCTCGGCCATCAGCCCGTGGTGTTCGAAGCGCAGGCAAAGCCCGGCGGCATGCTGCGCTATGGCATCCCGGCCTACCGGATGCCGCCCGAGCTGCTCGACGAGGAGATCAATCAGATCACGGCGCTCGGTATCCCGATCCATTGCAATGCCAAGGTCGACAGCCTCGATGCCTTCCGCCGGGAATACGATGCGGTGTTCCTCGGCCTGGGTACGCAGACCTCGCGCTTCGTGCCGGTCGAGGGCGTGCATCAGCCCTTCGTGCTGGGCGGCATCGATTTCCTGCGCAGCGTGAGGAGCGGCATGGCGGTGCAGGTCGGCCCGCGTGTCATCGTCGTCGGCGGCGGCAATGTCGCGATCGACGTGGCGCTGACGGCGATCCGCCAGGGCGCCCGGCAGGTCGATATGGTCTGCCTCGAAAAGCGCCGCGAAATGCCCGCCAGCCACCACGAGATCGAGCAGTGCGTCGCCGAGGGCGTCACGTTGCATCCGGGCTGGGGGCCCGTCGGCATCTTTGCGGAAGGCGAAATGGTGTTCCAGCGCTGCGAGCGGGTGTTCGAGGAGCTGGACGGGCAAAAGCGCTTCAACCCGAAATTCGACGCCAGCCGCACGATGACGCTCGAAGCCGACCACATCATCTTCGCCGTCGGCCAGGGCACCGATCTCGCCAGCATCGAAGGCAGCGGTCTCGAAGTGACGCGCGGCTTCGTCGTCACCGATCCGCGCACGCTGATGACCCGGCTGCCGGGCGTGTTTGCCGGCGGCGACGTCGCCCACGGTCCGCGCACCGCGGTCGAGGCGATCCGCTCCGGCAAGATCGCCGCGTATTCGATCGATGCCTGGCTCAAGGGCGTGCCGCTCGCCGCGAGCGTCGGCAGGCCGCAGCGGCGCGCCGAGGTCGTGCCGCTCGCCGTCGCGCCGCGCGAGCGCAGTTACCGGCCGCGCGCCCGGATGCCGGAAAAGGCGATCGAGGAGCGTCTGGGCACCGGCAACTATGTGAAGATCGAGGAAGGGTTCAGCGACGCGACGGCGCATGCCGAGGCTGGCCGTTGCCTGCGCTGCGACGTCTGCATCGGCTGCGGCCTGTGCCAGCTCGCCTGCAGCGAGATGGGCGTCGAGGCACTACGCATGGCCGATACCCTGGCTGGCCGCCTGGCCTATTTCGACTTCACGCGGCCGGCGGAAAAGTGCATCGGCTGCGGCGCCTGCGCGCAGGTCTGTCCGACCGGTGCGATCCGCATCGAGGATGGCGACGGCGTGCGGCGCACGGTGATCACCGGCACCGTGGTGCGCGAGCAGCCGCTGCTCGTCTGCGAATCCTGTGGCGCGCCCACCCAGACGGCCGCCCAGCGCCGCTTCGTGCGGCAGCGCCTGCCCGATCACATGGCCGCCCATCTGGGGCGCGAGCTGTGCCCGGCCTGCGCCCGCCTGCGCGCCGACCGGCCGTTTGGGGTGGCGGCGGGCCGCGCAGCAGAAATTTTCACAAGCTCTCAGCCGCCGCGACCGATGCGATAGACGGCGAGGCTACCGAGGAAGTTGTGTTCTTCGGTCACCAGCGCGCCTTTGTCGTCGAGCACCTGGCGATCGCGGATGGCGATGCCCATGTCCGAACACAGGCTCTCGAAATCGAGCATCGTGAAGAAGCGCACGTTCGGCGTGTCGTACCACTGGTAGGGCAGGTCCTCGGAGACCGGCATGCGGCCATTGAGGATCGCGATGCGGTTTTTCCAGTAGGCGAAGTTCGGGAACGAAACCACCGCCTCGCGGCCGACGCGCAGCATTTCGGCGAGGATCTGCTGGGTATGGCGCATCGTCTGCAGGGTGCGCGAGAGCACGACATGGTCGAAGGCATCGTCCTCGAAGCCGGCCAGCCCCGCTTCGAGGTCGCTCTGGATCACATTCACGCCGTTTTCGATCGCGGCGAGCACATGGCCGGGATCGCGCTCGATGCCCCAGCCGCGTAAGCCCCGCCCGGCGAGCAGCAGCAGCAGCTCGCCCGCGCCGCAGCCCAGATCGAGCACGCTCTCGCCCGGCTTCATCCAGCCGGCGATGACGGCGAAGTCAGGGCGTTTCAGCGCGTGGCTCATGTCTGGACGTTGCCCATGTAGGCGGCGACGACGGCGTGGTAATAGCGGTCGTCCATCAGGAAGGAATCGTGGCCGTGCTGGCTGGCGATCTCGGCGTAACTGACCGCCTGCTTGTTCTTCACCAGCGCATTGACGATCTCGCGGCTTCTCGCCGGAGAAAAGCGCCAGTCGGTGGAAAAGGAGACGACGAGAAAGCCTGCCCGCGCGCGGGCGAGCGCGGCGGCGAGATCGTCGCCGAACGGCGCGGCCGGATCGAAATAATCCAGCGCCCGGGTCATCAGGAGATAGGTATTGGCGTCGAAGACGCCGGCGAACTTGTCGCCCTGGTAGTGCAGGTAGGATTCGACCTCGAATTCGACGTCGAAGCCGTAGCTGCCGGCGCCGGCACGGCGCTTGCGGCCGAATTTCTCGGCCATCTGGTCGTCCGACAGATAGGTGATGTGGCCGAGCATGCGCGCCAGCCGTAAGCCCCGCTGCGGCCGCGTGCCGTAACGGTAGAAATGCCCGCCGTGGAATTCCGGATCGGTGATGATCGCCTGGCGGGCGACGTCGTTGAAGGCGATGTTTTCGGCGGTGAGTTTCGGCGCGGCGGCGATCACCAGCGCATGGCGCACCCGTTCGGGCTCATCGATCGTCCATTGCAGCGCCTGCATGCCGCCCAAGGAACCGCCGACCACGGCGGCCCATTGCTCGATGCCGAGATGATCGGCGAGCCGGGCCTGGGCCTTGATCCAGTCCGGCACGGTGACGACGGGGAAATCCGCCCCCCAGGGCTCGCCGGTGGCCGGGTTGAGCGAGGCTGGCCCGGTCGAGCCGTGACAGCCGCCGAGGTTGTTGACGCCGACGACGAAAAAACGGTTCGTGTCGATCGGCTTGCCGGGGCCGATCATGTTGTCCCACCAGCCGACGTTCCTCGGATTGTCGGCATACCAGCCGGCGACGTGATGGTGGCCGGAGAGCGCGTGGCAGATCAGGATCGCGTTCGAGCGCGCCGCGTTGAGCGTGCCGTAGGTTTCATACGCCAGTTCCCACTGCGGCAGCACCTTGCCGGCGGCGAAGACGAACGGCTCGTCGAAGGCGACGCGCCGCGCCTCGACCGGGCCAAGCCGTCCGCGCTCGGTCATGGCCGGAAATTACGGCTGGATGCGGCGCGCGCCGTTGTAGCGGCGGCTCCAGTAACGGTCGGTCATGTCCTCGATGCGCACGCGCGCGCCGGAGCGGGGCGCATGGACGAACAGGTTGTCGCCCAGATAGATGCCGACGTGCGAGAAGGCGCGCCGCATCGTGTTGAAAAAGACCAGGTCGCCGGGCTTGAGCTCGGACTTCTCGACGCGCTCGCCTTCCTGGGCGATCGCCTTGGCGTTGTGCGGCAGCACCAGCCCGAGCGTTTCGTTATAGACGTAGCGCACGAAGCCCGAGCAGTCGAAGCCGGTCTCCGGCGAACTGCCGCCGCGCTTGTAGCGCAGGCCGATGAAATCGAGCGCGCGCTCGATCGTGCCCTCGACGCTGCTGACCGCGCGCGACATCAGGGAAGGGGAAGGCGCAGCGAGGGGCGACGCAGCCATTGCCGCCGCTTCCGTCGCAGGCGAGGCCAAGGGCGTCGCGGGCAGCGGGGGAAGCTGTGCGGGCGTCTCGTCGGCATGCGCCGGCATCGCGAGGCAGGCCGAAATGACCAGGATGGCAGACAGGGTCTTTCGCATAAGGGGCGAACTGTAGCAGAAAAATCGCGTAAAAGTCGGCGCTGGCGACACGGCAGGAGCCATGAATGACTCAGAGCGACTCGACCAGCTCGCGAATCCGCTCCGGCTCGTCGCAGCGCAGGACTTTCGCCACTTTCATGGCGAGCCGCTCGGCATCCGCCATTACGATTTGCTGTTTCACTTCGAGCAGTTGCGTCGGGTGCATCGAAAACTGCCGCAGCCCCATGCCCAAGAGCAGCCGCGTCATTTTCGGGTCGCCGGCGAGCTCGCCGCAGATGGCCACCGGCGTCTGCGCCTTGTGCGCGGTCTGGATCACCTGCGCCAATATGCGCAGCACGGCCGGGTGGAGCGGATCGTAAAGGTGCGCGACCGCCTCGTCGGTGCGGTCGATGGCGAGCAGATACTGGATCAGGTCGTTAGTGCCGATCGAGAGGAACTGCAGATGGCGCAGGAACGGTCCGAGCGCCAGCGCGGCGGCGGGAATCTCGATCATGCCGCCGATGGCGACGTTCTCCGCGAACTTGCAGCGCCGCTCGCGCAGCTGCTGCTTGGCCTGCTCGACCATCGCCAGCGTCTGGACGATCTCGCTGTGATGCGCGAGCATCGGCACGAGGATCCTCACCTCGCCGAAGTGCGCGGCGCGCAGGATCGCCCGCAGCTGCGCGAGGAAGAGCTGCGGCTCGGCAAGGCAGTAGCGGATCGCCCGCAGGCCCAGCGCCGGATTCGGCACCTGGCGTTCCGCGCCGTTCAGCGCGCGCGCCGTCTTGTCGGCGCCGATGTCGAGGGTGCGGATCGTCACCGGCCTGCCGGCGAGCGCCCTGGCCACCTGGCGATAGGCTTCGAACTGCTCGTCCTCGTCCGGCAGCGTGTCGCGGTTCATGAACAAAAATTCGGTGCGGAACAGGCCGATGCCGTCGGCGCCCGCCTGGCGCACCTGCTCGATGTCCTGCGGCAGCTCGATGTTCGCCTGCAGGCTGATCTCGATGTCGTCGAGCGTCGCGGCGCGCGCGCTCTTCAGGCGCTTGAGCTTGGAACGTTCGAGTTCGTATTCACGCTTCCTGAGCCGGTATTCCTCGAGCACGCGGGGGTCGGGATCGACGATCAGCACGCCGCGCCGGCCATCGACGATGACCAGGTCGTCCTCGCGCACCAGCGCGCGCGCATGGTGCAGGCCGACGACGGCGGGAATCGCGAGGCTCCTGGCGACGATCGCCGTATGCGAGGTGGCGCCGCCCAGGTCGGTGACGAAGCCGTCGATCTTCAGGTTCTTGAACTGGATCGTGTCGGCCGGCGACAGATCGTGCGCGACGATGACGATCTCGCTGTCGCCCCCCTTCTTCATCCGGCGCGGCTTGCCGGACAGGGCGCGCAGGATGCGTTCGACCACCTGGACGATGTCCTGGCGGCGCTCGCGCAGATAGCTGTCCTCGATCTCGTCGAACTGCGCGACCACCTGCTCCATCTGCTGCACCAGGGCCCACTCGGCGTTGCAGCGCCGTTCGCGGATCAGGTCCTTCGGCACGTTGGCGATCAGCGGATCGTCGAGGAACAGCGCATGCACGCCGACGAGCGCGGCCAGCTCGCTGGGCGTGCCCGGCTGGGCGATTTCGGCGTTCAGCGCGGCCAGTTCGGCGCGCACGGCGGCCAGCGCGGCTTCGAAACGCGCGACCTCGGCGGGGATGTCGCGTTCGCGGATCGAATAGTGGACCACCTCGAAGATGGCGTGAGAGATCAGATGGGCGCGGCCGATCGCGATGCCCTGGGAGACCGCGAGGCCGTGCACCGTGAAACTCATTCCGCCTCTCCGAAGCGGTCGTTGATCAGCGCCAGGATCGCCGCGAGCGCCTCGTCGGCGCGCTCACCCTGCGTGTCGACGATCACGGTGTTCCCCTTGCCGGCGGCGAGCATCATCACGCCCATGATGCTCTTGGCATTGATGCGGCGGCCGTTCCGTTCCATCCACACCTCGCAGGGAAAGCTGCCGGCCAGCTGCGTCAGCTTCGCCGAGGCGCGCGCATGCAAGCCCAGCTTGTTGACGATGGTGGCTTCGGCTCTCGGCATGGTCGCGTGGGTCAATGCCGCAGCATGTCGAGCACGCCGTCGCGGCCGCCGCCGGTGGTGCGCTTGAGCAGCGTTTCCATGTCCTTGTCGCGGTAGCTGAGCGCTCTGAGCAGCATCGGCAGGTTGACGCCGGCGATGCCTTCGACATGGCCGGGCTTGAGCAGCTTGCCGGCGAGGTTGGCCGGTGAGGCGCCATAGATGTCGGTTAGGATCAGCACGCCGTCGCCGCTGTCGACGAGCTTGAGCATCTTCTTCGCCAGCGGCAGCAGGTCGTTCGGATCGTCGCCGGCGGCCACGCCCAGCTGTAAGAGTTGCAGCGGCCGCTTGTTGAGCACATGGCAGGCGCATTGCAGCAGCGCCTCGCCGAGGGTATCGTGGGTGATGAGAAGGATGCCGATCATCTTGCCGGATTATTGCACGAGCTTGACATCCAGATCGTCCATCGTGAAGTGGAGCCGCGCCTGCATCGCCGGGGTGACGAAGATCCGGCCCTGGGCATCGACGCGCATCACTTGGGTGACGCCGAGGCGCCGCGCCAGCTCGCGCCAGCGATCATTGGCGATGAACAGGGGCTTGGTCAGCACGTCGGAGCGCATGCCGGCCTCGGGCCCGGGCGGAATCAGCACCGTCAGCGACTGGGTGCCCTGTGCCGGCGCGCCGGTGCGCGGATCGATCAGGTGGCAGTAACGCTTGCCATCGACTTCGAAAAAACGCTGATAGTCGCCCGAGGTGCCGATCGCCTCGCCGTCGCGCAGCTCCAGGGTGGCGATGACACCCTCACCGGCGAGCTCGACGCGCGGGTGGCGGATGCCGACGCGCCAGGGCACGCCGCCCTTGCTGCCCAGCGCGAGCACGTTGCCGCCGATGTTGATCAGCGCATCGTCGATGCCGCGCGCCTTGAGCAGGGCAGCGGCGCGGTCGAGCGCGACGCCCTTCAGGTAGCCGCCGAAATCGAGCGCCACGGCAGTATTCTTCGAGGTCACGGTGCCGTCGTCGGCAACACGCAGATCGGCGATCGAGGGCTTCGCGGCGACGAGGTCCTTCAGCGTTTCGGCGTCCGGCAGCACGGGCTTGAATTCGTCGCTCTGGAAGCCCCACAGCGCGATCAGCCGGCCGAGGCCCGGATCGAACAGATATTCGCCCTGGGCGGCCAGCGCCTGCGCCGTGCGGATCAGGCTGGCGAGCTCCGCGGAGACCTGATGAGGCCGGCCGGCGGCGATCGCCTCGTTCAGCGCGGTGAGTTCCGAAGGCTGCCAGGCGTGGTAGGCGCGGTGCAGACGGTCGAACTCGCGCAGCACTTCGCCGAGTGCCGCGTGCGCCTTCGCCTCCGGCACCCCCCAGACCACGACCTCGACGCGGGTGCCGAAGACATAGGCCTCCTGCGCGACGGGCGCGGAATCGCCGCAGCCTGCCAACCACAGGCAGCACAGGCCGAGGAGCCAAAATCTCATGCTTCGCCAGCCTGCTCCAGCTCGAGCGCCGCCGCCAGCAGCGCCAGGCGGCCGACCACGCCATAGGCATAAAAGCGGTTGGGCGGCGCATCCGGGTTCTGGCTCATGTCGGGCAGCGAGCAGCCGGTCTCGAAGGCGAGCGGCTTGAAATGCATGCCCGGCGCGTTGAGGTTCTCGTCCGGCCCGCGCTGGGTATGCACGCGGTAGAAGCCGCCGACGACATAGCGGTCGATCATGTAGACCACCGGCTCGGCGACGCCTTCATCGACGATTTCGAAGGTCGGCACGCCTTCCTGGATGATCACCTCGGTCACCTGCAGGCCCTCCTTGACCACCGCCATCTTGTTGCGCTGGCGGCGCGAGAGCTCGCGCACCTCGCTCGCGTCCTTGACCATCATGATGCCCATGCCATAGGTGCCGGCGTCGGCCTTGACGACGACGAACGGCGTCGCCTCGATGCCATATTCCCGGTATTTGCCGCGGATGTGGAAGAGCAGCTTGTCGACGTTGCCGGCCAGGCAGTCGATGCCCGAACGCTCCTGGAAATCGATCTCGCCGCAGACGGCGAATTCCGGATCGATCAGCCACGGGTCGATGCCGATCAGTTCGGCGAATTCGCGCGCGACGCGTCGGTAGGCGGCGAAGTGCTGCGACTTGCGGCGCACGTGCCAGCCGGCATGCAGCGGCGGGATGACGAACTGCTCGTGTAAGTGCGCCAGGATCGGCGGCACGCCGGCGGAGAGATCGTTGTTGAGCAGGATCGCGCAGGGATCGAAGCCCGGGTCGCTGGCCAGGCCGAGCCGGCGGCCCTGGCCATCCGGGCCCGCGGTGCCGAAGCGGCGCAGCGGCTCGAGCGTGAGCCGTTGCCCGTCGGGCAGCGTGAGCGTGGTGGGCTGGTCGATTTCCGGCAGCAGCGAGCCGATGCGCACGTTGAGACCGGTGTGGCGCAGGATCGCCGCCAGCCGCGCGACGTTCATCAGATAGTATTGGTTGCGGGTGTGGTTCTCGGGGATCAGCAGCAGGTTCTTCGCCTCGGGGCAGATCTTCTCGATCGCGCTCATCGCCGCCTGCACGGCGAGCGGCAGCATCGCGGGATCGAGATTGTTGAAACCGCCCGGGAACAGGTTGGTGTCGACCGGCGCGAGCTTGAAGCCGCTGTTTCTGAGATCGACCGAACAGTAGAACGGCGGCGTATGTTCGAGCCACTGGCCGCGCAGCCAGCGCTCGATGGCCGTCTCGTTGTCGAGGAAGCGCTTTTCGAGCGCCAGCAGGGGGCCGGTCAGCGCGGTGGCGAGGTGGGGAACCATGACCGGCCATGTTACACCAGTGAAACCGCTGCCCGACTTGCTGCGCGGTCGTAGAATCGGCGCCATGAGAGGAGCCGTACCATGGATGGAGTGAATCCCCGGACATTCGAACTGGCGGTCGCCGCCGATGGCGTCACCGGCCCGGGCCAGGGCATCGTCGCCTCGTTCGTGCCTGCGACGACAGACACGCCGGCGGTGGTGGCATTGGCCTGCGATCCGCGCTTCGACCCCGGCCGCACGATCCAGGAGCTCGCGCCGTTCGCGATCGACTGGCTGCGCGCCGAGCTGGATGAGGCCGTCGAAGCCGCCGTCTGGGTGGTGATCGACAACTATGGCCGCTTCTATCGCGCGACGCCGGAATTCCCCGCGGAAATCGGCGCTGGCGGGACGGCACCCCGCGTCACTTATGCGCCCTTCAGCAAGGGGCCAGGCATCGAGGCCTTCTACGCCGACATCGGCGCACCGGGCGAAGCCGCGATCGAGCTGCTCACCGCGATCGTCGAGCAGCCGAGCCAGAACCCGATGACGCCGCCGATGACCGAGTTCCTCGACGTGATCGAGTCGCACGGCAATCTGCCCGCACCGGGGCTGATCTTCCACAAGGTCTCGGTCGCCGCCGAAGAAGGCGATGCGCGCAGGGTGGCCAGCGTCATCCAGCCCGACCCGGTGATCTCCACGCTGCTGATCAACTATGCCAATGCGGCGCGTTTCGCCGCCGCAGGCAAGACCGCCTCGGTGCCGCAAGCGGTGACCCGGCTGGGCACCGGCTTCGTCAAGCGCGTGGTGTTCGTCGCCGAGATGATGGCGCGTTACCAGAAAGGCGCCTGTCCGGAATTCGATTACCGCGGTTTCTGGTTCAATGCCGTCGCCACCGGCGCGGCGATGCGCGCCTTGCTGCCCGAGCATGGCATTTCCGCAGCGCGCGCCGATGATGCCTTCACCACCGGGCTGGTGGCCGGCATCGGCTGGCTCGCGGTGGCGGAAGTCTATCCGGCCCTGATGACGCGCTATCTCGAACGCTGCAAGGGCGCCGATCCGATCACCAAGGCGCGCGCCCAGCGCGAAGTCTTCCCCTGCGAGATCTGCAAGGTGTCCGAGCGCTATCTGCAGCACTTCGAATTCCCCGAGTCCGTGTCGGCCGCGGTGGCCGGCCGCAGCGACGTCGATCGCCAGTGGTATGACGTCCTCGCCCGCGCCGTGCGTATCGGCCAGGCGCTGTCGCCGTTCGAGTGCCTGGCGATTCCCCCCACGCTGCCGGTGCCCGACGCCTGCCGCGCCGAGTGGGCGAACTGGCAGGGCTTCGTCGCCTCGATCCGTTGATTCTCCTCAAGAACCTATCCTTCTCCCGCGCCGGCCGGCCGCTCGTCACGGACGCCACGCTGCAAGTGCACCCGGGCTGGAAGGTCGGCTTGACGGGCGCCAACGGCTGCGGCAAGTCGACCTTCTTCGCGCTGTTGCGCGGCGAACTGCATGCGGAAGGCGGCGATCTGGAGTTGCCGCCCAGCTGGCGCATCGGCCATGTCGCGCAGGACACGCCGGCCCTGTCGACCCCGGCCCTCGAATTCGTGCTCGACGGCGATGCCGAGCTGCGCGACATCGAAGCGGAGCTGCTCGATGCCGAGGATGCCCACGACGGCCATCGCATCGCCGAGCTGCACGCGCGACTGCGGGACATCGACGGCTATGCGGCGCATGCCCGCGCCGCCGAGATTCTCGACGGCCTCGGTTTTTCGCAGGCCGATCACGCCCGCCCGGTCGCCGAGTTCTCGGGGGGCTGGCGCGTGCGGCTCAATCTCGCGCGGGCGCTGATTTCCCGCGCCGACCTGCTGCTGCTCGACGAGCCCACCAATCACCTCGACCTCGACGCCGTGCTCTGGCTCGAAGGCTGGCTGAAGAGCTTTCCCGGCACCTTGATCATGATCTCGCACGACCGCGACTTCCTCGACGCCGTGGTCGATCACATCCTGCACATCGAGGCCGGCGGCATGAAGCTCACTACCGGCAACTACTCGGCCTTCGAGCGCGCGCGCGCCGAGCGTCTCGCGCTGCAGCAGGCGCTGCACGAGAAACAGCAGCGCGAGATCGCGCATCTTCATGCCTTCGTCGAGCGTTTCCGCGCCAAGGCCACCAAGGCGCGCCAGGCGCAGAGCCGGCTCAAGGCGCTCGCGCGCATGGAGCAGATCAGCGCCGCGCACGTCGATGCACCCTTCCATTTCGGCTTTCTGGAACCCGAGGCGTTTTCCGATCCGCTGCTGCAATTGGACGACGTGAAAATCGGCTACGCCGGAACGGCACTCCTCTCCGGCATCCGCCTCACCCTGCGCCCCGGCAGCCGCATCGGGCTGCTCGGCCGAAACGGCGCCGGCAAGAGCACGCTCGTCAAGCTGCTCGCCGGCGAGCTCGCGCCGCTCTGCGGCCGGCGGCTGGAAGGCCGGCATCTGAAGATCGGCTACTTCGCCCAGCACCAGATGGAGCGGCTGCGCCCCGACGAATCGCCGCTGCAGCATCTGGCGCGGCAGGAACCGCAAACGCGGGAGCAGGAGCTGCGCGACTATCTCGGCGGCTTCGACTTTCGCGGGCAGATGGCCGACGCCCCCTGCGGCAACTTCTCCGGTGGCGAAAAGGCGCGGCTGGCGCTGGCGCTGTTGATCTGCACCCGTCCCAACCTGCTGCTGCTGGATGAGCCGACCAACCACCTCGACCTGGAGATGCGCGAGGCGCTCACCCTCGCGCTGCAGGAGACCGAGGCCGCCGTCGTCCTCGTCTCGCACGACCGCCACCTGTTGCGCACCACGGTGGATGAATTGTGGCGGGTGGCCGATGGCCACGTTGCGCCCTTCGACGGCGATCTCGACGACTATGCTGCATGGCTCGCGCAGCAGCGTAGCGCGGACAAAGCGGCCGCGCCGGCGCTCGACAAGGCGCGGCGGCTCGAAGACCGCGCGGCGAAAAAGCAGCGCGAGGCCGAACGCCGCAAGCTCGAAAAGGAAGCGGAAAAGCTCGAAGCGCAGCTTGCCGCCTGGCAGGCGGAAAAGTCGGCGCTCTCGGCACGGCTCGCCGACCCGGCGCTCTACGACGCGGGCGCCGACCGCGCGCTGGCCGCCCGACTGGTCGCCGAAGATGCCGAGCTGGCCTCGCGCATCGAGGCGGCGGAAGCCCGCTGGCTGGCGGTGCATGAACGGCTCGAAGGAATGACCGCAGAGTAGAATCCCCCTTTTTCATTGGGGAGTCTGCCGTGCAGCTGGTATGTTTAGACCTCGAAGGGGTGCTCGTCCCCGAGATCTGGATCGCTTTCGCCGAACGTACCGGCATTCCCGAACTGCGCCGCACCACGCGCGACGAGCCCGACTACGACGTGCTGATGCGCTACCGGCTGGACCTGTTGAAGCAACATAGGCTCGGCCTGCCCGACATCCAGCAGGTGATCGCCGGCATGGGTCCGCTGCCCGGCGCGAAGGAATTTCTCGACGCCTTGCGGCGCGACTACCAGGTGATCATCCTCTCCGACACCTTCTACGAATTCGCGATGCCGCTGATGGCGCAGCTGGGCTTCCCGACGCTGTTCTGCCACCGGCTCGAGACCGATCGTGAGGGCTGGGTGACGGCCTACCATCTGCGCATGCCGGACCAGAAACGGGAAGCGGTCAAGCGTTTCAAGGACATCCGCTTCAAGGTGATCGCCGCCGGCGATTCCTACAACGATACGGCGATGCTGGGCGAGGCGCACGCCGGCATCCTGTTCCACCCGCCGCAAAACGTCATCGACGAATTCCCCCAGTTTCCGGTGGCGCTCTCCTACGAGGCGCTGCGCGGCGAGATCGACCGGGCCGCGGCGAGGATCGGCGATGCATAGGGAGCGCTTCTACACGCTCGCCGCCTCCTGCCCGGATCGCACCGGCATCATCGCCCGGGTGACCGGCTTCATCGCCGAGCATCGCGGCTGGATCACCGAATCGAGCTTTCATTCCGACGACATCGCCGGCCGCTATTTCATGCGCATCGAAGTGAAAGCCGCTTCGCTGCCCTTCATGCTCTCTGAGTTCCGCGACCGCTTCGCCCCGATCGCGCGGGAATTGCAGATGGACTGGAAGATCACCGACAGCGCGGTGAAGAAGCGCGTCGTGATCCTGGTGAGCAAGCAGGAGCACTGCCTCTACGATCTGCTGGCGCGCTGGCAGGCGAAGGAGCTCGACATCGAGATTCCCTGCGTGATCTCGAACCACGAGACCTTCCGTGGCTTCGTCGAATGGCACGGCATTCCCTTCCACCACGTGCCGGTCACGGCCGAGAACAAGCCGCAGGCCTTCGCCGAAATCCGCCGGCTCTATGAGGAATCGCGCGGCGACACGATGGTGCTGGCGCGCTACATGCAGATCCTGCCGCCCGAGCTGTGCGAAGCCTATCCCGGCCAGATCCTCAACATCCACCACAGTTTTTTGCCCAGCTTCGTCGGTGCGAAGCCCTACCACCAGGCCTACCAGCGCGGCGTGAAGCTGATCGGCGCGACCTGCCACTATGTGACTCGTGATCTCGATCAGGGGCCGATCATCGAGCAGGACGTGATCCGCATCGACCACTCCGATTCACCCGACGACATGGTGCGCTACGGCAAGGACATCGAGAAGACCGTGCTCGCCCGCGGCCTCAGATACCACCTCGAAGACCGCGTGCTGGTTCACGGCAACAAGACGGTGGTGTTCCGCTGACAATAAAAACGGGCACCGTTGCCGGCGCCCGAAACCGCATGGGAAGCGGAGGGAGCTGGAGCTTGCGAAAAGTTTCGTCGCGAGCGGCCCGAGGGCAAGGCGCACGGAGCGCAGGATGCGAGACATATCGTAGGGATAGGCGAGCATCCGAGCACCGCGCAACATAGCCATCGGGCCGCGTAGCAGGAAATTTCGCAAGCTCTCAGTAGTGGTAGGCCGATTCGCCGTGCGCCGTGATGTCGAGGCCCTCGCGCTCCTCTTCTTCCGGCACGCGCAGTCCCACGAGCAGATCGACGATCTTGTAGCAGACGAAGGCGACGACGCCGGACCAGACGATCACCGTGCCCACGCCCCAGAGCTGGCTGGTGACCTGCGCGACCATGTCGTAGTCGCCGACCTTGTTGGCGACATAGTCATAGACGCCGGTGCCGCCTAAGGAGGGCGAGGCGAACACGCCGGTGAGGATCGAGCCGAGGATGCCGCCGACGCCATGCACGCCGAAGACGTCGAGCGCGTCGTCGGCGCCGAGCAGCTTCTTCAGCCCATTCACGCCCCACAGGCAGACCACGCCGGCGGCCAACCCGATGACGATCGCACCCATCGGGCCGACGAAGCCGGCCGCCGGGGTGATCGCGACCAGGCCCGCGACGGCACCGGAGACGGCGCCGAGCATCGAGGGCTTGCCCTTGAACAGCCACTCGGCGAACATCCAGGAGAGCGTCGCGGCGGCGGTGGCGACCAGGGTATTGACCATCGCCAGCGCGGCGGTGCCGGTGGCTTCGAGGTTGGAGCCGGCGTTGAAGCCGAACCAGCCCACCCACAACATCGCGGCGCCGACCATCGTCAGCGTCAGCGAGTGCGGCGTCATCGCCTCGCGGCCGAAGCCGATGCGGCGGCCGACCAGGAAGGCGCCGACGAGACCCGCCATCGCGGCGTTGATATGCACTACCGTGCCGCCGGCGAAGTCGAGCGCGCCCTTGGCCCAGAGGAAGCCCGCCGCGGCGGTGACCTTTTCCAGCGCGGCCGCATCGGTGATCGCATCCGGGCCATCCCAGTACCAGACCATGTGCGCCATCGGCAGATAGCTGAAGGTGAACCACAGCACCGAGAACAGCAGCACCGCCGAGAACTTGATGCGCTCGGCGAAAGCGCCGACGATCAGCGCCGTGGTGATCGCGGCGAAAGTGGCCTGGAAGGCGACGAACACCAGCTCGGGAATCACCACGCCCTTGCTGAAGGTGGCCCCGACCGAATCCGGCGTCACACCCATCAGGAACAGCTTGTCGAAGCCGCCGATGAAGGGGTTGCCGCCGGTGAAGGCGAGGCTGTAGCCATAGACGACCCACAGCACGGAAATCAGCGCGAAGATCACGAACACCTGCATCAGCACCGAGAGCATGTTCTTGGCGCGCACCAGGCCGCCATAGAACAGCGCCAGGCCAGGGATGGTCATCAGGATCACCAGCACGGTCGAGACCAGCATCCAGGCCGTGTCGCCCTTGTTGGGCAGCACGGGCGCGGCGGCGGCCACCGTGGCGGCGACTGCGGAAACGGCTTCTACGGTTTCGTTCATGACATTCTCCTCAAAGGGCGTCCGTGCCGGTCTCGCCGGTGCGGATGCGTACGACCTGTTCGAGATCGAAGACGAAGATCTTGCCGTCGCCGATCTTGCCGGTGCTGGCGGCCTTCTCGATCGCTTCGATGACTTGCTCCAGCAGCTCCGACGGGATCGCGGCCTCGACCTTCACCTTGGGCAGGAAATCGACGACGTATTCTGCGCCCCGGTAGAGCTCCGTGTGCCCCTTCTGGCGGCCGAAACCCTTGACCTCGGTGACGGTGATGCCCTGTACGCCGACGGCGGAGAGCGCCTCGCGCACCTCGTCGAGCTTGAACGGCTTGATGATGGCGGTGACGAATTTCATGGCGGTTCCTTTCAGAACGTCTTGCCGAAGGTCAAGAGCAGGCGGGCCTTGCCGAGGTCCTTGCCGAAGCTGTTGCGATAGGGTTCGCCGACGTCGCCCTTGGCGTTGGTGTCGACATAGGCGAGACCGACGACACCGAAGCCGACATCCTTGGTCACACCGAGCTTCCAGTCGGTGTAGGAGGCGTCACTGAAGTTCTTGATCTTCTGGTGGCCGACATGCCCGCTGACACCCCAGCCGTCGCCGAGGTCGTAGGCGGCGTTGAGTTCCAGATAGCCGCTGCCGCGCGTCTTCTCGCCATTCGTGCCGACCCAGCCGAAGATGTGGCTCGAGGTGACGTAGGAATACTTCGCCGACAGCCACTTCCAGCCCAGGCCCAGATAGACCTCGGTGGTGTCGGGTTTGGTGGCCCCGCTCGGGTAGGTGCCCGGGTAGTTGTAGGTGAGCACGCCGACGTCATAGCTGAAATCCTCGGCGAACGTGCCCTTGTAGCCGCCATAGACGTCGAGCTCGAGGCTGGCGCTGGCGCCGGGGAGGCCATCGCTGATCCAGGAGATGTTCGAGCCCCAGACGCCGGCGTAGAGGCCGCTCGCATGCGCGTAGTCGAAACCGCCCTGCAGCGCCGGCTTGCGGTTGGTCTGGCCGATGCCGCGGTAGAGGTATTCGGAGGCGAGCGTGACGTTGCCGGTGAAGCTGTGCTCGGGGGTTGGCGCCGGATCGGCGGCGAAGGCGGAAAGCGGTGCGGCGAAGACGCTGGCGAGTGCGAGGACGAGAGGCGTGGTTTTCATTCGAGTCTCCAAGAGAAGTGAAAGGAAATTTCGCAAGCTCCTTTCTGCACTTCCCGTGCCAGCGACTGAAAAACATGCAGATTCATGGACATGCATGAGAACTGAAGAAGTCGGCGCTTATCGTCGCGCGGCGGCTTGCACCGCTTCGGCGCAGTGCTTTTCCGCCGCCGCACCATGCCGGTGCTAGACTGGAATCCATCCATGACCGTTACTCCACCATCATGCTCGACGCGAAATTTCTCGAAGACATCAGCGCCAGGATTTCCGCGCTCATCGCCAAGACGCCGGCCGCCGACCTCGAAAAGAACCTCCGTGCGCTGCTGACGGCGCAATTGGCCAAACTCGATCTCGTCACGCGCGAGGAGTTCGATATCCAGAAGGAGCTGCTCGCGCGCGCCCAGGCGCGGCTCGCCGAGCTCGAAGCCAAGCTCGCCGCGCTCGAAGGCCAGAACCCGAAATAAATGGCGCTCGCGGTGCTGAAGAGCCGCGCGCTCTCGGGCATGCATGCGCCCGAGGTCGCGGTCGAGGTGCATCTGGCCAACGGCCTGCCCTCCTTCACGCTGGTCGGCCTGCCCGAGACCGAAGTCAAGGAATCGCGCGACCGCGTGCGCGCCGCGATCGTCAACAGCGGCTTCGAATTTCCCGCCCGGCGCATTACCGTGAACCTCGCGCCGGCCGATCTGCCGAAGGAATCCGGCCGCTTCGACCTGCCGATCGCGCTCGGCATCCTGATCGGTTCCGGCCAGATCGAGGCGAAGACCCTGGATGCGCACGAATTCGCCGGCGAATTGTCGTTGTCCGGCGAGCTGCGACCGGTGCGCGGCACGCTGGCGATGTGTCTGGCGGCCGCGGGCAGCCAGCGGGCGTTCGTGCTGCCCGCCGCCGGCGCCGACGAGGCGGCGCTCGTCAAGACCGCGACGATCCTGCCGGCGCGCACCCTGCTCGATGTCTGCGGCCATCTCACCGGCGCCGCGCCGCTCGCACCGCATCGGGGTGCCGCTTCGCCAGTGCCGACTTTTGCGCTGCCCGATCTCTCCGAGGTCAAAGGCCAGCTGCCAGCCAAGCGCGCGCTGGAAGTGGCGGCGGCGGGGCAGCACTCGCTCTTGATGAGCGGCCCGCCGGGCTCGGGGAAATCCATGCTCGCCGCCCGCCTGCCGGGGATCCTCCCGCCGATGACCGACCAGGAAGCGCTGGAGAGTGCGGCGGTGCATTCACTCGCCGGCGGCTTCGATGTGTCGCGCTGGGGCCGGCGGCCGTTCCAGGCCCCCCATCACACTGCATCGACGGTGGCATTGGTCGGCGGAGGCGGAAACCCGAAACCCGGCGAGATCTCGCTCGCTCATGAAGGTGTGTTGTTCCTCGATGAGCTGCCGGAATTCGAGCGGCGCGTGCTCGAAGCCTTGCGCGAGCCGATCGAGACCGGCCACATCCGCGTCTCGCGCGCCGCGCGGCGTGCGGAATTTCCGGCCCGCTTCCAGCTCGTCGCGGCGATGAATCCCTGCCCCTGCGGCTATCTGGGCAATGCCCGCTGCCGCTGCACGCCCGAGAGAGTCGCCGCCTACCGCGGCAAGCTCTCCGGCCCGCTGCTCGACCGCATCGACCTGATGATCGAGGTGCCGGCGGTTTCCGAAGCGGAACTTTCCACGCGCGGCGAGGGCGAGCCTTCGGCCGTCGTCCAGGCTCGCGTCGTTGCCGCGCGCGAGCGGCAGATCGCGCGCCAGGGCAAGCCCAATGCGCTCCTGACACCCGGCGAGGTCGACCGTTACTGCCTGCCGGATGGCCATGGCGCGGCCTTGTTGAAGCAGGCGATGCAGCGGCTCGACCTGTCGGCGCGCGCCTATCACCGCATCCTCAAGGTGGCGCGCACGATCGCCGACCTGGCCGGTGAAGAGATCGTCCGCGGGCCCCATGTGGCCGAGGCGATCCAGTACCGGCGCGGCTTCAGTTAGCGATGTTCTGCGCCCACCACAGGCGCGCGCGCAGGCCCCACGAAGTCGTGTAGCCGACGACGCGAAAGCGGATGTGGCCGGCCGGATCGACGACGAAATGCGCCGGCACGGCGCGCACTCCCCAAGCTTCGGCGATGTTGCTGTCGTCGTCGGCGATCGCCGGAACCTTCCAGCCGCGCTCTTCGAGGAATTCGGCGACCTCCTCGCGCTCGCCCGACTGCATCGCCACGGTGATCACCGGCCAGTCCTGGGCGATCGCCTCGATGGTGCCGGCATTGGCCTTGCAGACCTTGCACCACGTCGCCCAGAACACCACCAGCCGTGCCGTCTCGGCGTCGCCCGCGGGCGCTTCGCCCCCGCCTACGGCGGGTCCCCCTCCGCTGCGGGCTCCTTCAGCGCCGAGTTTCACCGTGCTGCCGTCGGTGCGCGTGCCGGAAAGCGGCGGCGCGACGCCGCTGGCGAGCCCGCTGTTCTGCCAGGTGGTGATGCCGGCGACGATCGCGATCACGATCAGCGCTTCGAGCGTCCAACGGCGCCAGCGCTTCGGGTCCGAGAGGGCGGATCGCAAAGAAGAGAGGCGGGAGGAAATCATCACCCTGCGATGTTACCTTGACTTCCAGCGGCGTCATCGGTCCTGCCACGGGACGCGCTCCGTGATGGACACAGGGATAGAATTTCGGCCATGACGATTGCGGGGATCGACGTGATGAAAGCCTGCGTGAAACTGCTGGCCGTCTTTCTCGGTCTTTTCATGACCTGCATCGTGCAGGCAGCCACATTCAAAGACCTCAACTTCGCCGCCGAGCTGCTCGCCACCGGCCAATATGCCGCCGCCGAGACGCAGTTCGACCGCATCGTCGCCGAGGGGGTCGATGAAATGCTGGCCGGCGCAGCGCTCACCGATCAGGCACAAGCGCTGCGGGCCATCGCGCGCGCGGCACAGGGCAAGCTCGACGCGGCGGCCGCCGATGCCGCCGCACTCGCCAAGCCGCGCAGTTCGCTGACCATGCCGGAAACGGCCGTGCTGCTCGACGGACTCGTGAAACTCAGGCGCAACGACCGCGCCGGGGCGATCAGTGCCTACGACCGCGCCGTGGCGCTGGCCGGCGAGGGTCTGGCAAGCGGCATGCGCCGCGCCAGCGCCCTTGCGCAACGCGCCTGGGCGAAGCTCTATTTCGACGACGTGGCCGGCGCGCGCGAGGACTTCGAAGCGGCGGCGGCCAGCGACGGCTCGGTGCTGTTCGTCGATGGGCTCGTCGTGCACAAGCCCTTCTGGCGCGCCGTGATCGACGAGGCGCTGCCGCTCTTTTCCGCCGGCAAGACCGAGGCGGGCATCGATCGCGTCCGGCAGATCGGCGAGCGGCTCGATCTCGTCGGCAAGATGAGGAAGGCCATGCAAGGCGGCGGCAGCACGACCGAGGGCGACAGCGCGAAGAGCATCCTCTGGTATGAGCTGCAGGCCGGCGCGCTGGCGCTGCGCGAGAAAGCCGCCGCCGCGGCGCGCGCCCGGGGCGAGGAGGCGCGCCGCGCGCGGCTTGCCGAAGCGCAGCAGGCGCTCCTGGACAACGATCCGCGCCGCGCCTTCGAGGCCTATGTCGCCGCCTTCCGCGAGGCGCAGGATGCCGAGGGACGCGACCGCGCGGTGCAGGGATTGGCCGCGGTCGTGAAGCTCCTGCCGCAAAAGCCGGCGGTGGCGGAAGAGACGCGCCGCCTGCTCGTCAAGGCCAAGGTGCTCGTCGAGGAGAAGGACTACCGGGGCGCGATCGACCTCTACGCCCAGGCCTACCGGCAGGCGCCCTGGCATGCGCAGCTCTTTTACGATCGCGCGCTCCTGATCGGCCAGATCGCGCGCACCCAGGCCGATTTCGACGCCGCGATGGCCGAGATGCGCCGCTTCCTGACGCTCGCGCCCGATTCACCGGATGCCCGCGCGGCGCAGGACAAGATCTACGAATGGGAGGTGAAGCGCGAACGCGCCGCCCATGCCCTGCCGGACATCGCGCCGCAGGCGCGCGGCCTCTCGGCCACCGCCGCCGGCAGCGAGGACTGCTTCATCGCCACCGCTGCGTTCGGCTCGCCGTGGGAGCCGCATGTCGCCAGCCTGCGCGCCTTCCGCGACCGCCACTTGCTGACCCATGCGCCGGGACGCTGGTTCGTCGCGCGTTACTACGAACTGTCGCCGCCCGTGGCCGACTTCATCCGCGAGCGCGAGGGCTTGCGCGCCCTGGTGCGCGCGCTGCTCGCGCCGGTCGTGTTCGCCGTCGAGCAACCCGCCGCCGCGTCGGCTTTTCTGCTCGCAACGCTTTTCGGAGTCGCGGCATGGCGGCGCCGGCGCGTCTGATCCTCGCCGCGCTTTCCGTGCTGCTTTCCGGCGCGGCGCTCGCGCAATCGGCCTGGGAGCAGGCCAAGGAACTGGCCGGGCCCAACTACCGGCCGCCCGATCTGCCGACGCCCGGCATGCAATGCGTCACCTGCGGCAGCCGCGGCGCGCCGCAGAGCGCGCCCCAAACGACCCGATCCGCGCCCGCGTCCTCGACGAGGAGTACGCCGATGTTGCCGCCGGGCGCGACGATGGGCATGGCGATCTTCGGCTCGCTGCTGCAGCAGGCGTTGAATCCCGGTATCGACGCCGGACCCGATCCCGCGGAAATCGCGCGTCAGGAAGAAGCCCGCCGTCAGGCCGAGGCCGAGGCCAAGCGCCGCGCTGCCGAGGAAGAGGCGCGCCACCGCGCCCTGATGGCCTCGTTGAAGGCGGTGCCGTTGCCGGCCCCGGCTGCGCCAGGCACAGGCAATGCGCTGGGCCTCAAGGCGCTCTCCACGCTCGATGCGCCGCAAAGCAGCGAAGCCTTGCGCGAGACGGCGGGGCTCGGCTGGGATGCGCCCGATCTGCGCTTCGCGGTGCGTCATCGACCCTTGGCGGTTTCCGACGCCCTGCCCGTTCATGCGCCACAGACCGTGTGCGATGCCTCCGGCTGCCGCTGGCAGAGGGCCGGCACAGCGGTGGCGCCGCGCTTCAAACAGGGCCCGACCCGCGTCCATCGGCCGGAGGGCCAGGCGCTCGTCGATCTGCTCGCGGCCGGCCAGAAGCCGCAGGCCAACCCGCGCGACGTGGCGATGGCGCGTCTGCTCGAATTGCCACCACCTGAGAAGGACGCGCGCCTCTTCGCCCAGCTGCGCCGCCTGTGGGACAAGGGCCGGCAAACGCTCTTGGCGATCATTTGGGCCTGGGGCGGCCTCTTCATCGACGAATACGTGCCCGGCGGCAAGCAGCTGATGCTGATGAAGGACGTCTATGAGCTGGCCGACCAGAGTCTTTCCGACGCCGTAAAGGCGGCCGGCTGGCTCGGCAGCGCCGAGATCGATTCGCCGCCCGAGATCGTCTCGGTCGAGGAAGCGGCCCAGCCCTTCCTCTGGCGCGGCGTCACGGAAAACAAGGCCGTTGCCGAGGAAATCCAGAAAGGCGTGACGGTCGTCACCGAGGGCCTTTCACTGGGCAAGAGGCTGATGGAAATCTGGGAAGTCCGATGAGGACATTCGTCGCACTGATCGTTTGCTGCCTGGGTTTCTTCGGCGCAGCGAGGGGCGAAGAGAGTATCCGCCTCGCGCCGGGTTTTCGGCTGGATAAGTTTCCGGCGGCGCAGATGCCGGCGGGAGAATGGCCGGCGACGCCCGCGCTGTGCGCGCGCAGCGACGGCCTGTGGTTCGCGACGCGCGACAACCTCTTCCGCCTCGGCGCGCGGATGGGCGCGCTCGAAGTGCCATTACCGCTCGATGGCTTCGCCTGCAGCGCGTCGGGGAGCGTCGTGCTCGTCGCCGCGGGCAGGCTCGGCCCCGTCGCAGGGCGGCTCTTCGTGCCGCGCGTGCCGCTGCCTTCGCCCGCCACCCGCGTCGCGGGCGGCGCGGGCGACAGCCTGATCCTCTTCGAAACGACCGCCCCGGCGCGGATCTTCCGCTTCGACGGCCGGCAAGCCCAGCCCGTCGCGACGCTGGCCGAGCCGATCCTCGCCGCCGCCCCCGCCGGCGATTTCGTGCTCGTCGCCACGCCGAGCGGCATTTACCGCCTGCGTCCCGGCGAGCCGCTCGGCCTGCTGTTTCCCCTTGCCGACATGAAGCCGGTGGTCTCGCTCGCCATCCATCCGCGCACGGCGGAGATCCTCTTCGCCACCGAGGACGAGCTCTTCCTGCTCGACGACGGCCGTGCGACCCAGCTCGCCGCCGGCCTGGGCGGGGCGCTGGCGGCGACGGCCGAGACGGTGTTCGTCGCCGACGGCCGGCGCAAGGGCATTTACGCGCTCAGGCCGGCGCGCTGATTCAGCACTGCTCCCACGGCAGGCCGTCGAAGCGCCAGCCGTTTTCGGTGCCGCGGTGGTGGTTGTCGTCGAGCTCGCCCTCGAAGCCGTGCAGCACGTTGTAGACACGCGTAAAGCCGGCGGCTTCGAGTGCATTGCCGGCATCGACCGAACGGTTGCCCGAGCGGCAGATCAGCACCACCGGGCGGTCATGCACATGGCCGGCGAGTTTCTTCACCTCGCCGACGAAATGCGGGTTGATCTCCCAATCCGGCCCGTCGTTCCAGGCGACATGCAGCGCGCCGACCGGGTGGCCGACGAAGAGATATTCCATTTCGCTGCGGCAGTCGATGAACAGTGCCTTGGGATTGTCGTGGAGGAATTGGGCGGCTTCTTTGGGGGTCAGATGTTCCATGCGATTTCTCCTCGGGTCACTTGCCAACAATAATACTAATCGAACCATAAATCAAGCAAATAGGAGCGGCATGCTAAAATTTTCAGCGATTCAGTGACTTCCGAACCCTCCCCATGCAGCCCGATCGGTCCCGCGAGCTCGCCGAGCTCCTCGCGCAGCGCATCCTCATTCTCGACGGCGCCATGGGCACCATGGTGCAGAAACACGGCCTGGTCGAAGCCGATTACCGCGGCGAGCGCTTCAGGGAACATCCTAAAGACCTCAAGGGCAACAACGACCTGCTCTGCCTCACCCGGCCGGACGTCATCGCCGGCATCCATGCGGCCTATCTCGAAGCCGGCGCGGATATCGTCGAGACCAACACTTTCAACGCCACGCGCGTTTCCCAATCCGAATACGGCCTGGAAGACCTCGCCTACGAGCTGAATTTCGCCGGCGCGCGTCTGGCGCGCGAGGTGGCCGACCGCTATTCGACGCCCGACAAGCCGCGCTTCGTCGCCGGCGTGCTGGGCCCGACCTCGCGCACCTGCTCGATCTCGCCGGACGTCAATGACCCGGGTTTTCGCAACATCAGCTTCGACGCGCTCGCCGCCGATTACACCGAGGCGGTGCGCGGCCTCGTCGAAGGTGGCGCCGACATGCTGCTGATCGAGACGGTCTTCGACACGCTGAACGCCAAGGCGGCGGTGTATGCGATCGAAAGCTTCTTCGACGCCGCCGGGCGGCGCTGGCCGGTGATGATCTCCGGCACGATCACCGACGCCTCGGGCCGCACGCTCTCGGGCCAGACGGCGGAAGCGTTCTGGAACTCGCTCAGGCACGCGCGGCCGCTCTCGTTCGGCTTGAACTGCGCGTTGGGCGCCAAGGAGCTGCGGCAATACGTCGAGGAGATCGGGCGTGTGGCCGACTGCTTCGTCTCGGCGCATCCGAACGCGGGTCTTCCCAATGCCTTCGGCGGCTACGACGAGACGCCGCGGATGCTCGCCGACGAGATGGCGCAGTGGGCGCGGGATGGCCTCATCAACATCGCCGGCGGCTGCTGCGGTACCACGCCCGAGCACATCCGCGCCATCGCCGATGCGCTGAAAGGCATTCCGCCACGCCGTCCGGTCAGCGCCGATCGCAAACTGCGCCTGGCCGGCCTCGAGCCCTGCAACATCGGCCCGGACAGCCTGTTCGTCAATGTCGGTGAGCGCACCAACGTCACCGGTTCGCGCGCCTTCGCCAAAATGATCCTCGAAGGGCGCTATGACGATGCCCTGCAGGTGGCGCGCCAGCAGGTCGAGAACGGCGCGCAGATCGTCGACATCAACATGGATGAGGCGATGCTCGACGGCCAGGCGGCGATGGTGCGTTTTGCCAACCTGATCGCCAGCGAACCGGACATTTCGAAAGTGCCCCTGATGTTCGACTCCTCGAAGTGGGAGGTGATCGAGGCGGGTCTCAAATGCTCGCAGGGCAAGGGCATCGTCAATTCGATCTCGATGAAGGAGGGCGAGGAAAAATTCCTCCGGCAGGCGCGGCAGGCCCGGCGGTTGGGCGCCGCCGTGATCGTCATGGCCTTCGACGAGCAGGGCCAGGCCGACACCTTCCCGCGCAAGATCGAAATCTGCAAACGTGCTTATGACCTGCTCACCGCCGACGGCTTTCCGCCCGAGGACATCATCTTCGACCCCAACGTCTTCGCCATCGCCACCGGCATCCCCGAACACGACAACTACGCCGTCGACTTCATCGAGGCGACCCGGTGGATCAAGCAGAACCTGCCGCACGCGCACGTCTCGGGCGGCATCTCGAACGTCTCGTTCTCCTTCCGCGGCAACGAGCCGGTGAGAGAAGCCATCCATACCGTCTTCCTCTACCACGCGATCCGCGCGGGACTGACGATGGGCATCGTCAATCCTGGTCAGTTGGGCGTCTATGACGAGCTCGACCCGGTGTTGCGCGAGAAGGTCGAGGACGTCGTGCTCAATCGCAAGCCCGGCGCCGGCGATGCGCTCGTCGAATTCGCGCAGACGGTGAAGGGTGCGGCAAAGGAGCAGACCGTCGATCTCGCCTGGCGCGACTGGCCGGTCGAGAAGCGCCTCGAACACGCGCTGGTCAAGGGCATCACCGAATTCGTCGTGCAGGATACCGAGGAATGCCGCGCCGCCTTCGCCGCGCAGGGCAAGCCGCCCTTGGCCGTCATCGAAGGGCCGCTGATGGCCGGCATGAATACGGTGGGCGATCTGTTCGGCGCCGGCAAGATGTTCCTGCCGCAGGTGGTCAAATCGGCGCGCGTGATGAAGCAGGCCGTCGCGCATCTGGTGCCCTACATCGAGGAAGAGAAGAAGCGCACCGGGGCCGCAGCGAAGGGCAAGATCGTGCTCGCCACGGTGAAGGGCGACGTGCACGACATCGGCAAGAACATCGTCGGCGTCGTGCTCGCCTGCAACGGCTACGAGATCGTCGATCTGGGCGTGATGGTCGCCGCCGACAAGATCCTCCACGCCGCGAAGGAACATGCCGCCGACGCGGTGGGCCTCTCGGGCCTCATCACGCCTTCGCTCGAAGAGATGGCGCATGTCGCCAGCGAGATGCAGCGCCAGGGCTTCACCGCGCCGCTTCTGATCGGCGGCGCGACGACGAGTCGGGCGCATACCGCGATCAAGATCGCGCCGAACTACCAGGGCACGGTGGTCTATGTGCCGGACGCCTCGCGGGCCGTCGGGGTCGTGACGAAACTGCTTTCCGCCGATCAAGCCGCCGGCTACAAGGCCGAGATCGCCGCCGACTATGCGAAGGTGCGCGAACAGCATGCCGCGAAGCAGGGCGTGAAGCTGCTCACGCTCGACGCCGCGCGGGCGAACCGTCCGAAGCTCGACTACGCGCCGTTCAAGCCGCGCCGGCCGGGGCTGCGGCCGCTGTGCAAGATCGATCTCGCCACGCTCGCCCGCTACATCGACTGGGGACCGTTCTTCCAGACCTGGGACTTAGCCGGACGTTTCCCGCAAATCCTCGACGACCCCAGGGTCGGCGAGCAGGCGAAGAGCGTGTTTGCCGACGCGCAGGCGATGCTGGAAAAAATCGTCGCCGAGAAATGGCTGATCTGTAACGCCGTCTTTGGTCTCTTTCCGGCCAACGCGGTCGGCGACGACATCGAGATCTATGCCGACGAGGCGCGCAGCAAGGTGCTGATGACCTGGCATGGCTTGCGCCAGCAGCACGAACGGCCGGCGGGCCAGCCGAATCTGTGCCTCGCCGATTTCATTGCGCCCAAAATCGGCGCTGGCGGAACGGCACCGGTCGACTGGATCGGCGCCTTCGCGATCACGGCGGGCCTCGGCATCGAGGCGAAGCTCGCCGAGTTCGAAGCGCAGCACGACGACTACCATGCGATCATGTTGAAGGCGCTCGCCGACCGGCTCGCCGAAGCCGCCGCCGAGTGGCTGCACGAGCGCGTGCGCATCGACGACTGGGGCTACGCGAGGGATAGCGAGCACGGCAAGCTCGGCTTGGACGACCTGATCGCCGAAAAGTATCAGGGCATCCGCCCGGCGCCGGGTTATCCGGCCTGTCCCGACCACACGGTGAAGAAGGCTTTGTTCGCGCTGCTCGACGCGCCGAATCATGCCGGCATGGGGCTCACCGAAAATTTCGCGATGACGCCGGCCGCTTCGGTGGCGGGTTTCTATTTTGCGCATCCCGAGGCAAAATACTTCGCAGTGACGAAAATCGGCCGCGACCAGCTTGAAGATTGGGCAAGGCGCGCCAACTACACGATTCCAGAAGCCGAAAAATGGCTCGCCCCCCTGCTTTGACCCCAACCCCCGACCAGGAGAACACAATGAACGAAGAAAACGATGGCCGCCTCTCCTTCAAGGAAGCCGTGGCCTATGTGATGCAGCAGCGCCAGGCCGCCTTTTGCGCGATGCCGGTATTCGGCGAGGTGACCGACGAGGAACAGACCGCCGAGGGCGTGCGCATCTTCATCATCGAATATGACGGCGAAGGCGACTGGCAGCTCCGCTTCATCGCCGGCCCATTTTTCTCGAATGCCTATGCCGCGTTCGAGATCCTCGCCCCTGAGGAAGTCCCGGACAGCGTGCGGGAATTGCGCTTCCTGCCGACGCGCATCGACAGCCACTGGTACGACGAGCAGGTCCAGATCCTGTTGCAGAAGCTGGTGCAGGGCAGCGGTATTGCGGCGCAGATGCCCGACTACGAAAGCATGCCGATGCGGCACGCCGAGGAGCAGGTGGTGTTTCCGGTCAGTTTCATCGGCCGCGGGGACGACAAGACCCACTGATCAGACGCCCCAGACGACGGGCTTTCCCGCCGCGAGGGACTCTTCGAGCATCGCCAGGAGCGGCAGGGCGCGCTGGGTGAGCGAGACGCGCGGCCGGGCGCCGCCTTCGGGCGGTGTCTCGATGCCCGGATCGATGGCCTGGACGAGCTGGCGATGCGCTTGCCGGTCCGCGGCGATCGCGGCCTTGAGCCGCGCGATCGCCTCCGGCAGCTGCTCGACGGTGACGATGCCCTGCTCGGCCGGTTCCTTGCCGATCAATTCCATCAGGCGGCGGGCGACGTCGCCGAAATAGATCACATCGGCAGTCGCCTGCGACTTGAAGGTGACGATCATCGCAGCAAGCCGTCGGTGGAATACGCCAGATGCCCCGCGGTCAGCGTGTAGCGCACCTCGCCGCGGAGCCGCTGGCCGAGGAAAGGCGTGTTCTTGCCCTGGCTCTTCAGGCGTTCGCGCGTGACGGTGAATTCGGCTTCCGGATCGAAGATGCACAAATCGGCCACCGCGCCGGGGGCGAGAGAGCCGCAGCCCTTCGTCAGGCCGAGCAGGCGCGCCGGGTCCGAGGTGATTTTGGCGAGAGCCTTGACGAGTGGAATGCCTTGCGCCTCGGCCCATTTCAGCGTCAGCGGCAGCAACAGTTCGAGGCCGGTGGCGCCCACTTCGGCCTGATCGAAGGGTTGCTGCTTGGCATCGTCATCGACCGGCGTGTGATCGGAGACCAGCACATCGATGCTGCCATCGGCCAGTCCCGCAGCGAGCGCGTCGCGGTCGGCGGCGGAGCGCAGCGGCGGGTCGAGGCGGGCCATCGGGTCGAAGAAGCCGATGTCCTGATCGCACAGATGCAGGTGGTTGATCGTCACGTCGCAGGTGACGGCCAAGCCCTCGGTTCGCGCGGCGCGGATCATCGCCAGCCCCGCCGCCGAAGAAACTCGGCGCACGTGCAGGCGCACGCCGGTGGCGCGTGCCAGTTGCAAGACCGTCGCCAGCGCGACGGTCTCCGCGGTCACCGGAATGCCCGGCAGGCCGAGCCGGGCCGCGACCGCGCCGTCATGGGCGACGCCTCCCTTGGTCAGATGCGCGTCCTGGGCCTGCAGCCAGACCGGGAAATCGAAGGTCGCGGCATATTGCATCGCCCGCATCAACACCTGGGTGTCGACGATGGAGACGTTGGCCTGGCCGAAGGCGATGCAGCCGGCCTCATGAAGCTCGGCCATTTCGGTGAGCCGCTCGCCGGTAAGCCCAACGGTCAGCGCGCCGACCGGATGCACTTGCGCGAACCCCGGCTGGCGCGCGCGATACTTGAGCATCTCGACCAATCCGGGCTCGTCGAGCGGCGGATCGGTGTCGGGCGGGCAGACCAGCCTTGTCACGCCGCCGGCCGCCGCGGCCGCCATCTCGGATTCGAGCGTCGCCTTGTATTCGAAGCCCGGCTCGCGCAAGCGCGCCGAAAGGTCGATCAGGCCGGGGCAGACCACGCAGCCGCTCGCGTCGAGCACGGCCTCGGGCGAAAAGCCGCGCGGTGCCGTCTCGCCAACGCCGACGATCTTGCTGGCGGCGATGAACACGCTGGCGGGCTGGTCCAGCCCGCTGCCCGGATCGACGACGCGGCCGTTTCTGATTTCGATCTTCATGCGTCGACTCCGACGATGACCAAGGGGACTGCCGGCACGCCGCGCCCCTGCCTGACGACGTTATAGAGCTCGCCTTCGTAGTAGGCGACACCCGAGCTCATTTGCGACTGCATCGACTTCATTGGCAGGATTTCGATGCCGACATCGATTCGGTCGCCGACGAAGAATGCCAGATGCTTGACGAACAGATCATAAGCGACGAAGGCATATTTGCCGAATTGAATCTCGACGGCGACGCGCTCTTTTACGAAATCGGTCTGGTTGTAGCTGTAGATCGGCATCTCACCCACGGCCTCGATCTGCCGTTTCTGCTCGTCGGCTGGAAGCGTCAGTGTTTGACGTATGAGCCGAGCATCTTTGGTTACCCAATAACCGACCTGGCTCTCATTCCAGCCATTGGCGCCGAGCCGCTCCTTGAAAGCCTGATTCATGGCGATGGGGCTGTAGAGCATTTTGCCGGCCATGGTTTTTTCTTTTGATACCTTTGTCTTGCAAGCCTCGGCATCCACGTCCGCCACGACAGCTTTCAGTTCTTTCCAGAGGGCAGGCTGATGGACGAGCAGGAATTCCAGTCCGTTGAGATGGGAATAAGTCTCGACGATTTTCATTTTTCGTATGTGGCTTCGGGTTCCAGCAGGCGGAACTGTTCTGGAGACGGTGCGGTGGTCGACGGATAAAGCCAAGGCGCTTCCCGCAGACGATTGCCGGCATCTTCCGGATCATATTTGGGTTTGCCCATCGGCCTGACTCTGAGATGGCCTGCCATGGCAGCGCCAATCCTCTTCCTGGCCAGATCGGCATAACTTTCGACGACTTCCGCGCCAGCGCCCCGCCGTTCATGCCGGACGGCCGCGACGATGCTGGTGCCGACACCCAGAAAAGGGTCGAGCACCCAATCGCCGGGATTCGTCATCGACAAGACCAGCCGTTCGACGAGTTCGACGGGAAACTGGCAGGGATGATCGGTTTTCTCGACATGGTTGTTCTTGACGTTGGGAATATCCCATACATCGCCCGGGTTCTTGCCAAGCGGATTGCAGGAATATTGCCCCGTCTTCGGCCCCTTGAAATGTTTCTTGCCGGGATACTTTTGCGGCACGCGCACGGGATCGAGGTTGAACACGAAATTTTTCGTCTTGCGCGTGAACCAGTTGATGGTTTCGTAGCGCCCAGAAAAACGCCGCGTGCAATGCAGGCCGTGCTCGAAATGCCAGACGATGCGGTTACGCATCACCAGTCCAAGGTCGTGGAAGACTGGGTAAAGCAAGGTATCCAGCGGCACGATAGCACCGTCGTTGACATAATTGCCGACCTGCCAGCAAATGCTGCCGGTTTCGGACAACACCCTCGTGCATTCGGTGATCACCTCGGCCTGCTGGCGGACATAGAGGTCGAGATCGAGTTTCTTCTCGTATTCCTTGCCGATGTTGTAGGGCGGCGAAGTGACAACCAACTGGATCGATTTGTCCGGTACCTGCCGCAACAGGTCGAGGCAGCTGCCGAAATAGACGACAGCCTGGGCATTCGAATCGAAGCATTCCTTGATCTTCATTGCGCGGCACCTCCTCCCGCCAGCATGCTCATCACCGCCATGCGCACCGCGATGCCGAAGGTCACCTGCGGCAGGATCACCGCCTGCCGGCCATCGGCCACCGCCGAATCGATCTCGATGCCGCGGTTCATCGGTCCCGGGTGCATGACGATCGCGTCGGGTTTGGCCAGCGCCAGCTTCTCGGGCGTCAGACCCCAGGACTTGAAGTATTCCTGCGGGCTGGGCAGGAGCGCGCCCTGCATGCGCTCGTTCTGCAGCCGCAGCATCATCACCACATCGACGCCGGCGAGCCCGCGGGCGAGATCGTGATGCACGGAGAGCGGCGCGTTCGGGATCATGCGCGCGGCCTCGGTTGGCAGCAGGGTCTTCGGCCCGACCAGCCGGATGTCCGGCACGCCGAGCGTGGTGAGCGCGTGCAGCTGGCTCCTCGCCACGCGCGAATGCAGGATGTCGCCGACCACCGCGACCGAGAGCTGCGTGAAATCCTTCTTGTAGTGGCGGATCGTGTACATGTCGAGCAGGCCCTGGGTCGGGTGCGCATGGCGGCCGTCACCGGCATTGACGACATGGATGTGCTTGCGCCCGGTGGCGGCCAGATGCCGCGCGATCAGATACGGCGCGCCGGAGGATGCGTGGCGCACGACGAACATGTCGGCCTGCATCGCGGCGAGGTTGTCGACCGTGTCGAGCAGGGACTCGCCCTTCGCCGCTGACGAAGTGTTGATGTTGAGGTTGATCACGTCGGCGGAGAGGCGCTTGGCGGCGATTTCGAAGGTGGTGCGCGTGCGCGTCGAGTTCTCGAAGAACAGGTTGAAGACGCTTTTTCCCCGCAAGAGCGGCACCTTCTTCACCTCGCGCTCGGCCACCGCGGTGAAGGGCTCGGCGCGGTCGAGGATGCCGAGCAGGATCTCGCGCGACAGCCCTTCGAGCGTGAGCAGATGGGTGAGCTCGCCGTGTTCGTTCAGTTGCGGATTGGCGTTGGTCATTTTTTCCCCAGGCGAAAACGCAATTCTCCGTCGGCCTCGCGCAGCAGATCCAGGCTTTCGGACGCAGGCAGCGGTTCGGGCAGGACGTAGGCGCACCACGTCGCGGCGATCGGCAGCTCGCGGCCGCCGCGGTCGACGAGCACGGCCAGATCGACGCGGCCCGGCCGGCCGTAATCGAACAGCTCGTTCAGCGCGGCGCGCACCGTGCGGCCGGTGTAGAGCACGTCATCGACGAGGATCAAGTGCGCACCCTCGACGTTCTCGGGCAGGTGCGAGACGCGGCCGCCGGAACGCAGGCCGCCGCCGAGATGGTGGTCGTCGCGGTGGAAGGAGACGTCGATGGTCGCCAGCGGCGTGGTAAGCCCGAGGGCGGCGTGCAGGGCCTCGGCGACCCAGACGCCGCCGGTATGGATGCCGACCAGCACGCTTCCGGGCGTGATGGCTGGCCGCATTTGCGCGGCGAGGCGCTCGATCAGTTCAGTGACGGGGGGAATCGGCGGCATGTTGATTGAACCAGGATTGCAGGATGATCGCGGCGGCCTCGGCGTCGAGGCGCGCCTTGCGCTTGTCGCCGGCGTGCCGCGCTTCGGCTTCGAGGGAGCTGTAACGCTCGTCGATGAGCTCGACCGGCAGCCGGTAACGCCCGGCAAGCTGGCGCGCGAAGCGCTCGCAGCGCGCGGCGAATTCATGGGGTGAATCGCGGTCGGCATGGGCTGGCCGGCCGACGACCAGGCGCGCGGGGCGCCATTCGCTGATCAGCCGGTCGATCGCCGCGAAGCGCTGTGCGTTGGCCTCGACCTCGATGATCGAGAGCGGTCTTGCGCTGCCCAGAAGCGTTTCGCCGATCGCCACGCCGATGCGTTTCAAGCCGAAATCGAAGGCCAGCACCGTCTCGCTGTCAGGCATGGCCGGCGACATCGGAGAGCTGGGAAAAATCGATGCCCAGGAGCTTCATCGCGGCCGGCAGGCGCGCTTCGGGCGGCAAGCCGAAGATGATGTCGGGACGCGCCGCGACGGTCAGCCAGGCGTTCTGCGACAGTTCCCATTCGAGCTGGCCGGGCGCCCAGCCGGCATAGCCGAGCGAGACCAGCACGTCGGCCGGCTCGCCCGTCTCGCTCATCGATTCGAGGATGTCGCGCGAGCTGGTCAGCGCGATCTCGGAGGTGACGACCAGCGTCGATTGCCACTGGCCGGCCGGCCGGTGCAGCACGAAACCGCGGTCGGTCTGCACCGGACCGCCGAAATACACCGGCAGATCGCGGTAGCGGTCCAGTCGTCCGCCACGCGCCAGCGGCACGCTGACGCGCTCGAACAACGTGCCCAGATCGAATTCGAGCGGCTTGTTGACGATGATACCCAGCGCACCCTCGGCATTGTGCTCGCACACATAGGTCAGGGTGCGCGCGAAATTCGGATCGGTCATCGACGGCATCGCGATCAGGAAATGATTCGCGAGGCTGACGGGTTCGAAGTCACTGGCGCTCATGGTAAGTATCCATTGTAATCTCTTGCCATGGGAAATGACCCGGCCGCCCTCGTCTGGTTCCGCCGCGATCTGCGCGACTTCGACCATGCCGCCCTGGCCGCCGCGCTGCGCGGTGCGGCCAGGGTGTATTGCGTTTTCGTCTTCGATACCGACATTCTCGCCGGCCTGCCGAAGGATGACCGGCGCGTCGATTTCATCCACCGCGCGGTGCGCGAGCTCGATGCCGCGCTCAAGGCCAAGGGCGGTGGCCTGATCGTCCGTCATGGGCGGGCCGTCGAGGAGATTCCCCGCCTCGCGGCGGAGCTGGGCGTGGCGAGCGTGCATGCAAACCGCGACCACGAGCCGCTCGCCCGCGCGCGCGATGCGGCGGTGGCCGCCGCGCTCGCCGCCGATGGCCGTGCCTTCATCGATCACAAGGATCAGACGCTCTTCGAGCGTGACGAGATTCTGACGCGGGCTGGCGCCCCCTTCGCGGTGTTTACGCCCTATGCCCGCGCCTGGCGGGCGCGGCTGAGGCCGGCCGATCTGGCCGAGCACGATTGCACGCCGCGGCCCGGCCAGCTGGCCGTCCCGCGTGCCGTCTCGCCAGCGCCGACTTTGGAAGAAATCGGCTTCGCGCCGACCGATCTGAGAGTGCCTGCCGGCATGGGCGGCGGCGCGCGGCTGTTCGAGGATTTCCTGACGCGCATCGACCGCTATCACCTCACGCGCGACTTCCCGGCCGTCAAGGGCGTCTCGTATCTGTCGCCGCACCTCAGGTTCGGCACGGTGTCGATCCGCCGGCTGGCGGCGGCGGCGTGGGAACGCAGCCTCATGCCTGACGGCGCGGGGGCCGCAGCCTGGCTCGATGAGTTGATCTGGCGCGAGTTCTACCAGATGATCCTCTGGCATCGCCCGGATGTCGTCGATCATTGCTACAAGCGCGAATTCGACGCGCTGGTCTGGGACGAGGCGCCCGATCTGTTCGCTGCGTGGCAGGAGGGCCGCACCGGCTACCCGCTCGTCGATGCGGCCCAGCGCCAGCTTTTGCAAACGGGCTGGATGCACAACCGTCTGCGCATGGTGTCGGCCTCGTTCCTGACCAAGGATCTGGGGATCGACTGGCGGCTGGGCGAAGCGCATTTCGCGCGCTGGCTGCTCGATTACGAGCTGGCCTCGAACAACGGCGGCTGGCAGTGGGCGGCGGGCACCGGCTGCGACGCGCAGCCGTGGTTCCGCATCTTCAATCCGGTCACGCAAGCCGAGAAATTCGACCCGCAGGGCAAATTCATCCGCCGTTATGTGCCGGAGCTGGCCGGTGTGCCCGACGAATACATCCATGCGCCCTGGAAGATGCCGGCGCCGCCGGCCGGCTACCCTGCGCCGCTCGTCGATCATGCCGTCGCGCGCGCTCGGACGCTGGCGCGTTTCAAGATAGAATCGACCCAGTCTCGCGTGAACCCACCGTCATGACCAACGCCTTCCCTCCCGTCGTCATGAGCATCGCCGCATCCGACCCGACTTGCGGGGCCGGCTTGCAGGCCGATCTGCTCACGCTCGCCGCGCACGGCTGCCATCCGCTGACGGTGGTGACCGCGCTCACCGTGCAGGATACGCTCGGCGTCGAGGACGTCTTGCCGCTCGATGCCGATTGGGTATCGGGCCAGGCGCGCGCGCTGCTCGAAGACATGCCGGTGGCCGCCTTCAAGCTGGGCATGCTGGGCAGCGTCGAGGCGATCAGCGCGGTGGCCGAGGTGCTCTCGGATTATCCCGACACGCCGGTGGTGTTCGATCCCGTGCTCGCCTCCGGGCGGGGCGATGTCTTCGCCGACGAGGATGCGGTCGACGCGATGATCGAGCTCTTGCTGCCGCTCACCGACATCCTGACGCCGAACAGCCTCGAAGCGCGGCGCCTGGCGCAGGAGCTCGGGCCGGCGACTTCCGATCTGCCGGAATGCGCGCGGCGCCTGATCGACGCCGGTTGCGCCCATGTGCTGATCACCGGCACGCACGAACCGGGCGCGCGCGTCGTGAATACCCTCTACGGCTCGCATGGCCCGCTGCAAAGCCGCGGCTGGGAGCGCCTGCCCGGCAGCTACCACGGCTCGGGCTGCACGCTGGCTTCGGCGATCGCCGCCAACCTGGCCTGGGGGGCGGCGATGCCGGACGCGGTGCGTGCTGCGCAGGAATACACCTGGCAGAGCCTGGCGGCGGGCTTCCGCCCCGGCATGGGCCAGCATGTGCCGAACCGGCTCTGGCGTAGCGCCTTGCGGCCGGATGAATCCATCGCGGAGGTCGCTCATGCCCCACTCGGCTGAACATGAGATGACGCTGTCCGGCGTCTATGCGCTGACGCCGGACGACAACCTGCTGCCGCGTCTCCTGGCGCTGGTCGAGAGCGCGCTCATCGGCGGCGTGCGCTGGGTGCAATACCGCAACAAGATCGCGCCGCCCGCGTTGCGCAAGGCCGAGGCGAGCGCCTTGCTGAAGGTCTGCAACGCGCATGGCGCGAAGCTGATCGTCAATGACGATGTCTGGCTGGCGGTCGAGATCGGCGCCCACGGCGCGCATGTCGGGCGCGACGACCTGCCAGGCGGCAGCCTCGCGACCGCGCGCCAGGCGCTGGGGCCGAACCGCATCCTCGGCGTCTCCTGCTATGACGACCTGGCGCGCGCCGAAGTGGCGGTGGATGCCGGCGCCGATTACATCGCCTTCGGCAGCCTGTTCCCTTCGGTCAGCAAGCCGCAGGCGAGTCGCGCCTCGCTCGACGTGATCCGCGAGGCGAAGCGCCGCTTCCCGGTGCCGGTGGTCGGCATCGGCGGCATCACGACGAAGAACGCGGCCGAGGTGCTCGCCGCCGGCGCCGACATGATCGCCGTGCTCTCCGATCTGTTCGACGCGATGGACATCAGGAAGCAGGCCGAAAAATTCCAGCAGCTGTTCAAGGAACGTCATTGACATGACCCGCAACGAAGCCCTATTCGCCCGTGCCCAGAAAACCATCCCCGGCGGCGTCAATTCCCCGGTGCGCGCCTTCCGCTCCGTCGGCGGCGTGCCGCCCTTCTTCGCGCGCGGCGAGGGCGCCAGCGTCTGGGATGCCGATGGCAGGCGCTACCTCGACTACGTCGGCTCGTGGGGGCCGCTGATCCTCGGCCACGCCGATCCGGACACCGTGCGGGCGGTGCAGGAGGCGGCCGCGAAGGGACTCTCTTTCGGCGCGCCGACCGAGGCCGAGATCGAGCTCGCCGAGCTGCTGGTCGCCCGCGTGCCGAGCATGGACATGGTGCGCCTCGTCTCCTCCGGCACCGAGGCGACGATGAGCGCGATTCGTCTCGCGCGCGGCTACACCGGCCGTGACATGCTGGTGAAGTTCGAAGGCTGCTATCACGGTCATGCCGACAGCCTGCTGGTCAAGGCCGGCTCCGGCATGCTGACTTTCGGCAATCCGTCCTCCGCCGGCGTGCCGGCCGATCTGGCCAAGCACACGCTGGTGCTCGACTACAACGACGCGCAGCAGCTTAGCGACGCCTTCTCCCAGCACGGCGACAAGATCGCCTGCGTGATCGTCGAGCCGGTGGCCGGCAACATGAACCTCGTCGCGCCGAAGCCTGAGTTCCTGCAGACGATGCGCGAGCTGTGCACCAAGCATGGCGCGGTGCTGATCTTCGACGAGGTGATGACCGGCTTTCGCGTCGGCCCACAGTCGGCGCAGGGGCTCTATGGCATCACGCCGGATCTGTCGACCTTCGGCAAGGTGGTCGGCGGTGGCATGCCGCTGGGCGCCTTCGGCGGCCGGCGCGAGATCATGGAAAAGATCGCTCCGCTCGGCCCCGTCTATCAGGCCGGCACGCTGTCGGGCAATCCGCTCTCGGTCGCCGCCGGGCTGGTGACGCTGAAGAAGATCGCCACGCCTGGTTTCTATGAGGCGCTGACGGCGAAGACCCGGGCGCTGGTCGAGGGGCTCGTCGCCGCGGCGAGAAAGCACGGCGTGGCCTTCAGTGCGCAGTCGATCGGCGGCATGTTCGGCATTTATTTCGCAGCGTCCTGCCCGAGCTCCTACGCCGAGGTGATGGCGACGGACAAAGACGCCTTCAACCGCTTCTTCCACGCGATGCTGGAAGCAGGCGTGTATCTGGCGCCCTCGGCCTTCGAGGCCGGGTTCGTCTCGGCGGCGCACACGGACGCCGACATCGCGGCGACGGTCGCGGCGGCCGAGGCGGTGTTCGCGGGCGGATGAAAGTCGGCGCTGGCGGGACGGCACACTGCCATGTTCAGCCTGACGCGCTACTTCTCGACGCTATCCTTCATCTTCATCGCGCTGGCGGGCGGCCTGGTCGGTGCCTATTTCGAAAGCGAAGCGGTGCGCAACGCCGTGTTCGCGGTGCTGACACTGCTGTTTTTGTTCCAGCTCCTGATCGTGCGCCGCGCCCAGGGCATCCTCGACCAGCAGAGCCAGGCGCTCGAGGCGGCGAACCGCGAGCTCGATCAGCGCGTCCAGCAACGCACCCAGGAATTGCAAGCCGAGGTGATCGAACGGCGCAATGCCGAAGCGCGTCTCGAACACCTCGCCCATCACGATCCGCTCACCGGCCTGCCGAACCGGCTGATGTTCATCGAGACGCTGAAGCACAGCATCGCGCTGGCCGCGCGAGGAGAGCGCCGGCTGGCGGTGCTGTTCATCGATCTCGACCGCTTCAAGGAGGTGAATGACACGCTCGGTCACGCGGTCGGCGACGAGCTGCTGATCGCCGTGGCGCATCGTCTGGTCGGCCATCTGCGCAGCTCGGACACGCTGGCGCGCCTCGGTGGCGATGAGTTCGTCTGTGTCATCGAGGATGTGCGCGACTCCACGGAAGCCGGACGGGTGGCGGAAAAACTGCTCGCTGTGCTCGGCCAGCCGTTCGACATCCTCGAACACGAGCTGTTCGTCTCGGCCAGCATCGGCATCTGCCTGTATCCGGACGACGGCACGGACGTGGAGTCGCTGGTGCGCAATGCCGACACGGCGATGTATCAGGCCAAGGCCGTGGGCCGCGGCTGCAGTCATTTCTACTCGCCGGAGATGACCGCCTACGCGCGCGAGCGCAACCGCTTGGAAACCCTGCTGCGCAAGGCCATCGAGGCCGGCGAGCTGGCCGTGTATTACCAGATGAAAGTCTCGCCGGAGGGCCGGCCGACCGGCGCCGAGGCCCTGCTGCGCTGGCACAGCGCCGAACTGGGCGAGGTCGCGCCGGTGCGCTTCATTCCGCTCGCCGAGGAAACCGGCATCATCGTGCCGCTCGGCGAATGGATCCTGCGCCAGGTCTGCCGGCAGATCGTCGCCTGGCGCGCGGCCGGGCTGGCGATCCCGAAGGTGGCGGTAAACCTCTCGGTCAAGCAGATCGAGCGCATCGACGTCGTCGCGCTGGTGCGCGCGGTGCTGGCGGAAAGCGGCCTGGAAGCGGCGGCGCTCGAGCTCGAGATCACCGAATCGGTGATCATGAACATCGGCGACGTGCTGTCGATCCTCGACGATCTCCATCGGCTCGGCGTCCATCTGGCGATCGACGATTTCGGCACCGGCTACTCTTCGCTGTCCTATCTGAAAAAGCTGCCCGTCAATACCCTCAAGATCGACCGCGCCTTCGTCGTCGGCATCGGCGAGCAAAGCGGTGACGAAGCGATCATCGATACCATCGTCTCGCTCGCCCGCAGCCTGGGGCTGACGACCGTCGCCGAGGGCGTCGACAGCCCGGCGCAACTCGCCTATCTCAAGGCGCTCGGCTGTGATGAAATCCAGGGCTATTACTTCAGCGAGCCGCTGGCGGCCGACGCCTTCGCCGAGCACTGGCGCAACTTGACGGCATCGCACTAAACTTCCACGTTTGCGTGCCGTCTTACCAGCGCCGACTTTCCGAGAGCATCGACAATGTCCCCATTATTGCGCCGCTTCCTCTTCATTGCCATCGTGCTGGCGATCATCGCCGCCGCGATCGTTTGGCTCACCCGTCCGAAGCCGGTCCCGGTGCGCCTTTACACCGTCGCCGCTGGCCTGGTCGAGGCCACGCTCGCCAACACGCGTGCCGGTTCCGTCGAAGCCTGCCAGCGCACCAAGCTGTCGACGATCCTCGGCGGACGCATCGAAAGCCTGAGCGTCAAGGAGGGCGACCACGTCGAAGCCGGCCAGGTGCTGATGCGCCTGTGGCGCGACGATCTCGCCGCCCGCGTGCAGGTGGCCGAGGCGCAGCTCGCCACCGCGCAAAGCCGCGCCAATGAAGCCTGCACCGTCGCCGACAATGCCGAGCGCGAGGCCGAGCGGCAGGAGGCGCTCGCGGCGAAGGGCTTCATCTCCTCCTCGCGTGCCGATTCTGCACGCACCGATGCCAAGGCGCGGCGCACCGCCTGTGTCAGCGCGAAAAAGGACATCGTCACCGCCGAGCGCCAGCTCGCCGCCGCGCGCGCCGATCTGGGCCGCACCGTGATCACGGCGCCCTTCGCCGGCACGGTCGCCAAGATCGTCGGCGAGGTGGGCGAATACTCGACCCCCTCGCCGCCCGGCGTGCCGACCCCGCCGGCGATCGACCTGATCGACGATGCCTGCCTCTACGTCAAGGCGCCGATGGACGAGCTCGACGCGCCGAAAATCCATGCCGGACAGACGGTGCGCATCCGCCTCGACGCCTATCCGAACCGCGTATTCGAAGGCCGCGTGCGGCGCGTCGCCCCGTATGTGACGGCCGTCGAGAAACAGGCGCGCACCGTCGATGTCGAGGTCGATTTCGCCGATCCGGCCGCGGCGAAAGGGCTCCTGGTGGGCTACAGCGCCGATGTCGAAATCCTGCTCGACGCCCGCGACGGCGTGCTGCGCATCCCCACCGCCGCGCTGCAGGAAGGCAACCGCGTGCTGCGCGTCGATGCCGATGGCAGGCTCGAAGCGCGTCATATCCAGCCGGGGCTCGCCAACTGGGAATGGACCGAAGTGCGTGAAGGGCTCTCGGCCGGCGACCGTATCGTGCTCTCGCTCGAAAAGGAAGGCGTCAAGCCCGGCGCCCAGGTCGTCGAAGAGAAGACGGCAGCCAAGTGATGCCGCTCATCGAACTTTCCGGCATCGAGCGCGTCTTCCGGCTCGGCGACAGCGTGGTGCATGCGCTGGCGAACCTCGATCTCAGCATAGAGGCGGGCGAATATGTGGCCGTGATGGGCGCCTCGGGTTCGGGCAAGTCGACCTTGCTCAATCTGCTGGGTCTGCTCGACCGTCCCGATGCCGGCCGTTACCGGCTCGAAGGGCGCGACGTCACCACGCTCACCGCCGACGAGCAGGCGCGCGTGCGGCGCGAGAAGATCGGCTTCGTGTTCCAGAGCTTCCATCTCGTGCCGCGGCTCACCGCCGCCGAGAACATCGCGCTGCCGCTGATGCTCGCCGGCGTGCCGCCCTCCGAGCGCGCAAAGCGGGTCGAAAAAGCGCTCGCCGACTTTGGTCTCGCCCAGCGTGCCGACCATCGTCCCGATCAGCTTTCCGGCGGCCAGCGCCAGCGCGTCGCGATCGCGCGCGCGACGATCATGCGCCCGGCGCTGATCCTCGCCGACGAGCCGACCGGCAATCTCGACCGTGCCACCGGCGAGGAAGTCGTCCATCTGCTCGAATCGCTCAATGCCGGCGGCGTCACCCTGATCCTGGTGACGCACGATGCCTCGCTCGGCAGCCGCGCGCGCCGGCGCATCGTGATGCAGGACGGCCGCAAGATCATCGATGAAGCCCTCTGACACATTGCGCTTCGCGACACGGGCCGCGCTCGGCACCCCGCTGCGCGCGGCCCTGATGGTGCTGGCGATGGCGATCGGTGTGGCCGCCGTCGTGGTGCTGACCGCGCTGGGCGATGGCGCGCGCCGCTACGTCGTCAACGAATTCGCCTCGCTCGGCAGCAGCCTGGTGATCGTCCTGCCCGGCCGTTCCGAGACCGGCGGCTTCAACCCGGTGAATGCGATCACCAGCACGCCGCGCGACCTCACGGTCGACGATGCCCAGGCGCTCACGCGCGCTCCCGCCGTGCAGCGGGTGGCGCCCATCGCCGTCGGCACCTCCGAAGCGGTCTGGAACGGCAAGCTGCGCGACGTCACGCTCGTCGGCACCACGGCGGATTACCTCGAGCTGCGCCGCATGGAGCTCGCGCAGGGCCGCTTTCTGCCGCGCGAGGAGCCGAATGCCGCCGTCGCGGTGATCGGCGCGAAGATTCAAAGTGAATTGTTCGGCGCCACACCGGCGCTCGGCCAGGTCCTGCGGATCGGCGACCGGCGCGTGCGCGTCATCGGCGTGCTGGCGCAAAGCGGCCAGGGCCTGGGCATGAACGCGGACGAGGTCGTCATCCTGCCGGTGGCGGTAGCGCAGGCGATGTTCAACTCGAACACGCTCTTCCGCATCCTCGTCGAAGCGAAGGAGCGCTCGCTGATCGAGCCGGCGAAGGCGCAGACCCTCGCCATCCTCAAGGCGCGCCACGACGGCGAGGAGGATGTCACGGTGATCACCCAGGACGCCGTGCTCGCCACCTTCGATCGCATCCTCTCGACGCTCACCTATGGCGTGGCCGGCATCGCCGCGATCAGCCTCTCGGTCGCCGGCATCCTGGTCATGAACGTGATGCTCGTCGCCGTCACGCAAAGAACGGCAGAGATCGGCCTCATGAAAGCGCTCGGCGCCGAAGGGCGAATGATCCGCAACGCCTTCCTGACCGAAGCGGCGCTCCTGTCGGCGGCGGGCGCCGTCGCCGGCTTCCTGCTCGGCCAGGCCGGGGCCTTCGTGCTGCGCACGGCGGTCAAGGTGCTGCCGGCCTATCCGCCCGACTGGGCGGTGATCGCCGCCCTCGCCACCGCGCTCGCCACCGGCCTCGTGTTCGGCGTCATGCCGGCCAATCGCGCCGCGCGGCTCGATCCGGTCGATGCGCTGGCGAAACGCTGATGCGCTTGACAGATTCCGTGTCGCGGAACATCATGCCTCATGATTCGCTCTTTTGCCTGTGCCGATACCGAGGCGCTTTTTCATAGCCGGCCGGTGCCGCGTTTTGCCAGCATCGAACGCATCGCGCGGCGCAAGCTGCTGCAAATTCACGCGGCGACCGAATTGGCGAACCTGCGCATTCCGCCCGGCAATCGGCTGGAAGCGCTCAAGGGCGACCGCAAAGGGCAGCACAGCATCCGCATCAACGACCAATGGCGCGTCTGCTTCGTTTGGCGCAAGGACGGCGCGCACCGGGTCGAGATCGTGGACTACCACTAGACGAGGAAACCATGGAAAAACTGCTCGACGAAATTCATCCCGGCGAAATCCTGTTGGAGGAATTCATGAAGCCGCTGGGCATCACGGCGCGCCAACTGGCGTCGGACATCGACGTCTCGCCCAGTCGCATTAGCGAAATCGTGCATGGCCGCCGTCCGATCACGGCCGACACGGCCTTGCGGCTGGGACTTTATTTCGGCATGGAGCCGCGCTTCTGGATCAACCTGCAGGCGGAGTACGACATGCGTATCGCGATCCGCGAGCTACGCGACCGTCTCGCTCCGCGCATCCGGACCTTGCATCCCGCTGCTGCTTGAGCCTCACATCCGGCTGGTGAATCCGTTCGATGCGTCCCGCTGATCTGGCGACCCTCTCCACCCGCGCGCTGACCGCCCACCGGCTGAGGAGTTTCCTTACGCTCCTGGGCATCGCCGTCGGCATCGCCGCGGTGATCCTGCTCACCAGCATCGGCGAGGGCGTGCATCGCTTCGTGCTGGGCGAATTCACGCAGTTCGGCACGAATGTGATCGAGATCGCGCCGGGCAAGACCCGCGCTTCCGGCGGGCCGGGGGGGCTACAGACCACCGTGCGGCTCCTCACACTCGAGGACGCCGAGGCGCTCGCGCGCGTGCCGGGCATCGTTGCGGTGACGCCGAACGTCTGGGGCAATTCGGAAGTGTCGGCGAATGGCCGCCTGCGCCGCACCACCGTGCAGGGGGTCGGCCCCGGCACGCTCGAGATCATGAAGCTCACGGTGCAAAGCGGCAGCTTCCTGCCGGGAGAGGCGTTCGCGCAGGCGCGGCCGCTCGCGGTGCTCGGCCCGAAGCTCAAGCAGGAACTCTTTGGCAGCGAGAATGCGCTCGGCCAGCGCATCCGTATCGGCGGCATGCAGTTTCGCATCGTCGGCGTCGTCGCCCCAAAGGGCCAGTTCCTCGGCATGGACCTCGACGACACGGTGTTCATCCCGACCGCGCGGGCGCTCGAACTCTACAACCGCGAAGGGCTGATGCGCATCCATCTCACCTACCGCGAAGGGCTGGCCGCCGCCGATGTCGCTGCCGCGGTAAAGTCGGCGCTGGCGGCACGGCACGGGCGCGAGGATTTCACGCTGACCACGCAGGAAGACATGCTGAGGACGCTCTCGAAGATCCTCAACGTGCTGACGATGGCGGTCGGCGCCCTGGGCGGCATCTCGCTCCTGGTCGGCGCGGTCGGCATCGTCACGATTCAAACCATCGCGGTCGCCGAGCGCACGCACGAGATCGGCCTCTTAAAGGCACTCGGCGCCCGTGAGCGCACCATTCTCGGCCTCTTTCTATCGGAGGCGGTCGCGCTCGCGGCCCTGGGGGGCGTGCTGGGCCTCATGCTCGGCATCGGCATCGCCGAGCTCGCGCACCTCGTTTTCCCGGCGCTGCCGGTGCAGACGCCGCTTTCATTCGTCCTACTCGCCGAGGGCGTGGCAGTCGTGATCGGGCTCTTGGCTGGCGTGCTGCCGGCCCGCAATGCGGCCCGGCTCGATCCGGTGGAAGCGCTGCGGGCGGAGTAGGCGGAAATTGCACGAGAGAGTGCTACCATGGTGACACTGATCGAAGGGTAAATCATGACCACCACGTCCCTGAAACTTCCTGCCGAGTTGAAACAGCGTGCCGCCAATGTTGCCAGCCAGTTGGGCATCTCGACCCATGCCTTCATGATCGGCGCCATCGAGCAGGCCGCCATTGCCGCCGAACGCCGCGCGCGGTTGTTGGCCGAGGCGAGTGAGGCGCGGCATGAAATGCTCGAATCCGGTAAAGGGTTCGACGCCGAAGAAGTCCATGCCTATCTGGAAGCCAAGGTTTCCGGCAAACCTGCTGGCAGGCCAAAAGCACGTGCATGGCGCGGCTGAGCTATTCGAAACGCGCCCTGGCCGACCTCGATCGGCTGACCGATTTTCTGCTGGAATCCGATCCGGGAGCGGCGGCCGAAACCGTCGATCTGATCACGGAAGCCATCTCCATCCTGAAGCGTCACCCGCAGATAGGGCGCCGGGTCGATGAAGACATTCGCGAGCTGGTGATTTCGCGGGGCAAAACCGGATACCTTGCGCTTTACAGCTATGAGGAAACCTATGATGCGGTATTGATCCTGGCCGTGCGACACCAACGGGAAGCCGGCTACCGCGACGATTGACTCAATGCGCCTCGTCCCAGTTGCTACCCACACCCACCTCGGCGACGAGCGGCACCGCGAGCCGTGCCACGCCGCTCATCAGTTTCGGCAGCGCCTCGCGCACGGCGGCGAGCTCGTCTTCCGGCACTTCGAGCACCAGCTCGTCATGCACCTGGAGAATGAGTTTCGAGGCCATGCGCATCTCATCGAGCCAGCGCTGGACGGCGATCATCGCCCGCTTGATCAGATCGGCGGCGGTGCCCTGCATCGGCGCGTTGATCGCGGCGCGCTCGGCGGCCTGCCGGCGGCCCGGGCTGCCGGAGCGGATCTCCGGCAGCCACAGC
>JACAEF010000105.1 GCA_013388985.1 Rhodocyclaceae bacterium
CGGCGGACGTGGCGCGGGGGCGCGCCGGGGCGCGGGACCGCGACGACGCGATCTCGCGCGCCCGGGTCGGGTTCGACTGGCGGCGCCAGTTCGAGCTGGCGCTCGATCCGGAACGCGCCCGGGCGTACCACGACGAGGATCTTCCCGCGGAGGGCTTCAAGACCGCGGAGTACTGTTCCATGTGCGGCCCGCGGTACTGCCCGATGAGGGTGTCCCGGGGACTGGGGAGGGCCGCGCCGCCGGCCCCCACCTGAGCCGCCGGAGACGATATTGCTTCGCGGGGCCCGCCGTTTTTCCTATCCTTCCGGGCGTCATGATCCGGCAGGTCCTGGTGCTGGGCCCATTCCAGAGCAACTGTTACCTCCTGGCGGACGGGACGACCCGCGAGGCCGCGGTCGTCGATCCGGGCGGCGGGCCGGAGGAGGTCCTGCGGGCGGCCCGGGGGCTCGACGTCCGGTGGATCCTCCTCACCCACGGCCATCTGGATCACGTCTCCGGGGCGCGGGGGGTGAAGGAGGCCACGGGGGCGCGGGTCCTGATCCATCCTGCGGACCGGCCCCTCTACGAGCGGCTGCGGGAGCAGTATGCCTCGACCCGGGAGACGTTCGGGATCTTCCTGGGGGAGGGACACGATCCCCCGGCCCCGGACGGTCCCCTGGAGGACGGCGTGGAGGTCGTCTTCGGCCGCCACCGGCTCCGCGCGATCCACACGCCGGGCCACACGCCGGGGAGCTGCTGTCTCCTGGGGGACGGGGTGCTGTTCTCCGGCGACACGCTGTTCTGCGGGGGGATCGGCCGGACCGATCTGCGGGGGGGGGACCTGGAGGAGGAACTGCGGTCGATCCGCGAGAAGCTGTACGTCCTGGATCCGGGGACGGCCGTCTATCCCGGCCACGGCCCCCCCACGCGCCTCGGCGACGAGCGGGAGGGCAATCCGTTCACGCGGGAGTGAGGGCGGGGAACTGTTGTGGACCGTCCCCGGAGGAAGTAGGATGGAGGCGAAAGGAGAGGGACATGACGACGGGGCGCTTTCCGAAGGTGGGGACCGAGGCGAGGATCAAGGAGCTCCGCTCCCTCGTGGAGCGCGATCCGCTGAACGTGAACCAGCGGTTCATGCTGGCCTCGTCGCTCGAGGCGGCCGGGAGGATCGCGGAGGCCGTGAAGGAGCTGGAGGTCGCCGTGGAGAAGGGGCGCCGCAACCTGGGGGTGGCCCACTGCAACTACGCCGTGGCGCTCATGAAGGTGAATCGGCCCGATGCGGCCCTGAGGAACTTCGACCTGGCCATCGAGATCGACCCCTCCAACGCCAGCTTCTACCTCTCCAACAAGGCGCACGCCCTCTCGCAGATCGGCCTGCACGAGAAGGCGAAGTCGATCTACTCGCAGATCCTGGAGCGGAAGGACCTTTCCAAGGAGACGCAGCGGATCGCCCTGAAGCGCCTGGGCGAGTACGGGAAGAAGTAGCGCGCCGGGGACCTCAGCGCCGGCCCCGGCGGAGGAGGTCCTCCGTCGACCGCGGGGGCGGATCCAGGGCCTGGACGCACTTCCAGAAGATCCGGGCGGTCGCCTCGCAGTCCCCCAGGGAGCGGTGCCGGTCGGTCACCGGGACGGCGAACAGCCGAGCCAAGCTGTCCAGGTTGTAGGTCGGCAGGCCGGGCCGGACGCGGCGGGCCAGGGCGATGGTGTCGATGGCGGGGAGGGCGAGCGCGGACATCCCCGCCCGGCGGAACTCGGCGTTGAGGAAGGCCAGGTCGAATGCGGCGTTCTGGGCCACGAGGATCGATCCGGCCAGGAACCGGCGCAGGGCGGGGGCGACGAGCCCGAAGGGGGGGGCGTCCCGGAGCATGTCGTCGGTGATCCCGTGCGTGGCCCGGGCGTCCTCGGAGACGGGCCGGTCCGGCCGGACCAGCGCGTGGTAGCGTCCCTCCTCCCGGCCCCCCACGAGGCGCAGGGCGCCCACCTCGCAGATCCGATCCTGCTCGGGATCCAAGCCGGTGGTTTCGACGTCGACCACCGAGAAGACAGCACCCCAAGGGGCCCGCATGGGGGGCATGGTAGCGGCCGTTCCCTTCCCCTTCCAGAAGAAACGGCGGTTCTGGTATACTCCCGCCCGGCGTGGACCGGAACCTCGTCGAGCGCAGTCTCGACGCCTCCATCAAGGATGGCGCGGCCTACGCCGTCATGCTGGGCCTGGGCGAGAGCTGGGTGGGGACCTGCGCCCTGTTCCTCGGGGCCGGCCCCTCCCTCGTGGGGCTGCTGGCGACGATCCCCCTCTTCCTGGGGGCCTGCGCGCAGATGCTGACGCCTCGCGTCATCGACCGGACGCGGCGGCGGAAGCGGCATCTCCTGGCGGGGGCGGCCGTCCAGACGCTTTCCTGGCTTCCCATGATCGGAGCCCTGTTCGCGCCCCGGTCGTGGTCGTTCTGGCTCCTCCTGGGGGGCTTCGTTGTCTATTTCGTCTCCGTCCATTTCACGGTCCCCGCCTGGATGAGCCTGATGGGCGACCTGGTCCCGGAGGGGGTCCGGGGACGTTATTTCGGGTTCCGGAACGCCGTGGCGCTTCTGCTCCAGCTCCTTTCCGTGGGCGCGGCAGGGGTGGGACTCTGGGTCTTCGAACAGCGGGGCCACGAGCGGCTGGGGTTCCTGGTGCTCTTCCTGGGGGCCCTCCTGGCCCGGGGGGTGTCCCTCTACTATCTCTGGAGGATGGCCGAGCCCCCGTACCGCCAGGAAGAGCAGGACCGGTTCACCCTCCGGCAGTTCCTCGCCCGGCTCCCGGAATCGAACTTCGCGAAGTTCGCCCTGTTCGTGGCCTGCCTCAACGCCTCCGCCCATTTCGTGGGCTGTCTCTTCATCCCCTACTGGCGGGACGACCTGCGCTACAGCTACGGGGCGCTGATGGCGGTCCTGGCGGCGTCGCTGCTGATCCAGATCCCGGCGCTCGTGTTCTGGGGGCGGATCGCGGACCGCTACGGGAACCGGCGGGTGCTGGCGGCGACGTCCTTGGGGATCGCGGTCCTCCCGGCGATGTGGCTCCTCTCCACGCACCTGTTTTTCGCCGTCTTCATGCAGTTCTGGTCGGGCTTCTGGTGGTCCGGGTTCACCCAGAGCGCCAGCAATTTCCTCCTGGACGCGGTTTCCCCCCCCAAGCGGGCGCGGTGCACCGCCTACCTCAACCTGCTGGCCAACACGGGGGTGCTCCTCGGGGGCGTGGCCGGGGCATGGGCCATCCGGGTGGTGCCGCCGCGGATCGGACCGCTGGAGTTCCCCTACGCGTTCTGGACGCTTCTGGTCCTCTCCACCGTCCTGCGCGGGTCGGTGGTCGCGGTCTTCCTGCCGCTCATCCGCGAGGTGCGGGACGTTCCCCGGGTGGGGACCGTGGAGATGCTCTTCCACGCCACGCGGGAGGCGGCGGAGGCGGCCGTGAACCTCGTGACGGGCTTCCTGCAGCGGGGCGAGCGGGAGCCGGACTAGGCTCCCGGCGGCCGGCACCGGCGCAGCGCCAAAACCGCCAGGGCCGTGCCGTAGGGCTTGTGGTAGTCGAACATCTTGTAGTCCCACCAGGAGCCGTCGGGTTCCTGGTAGGGGAGGATGTGCGCGGCGAGGCGCGTGCGGAGGTCCTCCGCCCCTCCCAGCCGCTCCACGAGCAGGGCCGCGTAGTAGTGGTCGAAGTAGTAGTAATAGGGGGAGTTGTAGTACCAGGCCTCGTGCGGGTACTGGCGCTTCCGGGCGATGTCCAGGAACCGGTGCTCGCGGAAGAAGGCTTCCAGACCCGCGCGGGATTCCTTCTCCCCCACGCCCTCCTCCCACAGCCAGAGGGCATAGTGGCCCGGCTGGGCCCGTCCGGCGCTTCCGCCGGGGCGGTTGACCAGATGCCGGGGGAGGTAGCGGAAATCGGAGGAATAGAGGAAGCTCCCGTCGGGGAGGCGCATCTCCCGGAGGCGGCGGAGGGCCCGCCGGACCAGGGGCTCCGGGACGGACAGCCCGGACCGCCGGGCCTCGTGGAGGACCGCCAGGCCCGCCGCCGTGCCGAAGCTCGTGGGCTCCATGGAGGGGACCTGGGCCCCCGCGTTGAAGTCGTAGTAGTTCCATCCCCCCGCGAAGGTTTCGTAGCGGCGCAGGAAGTCCAGATGGCGTTCCGCCATCCTCCGGCAGTCCTCCCGGCGGTCCTCCCGCCAGGCCCGGGACAGCGCCTGGAGGGCGTAGGTGTGGGCCCAGACGTTGTAGATCTCCCGGGGCGTGGACCGCCGGGCGCCGTCGTAGGCGGCCAGATAGTCCAGGCCCCGTCCGGCGGCCTCCCGCTCC
>JACAEF010000132.1 GCA_013388985.1 Rhodocyclaceae bacterium
CAGCGACAGCGGATAGCCAAAGCGCGGCCCCTCCAGCGCAAGCTTGCCGAGAAAGTCGCCGAAACGCAAACGCAGCTCTGCCAGGAAGTCCGCATAAGCCTGCTGCTCTTTGGAAGCCCGTTCCAGGTGGGACTCCACCAGCGCATCTGTCTCCATCAGCCCCAAGGAGGGCAGCATCACATGCAGCCGGTCAAGCGCACTCACGGTTGCCCTCCTTCACTCCAGCGTTCATAGCTCGCGAGGGGGCGCACCTCCACCTCCGGCGCGCCCAGTTGCAGGTGCAGCTTGTGCGGGCTAGGCGGACCCGTCGGCGCGAAGGGCATCCCCTGGTGGTGGGCAGGCTGCGTGACCAGTTGGTGGCGGCCCGGATGCTCTTCATGCACCGCGATGCGCACTCCCTCCGCGTAGAGATCTAGCCGGCCTTCCGTGGCCTGTACCGCCACCGGCGCTCCCGCCAGCTCCCAGGGCACGGAGTAGCGGTTGGTGCGGTACTGGACGTAGGCGTCCCGGGCTACCCGACGGCGTACCCCAGGCACGAAGGGGTAATGCCGATGGCCGGTGATGGGCAGCAGGTAGGGCTGCTCTTGCGCGAGAGCCTCGGCGATCACTCTTCCCGTGGTGCCATGCACCCGCTGATTGGCGACCTCCCAGCACCAACGCCGCAGCCCCGCAGGCACGGAGGCGAAGTCGCTCCCCTGCCAGCCGCACACGAAGTTGCCCTTCACGTACTTGATGCCGGACTCCACCTTGCCCTTCGTCTGGGGGCGGTAGGCCGGACAGAGCCTGGGGACGAAGCCCCACCAGTCGGCAAAGTCCAGAAACAGCGGGTGCCAGCGGATCTCGCCTCTCTCGTCGAGGTCCACAAACACCGTCTTCATCCGGTCATAGAGGATCTCTTTGGGCACGCCCCCGAGCTGCCGGAAGGCTTCCTCGTGCAGCGCCAGCAGCGTCTCCAGGCGCTGCTCCAGGGCGATCTCAGCCACCATCGCCCGGGAGTAGCCCAGGGTGAGCACGAAGCCCCACACCCAGCGGCGTTTGCCCTCTCCCTCTTCCAGATAGCCCAGATGCCCCCAGTCCACTTGCGCTTGCTGGCCTGGCGGCGTCTCGAAGCGGCGCACCGCCACCTCCCGCGCGGCCCGGCGGCGGGGTCGCAGAAACTCCAGCAGCATGCTGTAGCCGCCGGTGTAGCCCCGCTCCTTCAGCTCCCGCAGCAACACCACCGCATTCCATACCCCAGCCCGCAGCCGACCCTCCAGATACTCTCGGAACGGATCGAGCTTGCGAGGCCGTGGCGCCCTCGGCCCGTAGCGCGGCGGCCGGCCCTCGCGCAGGTAGTGCCGGATAGTCTTGAGGTCAAAGCCGGTAAGCCGGCTGATGGTGCGGATCGAAACCCCCTCCCGATGCAGCGTCTCTAGCTCGTTCACCTCTCCACTCCTCAGCAGGATGGCCACCTCCTCTCGCATGAGTCTCAGTGGCCTGTTCCATCCGCTTCCCGCGAATGGGGAGGGTGGGGGACTTTTACTTCGCGATTAAGGGGAGTTTACAGACGCGGTTGACACGC
>JACAEF010000093.1 GCA_013388985.1 Rhodocyclaceae bacterium
CGTTTATAAAGACGCCAACGCGGACATGGAAGACCGGATCAAGGACCTTCTGTCTCGCATGACCCTCTGTGAGAAGTTCGAACAGATGGCGGGAAACGCGAGCCTCCTGGACATCCTCAATTACAGCACGAAGACCTACAACACTCCGGACAACGAACGCTTGGGGATCCCTGGACTCAGGTTTACCGACGGCCCCCGCGGCGTCATGCTCAATCGCTCGACCTGCTTCCCCGTCTCCATGGCCCGCGGAGCGACCTGGGATCCGGATCTCGAAGAAAGGGTCGGCCTTGCCATGGGCTTGGAGGCCCGGGCGCAGGGGGCCAACCTCTACGGCTCCCCCTGCATGAATGTGTTGAGGCACCCGGGCTGGGGCCGGGCTCAGGAGACGTACGGCGCCGATCCCTATCATATCGGGAGAATGGGGACCGCCCTGGTCAAGGGCCTGCAGAAAAACGTCATGGCCTGCGCCAAGCACTTCGCGGCCAACAGCATCGAGAACAATCGATTCGTGGTCGACGTACGGATGGACGAACGGACCCTGCGCGAGGTCTACCTTCCCCATTTTAAAATGAGCGTCGATGCCGGCGTGGCCTCTGTCATGAGCGCCTACAACAAGCTCAACGGGGCGTATTGCAGCGAGAACCGTGCGCTTCTCAAACAGATATTGAAACAAGAATGGGGTTTCGACGGTTTCGTCCTCTCGGACTTCCTGCTGGGCGTGCACAGCCCAGAGGCCGTTAACGCCGGGCTTGAGATCGAGATGCCCGTTGCCTTCTTCTTTTCGCAGCCGGCGCTCTTCCTTGCCACGCTGAGAGGAAGTGTTCCGATTTCCAGTATCGATGAGGCGGTTACGAGGATCCTGCGGCAGAAGTTCAGGTTCGGGCTCTTGGACGGGTGGGAGCCGGCCGACCCGACCGTGATAGCCTCTCCGGAGCATCGGGCCCTGGCCCTGGAGACGGCGCGCAAAGCCATCGTACTTCTCAAGAACGAAAACGGATCTCTTCCCCTGGATGCAGATACCGTGGGAAGAATCGCGGTCATCGGCGAACTCGCTGCAGAGGAAAACCTTGGCGATACGGGCAGCAGCAAGGTCACGCCGCCTTACGTGGTTACTCCGCTCGAAGGCATCATGAGCAGGGCGAGAGGCTCGATGATCGTGGATTTCTACGGCGGGAGCGACTTGGAGACGGTTCGCGCCATTGCCTCCCGGGCCGACGCGGTTGTCGTGGTCACAGGCCTCACCTACAAAGACGAAGGAGAGTTCATCCCTTTCTTCGGAGAAAGCGGTGGGGATCGGGAGTCCTTGGGGCTCGGCCGCGAACGGGAGGGCCTGATCCTGGCCGCTGCGGATGCGAACAATCGCTGTATTGTGGTCCTCGAAGGGGGCAGCGCCATCACCATGGGATCATGGGCAGACCATGCTGAGGCGATTCTCATGGCCTGGTATCCGGGCATGGAAGGAGGGAATGCCATTGCAGAGATCCTCTTCGGGGACGTGAATCCCTCCGGGAAACTTCCCCTCACATTCCCCCGGTCGGACGATCAGCTCTATCCCTTGGGGTACGAGGCCCGGTCCGTTGTTTACGATTTCTATCATGACTATCGATATTTCGACAGGAAGAGCCTGGAGCCCCTTTTTCCATTCGGCCACGGCCTCAGCTATACGACCTACGAATATTCCAACCTCAGGCTGAACCAGAGTTCCGCAACCGAAAATCAGATGATCGTCATCAACGTGGATGTAACGAATACCGGTAGCCTCGCCGGGGAGGAAATCGTTCAACTCTACATTGGGTATCCACAGTCCCGGGTTGAGCGCCCGGTGAAGGAGCTCAAAGGTTTCGCCCGGGTGGCACTGAATCCAGGACAGACGAAAACCGCCACGATCCAGTTGGATCCACAAAGCTTGGCTTACTACAACACAGCCGATCAGAAATGGGAAATCGAAAAGATGCTCTACGAGGTTCACGTAGGCGCGTCCTCCCGAGACATTCGCTTGAGCAGCGCCTTTCAAATCGTAGACTGACACCCGCCGCTTCCAAAAGAGAAAACGCGCAAGGACACGCCCTCTTCTTACTTGGGGATACCGAGCAACCCCAGGCACGAGGAATACCTGCATGGGCAGTACCGCGAAACCATAGCCGGGTTCTGGGAGAGTATGCCCGGCCCTGAATGTCTCGATCGGGTGGAGAGCCCACCTCGAGCCTAGGCTTCCGCCAAGCCTTGATGCGGCTGCACGGCGGCCGCCTGGCATGGGACAGGATCCGGGAGTATTTCGACCTCTTCGGTTTTTCGGATCTTTGCAAAGAACTGGAGGGCCGATACCGTGACCCTAGGTGAGGAAGAAAAACGCGAACTCTTGAGTGTCGCCCGCTCCGAGAGCTTCCGCAGAGACATGGAGGTTCTCTGCCGCTCCAGGGTTCGGTTTTTCTTCTCAGGCAATGAGGTCGATACAGATCGGGTGGTCCGGTTCCTGTGCGCTTACAATGCGTTCGTCGGGCACGTCCGAAGAGAATTTCGCCCGATGGTGGACCGGGTGATGAAGCTCTAACC
>JACAEF010000150.1 GCA_013388985.1 Rhodocyclaceae bacterium
CGTCCTTCTCTGCATCTTCATCCCCCGTTTCTAGAGCACGTTGTTTCTCATCGTCGCCAGCTTGACTTCCCTCACCCCTGCGGCGTCCTCGAACCGCACGAGGACCTCGATGCGCGAAAGATTCGTCTCGTACACGATGTCGATCTCGCCATAGCCCCGGGGCAGCTCGTTGCGGATCCACTGCCTCCACTCGCCACAGTAGGAGAGCGCCGGTTCCAGGCCGGGAGGCTCCTCCGTCGTATCATAGCCATCGAAATCGGTGAGATCCGTGTAGTCCACTTCCATCAGCTTCTCCACCATGTCCGTCGCGATACTCGTCGCTTCGGTGAAGGATCTCCCCGAATGATTCCCCTGGATCTCCGACATCATGAGGTTCACGGTGAGGAGCATCACGATCGTGAGCAGGACCAGGGAGAGGAGCACCTCGACGAGTGAGAAACCTTCCTCGCTTCGTGGGGAGGCGAGGCGCGGAATATTGGAGGAAAACGAGCTCTTAGTCTTCAACGATCCTCCCTGTCGTGAACACCTCGACTGTCCGTTCCTCGCCGTTCTCGCTGACGAGCCTCATTTCCGCGGCTGCCTTTGCCCTTCCCACGTAATCGAACTCGACGGGATCGGGGGTGGTCGAGAAAATGATCCCTCTCCGCGTGTGGTCATCGGAGAAGCTCACCGTGCCGGACACCGGGATCCAGTTTCCTGCCACGAATCTTTCGATCCGATAGCTGCGCTGGGTGAGGAAATTCACCCTTACCGCCCTGTTTTCCTTGAGCGCGAGGTGCCTCGCGAGGCGCAGGTCCGTCACGAGGCCGCGGGAAGCCGTGCCCAAGCGGTAGTGCGAAACGCTCTTCATGAGCCCCGGGAGGGACAGTACGGCGACGAGGCTCAGGATTGCGAGCACAATCACCAATTCGATGACCGTGAAGCCTTTCGCAGCCTTTCTGTGTCGTGTCATGAGGCCTATCTCGATCTCTATAGACTCGCGTACTCGCGTAAGAGAAGAACAGAGGTGGAATACCTCGTTTCCATCTCGATTCAGCAACATATATGCCACACAATGAATCATGAGAGGCTCGGGAGTCTCGCGCGTAAGTCGTTGTTCTCCCTGAAGTGACAGATGCTCCTACTTCGGTGCCTGGGGCCCAACCACCGGCCGAACCGATTTCGCTATGAAAGTTTTGCGTATCGCGGGGAAATTGCCCGGCTACGCGCCTCTCTCTTCACCGTTCGTGCTCGCTCCTCTGCCGGGCGGAGTGGGAAACCTGTCCAGCCTCCATCGGTCCTCGTTGCGACTCCGGTGCTTCTTCGCTCTCCCGATCGTTGAAATATTTTCTCAGTCGGAGAGGGCAGACGCTTCCGATCGCCCTGAAGGAGCCCCATGATGATTCATGCGAATGAAACCCCATGACACCGATGGCATAAATGTTGCTATTTTTCACGTGTCGTGACCCGATTGCGCAGCATCATCTCCGTCGTGCTTTCGGGGATGAGAGATTCTCATTGACAAGGAAATCTCTCCGCGCGTACTATTCAATCTGTTCGTTCTCAAGGAGTTATCCTGAGATTTCAAGGATCTTCTCGAGAACGGGGGGAAAGAAAAATCTGCTCACTCGGCGAAATCTTCGCTCACGAGGGTTTTTCCTTTCGTGCCGATCGGGCACAGGCACGCACAAGCGCCTTGCGCGGATCCCTTGTCTGCGGCGGTTCACCGGATTGCAGAATGCACGCCGCACCATTTCTGTGTGAGTATTGAGAGGGGATGCGCATGCCGCTCTTTCCTGGAAAGAAAAGAATCGTGGGGCTCGATGTGGGCTCGAAGCTCACGAAGGCCGTCGAGATGGAGCACATGAAGGACGGATACCTCGTCACGAACCTCGCCATTGCGGCAACCCCCGAGGGGAGCATCCTGGAAGGCGAGATCACGAACCGCGAGGAAGTGATCGCCAGCGTGAAGTCCCTCCTCAAGTCATACGGCATCAAGACGAAGGACGTGGTGACGGCGGTCGCGGGCAAGGACGTCATCATCAAGAAGATCCCTGTTGACAGAATGGAGCCGGTCGAGCTCCGCGAAGTGATACGCTGGGAAGCCGCGCAACACATCCCCTTCGAGATCGATGACGTCGTCCTCGACTTCCACATCCTCGGCACGCCGAAGGATGGGAATCAGATGGACGTTCTCCTCGTGGCGGCGAAGAAAGAGAAAGTCGAGGAGAGGATCAGCCTGATCTGCGACTGCGGGCTCAACCCCGTGGTCGTCGATGTGGATTCCCTCGCCCTCACGAATGCATTCGGATACAACTACACTAACGAGCTC
>JACAEF010000133.1 GCA_013388985.1 Rhodocyclaceae bacterium
GGCGAGCATCTGCTGGCCTGGCTGGAAGACACGCTGTCGAACACGCTGCGAATCACCGAACGCACTGCGGTGGCGGTCGGTGATTTCTCCAAGGCGCTGGCGCGCCTCTTCGAGCGCCACGTGCTCGGCCAACGCGGCGAGCCGGCCGAGATCCTCCCGTTCCGGACGCATCTGCCCCTCTACTCGCTAGCCGCCGCCGCCGGCAAATGGGGCGAGGACCTCGCCGTCGAGCCGGAGGGCTGGATCGCGGCGCCTGAGGACCTTCGGCCGGCCAGCAACCTGTTCGTGGCCCGTGTCGTCGGCCGCTCCATGGAGCCCTTGATCCCCGAGGGCAGCTTCTGCATCTTCCGGGGCGGCACCGTCGCCGGCTCCCGCCAGAACAAGTTCCTGCTGATTTGGAACCGCGCCACGCTTGATTCCGGCGGCCGCTATACGGTCAAGCAATACACCAGCCGCAAGCGGCTCACCGAGGAAGGCAGCCCGCTGCACGAGCAGATCCGCCTGGTTCCGCTCAATCCCGACTTTGAAGCCTGGGATCTCACCCCCGCCGAGTTCGAGGACAATTACCGCGTCATCGGTGAGTTTCTCCGCGTGGTTCCGGTCGAATTGATCTAGCTAGCCCGGTCGACATGGATGCGGGGGCCGGCGGATCCAACCCGGGCGTTCCGCGCCACCGCACCCTCACAGTCGAAGCGCCGACGCCGTCCGCTCATAAGCCCTTCGAGGCGCGGGAGGACCGGTCTGCCGACGGGTCCGGACAGCCGGAAAGGCACATCCCAGGTCACGCCGCCGGGCTGAGCCGGGCCGGAGCGGCCCGTACTCGACAGGTTCACCTCTGTTCCTGCTGGCGGACAACCCTTGTTGCCCGGCCCGCTATCGAATGTAGCCGAGCGATTTGAGCTGCCGGAGACGCTCGACGTCGAGGCGGGACGGCTGCGCCTGGCGGCGGGGAAGGGTTTGCAGCGCCTCCCTCAACCGAGCCTCCAGTTCACGCGCTACCGGATGGCCGGCCCGGTAGAGATCCCGTTCCTCGGCCGGGTCCGCCGCCAGGTCGTATAGCTCCTTCCTGCCGGTGGTGGAAACAATCAGTTTCATGTTTCCCGAGATCACCGCCCGCTCGGTGCGTTCGAACCGCGTGCACTTGGTTCCAACGAACCCGGCGGTTCTCGGGAAAGACTCGCTCAACACGAAGTGCAGCCTGCCGGGGCCGTTCCCGAGCAGATCCCGGCCCTGGACGTTCGGCGGGATGGGGCAGCCGGCGCGCGCCAGCGCCGTCGGCATCAGGTCGGCGCCGCTCACCGGCTCCCGCACCCTCAACCCCTGCTTTTGCCCGGGGTACTTGATCAGCAGCGGGACGTGAACCAGGTTCTGATATACAGACACACCGTGTTCCAGCAGGCCCTTTTCCCCGAACGCCTCGCCGTGGTCGGAGGTCACGATGAGCATCGTGTCCTCATACAATCCCTTCTCCCTCAGGTCGTGCACCAGCAGACCGATCTGATGGTCCAGATAGGCGATGCCTCCGTCGTATTGGGAGATCAGGTGTCGCCGCTCCCGGGCCGTGATTGCCCGGCGTTGGGAATTGATGTCGTTCCACGCGGTTTGGTAAGCGCGATAGGTGTATCGCCGGTCCTTGCCCGGAAACACTCGATCATACGGGGGCGGCGGAACGTAGGGATGGTGCGCATCCATGTAGTTCACAACCAGCAGCAGCGGGCCCTTGCCTGTGGCCTCCGCCAGAAGCGCCGAAATCTGCGCGTTCAACTCCTCCGCCCTTCGGAACAACCGGTCGGTCTCCGCCGTATCCGCAAAGCCGCTCAGAATCCACCGCAGGAAGCTCCGGCCGAAGTCCTCGGGCCAGTTCAATGGCAGCAGCGCCCTCGCATCGCGAAGCTGAAACCCCCGCGTCAGGCCGAAGCCGTCCGACAGATAGGCATTGTTCGCCGCGATCGACATCGTGCGGTACCCGCGCTCGGACAGGATCGAGGCCAGCGTTGGAATCCCAGGGTCAAGACTCCGGCCGTAGGGGTGCTCCGGCGGCGCGTAGTGCGCCCCATGCCAACTGGGATACATGCCGGTGAAAATCGACGCGTGGCTGCCGATGCTCGTGTCCGAGGTGGAAAAAGCATTCTCATAGAGCGTCGCTACCGAGGCGAGCCGTCTGAGGAAGGGCGTGGTGTCCCGCTGGTAGCCGTACAGCGACAGGTGATCGGCCCGAACCGAATCCAGGATGACAAGGACCACCGAGGGTCCCGAGGCCCGCCTCCCCAGCTTCGTCCCCGCCACAGAAGCCGCCATCGGTTCGGTATCGAGCATCAGGCTGGCGGCGACACCCAGGGCGCCCACCCCCGCGCACAGGGCTGCCCTCGGACCGA
>JACAEF010000071.1 GCA_013388985.1 Rhodocyclaceae bacterium
GGCGACGATGGCCGGGTCGGTGATCTCCACCCCGTGGTGCAGCTCGTATTTCTCCTGCAGGCCGCGCAGGATGGCGATGGTGTCTTCCACGCTAGGCTCATCCACCATCACCTTCTGGAAGCGGCGCTCCAGGGCGGCGTCCTTCTCGATGTACTGGCGGTACTCGTCCAGGGTGGTGGCGCCGATGCAGTGCAGCTCGCCGCGCGCCAGCGCCGGCTTGAGCATGTTGCCCGCGTCCATCGCACCCTCGGCCTTGCCGGCGCCGACCATGGTGTGGATCTCGTCGATGAAGACGATGATGCGCCCTTCTTCCTGCGCCACTTCCTTGAGCACGGCCTTCAGGCGCTCCTCGAACTCGCCGCGGTATTTCGCGCCGGCCAAGAGCGCCGCCATGTCGAGCACCAGCACCTTCTTGTCGCGCAGCGTCTCCGGCACCTCGCCATTGACGATGCGCTGGGCGAGGCCCTCGACGATCGCCGTCTTGCCCACGCCCGGCTCGCCGATCAGCACCGGGTTGTTCTTGGTGCGCCGCTGCAGGATCTGGATCACGCGGCGGATTTCGTCGTCGCGGCCGATCACCGGGTCGAGCTTGCCGGCCCGGGCGCGCTCGGTCAAATCCAGCGTGTATTTCTTCAAAGCCTCGCGGCTGCCTTCGGCTTCCGGATTGTTCACGGTCTGTCCTCCACGAATGGCGCGAATCGCCTCTTCCAATGCGCGGCGATCGGCGCCGTGTTGCTTGAACAAGCGCCCCGTCTCGCCCTTGTCCTCGGTCAGCGCGAGCAGGAACATCTCCGAGGCGATGAACTGGTCACCGGCCTTCTGCGCCTCCCGGTCGGTGAGATTGAGCAGGTTGGAAAGATCGCGGCCGATCGTCACCTCGCCGCCGTGGCCTTGCACCTGCGGCAGGCGGTCGATCGCGGCGTCGAGCGCCTTCCTCAAGCCGCCGACATTGACGCCGGCACGGGCAAGGATCGAGCTCGTCGAGCCATCCTCCTGATTGAGCAGGGCCAGCAGCAGATGCTGCGGCTCGATGATCTGGTTGTCGTGGCCGATCGCGATGCTCTGGGCATCGGCCAGCGCCTGCTGGAACTTGGTGGTGAATTTGTCGAAGCGCATGGGTGCCTCCAAATTGAACGATTGGCGGTAACATTGGGCCAAGGAAGGGCTTTTCAAGCCGGAACCGGCCGTAGGAGGCGAAAGACGCCAGCAACGAACGATTCGACGAGCCGACCCCATGATCGAAACTTATCAGCGTTACCGCTCCCTGCTCTGGCCCTTGCTGGTCCTTGCTGCAGGATTCGCCGTCACCTTCGTCGTCTTCCTGCGGGCGCAGTTCTGGGTCGAACAGGATCTCAAGCAAAAACTCGCCCATGAAGCCGAACAGATTGCCGCACGAATACAGCTGCGGTTCGCGCTCCAGGAAGAGACGCTGCGCGGTCTCGTCGGGCTGTTCGTCGCCTCGGACGAGGTGACGCGCAGCGACTTCCGCGCCTATGTCGATCGGCTCGATCTCGCCAAGCGTTTTCCGGCCGTCGTCGATTATCGCTTTGCCCGCCATCTGCGTCCGCAAGACATTCCCGCCTGGCAGCGGCAGGTGGAGGCCTCGCTGGCGGAAGTGGGCGAGCCTCCTTTCGCGCCCGCACCCCAACCGGACGGCACACGCGACGACTATCTGCTGGTGGAATTCGTTTATCCGTTTCATGCGGATGCGCTCGGTCTCGATCTGTTGCAAAGCCGCGAAAGACAGCAAGCGATCGCACGGCTTTCCGCCGGCGCGGCTTTCGCGCTCAGCGAACGGCTGGTCACGGAGTATCCCGAGGCGCCGCATTACGCGCTGATGGCGAGCCTGCCGGGAAGACATGGCGGCCCTTCTCCCGGCACTGTGGCGTTGATCTTTCGTCCCGATCGGCTCATTCGTGACATCGCCGATATCGCCTCGGGGGTGAGTCTGTCGCTCTATGATCGGCCTTTGCGCACGCTGCCGGAACGCCAGATCCAGCCGGTCTTCGATGTCCATCCGACTGACCATGCCGCCGCACTTCAAGCCTTGCAGACGTATCTGCCGCTCAAGGTGGGCGATGCCGAATGGACGTTGGTCGTCACCGCTTTGCCCGACTGGCCGCTTGCGGCCCAGAATCGGTGGTTCCCTGCTGCAGTGGGCGCCGGAGGAGTGCTGGTCACCTTGCTCATCGCCATGGCGCCCCGCCTCATCGTGCTGCGCTGGCAACAGGCCGAAGAGCGCTACCGGGATCTCGTCGATTATCTGCCGGTCGCCACCTTCGTGACCGATCCCCAAGGCCGGCCCCAGTTCGTCAGCCCGCAGATCGAGGCGCTCACTGGCTGGTCTGTCGAGGATTTCATCACGCAACCAGACCGGTGGTGGAACAACCTTCATCCCGAGGACATCGAACGGGTGCGCAGCGATTTCATGGCAATGGTCGAAAAACACCATCCCTGGGTCGGTGAATTTCGATTGCAGCACCGTGATGGCAGGACCCTCTGGTTGCATGTCGAGGGGCATTTCATTCACGGTGAGATCATCGGCACGTTGTTCGATGTCACCCGGCAGATCGAAGCCGAGGAAGCGCTGCGCCGGCTCAACGAACAGCTCGAAACGCGTGTCGCGGAACGCACCCGGCAACTGGAAGAGCTGCTCGTCCAGCGCCAGGAATTCCTCGCTACGATGAGTCATGAGATCCGCACGCCTTTGACCGGGCTGTTGGGCATGTTGGAACTGCTCTCGCTCTCACCGCTGCCCGCCGAGGAACGCCACCAGCTCGCGATCGCCCGGGAATCGGGCAAGGCCCTGCAGCGCATCATCGATGACATCCTCGATTATTCGAAGATCGAAGCCGATAAGCTCACACTGTCGCCGCAGCCGGAAGACTTGCGCACGCTGATCGAAGGCGTGCGCGATGCCTATCTCGCGGTGGCGAGCGCGAAGGGCATCTCGCTGATGACCTTCGTCGATCCGCGTCTGCCGCCGGCGCTGGTGATGGACGACCTGCGCGTACGGCAGATCCTGCAGAACTTCGTCTCCAACGCGTTGAAATTCACCGCCGAAGGCTATGTGGAACTGCGCGCCGACTGGCTCGGCGAGGAAAACGGCCGGGTGACCGTCAAGCTCTCGGTGCGCGACACCGGTATCGGCATCGCGCCCGAGGTGCAGCGGCAGATCTTCGAACGCTACAGCCAGGCGGACGTTACCACCGCCCGCCGTTATGGCGGCACCGGCCTGGGATTGGCGATTTGCAGACGACTCACGGAACTGATGGGCGGCACGATCGGAGTCGAGTCGGAACCGACCAAGGGCAGTACCTTCTATGTCATCCTCACCTTGACGGTGGCCGAGAGCGCGCCGGCGCCGAAGCCGGCGGCGGTGGGCGATGCGTTGCGTCGCCTCGATGCCGGTGGGCGGCCGGTGCTGGTGGCGGACGATCACCTGACCAACCGCGCGCTGATCGCGCGCCAGCTCGCCCTGCTCGGCCTGTCCGTGGAGCTCGCCGAGAACGGCAATCAGGCGCTGGCCAAGTGGAAACATGGCGACTACGCGCTGATCGTCACCGACGTGCACATGCCGGTGATGGATGGTTTCGAACTCGCCCAAGCGGTGCGAGCGATCGAAGCCCGGGAAGGCCGCAAGTCGACGCCGATCATCGCCTGGACGGCAGCGGCGATGGGCGAGGAGGTGGCGCGCTGTCATGCCGCCGGCATGGACGATGTACTGGTCAAGCCCACCGAACTGGCCATGCTGCGCGCCACGCTGGCGCGCTGGCTGCCTTTTTCGGCCGGGAACGGTGCGCCGCCCGTCGAGGGCGGCGCGGTGCTCGACCGCAGCGTATTGAGTCAACTGGCCGAAGGCAATGAGGAAGAGCGGCTGATCCTCGCCGATTTCATCGAACAGACACGGCGCGATCTCGAGTCGCTCGCCGTCGCCCTCGACCGCGACGACGCTGCCGCGGCTGCCCGCGAGGCCCACCGCATCAAGGGGGCGGCGAAAATGGTGGGCGCAACCCGTCTCGCCGCCCGCGCCGCCCGTGCCGAAGAAGCCGCCCGCCGTCACGATCTCCACGAAGCCGCGGAGCGGCGACGCGAAATCGAAACGGGTCTCGCCGAGCTTGTCGCCAGTGCGGGTTTCGACGTCTCGCTAGCGCCGCAGGAAGAGGCGGTCGATGCATCGCAGGTCTGGGACCCCAGCGTGCTCGCCGACATGGTGGGCGACTCGTCGAAGCTGCAGCGCGAGCTGATCGACAGCTTCTTCGAGAACGCCGGCGAACCCTTGGCAGAAATCCGTTCTGCCTATGAAAAGCGCGAGGCGCGGCCGCTGGCACGCGCCGCCCACAGGCTCAAGTCCGCCGCCCGCGCCATCGGCGCGCTCGAACTGGCGAAGCTGTGCGCCGATCTCGAAGCCGCCGGCAACAATGGCGATTGGGAAACGGCCGCCTTGGGCTATCGTCATATCGATGACGTCTGGGCCCGGCTCGAAGCCCGCCTGCAAGGAGAGCAGGCATGAGCGCGCCGCTGGCCTGGCTGTTCGCGGATGCCGACGCGAAAGACGAGGTGCTCGCGATGACCCGCGACAGCGGCTTCAGGGTCGAGACCTTCGCCGATGTGGCGGTCGCCGCCAAACGGTATGCGCAGGCTCCGCCGGCGCTGCTGTTGTTCGCCTATCACGACCTCGCACTCGCCGAACGGGCTTTCCTGGAGCTCTACCGCACGGCGCCAGGCTTCGCCGGCGGCGATCACCCCTCGATCCTGCTGTGCAAGGGACAGGATGCCGATTTCGCCTACGATCTCGTCAAGCGCGGCGTGTTCGACGATTACGTGGTGTTCCGGCCCCTTTACGATCCGCACCGGCTCGCCATCAGCATCCGCCATCTGACCGGGGTGCGGCGCGGCGAAGAGCGCGCCGCCGCCAGCCAGCCGCGCCCTTCTAGCC
>JACAEF010000091.1 GCA_013388985.1 Rhodocyclaceae bacterium
ATACACGCCAGAGCACTTTTATGCATAGTCTTCATAAAAGAACCATAAACGACGAGGAACGTTTTGTCTTTAACGTCACATCACCTTTTCTTAATAATCAGGCAGAAACCTGGGGTATTCCCAATGAGGTAATTGAAGAAATTCATATAAAAGATGGGTTTAAAAGTAGTTTTAATAGCATCCTGGAAGACTTATTGCCTGGAATGTCTGAAGCAACAAGTGAGGATATATTTACATCTGAATCATATGATCATGGTCAAATTTACGACACAATGCATACAATTCCTTTTTTAATGGACCATTTGTTTAATTTTTCTAAATCTACTAATTTAGGATATTTTGGATGTAATCATGAGCTTTTATACTTAATGGATGCAATATTGCAAAGATTAGAACATAGTGGTGCAATTTTTGTTTCTCATGATTTAATAAAATCAGTTTCTTCAAAATTGAAACCATTATCTTCCAGGTGTTTCATTGTTAGTAGCGAAGAAGTGATTTCTAAGTCGGATATATTTATTTTTGATACATCTGCAATGCACCTTCCCCAAGTCCTCAAATTCAATGGGATTCCCTTTCCTAAAAATTCATTTGAATATCGTGACTTTAAAGAAAAACTGCGGACTTCATTTTTGGAATGTATAAAAGCTGAAAGACAACGATATAATACAAAACAATGTTTTTTAAGAAAGTTCCTAATTATTAGTAGTGTAAATACTTGGTTTGAGCAACTCACATCATCATTACTTGATACCACTTTGACCCCCTATAGCAGTCGTATTAGACATGGCTATATTCATATAGATTCTGACCTTTTTGCTTCAAGAAAAGTAGACACGCCAGAGTTAGAAAAGGAAAAACATATTGGCTCATCTACTTATAATTTACCTGATAAATTCTGGAAGGAAGCAGTATGTTTTGTTAAAAAATTTATTATGGCAAATGAAAGACTAATTGGACCTAAGGAGGTAACCCGGATTTTTAAATGTATAAGTTATTCATATCCTGAAAGTTTTTTAGAGGATATAGATATTAACTGGGCTTTAATTCATAAAGGTATGCTAAGTCAAATAAACTTCTACCTTTTAAATCATATATTAAAAACCATGAGGCCTGTTTTTGCAAACCAGGTTTTTATAATATTCACTATTCGCACAGATATACCTGACATATCTCGCAAATCGGAACATTATAAAAATTTTCTCGAAAGAGTTTATATAGAATTTTACTGACAATAAAATTTCTGTAAATTTCAAATCAAAATGATGCTTAGTATTTCAGGGGTAATTAAAAAACAAAAGTCTTAAAAAATAGAGTGCTAAAATGACTAAAATATAGAAAATTCAAATTATTAAAAGAAAGGGGATATTTTGTTTCCTGCTCATGACAAATACTGGACAGATACAGTAGATTTTATAAAAAAACATCTCGGAGAAGGAGAAAGATTAATTGCTCCAGTTGAGTTTCAAGAAATATTCTCTGGAATAACATATCCATATTATTACACTCCATTGGGTAGTTTTCAATGGGCAATAATCCATAAGGGTATGATGAATAAAATAGATTATGATTTACTTAGACAGATATCAAAAGAATTCATCCCTGTCTTTGCAAATGAAGTCTTTGTAGTTTTTTCAAGTAATAAGAAACTGCCAAAAGTGAATCCGGCATCTCCGCATATAAAATCTTTCAGGATAAAAATGGGACATCGACATTACAAGGCATTACTGAAGCCTATTGCAAGTATCTCTCCATTGAACCAGGTAAGAAAGCTATTCCGAAAGACAAATCTGATGCTCAATCAATTAGAGGAGATAAAGGAGAAAAGAGGCATGGTATATCTCGGCAATAATAAGGCCCTAACAAGGACAATATTCGGACAAAAGATGTATGTGGACACTAGGGATCTTTCATTAGCTCCTCACATACTACTTGATGGCTACTGGGAGATGTGGATAACAAAGTTCTTCAAAAGGATAATTTGTGAAGGCATGATCGTTGTGGAGGTAGGAGCTAACATTGGATACTATACCCTTCTCATTGCTTCTCAAATCGGTTCACGCGGAAGGCTTTATGCATTTGAGGCCAATCCAGAGGTTTTTGATATCCTTTTCTGTAATATCAATGTCAATGGTTTTATGGACAGAACTATCTTAGTAAACAAGGCAGCTGTAGATAAATCGCAGAAATTAAAGTTCCACAAATGTAAACGTTTTCATGGAAGCAGTAGTATCATAGAATTAAATGAAGAATTCCTGAAGCGATACAGGGACGAAATTGAAACAATTGAAGTTGACACTGTATCGCTTGATGAGTACTTTATTGATAAAGATATGAAAGTTGACATTATAAAAATGGATGCCGAAGGTGCCGAAGCTCTAATATTTAAAGGCATGAGAAACCTTCTTGAAAAAAACCTAACTGTTAAAATTATTTGCGAATTTGCACCGCGTATGATAATAGCTACAGGTATACAACCAAGACAGTTTTTAGAGGAAATAACAGATTATGGATTTAAGTTAAGGTTTATTAACACAGATTCAAACGCAGTGGATATCACAATAGATGAGCTAATGGAAATACCTCATTGTGACTTGTATCTTTCGAGATGAGACCCCAGAATTCTAAATTAGATTGAAATTATTGGAATGCAAATTTAAACAAATACTTTTAAATGAAGACGCTTTCATGACTAATAATTTAAGGAAATTTATCATAAATCTCGGTCTTAAAAACAAAGAAAAGATCAAAAGAACCCCCTTTTTAGGTAGTATTGCAAGAAATGTTTACCAGAAAATAATTAGGTCAGAAGATTCTGTTTCTTTAGCAAACAGTAAAAACTTGATATTTCTTGAAGATAATATAGCTGTAGCAAAGACAATATGGGGGCATAAAATATACCTTGATACGAAAGATGTATCAATAGCCCCGTCCATAATTCAAAGTGGTTACTGGGAAATGCCTATAACAAAACTCGTGATGGATATTACGAAAGAAGGAATGAATGTTTTGGAGATAGGTGCAAACATTGGTTATTTTTCACTAATTTTTGCTTCAAAGATAGGTAACACTGGTAGGCTCTATGCTTTTGAGGCAAATCCTAAGGTATTTAAAAATTTATCAGCGAGCATTAGCATTAATGGTTTTCTCGACAGGGTTGAACTTTCAAATAAAGCTGTCTTAGACAAACCGGGAAGCATTAAATTCCACATCCTTAAAAATATCATGGTTCTGGAAGTATTCACAGTTTTTCAAAAGAATTCTTAGAACAGATTTCAGATGAAATGGAAGTTTTAGAGGTTGAAGCTACAGCTATAGATGAATACTTTGGAGCAGAGTATACAAAAATAGATATTATCAAGATAGATGCGGAGGGGAGCGAACCTTTAATATTTGACGGCATGAAGAAAACAATTAATAGCAATCCAGATGTCGCAATAATATGTGAATTCTCTCCTCCACTTATTTCCGGTTCAAGAGACCCCGGAAAATTTCTAAATGAATTAAAAGATTATGGATTTATTATTAGAGTCATCGATGAAAATTCGAGGCTAATTGAAATATCAGAGAAAAAACTACTCAAAGTAGAAAACTGTGAATTATATCTCAAAAGGTAAGGTTGTAATAATAAATGCCACAAATATAGGAAAGAAGCTTAACGGTATAGGTGTTTATACTTCAAATCTTTTAAAGGAATTAACAAAGGTAGATACCGATATCAGATTTACATTATTTCTGAATAGAAATGCTGAACAACACTTCAAAGAGACAA
>JACAEF010000041.1 GCA_013388985.1 Rhodocyclaceae bacterium
AGCCGCGAAAACGCCCGCCGCCAGCTGCGCGAGCTCTCTGGCAAGATCGCGGTCTTCCACACCGGAGTGTGCCTCCTGAACAGCGCGAGCGGGCGACATCACCTGCGCGGCGTCAGCACCGAAGTGCGCTTTCGCGAGCTCGCCGATGCCGAAATCGAGCGTTACCTCGACAAGGAGGATGCGCTCAATTGCTCCGGTAGCGCCCGCTCGGAAGGCCTGGGCATCAGTCTGCTCGAATGGATGAGAAGCGACGACCCGACCGCGCTCGTGGGCCTGCCGCTGATCGCGCTATGCGAGATGCTGCGCGCCGAAGGGTGTGAATTGCCTTGAATGGCACGCTGTATCTGCTGCCGACGGCATTGGGCGAATCGCCCTGGCCGCTGGTGCTGCCGGCCGGCACGCGCGAAATCGCCTGCCGGCTGCGCCATTTCGTCGCCGAAAACGCCAAGACGGCGCGCGCGGCGCTCAAATGGCTCGATCATCCCGTGCCGCTGCGCGAGATCGCCATCGAACAGCTGCCCGAGCCGCTAAAGCCGGACGACGTCGAACGGCTGCTCGCCCCGCTGCGGGAGGGCGCGGATCTCGGCCTGATGTCGGAAGCCGGCTGCCCGGGCGTCGCCGATCCCGGTGCCGCGCTGGTGCGCCGCGCTCATGGGCTGGGCATCGCGGTCAAGCCGCTGGTCGGCCCCTCCGCGCTGCTCCTGGCGCTGATGGCCTCGGGGCTCGATGGTCAGCGCTTCGCCTTTCACGGCTATCTGCCGCAGCGCGAACCCGAGCGCAGCCGGCGCATCGTCGAACTGGAAAAACGTTCGCGACAGAACTGCGAGACCCAGCTGTTCATCGAAACGCCTTACCGCAACGAAGCGTTGTTCGCCGCCCTGCTCGCCGCCTGCCGGCCGGACACCTGGCTGTGCGTCGCCAGCGACCTGACGCTGGCGACTGAATGCATCGCCACCCGCCGCATCGCCGACTGGCGGTGCCGTGCCGCCAGCGCCGAGTTTCAACGCCGGCCGACGGTATTCTTGCTATTGGCCTAAATCAGGCCGCCAACGGCATCTCCCGCCTGCCGGAGCCTGTTTCGACGATCAGACGCCCATCGTCCTCGCTCAATTGCTCATTGGCGTTGAGCAGCTCGATGCCGTAGATCGTCCCATCGGCAGCCAGATCGACATTCACCGAATCGCTGAGCTGGAGCGTCGTCACCGGCCCGCGCTTTTCGTGGAAACGCAGGTAGGCCACGTTGGCCAAAGGGTCATAACTCAGTTTCATGCCGCCCTCCCGAAAAATTTCACGATCACCGTGATCACCAGCCAGTCACCTTCCTCGGCGACAGCCTACGCCTCGATCTGCTTGCCCGTGTAACGCTTGCCCATCCATTCTCCGTCGCAGGCGAAGTTGCCGCGAAAGCCCGTCCGACCGAACTTGGCTGGGAAGCGTTCGCCCTGCTCCACCACGGCGATGACCTCGGCTTCTTCAGCGCCACGCTCGGCCAGACGTTCCAAGGCGTGCGGATGAAATCGTACGCCCATCGTCTTTGCTTTAGCGAATGCTAAAGCGCGTCAGCGCGGAGCCGAAGGCGGCGGCGGCATCGGCGCCGAAGCGGCGCGCGAATTTCTCGGCGAAGTTGGGTTTCACCGTGTAGTCGCGCACGTCCTCGGCGCCGAGCACGTCGCGAGCGACCGATTCGACGGTGCCGAAGCCGTCGGCCAGCCCCAGTTCGACGCTCTTCGCGCCGGTCCACATCAGCCCGGAGAACATCTCCGGGGTTTCCTTGAGCCGGTCGCCACGTCCTTTTTTCACCTCGTCGATGAACTGACGGTGGATCTCGTCGAGCATCTCCTGGGCATGGGCTTTGTGACGTTCGTTCTGCGGCGAGAAGGGATCGAGGAAGCCTTTGTTCTCGCCGGCGGTCATCAGCCGCCGCTCGACACCGAGCTTTTCCATCGTGCCGGTGAAGCCGAAGCCGTCGATCAGCACGCCGATCGAGCCGACGATGCTCGCCTTGTCGACGAAGATCTTGTCGGCCGCGGCGGCGACGTAGTAGCCGCCCGAGGCGCAGACGTCCTCGACGACCACATAGAGGGGCTTGTCCGGATGCTTGCCGCGCAGGCGGCGGATTTCGTCGGCGATGATGCCGGCCTGCACGGGGCTGCCGCCGGGGCTGTTGATGCGCATCACCACGCCCACCGCGCCCTTGTCGTCGAAGGCTGCCTGCAAGGCGCTGAGCACGTCGTCGGCATTCACGTCGCCCTTGGCCTGGATCACACCCTGCAGGTCGATCAGCGCAGTATGGCGGGCAGCCTTTTCGGGATTGATGGCGCTCCAGTCGATCACCGCGGCCAGCAGGATGGCCAGATAGGCAAAGCCGAGCAGCTTGAAGAAGATCCCCCAGCGCCGCGCGCGACGTTGCTCGGCCACCGCAGCCAGCGCCACTTTTTCCAGCACCTTGCGTTCCCAGTTTCCCTCTTCCGCCACTGCTTCCGCCTTCCCGCTCAATCAAGCATTTTCGTTCAGCCACGTCGCCAGATCGGCGACGGATGCCGCACAGTATAGCGGCGACACTGCTTCCAGCGCGTCGCGCGGATGTGCGCCATAACCGACCGCGACGGCAGGAACGCCGGCATTTTGGGCCATCAGCAGATCGTGGGTCGTGTCGCCGATCATCAGGGTTTGCGCCGGCGCGATGCCGAAGGTCTCCATCAGCTCGAGCAGCATCTGGGGATGAGGCTTGGAATGGCATTCGTCGGCGCAGCGCGTGGCATGGAAATAGCTGTCCAGACCGGTGTGGGCGAGCGCCCGGTCGAGGCCGATGCGCGATTTGCCGGTCGCCACGCCGAGGCGATAGCCGCGCCCGGCCAGCTCGCGGACCAGCTCTTCAGCTCCGGCAAACAGCGTCAGTTCGTGGTCGCGCGACAGGTAATGGTGGCGGTAGCGCGCCACCAGCTCGGGATAATGCGCTTCGGGCAGATCGGGCAGCGCGTGGCGCAGCGCCTCGCCCAGGCCCAGGCCGATGATGTGACGCGCGCGTTCCTCGGAAGGCGGATCGAGGCCGAGATCGCGCGCGGCCGCCTGCACGCTGGCGACGATCATCGCCGCCGAATCCATCAGCGTGCCATCCCAGTCGAAGACGATCAATTCAAAGCGCTGCCGCATTTTCGCTGCCGATCCGTTTCATGAAGTTTTCCAGTTCCGCGGGCAGGGGCGCCGCCAGCACGAGCGGCTCGCCGCTGACCGGGTGCGGCAACCGCAGGGAGGCCGCATGCAGGAACATGCGTTTGAGCCCCTCTTTTTGCAAGGTCTTGTTGAGCGTGAAATCGCCATATTTCTCGTCGCCGAGGATCGGAAAGCCCAGATGCGCGAGATGGACGCGGATCTGGTGGGTGCGGCCGCTCTTCAGCTCCACTTCGAGCAGGCTGAATTCGCCCCAGGGTGTTTGCCACTGGCCGAGGAGGCGCACGACAGAGTGCGCCGGCTTGCCCGCCGCATCGACGCGCACGCGCCGTTCGCCTTCCGCCGTCAGATATTTGTGCAAGGGCAGCCGGACGTTGCGCAGCCGGTCGCGCCAGCGGCCTTTCACCAGGGCCAGATAGCGCTTCTCGACCTCCCCTTCCCGAAACAGGTCGTGCAGCCTCAATAGCGCGCTGCGCTTCTTGCCGATCACCAGCAGCCCGGAGGTCTCACGGTCGAGGCGATGCGCGAGTTCGAGGAATTTCGCCTGCGGCCGCGCCCGCCGCAGCTGCTCGATCACGCCGAAATCGACGCCGCTGCCGCCATGCACCGCGACACCCGCCGGCTTGTCGATCACCAGCAGTGCCTCGTCCTCATGGACGATCATGAATTCCCGGGCGGGTGTCGCCGCTTCGTCCCTGACTTCCGGGATGCGCAGCGGCGGCACGCGGACCACGTCGCCCGACGCCAGTCGCCGCTCGGCGCCGACCCGTCCCTTATTGACGCGTACCTCGCCGCTTCTCAGGATGCGGTAGATGTGGCTCTTGGGCACCCCCTTGAAGGTCTTGAGCAGGAAATTGTCGATGCGCTGCCCGGCGGAGTCCTCATCGACTTGAAGAAATGTGACGGATTCTTTACCCAACTCGTTCTTTCACAATATAATGCGCCGGCTCAGCCATCCACGGATGACGTGCCCGGCGACACGAAGCGGTCCCGGGGCGACTCCCGCCGATGTTGCCGGCAGCCCTGCCGCCCGCCATTCTACGGGCACCGGCTGCCGTCATGGGGCATGACACTTCCGCTCGACTGGCCGCACGACGCACTCATACCGTCCGGCCGGCGCCGGAACCCCGTTCTCGCCTTGCTGGCCCAGGTGAAGTCGCTCACCGCAAGTTGCGACACGTATCGATATTTTTTCGCGCACAGACAGGCTTCGATAGGCGCGGCCGTTCGTCCTCATGACGGGCCGTGCGATCCGACAAACCCTCAACCCATTTGCCCACCCCGCACCCCTCGATCCCGATGGTGCCGATCCCGCAAATCCGTTAGAAAACGCCACGATCCCGTGGCGCGATTTGTCGTGCCTGCCTGCGTGCCGAGCAGGAGCACAGATGAAACGCATGCTGTTCAATGCGACGCAGGCCGAGGAACTCCGCGTCGCGATCGTCGATGGTCAGAAACTGATCGACCTCGACATCGAATCGGCCGCCAAGGAGCAACGCAAGAGCAACATCTACAAGGCGGTCATCACCCGCATCGAGCCTTCGCTCGAAGCCGCCTTCGTCGATTACGGTACCGAGCGTCACGGCTTCCTGCCGTTCAAGGAAGTCGCGAAGAGCTATTACCAGCCCGGTCTCGAACCCGGCCGCGCGCGCATCCAGGATGCGTTGAAAGTCGGCCAGGAGCTGATCGTCCAGGTCGAAAAGGACGAGCGCGGCAACAAGGGCGCGGCGCTGACCACCTACATCTCGCTCGCCGGCCGCTATCTGGTGCTGATGCCCAACAACCCGCGCGGCGGCGGCGTCTCGCGCCGCATCGAGGGCGAGGACCGCCAGGAACTGCGCGAAGTGATGGACCAGCTCGAAGTGCCGCCCGGCATGAGCCTGATCGCCCGCACCGCCGGTATCGGCCGCAGCGTCGAGGAGCTGCAGTGGGACCTGAACTACCTGCTGCAGCTGTGGCGCGCGATCGAAGGCGCGGCGCAGGCGCAATCCGGCGCCTTTTTGATCTACCAGGAATCGAGCCTCGTCATCCGCGCGATCCGTGACTACTTCCAGCCGGACATCGGCGAGATCCTGATCGACACCGACGACATCTTCGAGCAGGCCCAGCAGTTCATGAGCCATGTGATGCCGGCGAACGTCAATCGGGTCAAGCGCTACCGCGACGACGTGCCGCTCTTTTCCCGCTTCCAGATCGAGCACCAGATCGAGTCGGCCTACTCGAGGCAGGTGAATCTGCCCTCCGGCGGCGCGGTGGTCATCGACCACACCGAGGCGCTGGTGGCGATCGACGTCAACTCCGGCCGCGCCACCAAGGGCGCCGACATCGAGGAAACCGCGCTGAAAACCAACCTCGAAGCCGCCGACGAGATCGCCCGCCAGCTGCGCTTGAGAGACCTGGGCGGCCTGATCGTCATCGACTTCATCGACATGGAGTCGCCGAAGAGCCAGCGCGAAGTCGAGAACCGCCTGCGCGAAGCCCTGCATCACGACCGCGCGCGCGTGCAAACCGGCAAGATCTCGCGCTTCGGCCTCTTGGAGCTCTCCCGCCAGCGGCTGCGCCCGGCCTTGGCCGAGACGAGCTACATCACCTGCCCGCGTTGCACCGGCACCGGCCACATCCGCTCGACCGAATCGGCGGCGCTGCACATCCTGCGCATCCTCGAAGAGGAGGCGATGAAGGAAAACACCGGTGCGCTGCACGTGCAGGTGCCCGTCGATGTCGCCACCTTCCTGCTCAACGAGAAGCGTCCGGACATCGCCCGCATCGAGCTGCGCCACCACGTCAACCTGACGATCATCCCGAACCGCTATCTCGAAACACCCCATTACGAAATCGTCCGGCTGCGCCATGACCAGCTCAACCAAGAAGGGATCAGCCTGCCGAGTTACGAAATGGCCGTGAAGCCGGCCGAGGAGCCCGCGGCGCAGGCAAGCAAGGCCGAAGCGAAGGCAACGCGCCCCGAAGCGGCCGTGAAGGGCATCACGCCCGAGCAGCCGGCTCCCACCGTCGCGCCGAAGCCCGCCGAGGCGGCAGCGCCCGCACCGGGCTTCTTCGCCCGCATCCTGTCTTGGCTCACCGGGGGCAAGAAAGAAGAACCCGTCGTCACGGAAGCGCCGAGGAAGGCCGCGGCCAGCCAGCGCGAGCGCGCCGAGGGCGCCGAGCGGGGCGGCCGCAACCGACGCGAAGGGCGCGAGCGCGCCGAGAAGGGTGAGCGCCGCGAACCACGGGAAGCGCGTCAGCCCCGTCCCGAGCGTGGCGAGCGCAAGGAACGTCCCGAAGGCGCGAAGGAGCCGCGTGAAGCACGCACGAATCGCCAGAAACCCGCTATAGCCGAACCGGAAGTCCCCCAGCAGGCCGCGCCGGTGATCGCCGCCAGCGAGGGGGGGACCGCCGAAGGCCCAGGAACTGGAGGCCGGCGTCGCGGCCGGCGTGGCGGACGCAATCGCGGCGAACGGCCGATCGAGGAAGTAGCCGCCGCCGTCGAAGCGGTCGCTTCACCGGCGGCCGAAGCCGTTCCTGCTCAAGCGCCTGCACCGGAAACGGTATCTGCCGCATCGCCTGCTGAAGCACCAGCGACCGTCACGGAGACTGTGTCCGCTGCCACTGCCACACCCGAAGTCGCCAGCGCACCCGTAGGTGCCGTCTCGCCAGCGCCGAGTTTGCCCTCCGCCATACCGGTCGAGACAGTGGTCAGCGAGCCCGTGGCGGTAGCGATGGAAGCCGCGACTCCCGCAGTGCAAACCCAGCCGCCCGCTGTCACACCGGTCAGCGTGGAACCCTCGCCCGCAGCTCCCGTGCAAGCCGTCAGTCCCCCGGTCGCGTCGCCGGTCACCGTAGATCTCGCGGCGGAGCTGGCCAAAGCAGGCCTGCAATTGGTCGAGACATCGAAAGCTGCGCCCCGCCCGGCCATCGAGCCGCCACCGCAACCCTTGGGCCGCAAGCCCAAGCCCGCGCCGGTGATCAGCAACGAGCCTCTGATAATGGTGGAAACCCGGAAATCAGAATAATCCAGCGTCATCCGACGGAAAAACGCCCGCAGCCGCGGGCGTTTTCACTTCTGCCGGTGAAGCCGGCTCAATAGCCCCTCGGTGGCTTCCTCGACCAGATCGAGGACGATTTCGAAGCCTTCCGGCCCGCCGTAATAAGGGTCGGGCACTTCGTCGATGCCCCGCTGCGGCGCGAATTCGAGGAACAGGCCGAGCTTGCCGTGGTGCTCCAGCGGACACACCTGGCGCAACAACGCCAGGTTGTCGCGATCCATCGCCAGGATGCGGTCGAAACGCACGAAATCGAATTCATTGACCTGGCGCGCTCGCAAGCCCGAGAGATCGTAGCCACGCCGCTTCGCCGCCTCCTGCGCGCGCCGGTCGGGCGGATTGCCGACGTGATAGCCATGCGTGCCGGCCGAGTCGAACTCGAAAAAATCCTGCAACCCCCGCCGCTTCGCCAACTCACGCGCCACGCCCTCGGCCGTGGGGGAGCGGCAGATGTTGCCCATGCAGACGAACAGAATGCGTTCCCGCATGGGCTCTAGAACGGCAGCTTCATGCCCGGCGGCAGCGGCAGGCCGGCGGTCAGGGAGCCCATGCGTTCCTGGACGGTCGCTTCGGCACGGCGGTTGGCATCGTTGACCGCTGCGGCGATCAGGTCTTCGAGCATTTCCTTGTCGTCCATCACCGACGGATCGATGGTGACGCGCTTGACGTCGTGCTTGCAGGTCATCACGACCTTCACGGCGCCGGCGCCGGATTGGCCTTCGACTTCGAGACTGGCCAGCTCTTCCTGCGCCTTCTGCATGTTCTCCTGCATCTTCTGCGCCTGTTTCATCAGGTTGGCGATGCCGCCTTTGTTCAGCATGTCGTGTTCCTCTACAGGGGTTTGATGGTGGATTCGTCGATGCTGGCGTCGAACAGGTCGCAGACTTCGCGCACGAAGGGATCGCCCTCGATCGCGGCAATCGCCTGTTCCTGACGCTCGCGCTTCAACTGCTCGGCGCGCGCCTTCGGCGTGGCGCCGCTCGGCGTGCCGAGCTGGATTTCGAGAGTCACTGGCTGGCCGAAATGTTTCGCCAGCTCGGCGCGCAGCTTGTCCTGGTGCATCTGCAAGAAGCGATGCGCCGGATCGAGACGCAGCACGATCTTCTGCCCCTCGCGTTCGACCAGCTCGCAATGCTGGGCGAGCTGGCGCGCCATGCCGGTGAGCGCGTTGCCTTCGACCAGCGCATGCCAATCGTCCGGCACCGAGGCATCCGGCGCGGCGGCCGCTGGCGCAGGCGCGACAGCTGCAACCGTCTTGCGCTGCGGAGCAGCTGCCGCGGATGCGCGTGCGGACGGCTCTTCGCCCCCGCCCGGGCGGAAGGCGAAGAGCCGCAGCAGGGTCATGCCGAAGCCGGCCGCCTCGTCGGGCGCCAGCGCCAACTCATCCCGTCCATGCGTGACGATCTGGTAGCACAGCTGGAGGAATTCGGGATCGAGCCGCTCGGCATAGGGTGCGAGCCGCGCTCGCTCGGCTTCGTCGAGCAGCGCGTCCGGCGCGAACTGGGCGAGCGCGATGCGGTGGAACAGGGTCGCCAGCTCCTGCAGCGCCGACGAGAAGCTCAGGCTGCGCTCTTCCATCGTCCTGGCGACCGCGAGCATCGCATGGATGTCGCTGGCGGCGAGCCCGTCGAGCAGCGCGAACAGGTGGTCGTCGCCGACCGTGCCGAGCATCGTCCGCACGCCCTCTTCCTCGACGCGGCCGGCGCCGTGCGCGATCGCCTGGTCGAGCAGCGAGAGCGCATCGCGCATCGAACCGGCCGCGGCCTTGGCCAGATGCCGGAGCGCTCCCGCCTCGAAGTCGATGCCTTCGGCCGTCAGCACGCGCGACAGATGCTCGGTGATCAGCGCCGGCGGCATCTGCTTCAGGTTGAACTGCAGGCAGCGGGAGAGCACCGTGACCGGGATCTTCTGCGGATCGGTGGTGGCGAGAATGAACTTGACGTGTTCCGGCGGTTCTTCGAGCGTCTTCAGCATCGCATTGAAGGCATGGCCCGAGAGCTGATGCACTTCGTCGATCATGTAGACCTTGTAGCGGCCGGAATTGGGCGCATAAGCGGCCTTTTCCAAGAGCGCCGCCATGTCCTCGACACCGCGGTTCGAGGCGGCGTCCATCTCGACGTAATCGATGAAACGGCCGGCGTCGATCTCGCGGCACGGCGTGCATTCGCCGCACGGCGTGGGCGTGACGCCCTTCTCGCAGTTGAGCGCCTTGGCCATGATGCGCGCGATCGTCGTCTTGCCGACGCCGCGCGTGCCGGTGAACAGGTAGGCGTGGTGCAGGCGCTGCCGTTCGAGCGCATGCGTCAGCGCCCGGACGACATGCTCTTGTCCGACGAGCGTGTCGAAGGATTTCGGGCGCCACTTGCGGGCAAGAACCTGATAGCTCATGCCCGCGATTCTACGGCGAAACCACCGCCAGCCAGCTGCGCGGTCGTCTCGCGATCAGAGCTTGTGAAAAATTTCGTCGCGAGCGGCCCGAGGGCAAGGCGCACGGAGCGCAGCGACCAAGACATAACAACCAGTTAGGCGCGGGAGCGAGCACCGCGCAACACAGCCATCGGGACGCACAGCAGAAATTTTCACAAGCTCTCAGCCTCGTGGCGCGGGGGGCGGCGCCATGTGGGCAGCGCGGCCGCCCATCGGCCCCTTGCCCATCCGGGCGACTTGCTGGTCGGCGATGGCTTTTTGTTCGGGCGTGAGCGCCGCGTAGAGGCGGTTGAAGCTCTCATGCACCGCCTTCATCGCGGCGAGACGCTCTTCCATCAGACTTTCCCGCTTCGCGAGTCGCTCGGGCGCGCTGAGCTTGGTGTCGTCCGCCAAGGCGCGTATCTCGGCCAGCCCCTTGCCTGCCTCGGCCTGCACCTTCTCGGCATAGGCATTCCACAGCGCTTCCTGCTCGGGCGTGATCTTGAGGTGATATTTGAGGTAGTCCAGATGAGCGCGGGCACGCTCGGCGGGATCGAATCGCATCGCTGCATGCCGACCCATCTTGCCCATCGGCCCCGGCCCCATACCGGGGCCGGCCGGGTTGCCGGGCGCGGCGGCCTGGGCGAAGGCGAGGCTGCTGAGGCCGGCGGCGACGAGCAGGCCGGCGACGGTCTTGTAAGAATGTGAATGACGCATCGGTTTTCTCCTGTAGGTTGTTGAACACAGGAGAGATTAAGCGCCCGGCTTGTAAGCCGTTTATATCGCTGGAAGGCCGGAATGTAACCGGATGTGAAGGAAGGAGGTGGCGAGCCTGACCCCCGGCACTTGCAAGGATTGGCTATGGCTGCTGCCTTCCGGCCCTGACCAGGTTCACCAGCTTGCAATGCGGGGAGACCCGCCACGACGCAGTTTATCAGCATTCACCCCCGACTGCCGGCCCCCTCCAGCCAATCGCGCACGATGGCCACCTGCGCATCGTCGAGGAACATCGGCGCATGGCCGACTTCCGGGATCTCGACGCTCTCGGCCCTGGGGCCGCGCTCGTGCATCGCGGCGACGGTCTCGCGCGTGAGCAGATCGGAGTTCGCGCCGCGAATCACCAGGGTCGGGCAGCGGATCGCGTCAAAGAGCGGCCACAGGTCGATGTCCTGGCCGTCGCGGGCGGCTACCGCATAGGGCACGGCGATGCCGGGGTCGTAGCGCAGCTGGAAGCGGCCGTTCGGCCCCGCCTTGATCACATGCTGCGTCAGGTGCCGCCACTGCGCGTCGGTGAGCGGGCCAAACGGCGCGGCGATGACGCGGATATAGGCCTCCGCCTCCTGCGGCGAGGCGAAGTCGGGCGGCGTGGCGAGATATTCGCCGATGCGCGCGAGCGCCGCCGCCGGGATCGAGGGCCCGACGTCGTTGAGGATCAGGCGTGCGATCGGCGTCCCCGGCTGCGCCGCCAGGGCCATGCCGATGATGCCGCCCATCGAGGTGCCGAGCCAGTCGACTTGCTCGACGTCGAGCCGCGCGATCAGCGCGACCATGTCCTGCGCATACTGGGGAATCGCGTAATGGTGCGGATCGCGCAGCCAGTCGCTCATCCCGCGGCCCACCACGTCGGGGCAGACGACGCGATAGCGGTCGGCGAGGCGTTCGGCGAGATAGTCGAAATCGCGCCCGCAGCGCGTCAGCCCATGCACGCAGACCAGCACGCGCGCATTGGCCGGATCGCCCCACTCGACATAGGCCATCTTGTGAAAACCGGCAGGGGACAGGCACTGGACGAACTTCTGGCGCATCGCGGTCATTCCTTCGCAACGAAAGCCGTATTGTGCCAGTAGCGGCGAGTGGCTTCCCTTTCCCGCCGCAGTGCCGTCCCACCAGCGCCGACTTTCAGCGTCACCGCGCCATCGCGGTCGGTGCGGTGGATGTTGGCATCGGCATAGCGCGCCAGCACTTCGGGATGGGGATGGCCGAAGCGGTTGCGGTAGCCGACCGGAAAGACGATCTCCCGCGCGCCCACCGCCGCGACGAAGGCCGGCGACGAGGTCTTCTTCCCGCCATGATGCGGCGCGACGAGGATGTCGGAGCGCGCATCGTCACGATGGCGCGCGAGGAACTCGGCTTCCGCCTTGGCTTCGAGATCGCCCGGGACCAGCACGCTGCCGTACGGCGATTCGATCTTCAGCACGCAGGAAAGCGCGTTGCTCGGCGCCTTCCGCTCGTAATCCTGCGCCGGCGGATGCAGCACGCGAAAGCGCACGCCATCCCACTCCCAGCCCTGCCCGTCGGCGCAGTGGCGCTCTTCGACGGTCACGGGCACGGCGGCCAGCAGCGAATCCGCGCCGCCCGCATGATCGCGATCGGCATGGCTGACGATCAGCGTGTCGAGCCGCCGCACTCCGACCGCGCGCAGATAGGGCACGAGGATGCGGCTGCCGGCATCGGCTTGCGCCCCCGCGCCACCATAGGCCGGCCCGGCATCGAACATCAGGTCGTGCGTCGCCGTCTGCACATGCACCGCCTGCCCCTGGCCGACATCGAGCACGGTGAGCTTCAGTTCGCCCGTTCCGGGCCGCTCGGGCGCGATCAGGAACAGCGGCAGGAACAGCAAGGCGCCCGCCCAGCGCGCCGGAAAGCCGCGCGGCAGCAGCAGCCAGGCGACGCCCACCACCGCGACCGGCACGCACCATACCGGCGGCGCCTGCTGCTGCCAAAGCGCGCCCGGCAGATGCGCCAGCCAGCCGAGGAAATCCATCAGCGGCACGAGCAGCGCATGCGCAAGCGTGAGCGCCCAGCGAAAGCCCGGCAGGCTGCCGACGAGCGCCAGCGGCGTAATGAGGAGGCTCACCAGCGGGATCGCCACCGCGTTGGCCAGCGGCGAGACGAGTGAGACCTGCTGGAACAGCGCGAGCAGCAGCGGGATCAGGCCCAGCGTGATCGCCCATTGCGCGCGCAGCCAGTCGATCAGCCAGTGCCGCCGGCTCAAGCCCTGCGCGCCGACGTAGAACAGCAGCGCCACGGCGCCGAACGACAGCCAGAAGCCGGCGGCGAGCACCGCCCACGGATCGGCGAGCAGCACCAGCAAGAGCGCTGCCCCCAGCACCGTCGGCGCGGCAAGGTTGCGGCCGGAGAGCAGGGCCAGCACGACGACGCCGAGCATGTAGAGCGTGCGCTGCGCCGGAATGCCGAAGCCAGCGAGCAGGGCATAGACGAACGCGCCGGCGAAGCCGGCGACGGCGGCGGCCTTTTGCGCCGGAAGGAGCAACGGCAGGCGCGGATGACGGCGCCACAGCGCCGAGACGAGCCAGGCCACGAGCCCGCCGATCATCGTCACGTGCAGGCCGGAGATCGACATCAGGTGCGTGATGCCGGTGGCCGAAAACAAGCGCCATTGCTCCGGCGGAATCGCCTGCTGGTCGCCGATCGCCAGCGCCGCCAGCACGCCGGCATAGGGCGCGTCGGGCAGCGCGCGCTCGATGCGCGAGCGCACCGCCTCGCGCAGCCGCTCGACCGACCAGCCAGCCGCCGCCTGCCGTCCCGTCAGCGCCGACTTTCGGACATAGCCCGTCGCCCGCAGCCCCCGCTCGAACAGCCAGCCCTCGTAGTCGAAGCCGTGCGGATTGACGTTGCCATGCGGCCGCTTGAGCCGCACGATGAACCGCCAGCGCTCACCCGCATGAGGCATGGCACCGGCGCCGCCGTCTTCCTCGTCCCCCTCCTCCTCGGCTTCGGGCGAAAACTGCCGGTACCAGGAAAGCAGGATGCGCGAGGGTACCGGCGCGTTCGCGGCTTCCGGTTCGAACACGAAGCGCACGCCGCGCACCGGGTCACCCAAGCGTTGCGGCAGCTCGGCAATGACGCCGGTCATCTCGATGTCGCGGCCTTCCCATTCCACCGGCAGCGCATCGTCGAGCCGCCAATGCGCGAAGCCGCCGGCCCAGACGAAGCCGAGCAGCGCGGCGCCGAGTATGCCCAGGCCGCGCCGGCGCAATAGGGACAGCGCAAGGCCCAGCGCGCCGAGCGCGGCGAGAAAAATCGGCGCTGGCAGCACGGCACGCTGCTGCAACCACCACACGCCGAGCGCGAAAGCCAGCACGCGCCACGGCATTACAATGCCCCCATGAAGCACTGGCTGCGCAAGCACATGCCGGACCACGCCGCGGTGAAGGAAAACCGCTGGCTATACCCGTTCCGCAACACGCTGCTGCATCCGCGGCTGTGGCACCTCAACCGCCACTCTGCCGCCGGCGCGGTCGCGGCAGGGCTTTTCTGCGGGCTGATTCCCGGGCCGTTCCAGATGCTCGGCGCGGCAATCTGCGCCGTGATCTTCCGCATCAACCTGCCGCTGGCGCTCTTCACCACGCTCTACACCAACCCCTTCACGATCGTGCCGCTTTATGTCATCGCCTTCGCGCTCGGCGAGGGAATGTTCGCGCTGCTGGGCCACCCAAGGCGCGCCTTCGTCGCCCCGCCGGACTTCGGCGACCCGGGCAGCGAGACGCTCTCCGCCTGGATCGGCGCGCTGATCGACTGGATGCTCCAGCTCGGCGCCCCGCTCGCCTGGGGGCTGGTGCTGCTGGCCAGCCTGCTCGCCGTCATCGGCTATTTCGGCGTACGCATCGCCTGGCGCATCTGGCTAGTGCGGGCCTGGCGCCGGCGCCGCCTCAAGCGGCGCCAATCGGCCATCGCGCAGTAGCAAGCGGCGCTGGCAGGCATTGGCCAGCGCCATGTCGTGGGTGACGATGACGAGGCTGGTGCGATGTGCGGCGTTCAGGCGCAGCATCAGCGCGAAGACTTCGTCGGCGGTATGGCGGTCGAGGTTTCCGGTCGGCTCGTCGGCGAGGATGCAGGCCGGCTGCGTCACCAGGGCGCGGGCCAGCGCCGCGCGCTGACGCTCGCCGCCTGAGAGCTCGCCGGGGCGGTGCGCAAGCCGCGCGCCCAGCCCCACTTCGGCGAGGATCGCCGCCGCCCGCTCCTCCGCTTCGCCTTTCGCCATGCGCCGGATCAGCAAGGGCATCGCGACGTTTTCCAGCGCGGAAAATTCCGGCAGCAGGTGATGGAACTGATAGACGAAGCCGAGCGCCTCGTTTCTGAGCCGGCCGCGCTCGGCTTCCGAGACCCGGGCCAGATCCTTGCCGAGCAGATGCACGCTGCCGGACGTCGGCACATCGAGCCCGCCCAACAGATGCAGCAGCGTGCTCTTGCCCGAACCGCTCGCGCCGACGATCGCTGCCGTCTCGCCAGCGCCGATTTCCAGATCGACGCCATCGAGCACGCGCACCTCCTCCTGCCCCTGGCGGAATACCTTGGTCAGCCCGGCACAGGTCAGCACCGCTTCACTCATAGCGCAGCGCCTCGGCGGGATTGACGCGCGAGGCGCGCCAGCTCGGATAGAGCGTCGCCAGCACGGTGAGGCTGAACGAAGTGACGCTGATGATCCAGACATCCGACCAGTGCAGGTCGGAAGGCAGGTCGGAGATGTAATAGACATCCTTGGCGAGGAACTGGATGCCGAAGACACGCTCGATGAACGGCACCACCGTCTCGACGTTCAGCGCCAGCGCGACGCCGCCCGCCACACCGAGCGCGAGGCCGATCGCGCCGATCAGCGTGCCCTGGATGACGAAGATACGCATGATGCTGCCGGGGCTCGCGCCCAACGTGCGCAGGATCGCGATGTCGGCGCGCTTGTCCTGCACCGTCATCACCAGCGTCGAGACGATGTTGAAGGCCGCCACCGCGACGATCAAGAGCAGGATCAGGAACATCATGTTCTTCTCGATCTGCACCGCGCGGAAGAAGTTGGCATGGCTCCTCGTCCAGTCGGTGAGCCGCAAACCGGCCGGCAGGCTGGCGGCCAGCTCGCGCGCCACCTGCGGCGCGGCGAACAGGTCGTCGAGCTTCAGGCGCACGCCGGAGACCGCATCCCCCATCTGGTAGAGCTTCTGCGCGTCCTCCATGCGCACCAGCGCGAGACCGCTGTCATATTCGAACATGCCGACCTCGAAGATGCCCACCACGGTGAATTGCTTCATGCGCGGCAGCACCGCCGCCGGCGTCACCACGCCCTGCGGTGCGATCAGCGTCACCTTGTCGCCGGGATAGGCTTGCAGCGCATAGGCGAGATCGCTGCCGAGGATGATGCCGAACCCGCCCGGCTGCAGGTTTTCCAGCCGGCCGGCCTTCATGTGGCGGGCGAAATCGGCCACCTTCTCCTCATCATTCGGCAGGATGCCGCGCACCAGCACGCCCTTCACCCGCCCGGCGAGCGAGAGCATCGCCTGCTGCTGCACATAGGGCGCCGCCGCGAGCACCCGGGGATGTTTGCCAGCCTGGGTGATTGCCGTTTGCCAATCGTCGAGCTCGCCCTCGGCGCCCATGATCTGGACATGCGAAGCGACACCGAGAATGCGCGTCCTGAGCTCCTTCTGGAAGCCGTTCATCACCGACAGCACGACGATCAGCGCCGCCACGCCTAAGCCCAGGCCGAGCATGGAAATCAGCGAGATGAAGGAGATGAAGCGGTTGCCGCCGCCCGGCTTCCTTGCCGCCGTGTAGCGCAGACCGATGAGGGTTTCGAAGGCCATTGGGGCGGCATGTTAACATGCCTCATGCACCTGACTTTGCTGGTTCCCGGCCTCTTGCTGCCGGTCGAAATCCTCGAGGGCACCACCTACGACCTCGCCGCGCCGCACCTGTCGCTGATCCTCGGCCGCGGCCGGCGGAGCGAGCTGCCGGACGATGCGCTCGCGCACCTCTTCGGCCTCGAACGGCTGCCTGCGGCGGCGCTGCGCAAAGTCGGCGCTGCCGGGACGGCACCCGGCGAGTGGCTGTGCCTCGACCCCGTGCATTGGCAGGTCGGCGCCGGCGGCGTGACGCTCGACGACCCCGCCCGCCTCGGCCTCGACGCCGCGGAAAGCGCGGCGCTGCTCGCCGCGGTGCAGCCCTTGTTCGCCGACTGGGGCGAACTCTCGGCTTCCGCCCCAGGGCGCTGGGAACTGCGGCTCGAACAACCCCTCGCGCTCGAAACCCAGCCGCTTCACGAGGCCATCCACCAGCCGATCGACCCGCAGCTCCCGGGCGGCGCCGCTGGCCCGGCCTGGCGGCGCCTTCTGCTCGAAGCGCAGACGGTGCTGCACGATCATCCGGTCAATCGTGCCCGCGAAGCCACCGGCCGCCCCACCGCCAACAGCCTGTGGCCGTGGGGTCTTGGCGCCCTGCCGGCAAAGATCGAGTCCGCGTTCGATGCCGTCCTGAGCGACGACCCGGTTATCGCGGGTCTGTGTCGCCATACTGGCATGACTTGCCATGCCGTGCCGCAACGCATGCCGCCGTCTGCCGGCCGCCTGCTGGCGATCGTCGACACGCTCGCCATGCCCGCGCGCACGCTCGATGCGCTGGCCTGGCGCGACGCCCTGCTGGCGCTGGAACGCGACTGGCTGGCGCCGGCGCTGGCCGCCTGCCGGACGGTGAGGCTGATCGGCACCCGGCTGGGCTGGCAGCCCGCCGCCATCGCCTATGCTTGGCAGCGTGCCGACCGGCTGCGCTTCTGGCGCCGCATGCTTCCACTCACCGCATTGAAATGACCCACATCACGGTCCGCCCCGTCCCCCAGCGTGCGCGGCTGATGCTGGAGCAATCCGGCGTGCATCCGCTCCTGGCGCGGCTTTACGCGGCACGCGGCATCACCACGGCCGACGAGCTCGACACCCAGCTCAAATCGCTGCTGCCTCCTGAAGGCATGAAGGGCCTCGACGCGGCGGCCGCCCTGCTGGCCGACGCCGTGCAGGCGGGCAGGAAGATCCTCATCGTCGCCGACTACGATTGCGACGGCGCCACCGCCTGCGCGGTGGGGATGCGCGCGTTGCGGGGGTTCGGTGCGGCGGTCGATTACCTGGTGCCCAACCGCTTCGAGACCGGCTATGGCCTCTCCCCCGAAGTGGCGCGGCTCGCGGCGGCCAGAAGTCCCGACCTGCTGGTCACGGTCGACAACGGCATCGCCAGCGTCGCCGGGGTGGCGGAAGCGAAGCGGCTGGGCATGCAGGTGATCGTCACCGACCATCATCTGCCCGGCCACGAGCTGCCGGCTGCCGATGCGATCGTCGATCCGAACCAGCCGGGCTGCCGCTTCGCGAGCAAGGCCATCGCCGGCGTCGGCGTGATGTTCTACGCGATGCTCGCCTTGCGCGCGGAACTGCGGCGGCGCGGCCATTTCGCGTCCCGCCCGGAGCCCGCGCTCGCCAGCCTGCTCGATCTCGTCGCCCTCGGCACGGTCGCCGACGTCGTGCCGCTCGACCGCAACAACCGCATCCTCGTCGCCCAGGGGTTATCGCGCATCCGCCAGCGCCGCATGTGCCCGGGCATCGCCGCCCTGCTTTCGGTCGCCGGCCGCGATCCGGCCCGCGCCGGCACCTTCGACCTCGGCTTCGCCGCCGGCCCGCGCCTCAACGCGGCAGGACGTCTGGCCGACATGAGCCTCGGCATCGAATGCCTGATCACTGACGATCCGGGCCGCGCGCTCAACATCGCCCAGCAGCTCGACGCGATCAACCACGAACGCCGCGCCATCGAAGCCGAGATGCGCGAAGCCGCTGCGATCCACCTCGAAGAGTTCGATGCCGCCGAGCGCGCCAGCGTCGTGCTGTTCGATCCCGGCTGGCATCAGGGCGTGATCGGCATCCTCGCCGGGCGCGTCAAGGAAAGGCTGCATCGCCCCACCTTCGTCTTTGCGCGCGGCGAAGGCGGCGAGCTCAAAGGCTCGGGCCGCTCGATTCCCGGCTTGCATCTGCGCGACGCGCTCGATCTGGTCGCCAAGCAGCAGCCGGACCTGCTCAAGCGCTTCGGCGGCCATGCCGCCGCCGCGGGGCTGACGCTGATGGAGCGCGACCTGCCGGAGTTCGCAACCCTGTTCGAGCGAGTCGCGCGCAGCCTCCTATCCCCCGCGACGCTGACGCGCACGCTGGAAACCGACGGCGCGCTCGAAGCCGCCTACCGCGGCCTGGATACGGCGCGATTGCTGCAAGGCGCCGTCTGGGGGCAGGCATTCCCCGCGCCCCTGTTCGCCGACGAATTCGAGGTCGTGCAGCAGCGGCTGCTCAAGGACCGGCACCTGAAACTGACGCTGCAACAGGGCCGCGCGCGCTTCGAGGCGATCCGCTTCAATCACCCGGAGGGCGCCCCCGACCGCATCCGCGCCGCCTACCGTCTCGACATCAACGAATGGCAGGGGGAGACAAGCGTGCAGCTCGTGCTGGAGCATTTCGAGGCCGCATAACGGGTAAGATGTCCGCCCGCCCCCCATCGGAGAGAGAACCGTGAACAACGAAACCCTATCGAAGGAACAACGCATCCTGCGCGTGCTGCGCAAGGTGCTTGGCAACATCGTCAAGGACACCGCGCCGCGCCCCGGCCGGCCCAACCCGCTGCAGGAGAGCACGATCGAGGACATCCGCGGCCTCTTCGCGCTGATCGCCGAACGCGAGCGCGAGCTGGCGAACGAAGCCGGCATGACGGCGAAGGAACGGCCGTATTTCAGCGACGAGCCACAGAGCACGCATACGCTCAAGCTGCACCGGCCGGCAAAGAAACTCAACTGAAATTCGGCGCCGAAGGTGCGAGCAGCGGAGGGGGACCCGCCACAGGCGGGGGTGTTGCGACCGCGAGCGCCGCCGGCACGGCACTCAGGTCCCCATCAAGGCGCCGCGCGCGCCTGGTCGATCAGCTCGGCCAGCTGCTGCCGTTCCGCGGCATCCAGCCGGTCGATGTTCTTCTTCCAGTGGTAGGTCGAATAGTTCGCCTGCACGTATTGCCAGCCGAGCGCCCCATAGGCATCGACGCTGGCCTTGAGCTTGGGAATCGCCTCGACGACCCGCTTGAACTGCGTCCAGCTCAGGCGCTGCAAGCGCCGCTCGAGGTCGGCGCTATCCAGCGCCGCCACATCCTCCGCCTGGGGCCGTTGCGGCGCCGCGCGGCTTTCCATCGATACGGCCGGCACCGCCCAGAGCATGCCGAGCGACACGATCGCTGCGGCAAAACGCTTCGATGACATAGACATGGCTCCGACCGACCCCGGAAATGGCAAGGGCCCAACACGCCGTGCTGGGCCCCTGACCGTGTTCTGGCTCCCCGACCTGGGCTCGAACCAGGGACCTACGGATTAACAGACCCCAAGTCAGGAGCGAGGGCGCATTCCAGCGAATTCTGGAAACTTTTCAACCAATTGATTTTAAATACTTTCAAACTGTTCCATCACCGCGCTTAGTTCTACGATGTTCTTGCCTTTTGTGTAATTTTCCATGCCCGATTACACAGGAATTACACAAGGATTCTGGCCCAAGGCCAGTATTGACAAAGGCTGGCGGGCAAGACGCGGCGGACAATCTTCTGCCAGTCTTGAAGAGTCGGCGCTGTCGGGACGGCGGTAGCGGTGCAGCTACGCTCGCCAGAGCGGGCGATTGCGCCAGTCGACAGGAAATCCAAGACGATCTGCCCGCACCTTGGGGTGCTCGGTCAGCAGATCGGCCAAGCGCTGGCCCCAATGGGTATCCGGCGAAACCACCTTCAACAGCACCTCGGCCATCACCGCCTGCGCGTAGAAGCGCATCGTGTCTTGCAACTCGGCCGCGTATTGCTTGGCCTGGATCGGCTTGATGGTGTAGGTGCGATTCCACAAACGCTGGTGGTGGGCCGCCAGATTGCGCAGGTAGGACAGCGCGTGGAGCCACGAGGCGAGCACGGCACCATCCAGGCCGAAAGCCTTGGCGACGGGCTTCTGGTTCTGGCGGGTCAGGCTCTTGAAGGCTTGCGACACCGTACCGAAAGACAAGACCTCGAACACCATCCACGACGGTGGCAGTTCCGGGTCGCCATATTTGTCGTAGTAGTGCTTGATGAAGGTCTGGCGCATCGCGGCGCGCGACTTGTCGTGGCCGATGTCATCCTTGATGCGCTCGATGAATTTGTCGTGCCGGTAGCTGGGCACGAAATGAGCGGCATCCATGAACCAGTGTGGGCCGTGCAGTACGCTCATCGTCTGCGAAAACTGAGCGCGGAAAGCAACCTCGATGCGCTCTACCGCATCCATCACCGCCAGCCGCAGCTTGCGGTCGAAAACGTAGAGGTCGAGGATGTCCTCGAAACTGACCCCATCGAGGAAGCGATGCGAGCCGTCGGCGTTGTAATTCACCTGAAACGGCAGCGCGTAACCGGCCAGGCGGTAGTAGCCGACAAAGCGCAGGTAATGCCTGGCGCGGTCCTCGTCGACGATCACCTGCCCGCGACGCTTCAGCAGCGCAATCTGATCGTCAATCGAGGTGGCAGGCTTGGCGAACTTCATGGGCAATAAAAAACCCGCCGGGGTGCGCTTGCAAGCAGAGGCGTGGCGGGTGTTATTAGATGCAGTATATGAGGCAGCCCCGGCGATGGTCAAGGCCAGAATGTTACGGGCAAATCTGGAGCAGTGCCGGAAAACCCTTGTGAATCTGCAAAAGTCGGCGCTGGCTAGACGGCAGGCGATTTTGCGAAACAGATTGAGCCCCGCTGCTACCGGCCTGATCGCAGTTCCTTGAGTTTCACCAGCATCGCCAGCGTGCGCTCGAACTTCCGGTCCAGATGGGTTTCGTAGCGGGCGATCTTTTCCAGCCGATGCACTTGCAAACCCTCGCCGATGGCCTGCGCCTTGATCGCCTCGTGATGCTGGGCTTGGCGTTGCATCGCAATGCAAAGCGGCATCAGGTGTTCGCGGATGAACTCGGCCAAGCCTTCCGCCGTGGCGGGATATTCCTCATCGTCGACATACTCCTGCCACCAGTCGCGCGAATCCGGCAGCAGCGCGCGCAGCGCCTTGTCATAGGCATCGTCACCGCCACGTCGCAGGATGGCGGCGGCCCTCTCGGTAGCCGCCAGATCGTGCTGAGCCTCGCGCTGCCTCTCGGTGACGTCGGCCGGGCTCATGCCCACCAGATCGCGCAAGTCGGTGCCCTGCTTTGGCAAGCCGCGTTCGAATGGCACAGCGGCCATGACCGGGCTGGGCGAATGCCAGTCCTCATCGTGACGATCATTCACCACGGACAGCAGACCGCGATTGATCGTAGCGCCCTCGGCGACCATGACCCGCCGCTTGCGCCACATGATGGCAGCCAGGTCTTCAACCAGATGCATTTCGGTCGCGCCAGCCGGCTGGTGCTCATCCACCAGCGCGGCCAGCAGATCGGCAAACTCGGCGGCGTCCTCGTGCGGCAGCACGGTGCAGCGCGAAAGGATGCCGTGCTTCACCGCATTGAAGCGCACGGCCTGATAGTTCGCCGACGGCGCGTGAATTGGCTCGGGTCGAATATGCCTGACGGATGGAGCGATTGGAACAGACTGGGTGGCGGTCATGTGGCGACTCCCAATGATGATGGTGATGCCAGCGATTTTCCCAGACTATCGACCATCTTTCATTGCTTAGTCAAAGCTATCGAAAAGTCGGCGCTGGCAAGACGGTACCCACCTACTGACTGCCCGGCGCAGCCGGACAGCGAGCGTGCCAGCAGGCGCGCAAGCGCGGCCCGGATGTTGAGCGTAAGCCACCCATCGCGCAGCGCTGACTGAAACCACGCGCAGCGCCGAATAACGGTGTTGGGACGGCCGGGGGCGCAAGACATAACAGACCATTACCCGAACCCGCAGGGCGCGTCAGCGGTCGGCCACCAAGCGAAGTCCGGCGTAGCGACTGGCCGACTTTGGGTAATGCGCTGTTATGTTCAATCGCTTGCGATTTACCCCAGGCCGGCCTGGCTGCAATCGAGCACCGCGAGCAAGCCGGGGTTGAGGTAGCCGACGGAGCCGCGAGCGAAGCTGGCGGCGAAGGCGGCGGGCAGTATGCGACTACGCTAGCGGAGGGCAAAAGTCGGCGCTGCCGGGACGGCGATAGCGAGAGAGACAAAGCCGTGGCGCGCAGCGCGACGGCGTGGTGGAGTACGCGACACGGTAGCCACCTGCAAGCCGCAAGCCGGCGAGCAGCTTTACCGCTGGCCGGCGCAGTGGCGTAGCGGCGGCGGTGCAGGAGGGAATAGCGGTCGAGGTGCGCACAAAGCCAGGGCGCGGCCTTATGCGCGCTGGCGTGGATCAGTCCGTGACGCGGTAGCCCGGCAGGCGGCTTGCGGCGCCCGGTGACTCCTCCACGCGCCAGGAGCAAGCCGCATGACGGGCGTTCGGAGGGTGATGCGGAATTCGCGCGCTACGTCGGTTCGGGAACTGACACACTGGACGCAGTGAAAAGTCGGCGCTGGCGCGACGGCAAGCTGCCGTCAAAGTCCAAGCGGCAGGCCCTGAACCTGAAAGCCCATCGACATCAACTCGCGGCGAAAGTGGCTGGCGGCCAGCGGAAATGCCTGCGCTGCCAGCACATACTGATGTTGTTCCTGCTCGAAGCGTGGCAACAGTTCTGTCTCGGTCGTGCCCGGCGGGTAAGTGAAGCGCGCCTCATATTGCGCCGATAAATCGGCCAGCGACTGGTCCGGGGTCTCCTTGACGACGGCTTTACCATCCATGCGGATCGACACAATGGCCTCGAAGTTTCCCTCGGGTGTCGAAGGAACGCCCAAGCCGATTTCTATGGTTGGCGTCATCGAAAACATCACTTCCATGCGTTCGGTGCGCGGAAGCGCGTTGCGAGAATTGAACTCGATGACGCGAAACGTCATCAGGCGCGGGCGCAAGCTGGGATTGTCCATGTCAATGCAGTGTGCCGCGCAGCTCACCGTGCGGGGCGGAGTAAAGGATCATGCGGCGGACGGTATGAGGTGCGTCTTCTTGCGATTGCATCTGCTTGACCACGAACTCGATGATGGCCGGGCGCAACTTAGCACGCATCGTGCGCGGCGGAATCTCCGCCGTCATACCCTTCAAGGCAACAAGCTCCGCGAACGCCTCCTCGCTTCGCTGCACCAGTCGTAACAGATTGTCCATCGACACTGAATGCACAACGTCATCCGTCTCGTATTTGCTGAAAGCCTTGGGGCCGCCACCGAACAGACGTGCCGCCTGATCCTGGGTGATGCCATACTGCTCGCGCAACGCGCGAATCTCGGCACCGGTCAGCAGGCCATCGACCGACTTGCGAAAAGCCACCACGGCGCGCTTGTTGGCGCGGCTATCAGCGTCATCCGTGAGTTCAGAACCGCAGGCATCGCACTCGGCAAAGCGCAGCGTTACCCTGCCTTGATGGCCGGCGTACTCGGTGACCGTATCCTCTACCCGCGAGGTCAAATGGCCCTCGCCGCACAGCGGACACAGCGTTTTGTCGCTCATGATCTTCCCCGTCTCTAGCTCGATGTATGACAAGACACGATCAGAATCAGCTTGCCCGACTTACCCAATGCAAATTTCAAAAAGTACTCGATGCGAAAAGACTTACCGGCGGCTTCGATGAATTCAAGGCGCTTGAGCGTGTAGGCATCGCACGCCGCCCAGCTATTGCCGTTATCGCACCATTCCGAATCCCGGTAATCTTGTTTCGTCAGTTCCCGAATCAAGCCGCCCACATCATCCGTATCAAACCCCAATTTGGCCACATCCTGCATGCAGCGGCGCGTCCAGAGATTCAAGCTGCCCGCTTGAAGCGTCAGCGCCTGCACGTCGGCAAGTGGATACAGCGGCCCGCCAGCGATTTTTCGGCTCTCGCCGTCCTTCGGTAAAACCCCATTGAAGGCCGACAAGTTTTTGAATGGTACCACGATGGTAAGTTCCGTGTTCTTCCGTTAACGGCCAAGGAGGGCCAATAATGAGTGTGAAAACCTGTGGTTTCTGTGCGGCGGGCCGGCCAGTCGAATGCTATTAGCGAGCATTTTAAGCGGCACACAAGGGCGAGCCACCCCAAAGTTGGTGCTGATCACTACGCCCCGGCAATCTCATCGCGCAGCATCTTTAGCGCGCCCTGTTCCAACGTCCACGCCTCGTCGCGCAGGCGGTTGGCGTCAAGCACCAAGGCGGCAATGGCTTTGCGCTCGGGGTCGGGTAGGAGTGGCACGGAGACTTCTCCAGCCATGAAGCGGTCGAATTCGAGAATCACCGAGCCGTAGCTGTATCGAGTAATCAACGCTTGGCCGTAATCGCTTGCCAGCCACGCATAGAGATAGCCGGCTTTCTCGTCGTCTGCCGGGATGATGCGCAGCGCGTGCTGATTGGCCGCCCAGCCGTTCATGTAGGCGGGGATGATCTGAACACGGCCAATCGTGCCGGAACAGGTAATCGCAATCGTATTCGTGGCGAGCGCAATCTCTTCCATATCGTCCGTGTGCGCGCCACGTGCCAGCCCTTTCAACTCGATGGGATCGACCTGGAAAAGCTGCTTACTGGAAAGCAGCGGGATACCGCCCTTGGGCACATAGACGCGCTTGCGGAATTTGGTGACGGCGTTGATCGCCTGGGTCAGCCGCGCATCGGAGAGCGGCAGTACCGGCAAGCCGCTGGCGCGAAGCTGTTGCTCAACCCAACGCGCCGTCGGGTTATGAAACGAGGCATCGAGCCGGCCGGCCCAATCGGCGGCGCGGATGGTGCCGACCACCGGGCCATGATTCAGCGCCGGCAAGGGCGGCAGTTTCAGCGCGGCGCGCAGTCGCGCGTCGGCGGCATCCAGTTGGTCGTTGGCCGCGTCGCGTTTCAAGGCGGCATCGACAAAGGCGCGGCCGATGGCGATGCGGCGAATGGCGGGGAGATCGGGGATCAGGACGCGCTCAAGGTGGTGGGGCTCGATGTGCTGGACCACCGAACCGTAAGTCAGGCCGACCAGTTGCGCGCGGCCCCATTGTGTCCGCAAGAACGCCGCGACATAACCCGCCGTGTCACGATCCGGCGCGGTGATGCGAATGGCGTGCTCTGACAATACCCAGCCCGCCATGCGCGGGGACGCCAGGCTGACATTGCCAATGGTGCCGGAACGAGAAACCAGCACCGTCCAGGGCTGGATGAGTAGCTGTTCGAGTTTTGGCGTGTGCTTGCGGCTCAGATAGTTGCCGCGTTCTGGTCGCAGTCCGATGATGTCGGAACTGGAAAGGAAGGGAACGCCATTCGTTTCGCCAACATAGACGCGCGGAAACCTGGCCCCGTTGTGTGCGTCTTGGCATACCCCGCCTTCCCCCAACACCGCCTTGAGCGGATGCGGGCACGCCTGCAACTCCGCGATGGCTTGTCGCGCTTCGAGCGCGTAGGCGGAGGCTTCGAGACGCAGTCCCGCGCCCATGACTTCGGTCAGGCGCACGCCGACGCTGCGGCTGGCCAGATGCGCCTTGCCCTGCGAGTGAGCGCGGGCGGTCTTCACCATCCGAGCACCGCCGACTTTTTCCAGTCGAGAAATTCGCGCGCAACGACGGGGGTATCGTCATCGACCTGTTTGGTCGGCCGCAGCACGCGGCGGCTGGCGTCGCCTTGGGCGCCAACCTCATACAACTCGGTTTCCTCGCCCTCGGGCGGAAACAGGATTTCCTCGCCGTCGTCGTTGCGTTTGTAGAGCACGTTGCCGCGCTTGTCGTGGCCGATGGCGAGCGTCTGCGCCATAAAGATTTCGTAGTCGTCGAGTTGCCCCTGCTTTTCTTCCTTGCGCATTTCGTCGGCGGTTTTCTTCTGCAACAACAGCACCGAGGTTTGCGTGCCGTTGTTGGGCTGGAAGGTGTCCGGATGCAGGTCGATGCTGGCGACGATGCGGCAATGGATCATGATCCACCAGCGCACATATTCCAGGTCGGGATTGCCGAGAATGCCATCGGGCAAAACGATGGCCATGCGGCCGCCGGGTTTGAGCAACTGCCAGCAGCGTTCGATGAAAAGGATTTCCGGCGGGCGCGTGCCGTAAAGCTCGTCGGTCATCCGCCAGCGGCCGTCGTCGCCTTTCTTCCAGACATGGGCTAGATCAAATTGCGCCAGGGTTTCACGGTCGGAGACGGGCAGCTTGCCGCCGAAGGGCGGGTTGGTGGCAATGACGTCCCAGTGACCGATGCAGTCCGGCCCGCGCAGTTCGGCGGGGTCGATCTCCAGCGCCTTGGCGAGCTTGTCGCGGAATTCAGGCTCCCATTGATGCGGATGGGAGAGGCTGTCGTTTTGCAGGATGTTGCCGGAGCCGTCGTTGTTCATCACCATGTTCATCTTGGTGGCCTTGACCAGCTCGCGGTTGATGTCGAAGCCGAAGAAACAGCGTTCGGCGGTCTCGCGAATCTTCTCGTTCAGCACTTGCCGGTAGCCATCGCCGGACGGCATGTCGCGCAGCGAGCCTTTGAGTCGATCAATGACTTCGTTCATGGCGATGACCAAGAAGCCGCCCGTGCCGCAACTCGGGTCCAAAATCTTCTCGCCCGGCTTCACGTCGAGCATCTGGATGGCCATGCGCTGAACGTTGCGCGGGGTGAAGAATTCGCCGCGGTCGCCGCGAAGGTTGCTGCCAATCAGTTCCTCGTAGGCTTTGCCCTTCACGTCGATGTGCGTGTCGAGGAAGCTGTAGCGTTGCAGTTCGCCGACGATGTAGGCGAGCGAGCGCGGCTTGAGAGTAATGACGTCGTTGGCGTCAAAGATCGCCGGATAGCGCTTCTTCACTTCGTTGAAAATCTTGCCGATGCGGTTCTGCACCGTCAGCCGGCCATCGTTGCTCGCCTTCTCCTTGGCCGTGGCGTAGAACTCCAGCGGCTTGGGGATGTTGCGCTCGTCGTGAATCTTGCAGAAGATGACCTTCAGCAGCTCGAAAAAGGCTTTGTCCTTCGGCAGGCCGTCGGTGATGTAGATATGGTCGTGACAGGTACGGAAGGAAAACAACAGGTTGTCGTCGGTCGAGCGCATTAGGCGCTCGCGCGTCGGCCGGTCGGTGTCGTCGATATTGCCGTCGTGCGCGGGGATGTCGTTGGGTTCCTCCCACTGCACGCGCCCCTCGGCTTCGATGCGGCGAAAGACCGACTTGTGCCGTCCGTTGGTCCACATGCCCCACTGCGCATTAGGGCAGGACGACAGGTAGGACTTGAGCTGATCCTCGCCGTCCTTTTTGTCGGAAGGCTTCACTTTCTCATGCTTGCATTCGATGATGATGTCGATGTGTTCCTGCTTGTGCAGAGCGCCATCGGGGAAGATGGCGATGTCGACGCGCTTGGTAGATGAGCCCACCTTGATCGGGAATTCGACGGCGATGCGTTCCGGCTTGTAGCCCAGTTCCTTGACCAAACGACGCTCGATGTTCTGTCGGACATATTCCTCGGGCGTGTCATTGCGGATCGTGCCGTCAATGAAGTCGCAGATTTTTCCGTCGGGCAGCGTGGTAATCAGCGGGGCGGTCATCTTTTCTGCCATGAACTTCACTCGAATGGAATGCAAAAGCCGGAGACATGCGCCGCCGGCTGAATTAGAAGAATGCTACCTGATCGCGTCAAGGGATAGGCTGGAAAGTGACGGGCAAATCCGGGATATTCTCCGGCTAGTCTGGCTCATAGGGCGCGCCATCGCAAAGTCGGCGCTGGCAGGACAGCACACATCAGGCTTTCACCTTCGGATTCACCCGATACCGCACATGCCCGCGCATCTGCCAGCCTGCCGCCTGGGCATCGCGCAACAGCCAGCCGGCCTCGGTCAGTTCGCCCAGGGCTTGGGCGACGATCTCGGGGTCGTCGAGCAGGCTCCATTGCTTGCGGTAGATGTCGCGGGCAGTGAAGGTTTCCAGCCCGTCGAGCGCGCCGGCCTGGATGCGCCGGGCCAGTTCGCCCGCAGCCTGACTTTGCAGCATCTGACCAAGGGCGAAGACACGGCGGGCGTGGGCGGCGAGGTAGCTGCACCAGCCTTGCGCGCGGCGGGCGGCAGCCTCCGACACCGGACCGGGCGCTAGGCCCTGCCGGATGGCGTCGGCGCGGTCGATCAGGTGAAACAGCAGCGCCAGCGCGGCAAAGGTCTTGGGTTGCTTGGAGAGGTATTCGACGATCAACGGCGGCGCCTCCGGCGCTTCGATCTGGTTCAGGTGCAGGTCGTCATACCAGGCGTTGAAAACTTCCTGCGCGGCATCGGCAAAGCGCAGGTGGGGAATCTTGCCGTAGCGGTCGGTTTCGCCCATCAACGCGAAGTCGGCGCGCGCCAGGGTATCGAAGACGGCGAAGGCGGTATCGCGCGCGGCGGCGTCCGGGTATTCATCGACCATGCCGGTATAGGCTGCGGTGTCGGGATAGACCAGCAGTTGGAAGCGTTGCAAGAGGCCGTCGTTTTCCTGCCGGGCCTGATAGAGATAGCCGCGCACCTTATCGGGCTGGGTGCCGCCGAGAATGGAGACGCACATGTTGTCGCAGATGACATGCCCGCGCCCGATGCGGTCCAGCGGAAAACTGCCGTGGCCGTTCCAGGCTTCGAGATAAAAGGCGCGATCTTGCTCGTGGCCTTGTTTCTCCCAGCCCTTGAGCAGGCCGACGAGTTCATCACGGAAGACGAGGATGCCGCGCGGGTTGGCGGAGAGCAAATCGTGCAGGGCTTCGATGGTGACGTCGTTGGTGCGAAAGCGCGCTTGCAGTGTGCCGGTGGGCGGGGCGGTGAGCGCGGCGAGCTCGGCCTTGATGATCGCGGCGGGACGCACCTGCAAAATTCGGCGCTGGCGGGACGGCACTTCCTTCTTGCCCTTGGCTTCAACATAGGCATCGGCTTCGGTTTCCAACCGCGCTTCTTCGCGCTCGGCCTTGATGGCGGCTTCGAGCTCCTTTTTCAGGAGCTTCTGCTTGATCTTGGTTTCGGGGTCGGCCGCAACGGCCTTGGCCTGCTGGGTGCCTTCCTTGGCGGCGACTTCCAGACGGCCGAGCGCCTTGAGCATCTCGGCGAGAGACGGGGTTTTCTTTTTCGAGGGCGGGCCGATGATGCCGCCCCACAGGTTGGGAATCACCAGCCAGTCATCCTTGCGCTTGGGGCGGATGCCAACGGCGGCACCGACCACGGCGGCCAGCGCCACCAGCGCGCCGACGGCGCAGTAATCGACCGGGCATTGCATGCGATAGGCCACGTCGGCGACCCAGCCGCGCAGCGGCGCGGGGATCAGGTCGGTGTCGAGCGCCGGCACGGCGGGTAGCTGCTGGCCGATGGCTTCGGGCTGCGGCAGGGCGTCGTATTCGGCCTGGCGCGCGGCGGCGATGAACGGCGCAGGGTCGAGCCAGTCGCCGGGCAGGCGCTCGAAGTGGCCTCCGCCTGGAGGCGCAAGAAATGGCTGCGAGAGTTTTTCGGCGCAGGCATCCAGCCCCGGCAGGTCGAGTGTCATCGCAAACTGCCGATAGGTGCCTATCCAGTCGCGCGCCGGCACGGGTGCGGCCAAGGGCAAAATCACGCGCAGCCGCGGCGCCGTTGGGGTGCTGCGCTTGGTGGTGTAGATCGCGGCTTCCCAGCCGGCCAGCGCGGCGCGGATGCGGTCGAGGTCGGCTTCTTTGTCGATGTCGAGCACCAGCGCGGTCATGGCGATCACATTGGCGTCGTGGCGCGTGCTACCCGGCTTGAACTCAGCAAAGATCAGCGCGGGAGCGGCTTCCGGGTTGGCGACGCGCGGTGCGGCCTGCATCTGCGCGAAACGCTCCACCAGTGCGTCCCAGCGGGTCTCGGCCGACTCGATCTGGTTCGACCTGACGCCGCCTTTCTGCAGGGCGTAGCGCAACAGTCTGTCCAGTGTGTCAGTCACCATTCCCGGGTTCGGCGCGATTTTCTCCAGGGCGTTCATGGCGTGGTCCTCCATGCGCCCAGTTCCTTGGCGGCGGCAACGAAGCCGAGGCCGTAGCGCGCCATGTGAAAGTCCAGCACGCCGCGCCCGTGTGCGCCGCATTCGGGAACGTGGCAGCGGAAAGCGCCGGTTTCGAGATTTACCGTCAGGCTGGGGTGGGTGTCGTCGTGGAAGGGGCAGCGCGCCGAGGCATGGCGGCCACTATTACCCGTTGGGCGCAGGCGCTCCAGCTCGGCGGCGTAGTAGGTGAGCGGATCGGGCAGGCGGGCGCGGTCGAAGCGGTCGAGACCGTGCCGGCCCGGTACCAAGGTGCGCATCGCGAAATGCTCAAGCCGCACGTTGTTTGGCCTGGGCGGTGCTGGTCAGGCGGCCTTGGGAAGTCATCCACTCGTCAACGTCGGCCCGGAAATAGAAGATGCGGCCACGCTTGACGAATTTCGGGCCGGTGCCATTGCAGCGCATCATCGCCAGGGTTTTTTCCGATAGCCCGGTGTAGATCGAGGTATTCCGGGTGTCCATGCGGCCGTCCGGATAGGTGACAACGTCGAGAGTTTTGAGTTGAGCCTGCGTCATGAATGCCTCCATATGTATTGAAAGACAATACAAGATTACTAACAGACACTATAGATTGTCAAAGAACTAATGTGGTGCTAGAATTCCTTAGAAGGAAATTGAACTTCCGAAAGAAAGGACTTTGCATGGCAACCGAACATCCGGAAAGCAAACGTAAAGGCGGCGGTGGAAAGCTCTCACGTTCCGAGACCGTGACTGTGCGACTCGATCCGAAACTGCGCTATCTGGCGGAACTGGCTGCCCGCAAGCAGCGGCGCACGGTTTCGAGTTTCATCGAGTGGGCGGTCGAGCAAAGCTTCCGTGACGTAACCATCTATCACGGCAGCGGCTACAACGGCGACGACAACATCACCATCGAGCAGGATGCCGCCGAACTATGGGATGTCGATGACGCGGAGCGATTCGTTCGCCTGGCTATCAAATATCCCGATCTGCTTACCCACGACGAGCAGATTTTGTGGAAGGTCTTGCTCGATTCCGAATTGCTCGAACCGGCCAGATTCCGCACGGCCAGCGGCAAGATCGGCTGGCGATGGGATGTCCTCGAAGACTACATTTTTCCCGCGCTGCGCCAAGAGTGGGGCAGTCTCAATCAGTTCGTCGCGGATGGCAAAGCGCAAGAATGGGCGATGCTCACGCGCAAGGCCATCAAGGAAGGGCGTGTGTACCCGCGCACGCCGCCGTCTTTGAAAGTCACGCAAGCCGACGACACCGAGGATATTCCCTTCTGACCGGAGCCCGTCATGGCCAAGACCTATACCAAACTCACCCGCCCAGCCATGCGCAAATTGGCCACCGGCGGAAAAATCAACGAGCACGGCATCACCTTCGAGCGGCTGGCCAACGGCGACGGCGTGTTCATCGTCAATGTCATGGTCGATGGCCAGCGCATCCACCGCGTTATCGGTCGCGAATCAGAAGGCACCACGCGCACGCAGGCCGAGGAATTCATCGAGAAGGCGCGGCAGGATGCCAAGGCTGGTCGGCTCAATCTGCCCAAGGGCCGCAAGCTGGCGCTCTCGTTCCGCGAAGCCGCCGAGAAGTACATCGCCAAGCTGGAGCAGGAAGGTGGCAAGGACATCGAGACGAAACGCTACCGGCTTGAGCAACATCTTGTGCCGTTCTTCGGCGACACACCGCTATCGAAAATCTCCAGCTTCGATGTCGAGCGCTACAAGAAACAACGCGGCACCGAGCCGACGATGCGCCCTAACGGTCCTGGCGGAAAACCTGTTTTCGGCGGCCCCACCAAGCCGGCGACGATCAACCGCGAACTGGCGGTACTGTCGCATCTGCTCAACAAGGCCATCGAATGGGGCTGGCTCGATCATCGCCCGGCCACCATCAAGCGCCTGAAAGAGCATGCCGGCCGCATCACCTATCTGACCGTCGAGCAGATCGACCGGCTGCTGAAAGCCGCCGAGGGCGACCAGAACCGGCAGATTTACCCCTTCATCCGCATCGGTCTGGAAACGTCGATGCGTAAGTCGGAAATCCTCAGCATCCGGCGCGAACATATCGACACGCAACGCCTGGTCATCTACATCCCGAAAGCCAAGGCTGGTGCGCGCGAGCAGCCGATCACCAAGAGCCTAGCCGATTACCTCGAAAACTACGTCGCAAGCCTGCAACCCGGCGTCGCCTGGCTATTTCCGTCAATGGGCGCCAAGGAAGGCCGCACCGTCAATCTGGACAAGCCGTTTCGCCGCTGTGTGCTTGCGGCCGGTCTCGATGTAAAACAGGTGGTGCGCCACACCCTGCGCCATACTGCCATCACGCATCTGGTGCAGGCCGGCGTCGATCTGCCGACGGTCAAGCGCATCAGCGGCCACAAGAATCTGAGCATGGTCGAGCGCTACAGCCACCAAAACGGCGCGCACATCCAGGCTGCCATGGACAAGCTCGAAGAGCGCTACGGGGTGAAGGAGCCGAAAGCGTCATGACGGGTTCCCGGCGCAATTACACAGGAATTACACAAAAGCAAAAGGCCCTGCACGACGCGAATCACGCAGGGCCTTGATTTATTTGGCTCCCCGACCTGGGCTCGAACCAGGGACCTACGGATTAACAGTCCGGCGCTCTACCGACTGAGCTATCGGGGAATCGAGAGCCGCGAATGATAGGGACTTCCGCGTTGTTCGTCAACGCGAATCGAGCGAAAAACTTGCGAGCGACGATGGATTCGTTGTTAAACTTCGCTTTTTGCCCACCGGAACTGACCAAGATGGCCGAAGAATATCTGCACAAGCAATTCCCCCCTTACGTTCCCAAAAAGGGCGAGGAATACATGAATCCGAAGCAGCTCGCCCACTTCAAGAAGATCCTCGAAACCTTGAAGGCCGAGCTGCTGGAGGACATCGAGAAAACCGTGCACACGATGCAGGACGAGGCGACCGTGTTCGCCGATCCCAATGACCGCGCCAGCCAGGAATCGGACATCGCACTCGAACTCAGAAACCGCGACCGCGAGCGCAAGCTGATCAAGAAGATCGACGAATCGCTGGCACGCATCGAGAGCGGCGAATATGGCTATTGCGAGAGCTGCGGCGTGGAAATCGGCTTGAAGCGCCTCGAAGCGCGCCCCACGGCGACGCTGTGCATCGACTGCAAGGAGATCGAGGAACGGCGGGAAAAACAAATGGCCAAATAATTGGCCATTTGTTTTCGGCGCAGGCTGACGTAAGCGAAGCGAACGTCAAGCGCGCGGCCGGAGCCAGGAACAGATGGCCAAGTGAGCCGCGTTTTCTGCCATCCATAACGAAAAAGGACGCCGCGGCGTCCTTTTTCGTTGCGGGAATGGCATGCCTTACTGTGCGGCAGGCGCCTCGCCGGCGTTTTCGGGCTGCAGCGCCTTCATCGACAGGCGCACGCGCCCCTTGTCGTCCATCTCGATCACCTTGACGCGCACGGTCTGACCTTCCTTGAGGTAATCGGAAACGGCATTCACGCGCTCGTTGGCGATCTGCGAGATGTGCAGCAGACCATCCTTGCCCGGCAGGATCTGCACGATCGCGCCGAAATCGAGCAAGCGCAGCACCGTGCCCTCGTAGACCTTGCCGACCTCGACTTCGGCGGTAATGTCCTCGATGCGCTTCTTCGCCACCTGCGCGGCATCCGAATTCACCGAAGAGATGGTCACCGTGCCGTCGTCCTCGATGTCGATCGTGCAGCCGGTCTCCTCGGTCAGGGCGCGGATGGTGGCACCGCCCTTGCCGATCACGTCGCGGATCTTCTCCGGATTGATCTTCAGCGTGATCATGCGTGGGGCATAACTGGAAACCTCCTGGCGCGGCGCGGCCATCGCGGCCTCCATGATGCCGAGGATGTGCAGACGCGCCTCCTTGGCCTGGGTGAGCGCCACCTGCATGATCTCCTTGGTGATGCCCTGGATCTTGATGTCCATCTGCAAGGCAGTGACGCCCGTGCGCGTGCCGGCCACCTTGAAGTCCATGTCGCCGAGGTGATCCTCGTCGCCGAGGATGTCGGTGAGCACGGCGAAACGGTTGCCTTCCTTGATGAGGCCCATCGCGATGCCAGCGACATGGGCTTTGAGCGGCACGCCGGCGTCCATCAAGGAGAGCGAGCCGCCGCAGACCGAGGCCATCGACGAGGAGCCATTCGATTCGGTGATCTCGGAGACGACGCGCATCGAATAGCCGAACTCCTCGGCCGAGGGCAGCACGGCGACCAGCGCGCGCTTGGCGAGCCGGCCGTGGCCGATCTCGCGGCGCTTCGGGCTGCCGATGCGGCCCGTCTCGCCGGTGGCGAAGGGCGGCATGTTGTAGTGGAGCATGAAGCGCTCACGATATTCGCCATGCAGCGCATCGATGATCTGCTCGTCACGGGTGGTGCCGAGCGTGGCGATGACCAGCGCCTGGGTCTCGCCGCGGGTAAATAGCACGGAGCCGTGGGTGCGCGGCAGCACGCCGGTACGGATCGTGATCGGCCGCACGGTGCGCGTGTCGCGGCCGTCGATGCGCGGCTCGCCATTGAGGATCTGCGAACGGACGATCTTCGCTTCGAGTTCGAAGATCAGGTTGCCGACGGTGATCGCATCGGGCGCGCCTTCGCCGTTGCTCAGCGTCTCGATCACTCGGTTGGCGATCTCGCGGCAGCGCTGGGTGCGCGCCTGCTTGCTGGTGATGCGATAGGCCTCACGCAATTCGGCTTCGGCCAGCGCCGCGACCTTGGCGATCAGCGCCTCGTCCTTGGCGGGCGGCTGCCAGTTCCATTCCGGCTTGCCGGCCACCTCGACCAACTCGTTGATCGCCTGGATGGCGACCTGCATCTGCTCGTGACCGAACACCACGGCGCCGAGCATCACGTCTTCGGGCAGTTGCTGCGCTTCCGACTCGACCATCAGGACGGCGCTCTGCGTGCCGGCGACGACCAGATCGAGCTGACTCTCGAACAGCTGCGTGCGCGTCGGGTTTAGCACATACTGGCCGTCGATGTAACCGACGCGCGCGGCGCCGATCGGACCGTTGAAGGGGATCCCGGAGATGGCCAGCGCCGCGGAGGCGCCAAGCATCGCCGGAATGTCGGGATCCACCTCGGGGTTCGAAGAGAGCACATGGACGATGACCTGCACTTCGTTGTAGAAGCCGTCCGGAAAGAGCGGGCGCAGCGGGCGATCGATCAGCCGCGAGGTCAGCGTCTCCTTCTCGGAGGGGCGTCCTTCGCGCTTGAAGAACCCGCCGGGAATGCGACCGGCGGCATAGACTTTCTCGACGTAATCGACGGTGAGCGGAAAGAAGTCCTGACCGGCCTTGACCTCGTCCTTGGCGACGACGGTGGCGAGCACGACGGTCTCATCCACATTCACCAGCACGGCGCCAGTGGCCTGGCGGGCGATTTCGCCGGTTTCCAGCGTGACGGTATGCGCGCCGTAGGTGAAGCTTTTCTTGATGGGTGTGAGCACTGGGGTGTCCTTTAGAAATGGAAGGCCTGACATGCCGGCCACGACCATTCGTCATCTCAGTTCGGTCGTGACCGGCCCGAGGCCGGCAATGCGGCGTTACTTGCGCAGGCCGAGGCGCTCGATCAGCACGCGGTAGCTGTCGGCGTTCTTGCGCTTCAGGTAGTCGAGCAGTTTGCGGCGCTGGCTCACCATCTTGAGCAGCCCGCGGCGAGAATGGTGATCCTTGACGTGGGTCTTGAAATGACCGGTCAGGTCGTTGATGCGCGCGGTGAGCAACGCGATCTGCACTTCGGGGGAACCGGTGTCGCCCTGGGCGCGCTGGAAATCGGCAACGATCTTCGCCTTGTCGGCAGTGGAAATGGCCATGGTTTTATCTCTCAAACACTGGGTTGAAGAAAACGGCTGAGGCCCCGGTTTGATAGAGCGTTACAGCCGTTGGAAAAGAAAGATGAATTATATCCGTAAACGGACGAAGCCCGGCATCCGCCGGGCCTCGTCGTTGAAAAAATGGGATCAATGCTTGCGGCGGCGCAGGCCCGCCAATCCGGCCAGGCCCAATCCGACCAAGACCAGCGATGCTGGCTCAGGAACTCCATGTGGGGGCTCAACTTGACCATTACGAACATTGAAGACATATTGCCCCAATGTATCGGAATTGCGCGAACCGCTGATCAATGGGTGGGTGCCATTGTCTTCGAAGGCGCCGGCAGTCAGCGAATAGGGGAACTGATAGTAGGTTCCAGCTCCGTTCGTCCAGCCGGCTGCCGCTGGCGTCCCGCCGAAACCACCACTCCCGCCGCTTGCGTCTCCCGTCTCCCACTGGATCTTGTCGTAGTTGAATTCGAAATCGAAGTCACCCGCGGCGATATCCGAACGATCCGTGATGATCAACTGGAAACTGTTCAGCAAATCCGTGTGATGGGAATAATATCCGACATCTATCCAGTTGACGCCGAACACATTACGGCCATTCAACGTCGCAGTGCCGTAAGTGACGACATTGCCCGCCCGCGTGTCCACATCCGCAAAAAACGGCGCCAACATCGCCAAGGACCCTCCCGTTATCCCATAGGGTGTATAGGTCGACAGACCTTGGGTGAAGGTGACGTTGCCATTGTTATTGACATAGAGCTGGCTCCAGTTGTTGCCGAAGAAGTTCAACGTGAAGCCGATACTC
>JACAEF010000109.1 GCA_013388985.1 Rhodocyclaceae bacterium
GGCCCGGCTCGCGCGTGCTGCAACTCGGTGCGGGCTTCATCGGCTGCATCATCATGGAGTCGCTCGCCAAGCGCGGCGCGCAACTGACCGTGGTCGAGATGGGCGACCGCATGGTGCCACGCATGATGACGCCCAAGGCGGGTGCAATGATCAAACGCTGGGTGGAAGCCCAGGGCGTGGAAGTGATCACCTCGGCCGGCGTCGAACGCATCGAGGCCACCGAAAGCAGCGATGCGCCGCTGCGCGCGCGCCTCTCGACCGGGGCATCGCTGGACTGTGACGTGGTCATCGTCGCCGCCGGGGTCGCACCCAACGTCGGCTTCCTCGAAGGATCTCCGGTGCACGTTGCCAAGGGTGTCCTCGTCAACGAGCGCATGCAGACCTCCGTGCCCGAGATCTACGCTGCGGGCGACGTGGCCGAGGCACCGGACCTGTTCACCGGCGCGCATCTGGTTTCGGCCATCCAGCCCAACGCCGCCGACCAGGCCCGCGTCGCGGCCATCAACATGGCGGGCGGGCTCGCGCGCCTGCCGGGCGTGCTGGCCATCAACGTGCTGGACACGCTGGGGCTGATCTCCACCTCGTTCGGTCAATGGTGGGGCGTCGATCCGTCCGAGGGCGGCGCCGGCGTGGAGCTGGTCGATGAGGCGAACTTCCGCTATCTCAGCTTGCAGTTCAAACACGACATCCTGGTCGGTGCCACCGCCATCGGCTGGACCGAGCACGTCGGCGCGCTGCGCGGACTGATCCAGGGTCGCGTCCACTTGGGCAAACGCCGCGACGAACTGTTGCGTGACCCTACCGGATTCATGCGCGCTTACTTGGGCGCAGCGCAGGCCGCCGCATGAGAGTCGTGCTCAAACTGTTCGCGAGCCTCTCGGACCTGCTGCCACCGCAGGCGCGCGCCAGCAACGCACTGGAATTGGACGTGGACCCTGCAACGACCATCGCGGAACTCATCGCCCAGCAGCGCGTGCCGGAGAAAAGCGCCCACTTGGTGCTCGTCAATGGCCAATTCGTCCCGCCGGAGACGCGTGCCACGCGCACGCTCTGCGCCAACGACGAACTCGCCATCTGGCCGCCCGTCGCGGGCGGCTGATGCTCGGCGGCGAGGGTCGAGACGCGATACCCGCCCGCATCGAACGCGAGATGGCAGCGAGCGTCGCAGAGTTCGAGCACGGCTTGCGGCTCGGTGCACCCGGTGAGGTGAGCGTACTCGGCGACGGTCACTATCGAGTCGTCCACGAGGGGGTCACGCTCGACATCCACATCCGCCTGCATGGCCAACGCTGCCTCGGCGCGTTGGCAATCGGCCTGCTGTGGGTGGTCTATGAGTTTCATGGCGGCGAACCGCAGGCTCGCCGAGCACTGCTGACCCGGCTCGACGTGGCCATGCTCAGGGGTGGCGGTTAGTGCACGGCGCGAACCAGCAAACTGGGATGACCAGCGATGTGCCCTGCCCAACCTTGCCGGGCTCGAGGGTCGAACCGGTGTGAATGAGTCGGTGTTGAAGTATTCGATTTCATGTGGCGGATAGCGGGAGCCGGCAGTCTGAACTCATCCTGATTGCCAACATGACTGTCCAGATCCGGGCGAACAA
>JACAEF010000086.1 GCA_013388985.1 Rhodocyclaceae bacterium
AGCCAAATTGTCCACACGAAGCCAAATCCAGAGTTACTCCTCTCTCCCCCCTTTTCTCCGTGAGATGGTAGAACAACGAAAATGCTCAAGTCAACCATGCCGTATCCCAGGCCACCCAAGGGGAAAGTTCTTCATATATGCGCGTTCTCACAAATCAAAGCTACAGGCGATGAGCCTGGCCAAGGGTCATTACCCAAGCTCTTAGTCTGCCCGATCCACATCCCGGACTGGGGAGCAAGCGGAGGTTCAAACGGAACTGTCCACCGTCACAATTACACAAATGTATGGAAGATTCCAAGATTACATCTGAGAAAGTCGCATAGTACCGTCAATTATGCCAACAAATTCTTGGTGGAGGGCTTCGGCATGGGGGGTGCAAGGTGATTGGTGGGGCGGATGGGGGGCACAGGACCTGAAGTACAGTACAGGAGTAGGTGTTGCCGCTTACTCCCCGGATCTGAATCCCGGGGAGCTGGTGCTGCGCCACAACCTCATCGAATGTCCACGAAGACAATCACCTCCCAATGTATGGTTGGGTTTATGCGCTTCCATTGCTATAATTCTGGCCGGCTTTGGCACCACATCCTATTCAGGGGAGGTATCAATGGGGGTGCTCGAAGGTTGTATTCCCCGAGAGGAAGTCCTCAAGGGTGATCTGGACGACGCCATCTTCGCCGCAGATTTTGGGGATGTGGTGGCGGACAGGGCCCCCAAGGTCTACGGGGATCCGAGGATCTTTTTCCAGAACACTCACCCGGCAGCCCAGCTCTGCAAAGTGATCCAGGCGGTCTTCGGAAGGCTTTCGGACCCCATGGAGGCAGGCGCCACCATAAGGCTGAGCACTGGCTTCGGAGGAGGTAAGACCCACACCCTCATCGCCCTATGGCACCTGGCCCGAAACATCTCGGATCCGGGCATGGGTATCGAGCTTCTGCCGGCAGCGGGAAGACCGAAGAAGGTCAAGGTCGTGGGCATAGACGCCAGCAAAGCGGGGGAGGTCTTTGCCCGTCACGGAGACTTGGTCACGAGAAGTCTCTGGGGAGAGCTCTCTTTTCAGCTTGGAGGCCCAAAGGCCCTCGACATCCTGGGCCGGCTGGATCATCCGGAGCGCCAACCAGACGAGGCCTTGGTGGAGAGCCTCTTCCCACCCGGTCCTGTGTTGATCCTCCTGGACGAAGTCGTGATCTATATGGCCACCCTCACCGAACAGGGTCAGGGAAATCTCCTCGCCTTTTTGAACAAACTGGCTGGGGTCGTGGCCAAACGTCCCCAAACGGTGCTCGTAGTCACGGACCCGGCCGACCAGCGTGCCTTTGCCTCTCAGGCGGCAAGAGTTGGTGACAGCATAACAGCGGCCGCCATCAAACTCGATGACCTCTTTGGCCGGCGCATGACGGACTTCGATCCCATAGGGGAAGAATCCGCTCAAGTGATAGTGCGGAGGCTATTCGAGAAGGTGGACCCTGCAGCCGCCCAGAAGGCCTCGGCCTTGTATCACTCGCTTTACGAGCGGGTGACAAGGGAGAGTCCAGGGCTTCTGCCGATCTACGCGGCCAGCGCCGACTACGCCAAGAAGATGGTCCAGTGTTATCCATTCCACCCCAGGTTGGTGGAAACCGCTCAAGGACGCCTGGGTGCCCTCCAGGAGTTCAACAAGAGCAGAGGCACCCTTCGCCTCTTCGCGAGGATCCTGCGCTCGATTTGGGAAACCGGGCAAGAACTAGAGCTCATCACAGCGGGAGATGTGGACTGGTCCAGCGACCGGATTCAGGCGGATCTCCTCCAGCGCCTCAACAGGGACAACTTCAAGGCCGCGGTCTCGGCCGACATACAAAAGCATGCCGTGGAGCTGGATGAGGGAGAAAGGCGAGGAATCCACGTTAGGGTGGCCTCTGCGCTGCTCCTGGAGAGCGTGCCCATGCAGGCCAACAGCGGCCTGGAACCCGCGGATCTGACCCTTGCCGTCCTGCGCCCGGAGGAGGCTGGCCCGGAGCCATCCGAGGCACTGGATCGCCTGGTCGGGGTTTGCTGGCACACCTACCCACTGCCGGGGGGGCGTGGGTGGCAGTTCCGCTATGAGCCCAACGTGATAAAGCAGGTAGAGGAGCGCATGGGCCACATCCCCATCGATGACGCCAAAAGCAAAGTCTTGAGCGAGGTCCAGGGATACTTCAGTGGGCCGGCGTTCAAGCTCGCTGCCTGGCCCACGAGCGCGAGGCAGGTGCCAGAGTCCGCCGAGTTGCAGCTCGCTCTGTGCGAGGACGAAAAGACGGCTCGGTCGGTATGTGCATACTCGGACGATTCAGACCCTTCAGCCCTCATGCCCAGGCTTTTCAGAAACGCCATCTTAGCTGTTACCGCCACTGCTAGCTCCCTCAATACGGCAGTGGAAAGGGCCCGGAGGCTCCTGGCCGCAGAGGCCATAGAGCGGGAGCAAAGGACAGGAGAAGCCTCCAAACTCGTCCGGGAACAGCTCCAGAGGATCAAGCCGGAGCTCCAAAAGCAGTTCCGGTTGCAGTCCTGCAGGGCCTTCGATCGGGTCGTGCTCCCCGGAGGCGCCTCCTACCAGATGGAGGAGAAATACCAGGTCCCGGAGGACAAGATCATGCAGAAGGCCCAAGGGCAGGCCTTGCTACGGAGTTTCCTGGATGACAAGGATCTGGTGTATAAGCAAGGCGAGTCACTGGACACCGGGCGTTTCATGAAGGAGATACTGCGCGGGGCAACCCCTCTCGCGGAGGATCCAGAGGTCTTCACGGCCAAAGCCGTGCACGAGAGGTTCCTAGCCGCCCCGGGGTTGAGGCTGGTCCCTAACGGGGATATAGTGCGCCAGACGATCCTCAAGGCCCTGGCCGCCGGAAAGATAGCGATCCGGCTGGCAAACGGCAAGGCCTACGATGCATCGGGCTGCGTGGATGGACCGCCAGGGAACAGACGCCGCTTGCCGGGATCCTTGAGCACGCTTTCCCTGGACGACAAGGTCTGGCTTGCCAGGGTGGAGAGCCAGGCGGCCTTCTCCTGGCTTAGGGAGGAGACTCAAGTCAAGAAAGAGGAACAAAAGGGGAAGGGGTTCTTCCCCCCTTCACCCACTCTGCCTCCCAAGGTAACGGCCACGACCTGGGAGAGGGTCCTGGAGTATGCCAGGACGCGGCCCCTCCTGGAGCTCAAGCTCACTGCTGGCACCCCGGCTGAGGCCGCAGTCCTCTCCGGTCTGGCCCAACCTTTGGGTGCGGAGAAGATAGCCCTTTCTGTCACAGTAGGAGGCAATCTGAAAGGGGGAGGCCGTGTGAATTTCCAGGCAAACGATCTCAAGCCTACCCATCCGATTGGGCCCCTAGTCATGAGCCAGACCCTTTTCAATGCCATGGAGGAGGGGGCTGACTACGAGGCGGAACTTGCCCTCTCTTTCGGTGCTTCCGGCCGCCAGGGCCTGGAGAGCATGCTCTCCGGGCTTGCGGAACAGGCCCCGGAAGGAGTCAAGCCCCAGGCTGTGTTCGGAGAGCCCTCTGGAGGTACACAATGAAGGTCAGGCGGGCATCTTTCGCCCTTCGGGTGGTCAGACGAAGATCAGGTGACGCTGGCATCGTTTACCGGAGGCAATTGGCTGAAAACGGCAAAGAGAGGCTCTCTCGCCTGGCCTGCATATCCCCACTTGCCTTCACTGCCGGAGCGGCCCTCCTGAGGGCCGCCCTCAGGGCGACCGAGGGCCCCAAGGCGAAGCTCACGACCGGGCCTTTTCACCCACTGGATCCGGACTGGGGGGCGCGAGTTGGCTGCTATGCGCTGGTGTCCTCCGGCCTGAGGGACGCGAGCCGCCTTCACCGGGCGGCCGCGAACCTCCAGCATGCCGACGGCACTGAGGCGGCCTGGTGGCTGGGGCTCATGACCCGTGCCAACGGCGAGCGGGCGGTGAGAGCCCTGCGGATCCTGGTGGAGGCTGTGAGGTAGAAAATTCTTGACAAGGGGGAAGGGATGGGCAAATATATGTATGCAGTTGCTCCCCGTTCGACATGCCGAAAGGCCCGGACGGGGTTATTTTTTTAGGGCTTTGCCATGCGGGTTGAGCCTTCCGTCAAGCGCGCCGTATCCTTCGTGGACGGCCAGAATCTTTACTTTGCCGCCCGCGAGGCCTTTGGATACAGCTACCCCAACTACGACGCCTCGGCCCTCTCCAAGGCAGTCTGCGCTGAAAAAGGCTGGGAACTGGTTCAAACCCGTTTTTATACGGGTGTCCCGGACGCACAGGACAATGCCTTGTGGAATTCCTTTTGGGCGGCCAAGCTCCT
>JACAEF010000085.1 GCA_013388985.1 Rhodocyclaceae bacterium
CCTGCCTGGGCCTTGGCCTTGATGTAGTCGGCAGGGATCTGGTTCCCGGTGAACAGGGATATCCCCTTGCCGCCCGAGTATGTGGGCCGTGGGGGCTCCCTCAACTGCCCGGCCATGTTGCCCACCTCCCGGATCTGGACCGTCCAGGTGCCCCTGGCCCTGTTCACCAAGGGTTCGGCCACCACGGGTCTGCCTTTCTTGGGCTTCAGCAAATGCCAGTCCGGCACAAGGGGCGTGTGATATTGAGTGTCAGGGCAAGGAACCGTGCGGGCGAAGATAAAGCAATGCGGCGGCAGGTAGCCCGTCTTTGGATAAAAGCGTTGCAGGGCGCCATTGAAACGCCTTCTCAGCTCAGCCCCCCAATGACGCGCCTTTGGCGCAAGCTGCACTCCGTACCGGTGTGGATAATGGACCGTAGCCTCGAGAATACAACATCCAACAGGGTTGTATTCGTTGGAGATGGTATGGAATCCTAGGCGCGCCGACTCGAGAGGAATGGATCCACCTCCAGCCATGGGGTCCATCACTGCAATTCTCGAACCCCAGAAATTCACAGCAGCGGAACGTGCGCTGGCCACATCTTCGGACCGGAGGCGTCGCTTGAAAGCTCTCTCCCCGTGAGGATTGGCAATTCTTCTTCCCCAATTCTGGGCCCAGTTTAGCATTTGTTGAGCTTGGGTGATCTGTTGGGCACTTCCCCAAAACCCCAACAACCTCTCAAACACGTCCCTAGGGAAATCCGCGGGCAAGAGGGATCCAAGCACCGCGGCCCTGGAGACGACAAGGGGCCGTCGGGCCCACCAGACGTGGAGGCGGGCATTGGGCGGATTTAATCCGGTGCTCCTCTCCCGCATGCACTCCACCCCGATGGCCGCGGCCGGAAGCCACTCCTCGATGAGAAGACGTGGACGCTTCAGAGTGAGTCTCGTACTGCTCTCCGGTGCGCCTGAATCATCTTGCCCCATCTTTCCGCTTCTCCATCTGGGAAAGGCTCCTGCTTATCTGAAAAAATCTACCCGGCAAAATCCCTGGTCAGCGACTGGCCCAAACTCCCGGTGATCCGAGGTCACAACCGTGGCTCCCACCCTCTGGGCCAGGGCTGCTGCGTAACAATCGGCCAGCGATATCTGCGAGCCCCCTCGCATCAGTTTGGCCTTCAGAAAGGCCACGCTTCGGAGCAATGCATCGTCCATCTCTTCACGGACCACCAGCCCGGTTGATCGAAGATCCTCCATAGCCTGGCTGGCCACTACCTCGCCCCCATCCCTGGCAAATATGTAATAGACCTCTGATATGTTCACGGCGTGCGCCAAACAGGTGAGGGACTCATCCAGGAAATAGGACTCGATGACATCGGAGCCTTGTTCGCCGTGAAGAAACGCGATGAGCGCGCATGCATCCAGGACCACTGGCATATGACTCACACCCGCTCGGCGAGCTTCGATCGTGCGTAGTCTTCACTGCTGGTGGGGATGAACGAGTACTTCCCTCGCAAAGCACGAATTCTGGCCTCGCGCCTACCTGACAGCTCGGGGACCGGCAATAAGTGCGCCAAAGGCATGGGAATGCTCTCCGAGCTGGAGATGACTCCCGCTGGTCCTTTCCAGACCACGGTCTCGGATCCGCGAAACCCTGGGAGCCATGCGATCCTGTCCAGCCAAAGTGCATGCTCTCGAACAAAGGGCAGAGTATCGGAACAGCTTTCTACGGCTGAAGCCTCAACCATTTCACGGCCTCCTGCGCCTGGTGAATCGCCAGATCGAGCACCTTTATCCCCATCTCCTCGCTGGATTCATATCCCCTGCGCTCGTTGAAAGAATAGCGGTCATTGCAATCCAGCACCACCTGAAGTCCCTTTTCAATGGCCTCTTCCCTGGGCATCGGAACGACCCCTTGAGGACTAAATTCCATCTTGAAGGCCCGGAAGTTGCGTATGAGGATGTTGGCGAAAAACGATCCCTCCAAAACCCTCACGGTCTTGAGCTCCATGTCGTGCAGGCCTTGTCTTTCCACCGCAGCCCCTAAACGATTGCACAAAAACTCTAGCAGCTCCTGCTCATCTCCTCGAGAGGGAAGGTTCAGCACCAGACTGATCCCCACAAACTTAGGACGCACCTCGGGTATGAGCTCGAGTAGCTCAAAGATCACTGGCAGTGACTCCCTCAAGTCCCCTTCGACATGTGCGAGTTGCCTCCCCTGTTCCCGGGGGTAGTGGTTCTGGACAGACAAGCTTACCTGTGACATCATGAGCTGGCCTGCACCGTCTTTTGTTCCGAACAGTATTCGGGGCACCTCTGGCTCGAGTTCATCTGGGAAGGGTAAGAGGTGGGGGGGCAAGAACCTCTCTTGAAGGCGCTCCTCAAACTGCAGTACATAGCGCCTGATATCGGTCCTTCTGGGAATGACCGAGGTGAGAATCGCCTGGGCTACGTAGCAATCCTCGAACATGGGGTCCTAACCTCGATGTCCGGTTGCCAGCTCCAAACGCGCTGCCACCGGCAGCGCTCGGCTCTGAGCCCACCTGCCGTCAAGTATGGAACACGCAAGGTTCCCCTTGGAATCTCGCCTATTCCAGACCACCTGTCAAGCTATTTCATCTCACCGCCCCACCAGGAACCGCAAGGCCCTGAGGGCCCTATAGCCCCTGCCGGGAGCGACCACTCACCTTGCCTTCGGGCGATAATCCCTTGGGTCCAGGCACTTCTGGTAAAGGCTACGATCTATGGGAATCCAATCGGTTCCATCGATGCCCCGCCTGTTTACGCTGGTTGGGCTCTGCGGAAAGGCGCAGGCCACCTTGATCCATCGGTCTTGCTCGCTAGAGATGACCCGAATCTCCCTGGCCACCTCCGAAAGGTCCTGGTCCTGGCTGAAGATGAGGGCCACATCGTATTGCTTCCTGTGTGCCATACGGATCACGTCTATGGCTATACGGACATCTATACCCTTCTCTTCCCCAGTCAGAAATGTGTGTTCCGTTCCATCCGGAAGTGTGATCCTCTTGTTCCTATATCTGAGGGGACGGGAGTAAGTGTGAATCCCCTGCCGGGCCATCCATAGGAGCTTGGCCGCCCAAAAGGAATTCCACAAGGCATTGTCCTGTGCGTCCGGGACACCCGTATAAAAACGGGTTTGAACCAGTTCCCAGCCTTTTTCAGCGCAGACTGCCTTGGAGAG
>JACAEF010000144.1 GCA_013388985.1 Rhodocyclaceae bacterium
GCTCCCGGGCGCCCAGACTGCCACTCGGACTCCATCTGCGACGGGGGACGCCGATGTCTGACAGGGCTTCATTATGCCTGTGCGCCATGCTGTTGGCAAGCCAGTTGTCGTGGGCCGCTGGAGCCGAATGGGAGCGCATTCGCGGTCAGTGGGAGGGCGCCGGGGCCACCCTCCACAGCGGCCCGGGTCGGGGGGACTTGCGGCTCGAGGTGCCATCACCGGGCATCGCCGTGACGGTGCGGGCGACCATCACGCCCCACCAAACCACCGCCCGGACCTGGTCGGTCGCCGGTCTCATGGTCTACTTCGATGACGGCGACTACTGGCGCCTGGCTCTGGTCCAGGCCCCGGATGATCCGGATCGCCGCTATGCGGAGCTGGTCGAGATGCTCGGCTCCGTCTGGCAGGCGCAGAACGAGCCGACCACTCGCCTCGAGGGCGCCACCGAGGGCGAGCTCCAGTGGGCCTATGACCGTCCCTACCAGCTTGAGCTGCGTCTGTCGGCGGACCGCGTCGAGGGGACCATCGCCGAGGGCGGGGCAGTTCGCTACCGCCGGAGCTACGAGCTTGCCGAGGGTGTTCAGGCGGTCCGGAAGGGGTGGCCGGGCGTGGAGACCATCGAGATGCGGGCCGAGGTGAGTGACCTGGAGGGGGAGGTCCTCCGCTTCGCAGGCTCAAGGCCACCGCTGCCGCCAGGGCGTGAGCCCATCGCGATCGTGCTGGCCGACAGCCTCCCCGGGACGTACCCACGGGTCGCCGATGTCATCGCCCGGGGCATCCGGCGCGCAGGCCTGGAGGGGCGGGCGCTCTCAGCCGCCGAGCTCTGCAACCCCGGAGACGTCCCGTGGGATGCCGTGGACTTGCTGGCGATCCCGGAGTGCCAGACGGTGCCGCTGGAGGCTCGGCGTCCCGTGCTGGACTACGTGGCCCGCGGGGGCCATCTGCTGCTCACCGGCGGCCCGGGGAAGCCGACGTTCGATCAAATCATCGGGGTGTCGTTATGGGCGCTGGCGCTCCTTGTCGCGGTGGTGCTGATTGCCATCCTCGCCGCGCTGGAGCAATTCCAGCCATGGCGTGACGAGGTGGGAACCGATTGGGACGGACTGCAGCCCGACACGGCGCATGCGGCTGCAGGCAGC
>JACAEF010000147.1 GCA_013388985.1 Rhodocyclaceae bacterium
CGCCAAAAAACAGACCGCTCGTGCCCTCGAGCTCGGGCGTGGATTTGAGAAATTCGCGGATCTTGCCGCGCGCTTGGCCGGGACGGGTGGTCTGTTCATAAAACGCCGCATCTTCCAGTCGCGCGACGGTTTCCTCCGGCATGCCGTCGGCTTTGAGCAGGGGGGTCAATCGCGCATAGTCGCCATCGCGTTCGAATGCGCTGATTGCCTGCACCCAGTCGAGCAGCCGCAGCAGCCCCGACAGCTTGAGCACGGGTGTCTTTCCGCCGGCAGACATCTCCATCGCGCCGTAGTAAATCTCCTCGACCTTGACGCCGCGCAACCGCTCCAAATAGTGCGCGGCGGCCAACATCAGCATCGGCAGGTGCCGCAGGCCGTGGGTGACGTCCAGCGTGACCTGCTGGCCAGGTTCCAGCCAGCCGGCGAGCTGCGAGACCAGTTCAGTTTGCGCGTCCAGGGTGTCGGCATACGAAATCACCCGCAGGCGGCATTGCACGCCGAGCCGCTCGCCGATGACCGGCTCGAACTGCTCAAGCAGGTCATTGTCCACCGTGCCGGCGGCTGCACGCTCCCACAACCCCAGGCGCGCTTCATCGCTGGCCAACTCCCCACCTTGGGATTCCAGCAGTACGTCCCACATGCTGCCAGCGGTGCCGAGGATGTAAAGCAAACTCGGTCGTGTGACCTGCGCAAGCGCAGGGCCGAAAAAGGCGGTCTCGATCTCGGCCCCGCTGTCGAAAACGTATCGGGTTGGGCGGTAGCCTGTCTTTGGATCCTGTCGGGCTTTACCCAGAAAGCTGATTTGTACCGTCATGATTTGCGCTCCGCGGAATACTCTTCCAACTTTGCCCCCGCAGCGGTTAGCTCCGCAGCGCTGAGCTCTTTGCCCCGCAGTTCGGGAGGTAGATCGAGCGTGAGGTGGAAATAACGCGCACCGCGTGCATTGACCTCGGCGACCAAATGCACGGGTAAAGTCCCGATCACTACGTCGCCCCGCGACACGAGATTCGCGTCCAGATGTTCGAGCGGCTGGTCGATGGTAAGCCCCTGGCTGGCTGCCCACTCGGAAGCGCCAGGGTGGCGGGAAATGAAAAAAGTGGTCACTTCGGGTCCTTGTGGTTTTGTCGAATTCGGATGGGTGAGGTCGTGCCTCTGCCAATGGCCTTGCAGACCTATAGTCGTGGGGCAATGATCCGTCGGTGCGAGCTCGTCGTGACGGTCGAGGCGCCACCCGTGTGGTAGCCCGGGCACCGGACCGATGATCGCGAAAGCGCAAGCCCTGCGGTGGGCCAGCGGCCCAGCAACCCGCGGACTCGCGCCTCCCGGATTAAGGCCCGCATTCTGGCGGTGATGAAAAGCAAAGGATCCGATACCGAACACCTTCGGTTCCGTTTGGCTGATCATGAACCATTGCCGATACACGGCTGGCATATTCGCACGCATCGCCCCACCGGAGGGCTTCGACAAGCTTGCGAGCGATCGTGGAGTCACGCCTCTGACTGGCGAGCGAGACGTTGACTGCTGAGAGCTCATGTACTCTGAACCGCCAGGTTGACGCGACCACACCGCGCAACCGACCGCGCCGTAAGCCGCGCCGGCGATTTGCGGGCACGCTACCGC
>JACAEF010000021.1 GCA_013388985.1 Rhodocyclaceae bacterium
GCTCGCCGACATGCCGATGCCGGCCATCCACGGCGTCACCCATCCGGTCATCGCCAGCGGGATCGCGATGAGATTATAGGCAAAGGCCCACAGCAGGTTCTGGCGGATGATCCGCAGGGCCTGTCGCGCCAATGCAACACCTGCCGCCAGATGACGCAGATCGTCGGAGAGCAGCACCACGTCGGCCTGGCTGCGCGCCAGATCGGTGCCGCCGCCCATCGCCACGGACACATGCGCCTGTGCCAGCACCGGCGCGTCATTGACGCCATCGCCGACCATCGCCACGGTGGCGCCGCCGGCCTGGATTCCGCGCACCGCGGCATGCTTCGCTTCCGGCGTCATGCCGCCCCGACTGTCTGCAACACCCAGCGATTGCGCCACCGCCGCCACCGTCTCGGGCGCATCCCCAGAAAGGATCGTCAGCTTGGCACCCAGCGCGCGCAACCGCTCCAGTGCCTCGCGCGCGCCGGGCCGCAAGCCGTCGCTGATGCGAAACCACGCCCGCCAGCCTTCTTCGCCCCCCAGGGCGACGACCGTGTCGCCCGCCGAGAGCCACTCGGCCATCTCGTCCGGCAGCGGCCGGCCGTGCAATTGCGCGACGAAAGCCGGCACGCCGATCCGCAACGCCCGTCCGCCGGCCTCGCGCGCCTCGATCCCCTTACCAGTCACGGCGCGCAGTTGCCGCAAAGGTGCCGTCCCGCCAGCGCCGACTTTCTCGCATAACGCCTTGGCCAGCGGATGCTCCGACGCCTGCTCCAGCGCCCGCACCTGCGCGAACACCTCCGCCTCCTCCCATACCTCGGCCACGTGCTGCGCGACCACCGTCGGCCGGCCGAGCGTCAGCGTGCCGGTCTTGTCGAAGATCCAGTGATCGGCGCGCGCCAGCGTCTCGATCGCATGGCCGCGCGTCACCAGCACGCCGCCTTTCGCCAGCGCCCCGGTGGCCACCGTCAGCGCCGCGGGCGTGGCGAGCGAGAGCGCGCAGGGGCAGCTGACCACCAGCACCGCCACGCAGATCCACAGCGCCCGGGCGGCATCGGCTTTCAGCCAGTAAATCCCGGTCGCCAGCGCCAGCGCCAGCAGAACCCAGACGAAATACTGCGCGATGCGGTCGGCGCTTTGCACCAGCGTCGGCTTCTCGGCCGCGGCCTGCTCCATCAGGCGGCGGATCGAAGCGAGCCGCGTGGCCTCGCCGACCCGTTGGAGGCGGATCGTCAAGGGGCTGCCGACATTCACGCTGCCGCCCGTGACGGCAGCGCCGATCTGCTTGCCCACCGGCCGGCTCTCGCCGGTGAGCAGCGACTCGTCGCAGCTGCTCTCGCCTTCGACCACCACGCCGTCGCCGGGGATCGTCTCGCCGGGTTTGACGCGCACCACATCGCCGGCGGCCAGATGCGCCACCGCGACGCGCTCGGCGTCCGGGTCGGGCCAATGCGGCAGCCGTTCGGCGAAGGCCGGAATCGCCCGCGCCATCGCCTCGACGCCGCGCGTCGCCTTCTGCCGCGCCATCATTTCCAGATAGCGCCCGGTGAGCAGGAAGAAGACGAACATCGTCACCGAATCGAAATACACCTCGCCGGCGCCCGTCAGCGTCGCCCAGACGCTGGCGAGGAAGGCGCTGCCGACGCCGAGCGCCACCGGCACGTCCATGCCGACGCGGCGGAATTTGAGATCGCGCCAGGCGCTGGCGAAGAACGGCGCCGCCGAATAGACCATCACCGGCAATGTGAGCAAGAGGCTCGCCCAGCGCATCAGCTGCTCGATGTCCGCCGTCATGTCGCCTTCAGCCAGATACACCGGCACTGCATACATCATCACCTGCATCATGCCGAAGCCGGCGACGAACAGCCGCCACTGCGCGGTGCGCCGCTCCTTCTGGGCGAGCTGCTCGGACTTCGTCGCGTCGTAAGGATGGGCGCGGTAGCCGATCGCCTGGATCGCCTCGAGCAGGGTGGAGAGCTTCGTCACCCGCTCGTCCCAGCGCACCCGCGCGCGGCGCGTCGCGTAGTTGATGTCGACGGCGGTCACCCCCGGCTGCCTCGCCAGATGCGCCTCGTTGAGCCAGACGCAGGCCGCGCAGGTAATGCCTTCGAGGATCAGCGCCGCCTCGCGCTCGTGCTCACCGATCGGGCGCACGAAATTCTTCTGCACCTCGGGGTGGTCGAAGAGCCCCAGCTCCTGCAAGGCGGCGGGCAGCGCCTCGCGCGGGGATTCCGGCAGCGCGTCGCGGTGCTTGTAATAATCGGTCAGGCCGTTGGCGACGATCGCCTGCGCCACGGCCTGGCAGCCGGCGCAGCACATCGCGCGCGGCTGGCCGTCGATCTCGACGCTGAAATCGACCCCTGGCGGCACCGGCAGGCCGCAGTGGTAGCAGTTTTCCGTCACGTTTTATCGTGAAACAACGGCGGAGGAAGGAGGAAATGGGCGGGCCAGCGGGCGATTTGGGAGCGGGTGTCGGCAGCCGTAGGCGAAGGGTGCGGGAAAGCCGCCCACTTGTCCGAGCGCAGCGAGTTGTGGGCGGCCCGCACCCGAACCGAACGGCTGCCCCGCCCGCGACCCATGAGCCGATCGGCCCGCCCGTTTCATCTTCTGGGGTGGTTTCTCAACCATGATCGTTACTTCGGCTGCATGCGGATGGCGCCGTCGAGCCGGATCGTCTCGCCGTTCAGATAAGGATTCCGGACGATCTCGGCCACCAGCGAGGCGAACTCTTCGGGCCGGCCCAGACGCGGCGGGAAGGGCACCATCTTGCCGAGCGCGTCGCGCACTTCCTCGCTCATCCCCGCCATCATCGGCGTTTCCATGATCCCCGGCGCGATCGTCATCACGCGGATGCCCATGCGCGCCAGGTCGCGCGCGATCGGCAGCGTCATGCCGACGATGCCGCCTTTCGAAGCCGCATACGCCGCCTGGCCGATCTGGCCGTCGAACGCCGCCACCGAGGCGGTATTGACGATCACGCCGCGCTCGCCCTCGGCGTTCGGCGCGTTTTGGCCCATCGCCTCGGCCGCCAGACGGATCATGTTGAAGGCGCCGACGAGATTCACCTCGATCACGCGCCGGAAGGTCTCCAGCCGGTGCGCACCGTCCTTGCCGACCGTCTTCTCGCCCATCACGATGCCGGCGCAGCCCACCAGCCCATGCACCGCGCCGAAGGCTTCCAGCGCCGCTGCGACGCACGCCTGGGCGCTTGCCTCGTCGGCCACATTGGTTTCGATGAAGCGCGCGCCCAGCCCGGCCGCCAGCGCCTCTCCCGCCGCACGGTTGAGATCGGCGATCACCACCTTCGCCCCCTGCTCCGCCAGCAGGCGCGATGCGCCCGCGCCCAGCCCCGAAGCCCCGCCGGTGACGATGAAAACGCTGTCCTTGATCTGCATGGCTGCCCCTCCGAATCAGGAAAGGGCGGATTCTACCGAGGGTTGGACATCACGCAGCCAACGCCATCCGGTGATGCAACTGGATCAGCTTTCGACAGGGTAATGGTTCGACCGCGTAGGCCACGCCATCGATATCCGCGAACTCGACGAGCACGTGCTCGGCATCGAGCTCTTCCACGATGGTGCCCACCTGCCCTTTGGCCAAATGCAATTCCGGCAGATCTTCCAGCGTGGCCACCACGTCATGCAGCTTCATCGCATTCTCCAATCACGAAACAGGTCACGAGCCTGGTTTCCTCCGCCCGGCACAGCCAAACCGTTCTCACTTTCGCGCAACGTCGTCCACGGACGATATCCATCTCTGCACGCCAGATTGTGCCCCATTTCGTTTCGGCCTGCAGCACGGCATCCGCATCTCCAACCGCTGCGACCAGCGCATCGGCCAACCACGCTGCGTCGCGGGCATCGATACCCAAGGCAGCGCGAAACACCCGCGCCTTGTGTCTGCCCTCGGGATGGTGGAGATTCAGCACATACCCGGTGAGTTTCGCGATTTCGATTCGTGCCCGATTGGCATTCGGCAAACGCATGCTTCTCAGCCGCCCGCGAGCATCGCCAGCACCGGCGCCGTCGCCGGCCGCACGCCGCGCCAGAGGAAGAACGATTCGGCCGCCTGCTCGACCAGCATGCTAATCCATCCCTTCCAGTGCGAGGCGTCCGCCCGCTTTCTTCAACGCC